>JANMGQ010000130.1:0-4101 GCA_031374735.1 Hyphomicrobiaceae bacterium | reverse complement strand
ACCAAATGTGTGAGCTGGCGACTGCGTTTACTCCCGCTCCGCCTTTATGAAATCGACGAACGCGCGCAGCGGTCCAGGCATATGCGTGCGGCTGGCGTAGTAGAGAAACGGGCCGGCGAAGCGCTCGGACCAGTCTTCGAGAACGGGCACGATGTGGCGCGACTTGAGGGCTGGCGCTAGAAAACCCTCGAACGTATGCACGACTCCGACATCGTTTTTCGCGGCGGCGAGTTGCAGCGCGATGCGGCTGACGACCAGCGGTCCTGTCGGCGCGATCGAGACCTGTACGCGGCCGTTGTCGAAATCCCAGTTCGGCATGACGCCACTCGGGAAGCGAAAGCGGATGCAGGCATGTGTGAGCAGATCGTGCGGATGCTTGGGCGTGCCGTGAAGCTTGAGATAGGCAGGCGATGCCGCTGTCACATATCGCTGCACGCGCGGGCCGATCGGGATCGCGATCATGTCGCGCGCGATGGCTTCGCCGTATCGCACTCCGGCGTCGAAGCCGCCCGCCAGCACATCGACGAAGTTTTCATCCGCCGTCACTTCGACGCGAATGTCGGGGTGGGCTGCCATGAAGCGCAGCAGGATATCGGGGAGCACCAGATCCGCCACCACGCCCGGCACATTGAGCCGCAACGTGCCGCGCGTCGCGCCGCGAAAATCATTCAGCGAGTCGACCGCCGCCGACACCTCATCCAGCATCGGCCCAAGACGCTCAAGCAGCCGTTGCCCCGCTTCCGTCGGCGTCACACTCCTGGTCGTGCGGTTCAGCAAGCGCACGCCGAGGCGTGCCTCCAGCCGACGCATAGCATCGCTCAATGCAGACGGCGACGCCCCTGACGTCTTGGCGGCCCCGCGAAAACTTCGAGCGCGGGCAACCGTCAGGAAGGCCGCGAGGTCTGCAAGATCGGGAGAAGCCATTGTACGAAAATCCGGACGGCTTGTGCATAGATATCCGGATTATCGCACATGTCGTTTTGGGGCAAAACTCTTTTCATGGCTGGCACACACCGGGCCGCCGACGAGCAAGTGATCAGGAGATCCCCCATGTCTGATACGAGCAACACACCGAACATGCAGCGCCGCAGTCTTCTGGCTGGTCTCGGAACCGCCGCCGTCGCAGGTGCCGCACTCTCAACCACAGCCCGCGCTCAGGGTGCAGGCGGCGCCCCCAAGATTCTCACTGGAAAAGTCGCCATCGTCTCGGGCGCACGCAACAACCTCGGCCGCGGCTTTGCGGTCGCCCTCGGCGGCATGGGCGCGAACGTCGTTGTCCATCACCACCGAGCCGAGTCCCGCAAGGAGATCGAGGAGACAGCCGCCATGGTCCAGACAGCAGGCGGGAAAGCTACAATCATACAGGGTGACCTGACGAAGCCAGCCAACGTGAAGGCGATGTTCGACGCCGCTCAAACCAGCTTCGGTGGGGTCGATATTCTCGTCAACACCGTTGGCAAGATCATCAAGAAACCAATGGCTCAGTTCACAGACGAAGAGTTCGAACAACTCGATGCCATCAACAATCGTGCGCTGTTTTACGCTCTTCGTGAAGGCGCGACCCGCATCCGTGCTGGCGGCCGCATCATCTCGGTCGGCACGTCTCTGCTGGCTGGCGCGGCACCCGGATATGCCATCTACGCCGGCACAAAAGCTCCGGTCGAAGAGTACTCGCGCATGTTGGCCAAAGAGCTGGCCGACAAACGCATCACGGTGAACAATATCGGCCCTGGCCCCGTTGACACCGCGTTCTTTCACGCTGCCGAAAACCCGCAGTCCGTCGCCTATGCCACTGGCCTCTCAACCGAGAAGCGTCTCGGCAAAGTCGAGGACATTGTCCCGATCGTCGAGTTCCTCGCCTCTCCCGCCTCGCAGTGGGTCAACGGCCAGACGCTGTGGATCAACGGGGCCTATCTGACCCGCTGAGCAGCAGCGGATGCGGCGGGAGTGTCAAACAAGCTGAGATCACGAACATGAGCAAGCGCCCTCGCCGCACCCAACTTACCAACCAGCTCGTCACGATCAGCGGCGGACTCATCACGCTGATCCTGACTCTTGTCGAAACCACGCCTCTTTGAACCTTGAAAGGCTACCCCAATGCAGACCCGCACCCTCGGCACATCAGGCCCAACCGTTGGCCAACTCGGCCTCGGCGCCATGGGCATGTCCGATCTCTATGGCCCGTCCGACCGCGCCGAGAGCATCGCGACGATCCACGCCGCCCTTGATGCCGGCATGACCTTGATCGACACCGGCGACTTCTACGGCATGGGACACAACGAACTGCTGATCGCGGAAGCGCTGGCTGGCCGCGATCGCTCGAAGGCGCAGATCAGCGTCAAGTTCGGCGCGCTCCGCGGACCCGATAACAGCTGGATCGGCGTCGATGGGCGACCCGTCGCGGTGAAAAACGCGCTGGCTTACACGCTGAAGCGTCTGAATACGGACTACATCGATATCTATCGCTTGGCGCGCCTCGACCCGAACGTGCCGATCGAAGACACGATCGGCACCATAGCTGACATGGTGAAGGCGGGATATGTGCGCCACATCGGCCTGTCTGAAGTTGGCGCTGACACAATCCGACGCGCCGCGAAGGTCGCCCCAATTGCAGACCTGCAAATTGAATACTCCCTCATTTCGCGCGGCATCGAAGCAAAAATTCTGCCGACGATACGAGACCTCGGCATCGGCGTCACGGCCTACGGCGTGCTTTCACGCGGCCTTATCAGTGGCCACTGGCAGGCGGGATCGACGGGTGTGCAAGACTTCCGCAGCTACTCGCCGCGCTTCCAGGCGGGCAGCGTCGAGCAGAACCTCGCGCTCGTTGAAACTCTGCGCGGGGTCGCGGCAGCACGCAACGCCACCGTCGCGCAGATCGCTATCGCCTGGGTGGCAGCTCAAGGCACAGACATCGTGCCGCTGGTCGGCGCCCGTCGGCGTGATCGATTGACAGAGGCGCTTGGCGCGACGCACCTCACGCTGACGCCGGATGATCTCCGTGCCATCGAGGCGGCCATGCCAGTGGCCGCGGTGTCTGGCGGTCGCTACGCCGCCGAGCAACTCGCGCATCTCGACAGCGAGCACTGACGCCGCACGCGAGGTTGCCAGCGACAGTCGCCTGCAGCCTTGCCACGTCCCCCTGGCCTCACAGTTGACCAATTGCGCCGGAGCCACGCATGTCGAAACTCCTCACCACACTCGCCATCGGCGTCGCCGCCGGCCTCGTCGATATTGCACCGATGATGCTGCGCGGCACCGATCGCGTCATGCTGGCGTCCGTCTTCGCGCACTGGTTCGTGACGACAATTTTCATCTCGTACGCCGTTATGCCGATGCCCGCGCTCGCGAAGGGCGCGCTGATCGGCACGCTGTCGTCGCTCCCGATCTTGATCACATACTCGGCCCAGCATCCCGAGCGCGTGCTGCCGATCCTGGCGATTTCGATTGGTCTTGGCGCAGCAGTTGGCTTTCTCACAAACCGGTTCGCCGTTTGACTAAAGACCTCGCGCACTCTGACGCGCGGCGAGTTTGACGCTGATCTGTGATCACCAGTTGGCCATGCGAAACGGCGCTCGGCGTCGCGATGGCTATCCCGCAACTCGGCGAGCAGCCCTACAGCGGAGCGGTTTTGAGCAAGATGCGTTGCAGCGTCCGCCGATGCATGTTGAGGCGACGGGCAGTCTCTGACACGTTGCGATTGTACATCTCAAAGACCGACTGGATATGCAGCCATCGCGCCCGAGCCGGCGACATCGGAGTCTCAGGTGCCGAAGGATGCTGATTGGGCGGCGCGAGCAACGCGTCCGTCAGTTCATCCGCATCAGCCGGCTTCGTCAGGTAATCGACCGCGCCGAGCTTAACGGCGCAGACCACAGTCGGCAGGTCGCCGTAACCGGTCAGCATGACAATTCGAGCGGATGGCCGCATACCACGGAGGGCTGAAACAACATCCAAACCGCTACCATCGGAGAGGCGAAGATCCAGGACCGCAAATGCAGGCGGTTTGTCCCCGATCACCGTCAGCGCTTTGGCGACCGAGGTGCTGCTCCGCACTTCGAAGCCGCGTTCCGCCATGGCTCGGCTCATGCGCTCGAGGAA
>JANMGQ010000124.1:0-3296 GCA_031374735.1 Hyphomicrobiaceae bacterium | reverse complement strand
CGCAATTGGTTGGATGCCAAAGTGATTCACAGGGCGGTGCGGTGAGCACCCCGAGGGTGAGGGGCGGCCGCTTGCTCAGACATGGCCCCATCTGTGGTCTCAGGACTTGCTGCGAAAACGGCCGAGCAAGCAGCCGCCCCTCTCCTGTAACTAGCTGCAGCGCAGCACGAATGCTGCATCGCAAAAATCGCCGCTGCGCGGCTGCTTGTTTCATAGAACAAGGTGTGCGCCGCACATGGTAACTCACCCACCACCGCAATGTCGCGAACGACATTGCGGTGGTCCCCCTCTCCCCCTGAAGAAGGTGGAGAGGCAAAGTGGGCTCATCTGTGCTACGGCGCGCCTGCCAGTGCCGGCCGGAAGGCAGCGGCAGCGGCAATGGCCTTGCCAGCGTTGATCCGACCCGCACCGTACTGCTCGTCTCGGCCGGGACGGCCGAGGTCGTCGACGGCGGCCAGCAGCAACTGGCGCACATGATCCGGTGATAGATCCGGGTTCACATCCAGCATCAGCGCGACGAGGCCTGCAACGTGTGGTGCCGCGAATGACGTGCCGCTCTGCAGGTCGTGTTCCGCACGACCCGCAGGGACGAGCACATCTACGCCGGGCGCCGACACAGCGACATAGGCGCCGTGATTGGCGCGATCGTAGAGTTTATCGGAGGCGTCGGTGGCGGTGACGGCGATCACACTAGGGTAGGCGGCGGGATAGGCGGGCGCGGCTGCTGCGCCGCCGTTGCCAGCGGCTGCAATTGCGACCACGCGGCGCGCGGGGAGTGCCGCGATGTTGCGCTCCATGGCCGCGTCGCGCGCGCCCGCAAAACTCATGTTGACCACGCGCGCGCCGTTCTCGACTGACCAGTTCAGACCCTTCACGATAGCGGATGTGATGGCGAACGCCGAGCCGCGGTTCTGGGCGTTGCCGAACGCGCGCACGCTGAGCAGGCGCACATCAGGCGATACGCCTTGCACGAGGCCTCGGCCCGCGATGATGCCGGCGACTCCCGTGCCGTGCGGATCGAGACCTGACGTTGTGGCGTTGGTGACGCGCGGGACCGTGTCCAATGCATCGAGTTCATCGATGGCCCGGCCGCCAAAATCGGGGTGCGCACGCTCAACGCCGCTGTCGATGACGGCGATCACGATGCCGCGACCGCGCGCAAGCCGCTGCGCGTCACCAAGACCAATGCGCGCCAGCGTGTATTGTGCCCCCATGCTGGTTGAAACCGCGGCCGGTTGAATGGGTGCACTCTGCTGGTAGCGGTAGATATAGTTCGGCTGCGCCGCCGGCACGCGCACATCGGCCTGCAGCGCCGCGACGACGGCTGGCACAGCGCGGCTGTCGGGAATGCGCAGGCGCACGAGGCGTTGATCGACCAGCGTCATGGCCGAGCGTTCGAGGATGGTCAGATTGAACGCCAGCGCCACATCAGCCTCCAAGGTTTCCGGTGTTGTGATCGGCAGCGCAATCAGCACCTCGTCGGGCACAAACGTGTCGAGAGCGACGACCGCTGGCGGTGTGCCTCCGATGGGCGGCTGTGACTGTTGGCTCGGTCCCGGTGGCGGCGATGGCGGTGGCGTTGCACCCGGCGGTCGAGCGGGCGGCGTCAACGGAATGAACGTCACAGGTGGCTGGCGCAGCGGCACGGCCACGGGGGGCCTGATCGGTGGCAGGGCGACGATGATAGGCGGCCGGACTGTCGGCGGGGTGCGATCCGATGTCTGGTTTCCGGGGGGCTGGCGGCCCGACGGACGGTCGGGCGTGTTCGTCGGCCCTTTCGCAACAGGTTTGTCGCGCGTGGGTGGACCGTTTGAGATGATAGGCTTGTCACGCGTTGGCTTTGTTTGCGCCTGCCCGGCATTCACTGGGTTGCGTGGACGCGGTGCCACGTCGCGGATGGTGGGCGCCGCAATTGACACCGGCTTAGCCAAGGCTTTCGACACCGGCGCCGGCTTGGCGCGCTTGACGGTGCGGCGCTCAGCCGTTGCTGTCGTCGCCACAACGGCGGCGCCAAGCAGCAGCAGGGCCGCCGTCTTGATCAATGTTGATGTCACCGAGGCCATGACATTGCTCCGGACTGTGCCAAACTCTACTTCGGTGGCGGCACTGTCACCAGTTGAATGATATCGGCGCGCTGGCGCAAAGCTGTTACTTTTGCCGTGCGCTCGGCGTCACTCAGCGCCGTGTCACCTAAACGCACGGTGAACCAACCGTTGGCGCGCGGACCTTCGACGATGCGCATGTCGAGGGCCGTGAGCGCGTTGCCCACTGCCGCGAGCGCCACACCGTCCTTGAACTGCACATTGGCGAAGGTGCCTTCGGTCACCACGCGGCCGGGACCACTGGCAAGGCCTGGGCCAGCGTCGCCGCCGCGCCACAGGGAACCGATCGCCACTGCCTGGACGGCAAACACCGCCGCCGCCGCGATAGCTGCATAGCGCACGCCCTTGGCCGTCGGCATGGCGAAGAAACCACGGATTTGGTCCAGCACGCCTGCGCCAGCGCGCTTGGCCTGCAGCGCCGGGCTGTTGGCCGTGACGTAATCCATGCCCCTGGCGACTGAAACACCACGCGGGAGAGTGACAGCCTCGTTGGCGGCGATGGTCCCTGCCTGCTCCTCGCGGAGCAGGTCAAGCTGTCGGCGCATAGCCGGATCTTTGGCGAGAAACGCGTCGACTTTTGCGCGGTCAGCAGCATCGAGTCTGCCCGTGACGAACCACGGCAACAGCATCTCGACGTCTTCGCGCTCGCTGAATGTTTCGCTCATGGCCAACCTCGATCGATGCCGGCTGCTTTGAGCAGCTCGGAGAGTTTCTTGCGGGCGTAAAACAGCCGTGTTTTAACTGTGGCTTCGGGGATGCCGACGATCTCGCTCACCTCGGAGACCGACATTTCCTGGTAGTAGACGAGATCGACGATCTCGCGGTGATCGTCAGTAAGGCCGGCCAGACACCGACGCATGGCCGCGGCCTTGTCACCCTTCTGGGCTGAGACCTCGGGCGTGTCTTCGCCGTCGACGAGTTCGCCGGCTTTGTCATCGTCCCAGGATTCTTCGCGTCGCTTGCGCAATGACGAGATGGCCCGGTTGTGGGCAATCGAGAGCAACCACGTTCCCGGGTTGGAACGTCCCTCGAACGATTTGGCATTGCGCCAGACATCCAGGAACACTTCATTGGTCAGCTCCTCGGCCACCGCCTCGTTCTTCACGCGGCGCATGATGAAGCGGAACACGCGCACCTGGTGGCGGGTCATGAGGGCGCGCAGCGCGCCCTGATCCCCGCTGCCCAGGCGCTGCA
>JANMGQ010000102.1:0-49466 GCA_031374735.1 Hyphomicrobiaceae bacterium | reverse complement strand
CGCCCCATCGTCCACGGCCCGACCAATGCCGGCTCAGGCTCGCCATCCTTGATCATGGCGACGGCCCAGCCGTCATCATCCTCGTTCTTGATCACTTGCGCCGTCCAACCGTCATCGGCCCAGAGCGTCGGTTCATGGATGGGGATCTGGGTCATGCAAGAGGCTCCGTCCTGAAGGGTCCGCCACAAAGGGCAACTTC
Source organism: Hyphomicrobiaceae bacterium (assembly GCA_031374735.1). Lineage (GTDB taxonomy): Bacteria > Pseudomonadota > Alphaproteobacteria > Rhizobiales > Hyphomicrobiaceae > JABFRJ01. Next base: position 49,267 of record JANMGQ010000102.1, on the reverse strand, counting down.
GATGAGGCAGCTGCGGTTTCTAACGCGCTTGTTGCGCTAGATCTGCCGAAGAAGGTCGCAGACGTAACTGCAAAGGCGAGGACTTTTGCTGCGCTTCTGGCTGCGATCAACAGTCTCGCGGCTGAGTCTGCGGCTGACCAGCAAGTTATGAGTCGGGCAGGCGCTCGATCGGTACCTGGCAAGGCATGTGTCTACCCATCCCCTCACATCCGAAATACCCCGAACTTCGTCGCCTCGATCGGCGCGTTCAGGCACGCCGAAAAAGCCAGCCCCAACACGCGCCGTGTTTCGCGCGGGGTTATGATGCCGTCGTCCCAGATGCGCGCGGTGGCAAAATAGGGGTGTCCCTCGCGTTCGAACTGGTCGAGTAGCGGCTGCTTGAATGCCGCTTCCTCCGCCGCGCTCCAGGTTTTGCCGTCGGCCTCGATGTTCTCGCGCCGCACGGTTGCGAGCACGCTGGCGGCCTGTGGACCGCCCATCACGGAAATGCGTGCGTTCGGCCACGTGAACAGGAAGCGCGCACCATAGGCACGGCCGCACATGGCATAGTTGCCCGCGCCATAACTGCCGCCGATGATGACGGTCACCTTCGGCACTTTGGCATTGGCGACCGCCATCACCATCTTGGCGCCGTTCCTCGCGATGCCGCCCGCTTCCGCCTCGCGGCCGACCATGAAGCCCGTGATGTTTTGCAGGAACAGCAGCGGGATCTTGCGCTGGCAGGCGAGCTCGACAAAGTGCGCGGCTTTCTGCGCCGTCTCGGAATACAGGATGCCGTTGTTGGCGAGGATCGCGACGGGCAGGCCTTCGATATGGGCGAAGCCGGTGATCAGCGTGGTCGCGTAGTTGGCCTTGAACTCGTCCATCTCGGAGCCGTCGACGATGCGGGCAATCACCTCGCGCGCGTCGTATTGCGTCATCAGCGATGTCGGCACGCAGCCGTCGATCTCGTCGGCGTCATAGTCGGGCGGCCTAGGCTCGCGCGTGACCACACCCATCGGCTTCTGCGTGTTGAGGTTGCCAACGATGTTGCGCGCGATGTCGAGCGCGTGGCGATCATTGAGCGCATAGTGATCGGCAACCCCTGACAGCCGCGTGTGCACGTCCGCGCCGCCGAGATCTTCCGCCGACACCGTTTCGCCCGTGGCCGCCTTCACCAGCGGCGGACCGCCGAGGAAGATCGTGCCCTGTTTGCGCACGATGATGCTTTCATCCGACATGGCCGGCACGTACGCGCCCCCCGCCGTGCACGAACCCATGACGACGGCAATTTGAGGAATGCCCGCCGCACTCATGTGTGCCTGATTGTAGAAGATGCGACCGAAGTGCTCCTTGTCTGGAAACACCTCCGTGTGGTTCGGCAGATTGGCGCCGCCACTGTCGACCAGATACAGGCAGGGCATGCGATTTTCCGCCGCGATCTCCTGCGCGCGCAGATGCTTTTTCACCGTCATCGGATAATACGTGCCGCCCTTGATGGTCGCGTCATTGGCAACGACAACGCACTCGCGCCCCGACACGCGGCCAATGCCCGTAATCACGCCCGCGCCGTGAATATCGCCCGTGTACATACCGTTCGCCGCGAGTTGCGACAGCTCCAGAAACGGCGAGCCCGGGTCAAGCAAGGTCAACACGCGATCGCGCGGCAGCAGTTTGCCACGCGAGATATGCCGCTCCCGCTGCTTCTCTGGCCCCCCAAGCGCCGCCTCGGCACGCTTGGCCTGCAGGTCAGCCACAACCGCGGCCATGGCGGCGGCGTTGGCCTTGAACGTGTCGGAGGACGAGGAAACGGTGGTCTTGATCTTGGGCATGGAATCCTGCTCGGACGTCGGCGGCACGCTTGAGTACGCGAGGTCGTTTTGCTATTCTAGTCGGTATGACCAAAAAAGCTCCACCATCGGCGGCGTCAGCTCGGGAAGCCAAACCGGGCCGGCGACGGTCGCCCACCGGCGCCAAGAAAACACCATGGCCGCTCAATGATGCGAAAGCTCACCTATCGGAACTCGTGCGACGCGTGAAGACCGATGGCCCGCAAACCGTCACGGTACACGGTCGAGAAGAGGTGGTGGTGGTGGCGGCGGCTGACTTTCGAAGGTTGAGCGGCGAGAAAACCGGCGCAGCGTTGATTGAAGCGCTGCAATCCTGTCCCCATGATGACGTCGACATCGCCCCCGAACGGCATGCTGCCCCTATTCGGAACGTCAAACTGTGACTGGATGGTTGATGGACACAAGCGTCCTGTCCGAACTGCGCAAGCCGCGTCCGAACGCCAAGGTGGTTGCGTTCGTTTCTGGCCTCTCACTGGATGCGCTGTTCGTCAGTGAAGTGACCTTTGCTGAGATCCGGTTTGGTATCGAGACGTCAGCTGACCCGACAAAGCGCGCTGAACTCGATGCGTGGCTGACGCATCGCGTGCGTCCCATGTTCGCCCAGCGCACGCTGCCAATAACGGAAGACATCATGGTCCGCTGGCGCCTGTTGGTGCACGAAGGCCGCAAGGTCCGGCATACCTTCACACAACCGGATTTGATCATCGCCGCGACAGCGCTTCACCACGGATTGACGGTTGTCACCCGCGATACAGGCGATTTTGTCCGCGCGCGATGCCAGGTGTTTGACCCCTGGGTCGGCGGCCAGGCGTAAGCCCAGAAGTTCCCCGTGCGCGAAACGCCCGTTGCCTTCCGCGGCGGCTTCGCTATGCACTCGGCCGGATCATTCATCAGCGAGCACGTCCATGTCCGCCGTCACCCGCCCCATGCCGCAGCCCGGCATCATGACCATCGACCCCTATGTGCCGGGCTCGAGCACGATCCCCGGCGGCATGAAACCCATCAAACTGTCGTCGAACGAAAATCCGCTTGGCGCGAGCCCGAAGGCGATCGCCGCCTTCAAGGCCGCCGCCGATGAACTCGAGCGCTACCCCGATGGTGGCGCCAACAAGCTGCGCGAGGCGATTGCGCGTGTGTACGGCCTCGATACAAACCGTATTGTCTGCGGTTCGGGCTCGGACGAACTGATCGGGCTGCTCGCGAACGCCTACCTCGGCACGGGCGATGAGACGTTGTACTCGCAGTACGGCTTCCTCATGTACAAGATCGCGACGCTGGCCAACGGCGGCGTGCCAGTGACCGCGCCCGAGACCGGCTTCAAGACCGACGTCGACGCCATGCTGTCGAAGGTGACGGCGAAGACGAAACTCGTGTTCCTCGCCAATCCGAACAACCCGACCGGCAGCTACATTCCCATCAGCGAAGTGCGCCGCCTGCATGCGGGCTTGCCCAAGTCCGCCATCCTCGTGCTCGATGCGGCCTATGCCGAATATGTGCGGCGCAACGACTTCGAAGCCGGCATCGAACTCGCGGGCTCAAGCGACAACGTCGTGATGTTCCGCACCTTCTCCAAGATCCACGGCCTCGCCGCCGTGCGCCTTGGCTGGATGTATGGCCCGCAGCACATCGTCGACGTCATGAATCGCGTGCGCGGTCCCTTCAACGTGAACGCGCCAGCCCTCGCCGCGGGCATCGCCGCGATCGAAGATCGCGCGTTCCAGGATCACGCCATCCAGCACAACGAGCGCTGGCTGCCCTGGGTCGTCGGCGAGCTTGAAAAGCTCGGCCTGACCGTCACGCCGAGCGTCGGCAATTTCATCCTGATCCACTTCCGCGCCGGCGCCGAAGGCCCCAAGGGCGCGACTGCCTGCGACGCGTTTCTCAAGAGCCGCGGCATCATCCTCCGTGCCGTCGGCGCCTACGGCCTGGCGGGAAGCATCCGCATGACCATTGGCACCGAAGACGAGAACAAGGCCGTCGTTGCGGCGTTTACGGCGTTCATGCAGGGGTGAACGCCTCTCCACCATCCAATAGTCGTAGGCCATAGCCGCGGCCACCGAATCGCCTGACAGCGTGGGGACAACGCCCCATGCTTCAGTGCTCGGACACGATGCGCCGCACGCTTGCTTTCGCCGCCGGGATGGTCGCTTGCGCGGTCGGGGGCGTGCGCGGTCAAGAGCTCCGCCAGCCGCCGCAACACGTGGCGCGCATCGCAGTCCCCAGTGGATGGCGCACCGTGGTTATCCCGGAACCAGAACGTGTCGGCTGGGGCACGCTGACCGTCCACCAAAGTGGTCGGACGACTGTTCCACAACCTGGAGCGACGCAACCGGCCCGCGTCGAGACGGCCTCGCTGCCGCCCCAGAAAGTTTTGACTGGACCAGCCCACGCCCTGACGGGCATCGCCTCGTTCTATTGGCAAGACCAGATGACGGCGTCGGGCGAACGTTTTGACAAGACCGCGATGACGGCGGCGCATCGGACACTGCCTTTGGGCACGCGCGTGCGTGTGACGCACGTGGCGTCCGGGCGATCGGTCGTCGTCCGAATCAACGATCGCGGGCCTTTCAAGCCGGGCCGTGTGATCGATCTTTCGCTTGCTGCGGCTGAGCAGATTGGCATGACCGCTCATGGGCTTGCGCAAGTGCGCATCGACGTTGCGCGGTAAGCGGCGCCGCTACTCCGCAAAGAACCAACCGACGCTGACATTCAGCAGCTCGCAGATCACGAGCAGCCGGGCCGGACCGATCCGCACCTCGCCGCGGCAAAACTGTTCGACCGCCTCGGCTGGCTGTCCAAGGTGGCGCCCAAGGTCCGCTTTCGTCACCATGCGCGCCTTGAGAGCCGTCACCAACCGGGCTCCGACGATGATATCGATCCTGGATTGACTAAGCGGTAGGGGCGACGCCGCCATGTTTTTCTCCTGCACGAGACACAACCTGAGGAGACTATAGTCAAGCATGTGCAATTGACTTGATGCAAGCAAAGGTCACACTCTTAGTGGTTGAAGAGTTAACCCGGGAGGAACGCATGACGCTGACATCTTCAAGCCAACAGACCGAAACCACCACCGCATCTTTTGTCGATAGCCTGCACTTCAAAAGGGGCCCACGGGGCAAACTTGGCCGCTTCTTCCTTGATGCCGAGGCGCGCCTGGCCGAACACGGCATCACATTGCGGCGCGCCAGTTTCGCTGACTTGCTCGACGTCCATCTGGCCAATACGGATTCGTGGCGCGCGCTCGTCGAGTGCTTCGATGTTCGGTTGCGCACCGTCGATCCGGACACGAGCGCCTGCTTCATCGGCTATGACATGGCCGGGATCCCGGTCACGTGCATTGCGGTCAAGGCGGAGAATCTCGGGCAGCGCACGGTCCGCAGTGCATTTGAGGATCTTTCATTCCTGTATGGTGAGAACGCGGATGCGTGGCGTGACCGGGTGACGGTGCGCCTACCTGCGGAGGCTGCGGGGCGCCTGCGTGGTCACGTCGTCTATCCCGGCGCCTTCTGGGTGCACCCCAGCCGGCGTGGGGGAGGGTTTGGCTACATTCTGCCCGAGATCGCTCGCTTCTATGCGCTCTCACTGTGGCCCTGTGACTTCGAGATCGGCATCGCGTCGTTCGCTCTCCGCCGGCCAGATGTGCAGCGCTACAGCCACTTCCAGCATATCGAAGACAGCTACATCATCGCGGAAGGGCCGCGCGTTATCTATCAGGGCATGTTTCTTTGGTCTGAGCCGGCCTATCTCTACGAGCGGCTTGATCGACATGTCCGGCTGGGCCTCGCCCCGGACGGTCGCGCCGCTTCTACAAAATCAATGGACAAAGTTGGCGATCAGAATCTGCGACGCGCCAACGGGTAGGATCAGGCGATCGTGATTGATCGTCCGGGCTGGCTTGGCTGGAAAGCTTATCAGGGCCCGGACGGACTCGGCTGCTGGGTCTATCCTGGCTCCCGCGATTTCCCGATAGCCATCAGCGAGCAGTGAGCCAGCTCGCTTGTCGAAGACGTCGCGAAACGTTCGACCTACGCCATCCCTGTGGAATTGCGGGTCCCAGGCAGCATAGGCGTCGCCCAGATGCTCAACGGTGCAGTCGCCACCGTCGGTGCGCGACAGAACCGAGAAGTACCCCTGGAACAAGTCTCCGAGCAGGCGATAGCGCGACTGCGGCCGCTCCACTTCCTCGCAGATGCCGAGGGCGACCCGCCATCGCGTTGCAAATGCCGATTGTTCCAACGCGATAGGCATACGCGCCACGCGCGACACCGTGCTGCGATCCGTCAGGCAATCAGAGAGGTAGCCGATCAGATCCCCTCGTGTTGCAAACAGCGTAACGATGTCAGGATTTCCGGGATCCGTGATTCGCGTCGGCACGAAACTGCGTTCACTCAACCAGTAGATCGCGCCGCCCAGGGCCTTGGGTGAGACGGTCTCGTGGTCGAAACCAAGGTCCATGCGTCGTGGCGACGGGGTGATGCCGACAAAGCCGAGTTTGGTGATCAAAAACGACTGTAAATCAGCGCCTGTCCTGTACGTGCGCAAATGAGCCGGCAGGGCCTGATCGCCATCCGGCCAGATGTCGCCATCGTCATCCATAACCAGCTTGTAGCACATCCGAGGGTCCTGCGCTCAGGGATGAAGTCCCGCCTCGAAAGAGAATAACTCAATAGTTGCAAAACGTCGCGGATGCTACGAACCGAGGGTTATGAAAACGGAAACGTGCGCGCCAAATACGGCCATGATGGCGTACTGGACATCGACCGTGCGCCGCCGCTACTAGCGAGCCAGCGGTCCAATTGAGACTGCCGCACGAGAGACGCCATGCAGCCAACCTCACACGCCTTTAAGTCCAATGCCAAACTGGCGCTCGCCGATGTCCAGTTGCAACGTGCGCTCGGTGGCCTGAAGGGCGGCCTGGTCGCCAATCGCGCCAAGGCGCGGGCAAACTTGCCGGAGTTTGAAGCGCTGCGAGAGACGGCAAAGGGCATCAAAGACCACACCCTCGCGCATCTCGATCTGTATCTCGAGACCTACGAAAAAAATGCCACGGCCGCAGGCGCCCACGTGCATTTTGCAGCCACCGCCGAGGATGCGCGGGCCGCGATCCTCAAAATCTGCCGCGAGGCGAATGCCAAAATCGTCACCAAAGGCAAGTCCATGGTGTCGGAGGAAATCGGACTCAACGCCTACCTGGAGGCAGCCGGCGGCATCGAAGTCGTGGAAACCGACCTCGGCGAGTATCTGGTTCAAATTCGCAAGGAGACGCCGAGCCACATCATTGCGCCGGCCATTCATTTGACGCAGGAGCAGGTGGCCGAAGACTTCCGACGCGTTCACACGCACCTGCCCAAAGACCGCGACATGACCGAAGCCGCGACGATGGTCAGTGAAGCGCGCTCCGTGCTGCGCGAAAAATTTATCACAGCCGACGTCGGCATCACCGGCGCCAACTTCCTGGTTGCCGAAACCGGCTCGTCGATCATCGTCACCAACGAGGGCAACGGCGACCTCACGCAGTCGCTCGCCAAGACGCACATCGTCATCACGTCAGTTGAAAAATTGGTGCCGACGCTTGAAGACGTTTCGACCATTCTGCGCTTGCTCGCCCGCTCGGCCACCGGCCAGGAGTTCTCGACCTACTGCACGTTTTCGACGGGTGCGCGCCGCCCGGGTGACCCCGACGGCCCCGAGGCCTATCACGTCATCATTCTGGACAACGGCCGTACGGAACTGCTTGCCACCGAATTCCGCGAGGTGCTGCGTTGCATTCGCTGCGGCGCCTGCATGAACCACTGTCCTGTTTATGCCGCCGTCGGTGGTCATGCCTATGGCTGGGTGTACCCAGGGCCCATCGGCTCGGTCATCACGCCGGCGCTGATCGGCGTCAAAGAGGCCGGCAATTTGCCGAACGCGTCAACGTTCTGCGGCCGCTGCGAGCAGGTCTGCCCCATGAAGATCCCGCTGCCCAAGCTCATGCGCAAGCATCGCGAAGCAGAGTTCCAGGGTGCTGGTCCCGTCAGTCGCAGCTATCGCACCGGGCTCGGTGTGTGGGCCTATTTCGCCAAGCGGCCGAAGCTCTACGCGCTAGTATCCCGTCTCGGCATTGCGGCTCTTGGTGCAGCAAGTCTTGGACGGGGGCGTTTTTCGTCGCTGCCGCTCGCAGGGGGGTGGACGAAGCATCGCGATATGCCCGCGCCACAAGGGCGCACATTCCAGCAGCTGTGGGCCGAAAGCCAAGCCAATGTCGGGCGGTAGGCCTGTGTCGATCGCAGTGGTCCTTCCTGCAGCGACATGCAACGATCGAGAGGCGCGTGCTTGAAACGGTGCGCCCCCGCCACGCAGAACGATCATCACGATGACCACGACCGCACCGACCCTGCCCCGTCCAAAGAGCCGCTTCGCCCGGGCGCTGGATAGCGATATCTTCTACTCCTTCAAACGTTCGCCGCTGGTCATGTTGGCGGCGCTTTTGACGGTGGTGCTGGTCGGGGCCGCTTTCCTGGCGCCGCTCATCGCGCCTCACAATCCTTACGACCTCAAATCCATTGATCTCCTCGACGGCAATACACCGCCGCGCTGGTACAAGGATGGTGATGCAAAGTTCCTGCTCGGCACAGACAACCAGGGCCGCGACATCCTTTCGACCATCCTCTACGGCACGCGCTCGTCCATCCTGGTGTCGCTGACCGCCGTGGCGCTCGCCCTCGTGCTTGGCGTCTCGCTTGGGCTGATTGCGGGCTATCGCGGCGGTCGGATCGACGCAATCATCATGCGCATCGCGGACGTGCAGTTGACGTTCCCTGCCATCCTCACGGCGTTGCTGGTCGACGGCATCGCGAAGGCGTTTTTGAAGGGATCGAAGATGGGCGAGAACCATTTCTGGATCCTCGTCATTTCAATCGGGCTATCGTTCTGGGTGCAATATGCGCGCACGGTGCGTGGCGTGACGCTGGTCGAAAAGAACAAGGAATACGTGCAGGCGGCACGCTTGATTGGCCTATCCAACATCGCCATCATGTTCAAGCATGTGCTGCCAAACGTGCTCTCGCCCGTGCTCGTTATCGCGACGATCAATCTGGCGCTCGCGATCATCACAGAGGCGACGCTGTCGTTCCTCGGCGTCGGGCTACCGCCAACGGAGCCGTCACTCGGCACCATGATTCAGGTGGGCAATACGTTTTTGCTGTCGGGCTCGTCGTGGATGGTGCTCTATCCCGGCCTCACCCTCGCCATTCTTGTGCTGGCCGTAAATCTGCTCGGCGACTGGCTGCGTGATGCGCTCAATCCACGCCTGCGCTGATCGGCTGGCTTCGCTTCAGGTGTTCGAGACAGGATAGCCTTTGGTCTCCTGCTCCTCATCACGCTTGACGGTGCGGCGGATGTGGGCTGCGACCACGAATTTGTCCTGGATGCCACGCAGAAGGGTGACCAGCATGATCCCGACAGACGCCCCGATGGCCGCGGCCGTGATCGAATAAATGATCCATTCCGCATGCTTCTTCGGCGCGAACAGCTCCATGTGGAGAGCCCAGGCATAGACTGTGAAAGCAACGACGCAGAACAAGGGATACAAAAACAGGAGGAAGGCGGCATTCTGGATGCGCGTGCGAACGAAATGCGCAGCAGCCGCGCAGAACATCGCGATCAGGATGTAGGTATCCTTGTCGATCTCGTAGAACAGGGCGATTTTGTCGATCGTGGAGTTCATGATCGGGCGCTCGGCAAAGGGCAGGTCAAGGCACTATTGCAGCGTGGAGTTAACAAGTGATTGTCCGGATTGCAGGCAATGGCGCGAACAACTGGTCGCGTCAGGCCGGTTGGCGCTCCCACATGCGCGCGCAGACGGCCATGATGCCAAGCCCAAACATGACGCCGGCTGTTGCAGCCGTGATGGTCCCGATCATCCAGTCCGCCATCTTCTTGGGATCGAAGATGCCCAAAGTCATCAAGATGTGGTTCACGACCAGCGACAGGCCGAGTACCAGCGGGAAGATGAGGATGACGGTCAGAATGTTGGCGAGATGGTTGCGCATCAGCCAGACGGCACCGCCGCAAATCAGACCAAACAGCAGCAGCGTCGAGGTGCCGACATCGACCATCGCGATCATGTGTGCGGAAATCTTGGTCATGGGCAGCCTCAAAGTTCCGATCAGATCTTGCCGGATAAGGCATGCATTAGTCCCGAAACGTTAATTCGATCCTTCCGCGGCTGGGTCGACCTGATCTTTTGTGGCTCAGGCTTCGTAAGTATCGAGGCAGCGTATAAGTCGACCGACCACACAGGACTGAACCGGAATGGCCGATGACAGCGCCCCGAAGCCAGAAAAGCCTGCTCGCCGCCGCGTCCTGCGGGGTTTGGCTTGGCTGGGGCTCGCGGGCGTCGGCGTTGGCGGCGTTGCACTTTCACGGACCCCCATGAACAGCTATTATACCGGCCCCATGAGCGATCATTTCGATGGGCGCAAATTCTTCAATCCTGGTGGCACAGGCCCCAAGAGCTTTGGTGAGCTTGCGCGCTGGCAGTTTGGCACACGGGCCGAGGCATGGCCCGACGCCTATGCCAGTCCGTTTTCCTCGGCTAAACCTGAGCCGCGCCTCGATGTCGGGCAAACGCGTCTGACTGCCATTGGCCATGCCTCGTGCCTGCTGCAGACGGCGGGCCTGAACATCCTGTTCGATCCGGTATTTGCGAAGCGCGCCAGTCCCGTGCAGTTTGCTGGGCCAAAGCGGGTCAATCCGCCAGGCATCGCGTTCGAAGACCTGCCCAAGATCGATGTGCTGCTGATTTCGCACAATCATTACGACCACATGGATCTAAGCGCCATCGGCCGAGTCTGGACCCGCGACAAGCCCATGGTGTTGACCCCGCTCGGCAACGACACGATCATGAAGGGCGGCGTGCCGGATATTGCCGCTCGCGCATTGGATTGGGGGCAGTCTCACACGCATGCCAGCGCAACCATCCATTGCGTTCCAACGCAGCATTGGTCCGCCCGTGGCACGCGCGACCGCATGCACGCGCTGTGGTCGAGCTTCGTCGTCGTGGGGCCGAGGCATACTGTCTACATCATCGGCGACACCGGCTTTGGAGATGGCGGCACGTTCCGTCAGATCGCTGGCCGCTTTCCGACCATCGATCTCGCCTGGATGCCGATCGGGGCCTATGAGCCGCAATGGTTCATGCGCGACCAGCATATGAACCCGGCCGAGGCGGTGGCGGCCTTCGGTATCGTGCAGGCCCGGCAGGCCCTCGGCCATCACTGGGGCACATTCAAGCTGACCAATGAGGCCGTCGACACGCCGAAGCGCGATCTTGAAGCGGCCATCGCCCGCTCCAACCTGGCGCCGAATCGGTTCACGGCCGCACGGCCAGGCGAAATGCTCAAGATCGGCTGAAGTGGGGTGGCAGCGGCCCTCGCCCGCGTGTACGCCGCCTGATAGAGAGCCCGCGACGGCTCAAGCTGCGGTACGCCCAGACCATGAACGACCTGCCTGTATCTGATCTTGCTTTAGCGATGCACGCCGTTGGCCAACAGGCCCGCGCGGCAGCGCGCGACCTTGCCGTTGCGCCAGCTGACGCGAAGGCCGAGGCTCTCACCATCGCGGCTCAAACGATACGCGGTCGTACAGCTTCGATATTGGCGGCCAATGCCGAGGATCTAGCAGCAGCCAAGGCGCGCGGCACAACGGGCGCGTTCGTTGATCGCCTGGCACTCGATGCTGAACGCATTCACGCCATTGCCAAGGGGCTGGAAGACATCGCAGCCCTGGCTGACCCAGTCGGAGCTGTGACGGCCGAATGGGAGCGGCCCAACGGTCTGCGGTTCCAAAGGGTGCGCACGCCACTCGGTGTCATCGGCATCATCTACGAGAGCCGACCGAACGTGACGGCCGACGCCGGCGGCCTCTGCCTCAAGTCCGGCAATGCCGCTATTCTGAGAGGCGGCTCGGAAAGCATCCACTCGTCGCGCGCGATCCACGGAGCCCTGGTCGAAGGCCTGCGCGCCGCAGACTTATCAGAGCACGCCATTCAACTCATCGGCACGACGGACCGTGCAGCCGTCGGGCACATGCTCGGCGGGCTCGATGGTGCCATCGACGTGATTGTGCCGCGCGGAGGCAAGAGCCTTATCGCCCGCGTCCAAGCTGAGGCGCGCGTGCCCATCTTCGCCCACCTGGAGGGCATCTGTCACACCTATGTCGATCGCGGCGCGGATCTCGATGTGGCGATCCCCTTGGTGCTGAATGCCAAGCTGCGCCGCACGTCCGTGTGCGGCTCAACCGAGTGCCTGCTCGTCGACATGCCTGCGGAAGGATGGGGCGCGCACGAAGACTACTTGACGCCGCTGGTGAAGGCGCTGCTCGATGCAGGCTGCGAAGTCCGCGGCGACGCGGCGACCGTCGCGGTTGATCCGCGCGTCACGCCAGCCAGCCCCGATGACTACGGTCGCGAATTCAGCGATGCCATCATCGCCGTCAAAGTCGTCGACGGCGTCGATGAGGCCATCGCGCACATCGCCAGGTACGGCTCGCAACACACCGACTGCATCGTCACCGAATGCAACGGCACCGCCGAGCGCTTCCTGAAGCACGTCGATTCAGCCATTGTCCTGCACAACGCCTCGACGCAGTTTGCCGACGGCGGCGAGTTTGGCTTCGGCGCCGAGATCGGCATTGCCACCGGCCGCATGCACGCCCGCGGCCCCGTCGGCGTCGAGCAGCTCACCAGCTTCAAGTATATGGTGCGCGGCACCGGGCAGATCCGGCCGAAATAGGTGCCACGCAATGAACTTCGACACGATCGGCATTGTCGGCGGCGGCGCGTTCGGCACGGCGCTGGCTGAAACGTTATGCCGTGCGGGCCGTGACGTTGTGCTTTGGGCGCGCAACGCCGAAGTCGTGAACGAGATCATGACGTCGCGCACCAATGCCACCTATCTGCCCGGTGTTCCCTTGTCCGCAAGTTTGCGCGCAACCACCGACATTGGCGCCGCCACATCGCGCAGCGTTGTCTTGCTCGTCACGCCTGTGCAGCAGAGCCGCGTCGTCATGGCGGCCATGCGACCCCACCTGACGGCCGGCACGCCCATGGTCCTGTGTTCCAAGGGCATCGAGCAGGCCTCGGGCAAGATGTTGACCGACGTGCTCGCCGAAGAACTTCCGCTGGCAACGGCCGCCATCTTGTCTGGCCCAAGCTTTGCCCACGAGGTCGTCCGCGGCCTGCCGGTGGCGCTGACGATCGCGACCGCCGAGGCCGCACTGGGCGAGCGCCTGTCGACCGCGATCGGCTACCGCATGTTCCGCCTCTATTGGAGCGACGATCTCATCGGCGTGCAGATCGGTGGCGCCATCAAGAACGTGCTCGCGATTGCAGCTGGCATTCTCGATGGCAAAGGCCTCGGCGCCAGCGCGCACGCCGCCCTCGTGACGCGCGGGTTCGTTGAGCTCCGACGCTTCGCCGAAGCTCAGGGCGCGCGTCCAGACACACTGATGGGCTTATCCGGCCTCGGCGACCTGCTTCTCACATGTGGTAGCCCGCTCTCGCGCAACATGAGCCTTGGTCGTGCGCTCGGCCAGGGCACACCGCTGGCGGACATTCTCGGCACGCGCAAATCGGTATCTGAAGGCGTGTTCACGGCGACGGCCGCAACAGATCTCGCGGCCAAGCTCGGCATCGAAATGCCCGTGTCCGAGGCGGTCGCGGCGATCGTCACAGGTCGCATGACCGTCGACGCTGCCATCAATGGACTGCTCGCGCGCCCCTTTAAGCCCGAAACTTGAGCACGCCCGCGAAATGATAGTCTTTACGACCCCGTAACCTTTACGGAACATTAACCGCTTGCCCCGACAGTGAGCCGAGTTGTGCGTTTGAGAGGTGCGGGCCATGTCTCCCGGCGTGATGCGTCTGATCTTTGGCGGTTTTGCAATTCTGATGTTGGGTGTTGCCGTCAACACGCTGTTGCTGCAGCCGGACATGACACCAGCGCTTGCCAAGGCCATGCCCGCGCAAGCCGTGGCAGCCAAGACCGCGACGGCCACAAATCCACCGTTGACCTCGACCACGCACACCGCCGTGCCGCCGCCCTCGATGCCAATCCGTGAAGCCTCTGTCCGCGGCTCCTCTGTCCGCGACGCCGCCGCACGCGCACCGCACGCTGAGCTCCCTCAGCCGCCAGCCGAGCCGATCCGTACGGCACGCCTTGCAACAGATTCAGCTCAACCCTTGCGCATGCCGCACCTGCCCGAAGCCGAAGGCGATCCCGATGTCATCTTGCGGGTGCAGAAGGAGCTGCTCAGCCGCGGCTATGGCCCCGTCGTCGCGAACGGCATCATCGGACCGCTCTCACGCGCGGCCATCATGGCCTACGAGCATGACAACGCTCTCCCGATCACCGGCGAGGCGACCGAGGTTCTGTTAAAGCGCATGCGTGACGGCACGGCCGCGAACCGTCAGCCCGGCGCAGAGGCTCGCAAGATACGATCGCCGGAGGCCGAGCAAGTTGTACGCACGGTGCAACACTCCCTGACGACGCTCGGCTACGAGCCGGGCCGCATCACCGGCCGCGTCAGCGACGAAACCGAGCGTGCCATCCGTGCCTTTGAAACCGCTCATAAGCTGGAGCCAAGCGGGCGCGTCTCAGCCGAATTGTTCAGCCTGCTGGCTCGTGCCATCGGCGCGCGATCGGCCAAGGTCTCGCCCTGATCCTATTCGTCCCGATCCACTTGCCTGCACCGACGGATTGCGCTCCACCTGCCCGTTGAACGACGCACAGCCAACGGGATAGTCACAATGAAGTTCTGCCTGACGATCGCTTTTTTTCTACTCCTGTCATTTGAGACGACGCAGGCCGGCGAGCGGATCGTGGTTGGCAATACCGTCCGCACTTTTGAACTATATGGTGCAACAGCCGCCGAGCCGCGCCCGCTGATCCTGGCGCTGCATGGCAACCTGATGTCCGGGGCCCAGTTCGAACGCACGGGTGCTTGGGCGGCGTTTTCCGCCAAGCACCGCGTCGCTGTCGCCCTCCCCGATGGACTTAACACCGCCTGGGCTGATGGACGTGTCGGCGCAGAGATCAAAGGCAAGTCCCCGCCGGCTGGCACCGACGATGTCGCGTTTCTGGGCGCGCTTGTCGAAAAACTGGTGGCAGACGGTGTCGCCGACCGCAAGCGCATCTACGTCACCGGCGCCTCAAATGGGGGCAAGATGACGTATCGCATGCTCTGCGAACGGCCGGATCTGTTCGCCGCCGGTGCAGCTTCAATTGCAGTCTTGACCGACACACGTGTTCCCCGCTGCAAACCGTCACGAGCCATCCCGATCCTGATCATGAACGGCACGGCCGACAGGATCATCCCCTGGGAGCGCACGGGGCCTTATCTTGGCACGGAGGCGACCCTGGCGCACTTTCGGCGCGCCAATGGCTGCTCTGACAAGGTCGACATGCAAGCCTTGCCGGACCTTGATGCCACCGACCGCTCAACGGTGACGCGCCACACCTACGCCTGCCCTGCAGGCGCCGATGTCGTGCTGTTGCGGATTGAGGGTGGCGGTCACCAATGGCCATCGCGCATCAGCCCGCCGCGCTTCGAGACGTTCCTTGGGCCTCGAAATCGCGACATCGAAGGGGCCGACGAAGTCTGGGCGTTCTTCCAAAGTTTCTCGCGCTAGCAGCGTGGAGCGAGACTTTGTCTGGTACGCGCCGGTGGTGATGTCGATCGGCGACCTGACCGAATAGCAAGCTTAACATCGTCGAAATCGCCTCGCTCAAGCGTCGGCACAACATCAATTCAAGCCTTTGAATTCGATAGACATTAAATGCGACAGCCGGCCTCCGCCAGCCTGCATCAACCAAGGTGGCACAAACTGGCGCCCCTTGGTGGTGTGGCACGTCGGGGCATGGCTCACGACCGACCGAATGACCGTCCTTGTATCCGCGCCACGCACCCCCGCACGTCGCGAGGGCCCCGAGCGTACGATCGGGCGCGCGATTTACCGGTCCTGCTTGCCCTTTGGCCGTCCGACATCAGCGACACCTCGATCAGCGGGCGCCATGCGATCCTGGTCAAACTTCGCTATGCCTTGCGCCATGAGCGCATGCGCGGCGCGACCGGCCATTGGAGCTACGACCTCGCCCGCCACGCAGCGCTGCGCAATGCCTACCGAGCGGAAGTTGCGGCGGCACTGCCTTGTCGGGGCTGAGAACCCAAAACCTGTCATGCCGCACAGTCACGCCAGCTAATTCACTGGTGTCCTGGAGGCGTCACGGATACCATCTTTTTCCCTGAGCCGGAGAGATGTGATGACACCGTTGACCCGACGCGCCCTCACCATCGGCGGCGTATCCCTTCTTGCAGTGCCCGCTCTGGCCCAGCGTCTCTCCGATCGACCGCTCACGATCGTCGTGCCGTTCACAGCTGGGAGCGGGCCTGATCTGTTGGCGCGGCTCGCAGGGGAGGAAATGGGCAAACGGTGGGGCCAGACGGTCGTGGTCGACAACCGGCCAGGCGCCAGCGGTACCATCGGCGCTGGTGTCGCCAGCCGGGCGGCCCCGGACGGACACACCTTGCTGCTGTACATCAACACCGTTTTGATGACCGCCGCGATGTCAAAAAAGCAGACCTTCGATCCGATCAAGGATTTTCAGCCCATCATCGAGATCGCGCGCGGATCTTTGGCACTTGTGGTGCACAAGTCAGTCGACATTGCCGATGCCAAAGCGCTGATCGCCGCTGCCAAGGCCAAGCCCGAGGAGATGACGTACGCATCGCCGGGTCGCGCCACGCCACATCATCTGGCGATGGAGTTGTTCCAGCTGCGCACGGGCACGAAACTGCGCCACATTCCATTCACAGGCACCGCCGGTGCGGTACAGGCCGTGGTTGGTGGACACGTGCAAGCGATGTTCATTCCAATCCATGTCGGGCTCTCGCATGCCCAGGAGGGCAGCATCCGCATCCTAGGCGTCGGCAGCAGCAAGCGTAGTCCGCAGGCGCCAGCCGTGCCGACGCTCGCCGAACAGGGCATTGGCGATACGGAAGTTGATCTATGGTACGGCCTCAGCGCGCCAGCAGGCACGCCGCCTGACATCGTTGGCCGCTTGAACACAGTCCTGAACGAGGCTTTGGCGGACCCAAAGGTGCGAGACACCCTCGACAAGCAGGGACTGTCAGCCGTTGGCGGTACGACGCAGGCGTTTGCCGATCTGATCGCCAAAGACCTGCCGCGCTGGCGCGACGTTGTCCAGACTGCAGGCCTCGGTGTGGACGAGTAACAGCTGATGCCACTGACATCCTATGACGTCGTCGTGTCAGGCGGAGGTCCCGTCGGGCTCGCAACCGCGATCGCGCTCGGCCAGCGGGGCGTGCGCTGCCTCGTCGTCGAGCGCTACGAACAGCCGTCACCCATTCCGCGCGGCCAGAACCTGACGCAGCGGACGCTGGAGCATTTTCATTTCTGGGGCATCGAACAGGCCCTGCGCGCCGCGCGAACAGTTCCAGCCGAGTACGGCATGGGCGGTCTCACCGCTTACGGCACGCTGCTCAGCGACCATCACTACGATTGGATGCGGCGAGAACTCGTGCGCCCCTTCTATTTCACCGACAACGAGCGGCTGCCGCAGTATGCGACCGAGGCGGTCTTGCGGCGGCGCGCGAGCGAACTCGAAACCGTCGAAACGCTCTATGGCTGGAG
The DNA here is from genome assembly GCA_031374735.1 of Hyphomicrobiaceae bacterium. Lineage (GTDB taxonomy): Bacteria > Pseudomonadota > Alphaproteobacteria > Rhizobiales > Hyphomicrobiaceae > JABFRJ01. Next base: position 31,744 of record JANMGQ010000102.1, on the reverse strand, counting down.
CGTCGAGGATCTCGCCCAGGACGCCGACGGCGTCACCCTGACGAGCCGCGCGCGTGTCGGTGGCGAAACGCGGCAGGTGCGCTGTGCCTATGCCGTCGGTGCCGACGGCAGCCGGTCGCTGGTGCGTGAACGCGCGGGCATCACGTCGACGCTGCGTGATCACGACAAGGTCATGGTGCTGCTGGTGTTCCGCTCGCCCGAGCTGCACCAGTTGCTGGCGCGCTATCCGGGCAAGTCCTTCTTTTGCGTGCTCGACCCCGCCTTGAAGGGCTACTGGAAATTTCTCGGCCGTGTCGACCTCGGCACGACGTTCTTTTTCCATGCCCCCGTTCCGGCTGGCTCGACGCGCGAAAGCCTTGACTGCGAAGGGCTGATCCAAAGCGCCATCGGCGCGCCCTTCAAGGCCGAGATCGATCATTTCGGCCTCTGGGACCTGCGCATCGCCATCGCCGACACCTATGGCCACGGGCGCGTGTTCATCGCGGGTGACGCGGCGCACAGCCATCCCCCCTATGGCGGCTATGGTATCAACACGGGCTTCGAGGACGCGGTCAACCTCGCCTGGAAGCTCGATGCGGTGTTGAAGGGCTGGGGCGGACCATGCCTGCTCGACAGTTACAGCCTTGAGCGCTTGCCGGTCTTTGCCTCGACGGCGCAGGATTTCATTGAAAAGAGCATCGACGTCGACCGTACGTTCCTGGCGGACCACGCGCCTGACCGGGATTATGCTGCCTTCGAGCGAGCCTGGGCAGACCGCGCCAGCGGCGCCTCAGGCGAAGTACACGCCTTCGAGCCGCACTACGATGGATCGCCGATTGTGTTCGGCCCTGCGAACAGCGCGAGCAGCGCCCGCGGCAGCCATCGCCACGAAGCGCGCGCCGGCCATCACCTGTCGCCGGTCACGCTGTCTGATGGTCGCAACATCTTCGACGTTCTCGACGGCAGATTCACGTTATTGGCGCTCGATGCCGAGCCGTCTCGCGTGGCGCAGTTCGAGGCTGCGGCGCGGCAACTGGGCGTACCGCTACGCATCATCCGCGATGATGCAGGCGGCGATAGGCAGCGGCTGAAGGCCCCATTGATCCTGGTACGCCCTGACCAATACGTCGCCTGGGCCGGCGACCAGAGTAATGCGGATGCCGTCCTGCGCCGGTGCATTGGTTCGTGATTTCGATTGGGTCGCATAACCCCGGCCTCACGCGCACACAGGTGACACGTCTACCTTGCTCAAAGGGGACATGTGAACTTTGCTCTTACAGCGTGTCGCCGAGCCCTTGACCCTGTGCAGGGTTAACTTGCATGGCTGTGGCCCGATTCTCGCATGCTCCGGCTCGCCCGGAACCCGCACGATCCGGAACCTTGGGAGACCGCATGACCCGCCGCTACTTCGGAACCGATGGCATCCGTGGCCTCGCCAACACGCATCCCATGACGGCGGAAATCGCCATGAAGGCCGGTATGGCCGCGGGCAAGTTGTTTACGACCAAGCCGCCGCATCGGGTCGTGATCGGCAAGGATACGCGCCTGTCCGGCTACATGATCGAAAACGCGCTCACGTCGGGCTTTACCGCCGTCGGCATGGACGTGTTCTTGCTCGGCCCCATGCCGACGCCGGCGGTTGCCATGCTGACAAAATCGCTCCGCGCCGACCTTGGGGTCATGATCTCGGCCTCGCATAACCCGTATCATGACAATGGCATCAAGTTCTTCGACCCCGACGGCTACAAGCTCTCGGACGAGATGGAACTCGAGATGGAGCGCATGATCGATCTGCCGGCCTCGCAGATGATGATCGGCGCCGAGCACATCGGCCGCGCCAAGCGCATCGACAGCGCCCAGGAGCGCTACGTCGAGTTTGCCAAGCGCACGCTGCCGAAAAACATCCGCCTCGACGGCATGCGCATCGTGGTCGATTGCGCCAACGGCGCCGGCTATGAAGTCGCCCCCGACGCGCTCTGGGAGCTTGGCGCTGAGGTCATCAAAATCGGCGTCGAGCCGAATGGCCGCAACATCAACCTGAAGTGCGGCTCCACGCATCCTGAGGCGCTATGCGAGAAAGTGCGCGAGGTGCGGGCCGACATCGGCATCGCACTCGATGGCGATGCAGATCGCGTCGTGATCGTCGATGAAAAGGGCCGAATCGTCGATGGCGACCAGATCATGGCCGTGATCGCCGAGAGTTGGAACAAGCGCGGACAGTTGGCCGCTGGTGGGATCGTGGCCACCATCATGTCGAATCTCGGGCTTGAGCTATACTTGAAGGACCTCGGCCTGACGCTCGCACGCACAAACGTCGGCGATCGGCACGTGGTCGAACATATGCGCAAGCACGGCTTTAATGTGGGCGGCGAACAGTCCGGTCACATCGTCATGTCGGACTATGTGACGACCGGCGACGGCCTCGTCTCGGCATTGCAGGTACTGGCCGTCGTGGTCGCCACGGGCAAGCCCGTCAGCCAAGTGTGCAACCGTTTCACGCCACTGCCGCAACTGCTGCGCAACGTGCGCTATGCCGGGGGCAAGCCGCTGGAGAAAGACGCTGTGCGCAAAGCCATCGAAGGTGGCAAAGCCAAGCTCGGCGACAAGGGGCGTCTGGTCATTCGCCCCTCGGGCACAGAGCCTGTCATTCGCGTGATGGCGGAAGGTCAGAACGAAGACGTCGTGAAGCAGGTGGTCGGCGACATCGTCGAGGCTGTGGAAAAGGCGGCTGCCTGACGTTTGGGCAGACCAGAGCGAACATAGCTTGCCGGTCGTACATCAGCCGAGCCGCTGCAGCGCTCGCTCGCGGCCGATCAGCGGCAAGAGAGCTTTCATTTCCGGGCCCGTATCACGGCCCGTTAGCGCGAGGCGCAAGGGGTGAAACAGGGCGCGACCTTTGGCGCCCGTGGCAGCCTTCACGGCGTTGGTCCACGTCGTCCAGGTGGTGTCGTCCCAGGGCGCGGTTGGCAACAGGACCGTGGCTTTCTCAAGAAATGCCCGGTCTTCGACGAGGGCGTTGATGTCGCCCGAAATCACATCGCGCCAATCCTTCACTTCAGCGAGACGGGTGACGTTGCCGCGAACCGCCAACCACAGCGCTTCGCCGCCGTCAGCGCCAAGCGCCGCGAGGCGAGCCTGCACGGCCGCATAAGACTGTGTGTGCAGATGTTTCGCATTCAGCGCCGCCAGTTCGTCGCTGTCGAAGCGCGAGGGCGAGCGGGAAAGTTTGGCAAAGTCGAAGCCGGCAAACAGCGTTTCAAGAGTGTTGTGCGGCTGCACCGGGTCCGACGTGCCGATGAGGGCCGCGTGGGCGACGATCGCCATGGCCTCGAGCCCATCCTCGCGCAGACCCGCGACCGAGAGCGAGCCGAGCCGCTTGGATAGCGCGCTGCCATCTTTGTCGACCAACAGCGAGAAGTGCGCGAAGAATGGCACTGCGCCACCGAGAGCCTCGAAGATCTGGATCTGCACGCCCGTATTGGTCACATGATCTTCGCCGCGAACCACGTGTGTGATCTTTGTGTCGACGTCGTCGACGACGGACGTGAACGTATAAAGGAACGTGCCGTCGGCGCGCACGAGCACGGGATCGGACAGCGATCCCGCATCCACCATCTGCTCGCCGCGCACGAGATCGTCCCAGACGACAGGCGTTGGCACGATCGTGTCGGGCGCGCCGGACTTCGTGTTGTTCAGCCGGAAGCGCCAATGGGGTTTCGTGCCGGCAGTTTCGAGCTTGGCGCGTTCTTCGGCGGAGAGGCGGAGCGACGCGCGGTCATAGAGCGGCGGGCGGCCCATGGCCGCCTGACGTTTGCGGCGGCGGTCGAGTTCGTCCTCGGTTTCATAGCAGGGATAGAGGCGACCCGACTGCTTCAACTGTTCGGCGGCTTCGGCATAGCGCGCAGTGCGGTCCGACTGGCGGAAGGTGCTGTCCCAGGTGAGGCCGAGCCACGTCATGTCCTCCAGAATGCCCTGCGCGAACGCCTCGGTTGAACGCGCCGTATCGGTGTCATCAAGCCGCAGAATGAAATGGCCCTTGTGCTTGCGCGCAAACAGCCAGTTCAACAGCGCCGTGCGCACATTGCCGATGTGCAGGCGCCCAGTCGGGCTCGGCGCGAAACGGACTTTGACGGTCATGGTAGCGCTCTGGGGTTGCTGTAGCCCCTCTCCCCTCCCTCAGAGGGGAGAGGGAGACCCACTTCCGGCGCGCGCGCCGGAAGTGGGTGGGTGAGGGGCAGCCACTTGCTCTCTCGCGATTGCCAATGGTTCGCAAAATCGAGCGCCATTCTAGCGGCATGCGCGTACGGTGCGGAAGCTGCCCTCACCCACTGTGCAGACGTCTAAGAACATCTGCACAGTCCCCCTCTCCCCCCGAAGTGGGGGCGAGGGAAAGTTTCACCGGCCTAGACGCTCCAGCCTGCCTCTGCAAGAAGCGCGATTGTGTCAACCGACCTTAAATCCCTCATCCAGCGCGAGGCTGCCGCCGCCGGTTTCGACGCCGTGCGCGTGACGTCGGCTGATGCGATACCAGAGGCGGCGAGCCGGCTTGCGGCGTTTCTGGCGGACGGACGCCATGGCGAGATGGCGTGGATGGCAACCCATGCCGAGCGGCGCAAAAGCCCGCAGGCGCTGTGGCCGCAGGCACTGAGCGCCGTGATGCTCGGACTCAACTACAGCCCGGCAGGAAACCCGATCGCGACCACTGTGGCGGCCAACCGTGCCGTCATCTCAGCCTATGCGCGCGGCCGCGATTACCACGACATCGTCAAGGCGGGGCTGAAGCGGGTCGCGCGCGCGTTGCAGGCCGCGTCAGGCGCCGACGTAAAGGTGTTCGTCGACACGGCGCCGTTGATGGAGAAACCGTTGGCAGCGGCGGCCGGTCTCGGCTGGCAGGGCAAGCATACAAACCTTGTCTCGCGCGAGCACGGCTCGTGGCTGTTTCTCGGCGCGATCCTGACGACGGTGGATATAGAACCCGACGCACCGGAGGCGGATCATTGCGGCTCTTGTCGGCGTTGTTTGGACGCCTGTCCAACGAACGCGTTTCCCGCGCCCTACCAGCTCGATGCGCGGCGTTGCATCGCGTATCTGACCATCGAGCACCCCGGCCATATCGCCGAAGAGTTTCGCTCAGCCATCGGCAATCGTGTGTTCGGCTGTGACGATTGCCTGGCTGTGTGTCCGTGGAACAAGTTTGCGGCCACCGCGCGCGAGATCCGTTTTCATGCGCGCGCCGAGACGGACAATCCATCGCTCGCCGAGATCCTGGCGCTTGATGATGCCGCGTTCCGGGCGCGCTTCGCCGGCACGCCCGTGAAGCGTACGGGCCGGAACCGCGTCGTCCGCAATGCGCTGATTGCGGCCGGCAACGCCCGAGATCCAGCATTGACGGAACCCGTGCGCCGTCTGCTCGGCGATGCCTCGCCGCTGGTGCGGGCGATGGCTGTCTGGGCCTATGCGCGGCTGGCTGACACCCATGCGTTTCGCCTCGCCGCTGCGGTGCACGGCGTTTTAGAGACCGATGAGGCGGTCGCAGCGGAATGGACCAAGGCGGCGGAACACTAAACCTTCGGCTTCCACGCTGCGGCCATCGTCATCGCATCCACCAAAGTTTGGCTGTCGAGGTCGTCGAGGTGGATAAACGCTGCGGCTCCGAGCCGCAAAATCTCTCGCACGCGCTTGCTTTCCTTCTGCTCGCTGTTGACGATGATGGGGCCGCTGTACAGTCGGCGGATGAACGGAATTGTCGTCAACGCCGTGTCAGGCGACTGCAGAAAATCGTTCAGGAGGATCAGATCTGTAGCCGGGTCGGCGATCAGGTGGTCGAACGCCTGCCCAAGTGTCGTTGCCGTGACCACCTTCGTCGCTGGAGACATCACGAGCCTGACTGTCGCCAGCATACGTCTGAGACCCAGCGCATTGTCATCGACAACGAGCACGCTTCTGAAGAGATCCAGGGCAGGCTTCGCGGTGTTACGCGTCCGCATGGCCAAGAACGCAGCACCGGCCGTGGTCGGCACGCGATTGGGCGGTTTCGTCATGGAACGGCCTCGATGCAACATGGCCTCACATGCAACGTCTGGTCATTTTGACGAGCAACATGGCAACATGTCGGCGAATCCGTCATGCTGCCATGCCGCCGGATCAGCAGCGTGTGTCGTACTTGTAGCAGGCCCGGTCGTTGCCGTAGCGGCAATCGTCGCGCCACATCCGGCATTTGCTCTCGTACGAGGTCTGCTCGGCATGAGCGCGGCTGGCAATGGCTGCGCCAACGATGATGGCACCAAGGGCAATGCCTGCGCCGATTTTAATGCGGTTGTCAGAACGGTACTTGGTCGAGACGTTGCCGACGGGCTTCACTTCTTTGCCGCGATCCGAGGCGAAGGCCGGCGCTTGGGCGGCGAACAGCATGGACGCGGCGGCGAGGGTGGCGATGAGCTTGTTCATGGCGTGATCCGTGGGGTTGGCTGGTTGGTCAGCAGCGGTCCGTTTGTTTGTCCCGTCTGATGCTTGGACAATGCCGCAATCGCTGCGGCCCCTCAGTGCTCGCCAGCACAGGCCGCGGAATCGTCGTCTTGGAGAAACGCTTGACGTGCCGCGTGTCACGCTTGACGGTTCCGCCAGAGCGAACAGTTGGAGATCACCCATGCTCACCCGACGCACTCTCATTGCTGGCGCTGGCGCGCTGGCGGCGACACCGTCGCTCGCGCAGCATGCCCACCACGGCGGCCTCTACGAAAGCCTGCAGAAGCCTGGCCGCCACGACGCGCCCGAGCTCGCCAAACAGCAGCACGTGTTCGACAGCCCGGCGCCGAAAGCAGGAACGCCCGGGAAATGGATCGAGCGCGCGGCTTTGCCGATCCCGCGCAGCGAGATGGCCTGGGCCGCGTCAGACGGCGATCGGATGCATCTGGTCGGTGGCTATGGCGAGCAACGGGTTGATCGACCGTACCATCAGGTGTTTCTCGGCTCGAAGAACCAGTGGGTCGAGATGGCGCCGATGCCGAAGGGCGCAAACCATGTCGGCGTCGCGTTTCTCGACGGGCGCCTTTATGCGCTTGGCGGCTTTGAGGAGCAGAACCGCAAGCCGCATGCGCTCTGCTTCGTGTTCGATGTGGCAGCCGACAAATGGACGGCAATTGCGCCGCTGCCACGAGCGCTCGGTGCCGCAGGCTGCGTCGGCATGAACGGCAAGATGCATGTCATCGGCGGCGCCATCGGAGACACCTTCGCGACCAAGAAGTCGATCGACTGGCACTACGTGTATGATGCGAAGGTGGATAAATGGTCGGAGCGCACACCGATGCCAACCGCACGCGACCACACGGGTACTCTGCAGGCCGGCGAGCTGATTCACGTGATCGGCGGGCGCGTGGATAGCTTCCACACCAACTCCAACCTGCATCACGTCTATGATCCCGCAAAAGACACCTGGGCCCCAAAGCGCCCATTGCCGACGGCGCGATCAGGCCACGGCGCCGTGCTGTATCGCGGCAAGATCTTCTGCATGGGCGGCGAAGGCACGGACCGCGTGTACGGCCAGAGCGAGGGCTATGACGTCGCGACCGACACCTGGGCGCAGTACGCGCCAATGCCGACGCCGCGACATGGCCTGGGTGCAGCGCTTGTCGGAGATGCGATCTATGTCGCCGGAGGTGGGGCGGTCATGGGCGGCGGCGTCCAAAGCGCCGTGCATGAAGCATTTACGTTGGCATGACCTGTCGCGGCGATGGTCGCTGTCGCTTCAGTGAAACAGCTTGTCGAGGTACTCAGGCAAGTTCGTAATGCCGAGCGCCTGGTCGAGGAGCCAGAACAAGCCGACGCCTAGGCCGACCACCATGGCAACCATCAGTGTCGCCGCGAGGCTGATAATGGAGATCTCGAAAGCGACTGAACCGAAGGATCTCTTCAAGCCTTCCTGCTGCAACCGCTTGCTGGATCTCAGTTCCCGACCGGCAAGCAGGGCAATGTAGAAGCGGCTGCCAAACAGAGCCGTTGAGACGCGATAGGCAATCGCGGCCTCCGTCCGGCGCACCTCGAGACGTTGTTCGAGCCAGGCGATTTGTTCAGGTTCCAGCCGGGCGCGAATATCGTCGCGCAGCAACGCTTTCGGCGGGGTTTCATCAGTGGTCAATACCGGAATCGTATCGGTCGCCGTCAGCATGCGTCGTGCCCCTTAATCTCACGGCAACGTACACGCAAACATCTCAAATTCGGTTAACTCTAAGAGCGCGCGCTCAATACCCCTTCACCACCCGGTCGATGGCCATCAGCTCGCGCAACAATCGCTCGAAATCCTTCAACGGCACCATGTTCGGGCCGTCGCTGGGTGCCCTGTCCGGCGCCTCGTGCGTCTCAATGAACAGGCCCGCGACACCGACCGCAACAGCGGCGCGCGCCAGCGGCGGCACATAGCGGCGATCGCCGCCCGATGAGGTGCCCTGCCCGCCAGGTTGCTGCACGGAGTGTGTGGCGTCGAAGATCACCGGCGCACCCGTCTCGGCCATCTGCGGCAGCGCGCGCATATCGACGACAAGCGTGTTGTAGCCGAAACTGGAGCCGCGTTCAGTGACAAGCACATTGGCGTTGCCGCTCTCGGTCACCTTGGCAACGACGTTTTTCATGTCCCAGGGCGCCAGGAATTGGCCCTTCTTGATCTTGACCACGCGGCCGGTCTTGGCCGCAGCCACAAGCAGGTCCGTCTGCCGGCATAGGAAGGCAGGAATCTGCAGCACATCCACGACCTCGGCCACCCGTGCGCAGTGATCAATCTCGTGCACGTCAGTTACGATGGGCAGGCCATACGTGTCCTTGATCTCGGCAAACACGGGCAAGGCAGCGGCAAGGCCCATGCCGCGCTTGCCGTTCAGAGACGTGCGGTTGGCCTTGTCAAAACTCGACTTGTACACGAGGCCGATGCCGAGCCGGGTCGCGATCTCTTTGAGCGCGGCTGCCATCTCAAGCGCGTGCGCGCGGCTCTCCATCTGGCACGGCCCGGCGAACACCGCGATCGGCCGGTTCATGGCGAAGGTGACGTTGCCGACCGTGACGGCGGCATTTGATTTCAGCGTATCGGTCATGGCGGCGGATTAGCATAGCGCACCAGTGCGGGCGAGACGGAACCTGCTGGCACAGTTTGCCGCCGCATCCTCGGAAATAGCCTCGGAGTGACGGGAGGCCAACGTCTCTTTCGTCACTCCAAGTCTAACCTCACAGCAATCGCCGCACTTGCGATGACGGCGAAATCGCCACCCGTTTCGTCCGGCACGTCGAGCCCGCCCTTCACCACTTTCACAGACACCTGCCCATGTGGCAGCGAGGCCTTGACGGCCTGAGCATCGACCTGTTCGGGGCGCTGGACGCCGATGGTGACCTCAACCAGCATGTTGGCTGGATTGATGTTCAGCGCACGAAGGAACGACAGCGAACTGTGGTGCAGGCAATCCTGCACCGCACGCAGCGCCGCTTTCGTGTAGTTGCCACCGTGCAGATCGTTGCCGGTGCCAAGTTCGAGAATGATGCGTTGGATCGCCATTGTGCTTGCCCTTACGCAACGTCGAGACGGACAATGACCGCCGCATGCGCGATCAGCGTCGCGTCAGTGCCAGCATCATTTGCGATTCTGAGCCCGCCCTCGACGACCGTGACGGTGCCCTTGCCATAGGGCAAAACCGCCAGCACGGCGGCCTTGTCGACCGTCGCTGGATTTGGCGTTCCGATGGTGATGTCCACGTGCATCGCCTCCAGCGGCTGCTTGAGAGCCGTCGCGATGTTCAACGTGTTGTGCCACAGCGCGTCCCGTACGGCGCGAACAGCGGCCTTCGTGTCGTCGGAGCCGCGGATGTCGGTCCCCATACCAATCTGGAGCACCATGCGTTTCAGCGGCATGTGTGTTTGTCCTACTCAAGGTGCGACTGAGAACGCGGATGACCGGCGCCGCCATCAGGGCGCATGTGGGCAGATGAGGTATTTTTCGCCCGTTGCGCGCTTGTTGTAGTTCGAGATCGTAGCGGGATTGAGCGCCTCCGCCAATGAGATCTTGTGGCTGTAGTGGCTCGCAAACGTCGTTTTGAGTTCGGCAACGACACGATTGCGCAAGCGTTGCGTCTCGTCGCGGCCGATCTTCTGCAAGAATGGCGTGAGCAGCCAGCCGCTGAGCGCCCACGAAAATCCAAAGCTGCGCGTCAACGTCGTCGGTCCGGTATCCAGGCCGCCGTAGATATAGACCTGCTTGAAACTGTCCGATCCGTAGCGGCTATAGGTCTTCATGCGCTTGACCGCCGCTGACTCCATGCAACTCAGAATCTGGCTGCTGAGCTTGCCGCCGCCGATGGCATCGAACGCGATTGTCGCGCCGGTTTCGACAAGCGCGGCCGTCAAATCCTCCATGAACGTCGGCGCCGACGAATTGCAGATATGCTTGGCCCCGATGCCGCGCAGGAGCTCCGCCTGCGTATCGCTGCGCACAATGTTAACCAGCTGAATGTCGTCCTTGGCGCAGATCTTGACCAGCATCTGGCCCAGGTTTGAAGCGGCGGCCGTGTGCACGAGGGCGCTATGGCCTTCACGGCGCATGGTCTCGGTCATGCACAAGGACGTCAGCGGATTGACGAAGCATGACGCGCCGTCTTTCGGATCGGTTCCGTCAGGCAGAAGCATGCATTGCGACACCTGAAGGCAGCGATACTGGGCATACATGGCGCCACCCAACATCGCGACGGTCTTGCCGAGCAGGGCTTGAGCCTCGGGCGACGCACCGGCCTTTACAACCACGCCCGCACCTTCGTTGCCAACCGGCATCGCCTCGCCCACGCGACCGGCCATGGCGCGCATGCCGGCCTGCGGAATGCCGGCGGTGACAACTGGAAGTCCATCACGCGTCGATGCCGTCAGGGTGGAGGCATCGGCCGCCCCCATCAGTAGTCCGAGATCGGAGGGATTGATGGGTGTCGCAAGCACCTTGACGACCACCTCCTTGTCGCGCGGCTCCGGCACGGCTGCCTTGACGAGCGAGATCTCCAGCTGACCGTTGTCTTTGACCAGCGACAGGAGCTGCAATGCGGATGCTGGAAGTGTGGTCGTCATGGGTGTCTCTTGTGCAAACAGTCATGCGTTGGCATCGACAGTGTCACGCGCGCCATCAAAGGTCGATATGTCGGCGCTCGGTCACATCAAGATCCGAACGAGACGCGATCGCGACAGAGGTGATCGCGTGCGGCGCATGATCTGCTATGAGAGCAGACCATTGGTCCAGCACGTCGGCTGTCTCTATGCACCCTGAGTCAACACCCAAGATCCGAGCCGCCATCATCGGCCTTGGCTGGTGGGGACAGCATATCGTCCGTCGCTTGCATGCCAGCCGCAATCTCACCATCGGCATGGCGGTCGATATCTCAGAGCCAGGCGCGGCTTTTGCCAAACAGCACGGGATCGTTTTCGAGAAAGACTATAGAGCAGCACTCGCATCCACGGACATCAAAGCGGTTGTTCTGTGTACGCCTCACGCCATGCACACCGATCAGGTCCTGCAGGCGGCTGCGGCCGGCAAGCACGTGTTTTGCGAAAAGCCGCTGGCGCTGACGCGCTCGGGGGCGGAGAGTTCCGTCGCGGCCTGCAAGACCGCCGGCGTCCAACTGGGCCTTGGTCATGAACGGCGCTTCGAGCCGGCCATGGTCGAGGTGCGCCGTCTCGTCAGGTCCGGCGCACTCGGCACCATCATGCACGCAGAAGCCAACTTCTCACATGACAAGCTCGCCAACCTTGGCGATGGCAACTGGCGCACCTCTAAGCGCGACGCGCCGGCGGCCGGCATGACCGCCATGGGCATCCACCTATCCGACGCCTTCATCGAACTGTTTGGACCGGTTTGTGAGGTCTACGCCGTCACGACCAGCCGCGTTGCCTACAAGGACAACGGCGATGTGGTCTCGGTGCACCTGCGCTTCGCCTCGGGCGCAACCGGCTATCTCAATGCGATCCTCGTCACGCCGCTGTATATCGGCCTCACTGTGTTCGGCTCAGATGGCTGGGTCGAAGTGCGCAATCACACGCACCCCGACACGCCCGGTCCTGTGACCCTGGTCCATCAGCACCGCGACGGTCGCCGCGACGTGCGCGAGTATGAATGGACCGACACCGTGCGCGAAAACCTGGAGGCCTTCGCCGATGCGTGCCTGCAGCGCGCGCCCTATCCGTTCACCAATGCCGAGATGATTGGCAACATCGCCGTTCTGGAAGCGATCTGCCGGTCGGCGGCCGAGAACATGCCGATTGCCGTCGCACCAATTGCATGAGAGGCGGGCAACGGGCTGGCTGCGCTCTGCGATCCACCCGCCGGGGGCGTCACGCATCACGCAGCTTGAACCGCTGGATTTTGCCGGTCGCGGTCTTCGGCAGATCGGCGCGGACGTCGATCCAGCGTGGATACTTCCAGGCGCCTGCGTGCGTTTTCACATGCGCCTTGAGATCCTTGAACAGGGCGTCGTTGGCCTCGACGCCGGGCTTCAAGACGACGAAAGCGCGTGGCTTCATTAGGCCGTCGGTGTCCTCTTTGCCGACGACGGCGGCCTCGAACACGGCCGCGTGCGTCACCAGCGCGCTCTCGACCTCGAATGGTGAGACCCAGATGCCGGAGACCTTGAACATGTCGTCGGTGCGGCCGCAGTAGAAATAGTTGCCGTCGTCGCCGATGCGATATTTGTCGCCCGTGTGGGTCCAGGCGCCGCGGAAGGTCTTCAGGCTCTTGTCGCGCTGCAGCCAATAGCCCTCGGCCGCTGAGGGACCACGGATGATGAGTTCGCCTATCTCACCTTGCGCGACCTCTTTGCCGTCGTCATCGAGCAGTTTCGCCTCGTAACCCGGCACCGGCGTGCCCGATGAGCCGTAGCGGACTTTGCCCCGTCGGTTGGAGACAAAGACGTGCAGCATCTCGGTTGATCCAATGCCGTCGATGACCTCGACACCCGTTGTGGCTTGCCAGCGATTGCCGATTTCTTCCGGCAACGCTTCGCCAGCGGAGGTAACGACGCGCAGGCGGTTTGAGCCGGCGCCTGTACCAAGTGACGGTTGCGCCAGCATGGCGGCGAGCAGCGCCGGGACACCGCAAAAGATGGTCGGGTTGTGCGTGCTCAGGACGTTGCCGACGCTGTCCGGCGTCGGACGATCGGGCAGCAGGATCGCGGTCGCCCCAACGGAGAGCGGGAACGACATGCCGTTGCCAAGGCCATAGGCGAAGAACAGTTTCGCCGCAGAGAATACCACGTCGTCTTCGCTGAAGCCGAGCACACCTTGGCCAAACAGGCGCGCCGTCGCCATGGCGCTCGCGTGCACGTGCTTCGTGCCTTTCGGCATCCCCGTCGACCCGGACGAATACAGCCAGAACGCAACTTCGTCGGCGTTGGTGTCGGCAATGTCGGCTTTGGTGTCGCTGCCGGCGAGCAACGTGTCGAGGCCGAGGATGGTCTCATCGCCCTCGTCTCCGGCGACGATGACATGCAGATGCCGCTTGGCCGCAAGGGCGTCCAACATGGCGCGCGCCTGTGGCAGCAACTCCTTCGAGATCACGGCGGCATCGGCACGGCTGTCCTCGATCATATACTGCCACGTCTCCGCCGGCAGCAGCGTGTTGAGCGGAACCGGCACGCGGCCAGCCTTTATAGCGCCCCAGAACACGATCGGCAGATCTATGGTGTCGAGCATGATCAGCACAATACGCCGTTCACGCCCGATGCCGAGGCGCGGCACCACATTGGCAAAGCGATTCACGTTCGCCTGCAGATCGGCGTAGGTGATCTGGCGCTTGGGATCGATGAAGGCGACCTTGCTGCCCCGCCCCTGAGCGACGTTTCGGTCGATCATGTCGGTCGCAGCATTGTAGGCGCCGGTCGGCGGCGTCCAGGTCACAGGTTCGCTCATACGATTTCCCTTACTCGTGCCGCATGCGGCCGAAGTCCCCAAAACGGTCTACGATAGGCGGCGCCGATGCTCAATTGCGTTTCGTTGGTGTCTGACCTCGGGTCAGACACCAACGTCGCGCTCCCCTCACGCCGCCACGTCCTCATCCACCAACTCGCGCGCCACTTCGAGGTTCACCGACACGAGCTGTGACACGCCCTTTTCGGCCATGGTGACGCCAAACAGGCGGTTCATGCGCGCCATGGTTTGCGGGTGGTGGGTGATGACCAGGAAGCGCGTGGTCGTGTCGGCGCTCATGCGTTCCATCATGGTGCAGAAGCGGTCGACGTTGGCATCGTCCAAGGGCGCGTCGACTTCGTCGAGCACGCAGATGGGCGAGGGGTTGGTCAGAAACACTGCGAAAATCAGTGACAACGCCGTCAGCGTCTGCTCGCCGCCGGAGAGCAGCGAGAGCGTCGCGGGTTTCTTGCCGGGCGGCTTGGCGAGAATTTCGAGCCCGCCCGCGAGCGGATCTTCGGGGCTCTCGAGCATCTGCAGGCTGGCTTCGCCGCCGTTGAACAGGATGCCGAATAGGCGCTGGAAGTGACCGTTTACGGTCTCAAAGGCAGCGTTGAGACGGCCCTTAGCTTCCTTGTTGAGCTCGTTGATGCCGCCGCGCAGCTTAGCGATGGCGTCCTCGACATCCTGCCGCTCCTTGTCGAGGCCGCCGAACTGTTCGTCGAGCTTGGCGAGTTCGTCTTCAGCCGCGAGGTTCACACCACCGAGCCGATCGCGATCGGCTTTGGCTTTCGAGAACATCTGCTCGATGTCGGCGAGCTTCGGCAGCGGCGCATCGACTGGATGCTCGGCAAGCGCGAGGCAGCCGTCGGGTAGAACGCCGAGTGCTTCCTGCGTCTTGCGGATGTGGTCGACGCGTCGTGCTCGTGCGGCTTCAAGGCGTGTCTCGGTGCGCGCCATGCCTTCGCGCGCCTGACCGATGCTGGCCTGCAGGGCGCGCAACGCGGTTTGCGTTTCGCGAAACACGCTGTCGGCGGCGGCGAGCGCATCGGCCGCGTTGTTGCGCGCGACCTCAGCAACAGCAAGCGTATCGAGAAGCCTCTGTCGCTGCTCGTCGATCCCGTCAGGGATTTCAGCCGCAATCAGAGCCTCTTCTTCGGCCGTGGCGATGCGCTCGCGCAGCACCTCCACGTGTTCCTCCGCCGAGGCAAAGCGCGTCGACCAACGCTCGGTCTCGGTCACGATGACCTTCAGCCGTTCTTCCCGTTGGCGATGCTCGCGCTCCAAGGTCGCGAGTTCCGCACGCGCTTCGGCAACGGCGGCGCGCTTCTCGATGGCGTCTTCCTGCGTCACCGCGAGTTGGTCTTCGAACGGATCGCTCTCGCCAAGATGATCGAGCGCCATGTCGATCTCGGTGAGCTTCTCAGTTGCCTCGACCAAGGCATCGCGGGCAGCGTCACGGGCGTCCGTAACAGCTGTCAATCGCTGCTCGACCTCGCGCGCAGCGCGCTCCATGCCGGTCAAACTATCTCGCAGGGTTGCAAGTTGTGCTTGTGTGGCGCGCGTTTCGCCGCGCAGGCGCCGGGCTTGGCCCTCAGCAGCTGTGTGCGCGCCGGCTGTTTGGGCAGCGAGCGTCGACAGGCGCGCGGCGTCCGCTTCTGCGTGCTCCTGCCCGCCGATGAGAGCACCCAGCCGGTTGCGTTCGGCGAGACGCTGGCCTGCGGCTGTCGTGCCGTGACTGCCGGCAATGAAGCCATCCCACCGCCACAGGTCACCCTCGCGGGAAACGAGGCGTTGGCCGGCCTTCAGCAGCTTCTGCAGGCGTGCGCCATCGCCGCGCGCGACCATCCCGATCTGCGCCAAGCGTCGCGCAAGCTCCAGCGGGGCTGCGACGTGGCCGAGCAACGACTCAACGCCGTCAGGCAACTTCGGGTCGACCGTATGCGGCTCGACGCGGCTCCAATGAACAGCAGCGTCGGAGTTCGTCGGCGCATCAAGATCATCGCCAAGGGCGACGCCGAGCGCCATCTCGAAACCAGCATCGACCTTGATGTCATCGAGCACAGGCGTTGCGCCGTCAGGTGTCGCAGGACGCAGCAACTTGGTCAGTGTCGCGACTTCGGTGCCAAGACGACCAGCTTTGAGTGTTGCGGCCGCAGCAGCGTCGCGCGTTTCCTTGGCGTCAACGCTGAGGATCTCGACCTGCTCCTCGGATGCACTCATCTGCGCTTCGAGATCGGCGAGCGCTGTGGCGAGCGCTTGGCCCGTTTCGGTCGTCTGCTTCAGTTGCTGGAGATCGGGCACCTTCGCGGTGATGTCGCGGGCTTGCGCTTCCAGCGTCGCCAGCTGGCGCTCGAGCCGTGCCGCGATTTCGGCGCGCTCGGAGCGTTGCGCTTGAAAGCTGTTGCGCCGCGCGCGGGCTTCGGCGGCAGCGGTCTGCAAGCCATTGAGGCGCTGCTCTATGATCCGCACGGCCGCCTCGGCCTGGGTCAATGCAGCTTCACCTCGTGTCTCAAAATCGACGGCGAGCTTGTTCGTGCGTTCAAGCTCCTGCTTTTCGTGCGTGAGGCGGGCGAGGGTGTCCTTGGCTTCGCCCAGCATCTGCTCTTCGCGCGCGAGATCGCGCTTCATCTGTGCGCTGCGCTCCTGCAACTCGATGAGGCGACGCTTGGCCCGCTCAGCTTCACGCTCGAAGTTTTCCTGCTCGACCTTGATGCGCGCGAAGGCGGCGGCCTTCTGGCTCTCGATGTCGCGCAAGCCAGGCACTTGCGTCGCCGCCTCGTGCTCGCGCGCGATCAAGCTCGCCTCCTGCTCCGTGACGGCGGCGACCTTAGCGAGCGCCTCGCCAAGATGGCGTTCCTCGGTCGTGATATCGGCTTCGATCGCGAGCCAGAACGCGTGATGCAGCAGCGCCTCCGTCTTGCGGATCTCGGCTGACAATTCCTTGTAGCGCTTGGCGTGACGCACCTGCCGCTTCAGGCTTTCGAGCTGAGAACTCAGCTGCCCCAACACATCTGTGACGCGCGCGAGATTGGCCTCAGCGCCGCGTAGGCGAAGCTCTGCCTCGTGCCGGCGCGAGTGCAGTCCGGCGATGCCGGCGGCGTCTTCGAGAATGCGGCGGCGCTGCTCGGGTTTGGCGTTGACGATCTCGGAGATCTGCCCTTGACGCACCAGCGCTGGCGAGCGTGCACCCGTCGCCGCATCCTCAAACAGCAGCTTGATGTCCTTGGCCCGCGCATCACGTCCGTTGACCCGATAGGCCGAGCCCATCTCGCGCTCGATGCGGCGGGTCACTTCGAGCACGTCGTGATCATTGAACTCGGCCGGCGCGGTCCGCTTGGCGTTGTCGATGAAAATCGTCACTTCAGCCATGTTGCGTGGCGGGCGCAGGTTCGTGCCGTTGAAGATGACGTCGTCCATGGAAGAGGCGCGCATGGACTTGTAGGACGTCTCGCCCATGACCCAGCGCAAGGCTTCAACCAAGTTCGACTTGCCGCAGCCGTTCGGCCCGACAACGCCGGTCAGCCCCTGCTCGATGAGAAGCTCCGTCGGCTCCACGAACGACTTGAAGCCGAGGAGGCGCAGTTTCGAAATGTGCATTCAGCCTCCCTGGTTGGCGGTCAGCGTCAGGATTTAGCACGGGTTTCTCAGGTCCGCGCAGGTCGGTCCTCAAAGGTCGTCAACGGCCTGTGGACAGGCAACGGACGAGAACAAAGTGCTTGCGCAACACAAATGTTTGCTCTATGTTCTTCTCATGGGTGAAAATGTCCGATCCTCACTGTTCGAGATCTTGAAGCGCGTCCAGACGGATGTGGCTGACGTCAAGGAACGGCAGGGCCGTATGGAGCAGATCCTTCTGAAACAGCGACGCGACAACGCAGCTTTGTTGGTCATGTTCCGAGGCCGGTACGATCGGGCAAGTTCTGAGTGAGACGACTGTGATTCTCCCGCAAGACAAGATCGGAGCCCTGATCCGCGACAGCGGTCTCGACGCGGGCTTCGCCGCCATCGCAATCGAAAGCGGAGCGACGATCGCGGTTGGGGGCGACACGCTGTTTCCGACGGCGAGCACGTTCAAGGTGCCTGTGATGGTCGAGGTCTACGCGCAGGCACGCACGGGCCGCTTCGCACTCGCCGATCGAATCGTCTTTACGGAGGCGTTCCGCGTCATCGGCTCGGGCGTCCTACAGACGCTGGCCGCAGGCCTGCAGCCGACGGTGCGCGACTTGATGATGCTGATGACCATCATCAGCGACAACAGCGCGACCGATATTCTCTGCGATGTCGTCGGCCTTGATGCGGTCACAGCGCGGATGCGCACGCTCGGCATCACGGACATCCACACCCCGGACGATTGCCATAACCTGCTTGCCCGCGCGTGGGATCTGAGCACCGACGCGCGCATCCCCTATGCCGCCTTCAAGGCGACGAGCAAGGCGCAGCCGATGTCGTTCTCGTCTCCGGCTTACGCACGCAGCCGCGGCAACAACGTCGCAACAGCGAATGCGATGGCGCGGCTGATGGCGCTGATCGCCAAGGGCGAGGCGGGCCATGCCGACGACTGTGCCGACATGATCGCCATCATGGAAAACCAGCACTTCGTCGATCGCATCCCGCGCTTCCTTCCGCAGGGCAGCACGGCCAATAAGACGGGGTCGCTCCGCGGCCTGCGCAACGACGTTGGCCTTATCCGACGGGGCGACACAGGGGGTGACACCGATCGCATCGCCTACGCCATGTTTACGCTCGACAAGACCGAACATCCCCATGGCAATTCGCGCGCCTTGGTCGAGGCCAACACGCGCATTGGCACTCTGATGGGCGAGGTCGGGCAGATCTTGTGGGACGACTTCGGGCGGCGGTAGCGGCCGACAGCACGCGGGCTGGCTCAGTTTGTCTTCGCGACGGGTGCTGGGCCATTGAGCCGCGCCTCGATCAGTGTGCGCAGGCCGGTCCAATCGACCGTAGATTTGATCAGGCGGTTGTCGAGATAGAAGTTGGGCGTGCCGATGATGCCGAGCTTGCGCCCGCGCTCTTTGATGGCGTTGAGGTCTGAAACCAGCTTCTTGTCAGCGAGGCAGGCGGAGAATGCCTCTCCCGTGACGCCCACTTGGGCGGCCACCTTGGCAATCTGGTCGGTGCGCACCTCTTGGGACACCCAGCTGCCCTGCTGCTCCATGAATTTGCTGTAAAGCGCCAGGTATTTGTCGGCTGGCGCACAGCGCAGCGCAACGGTCGCGGTGCCCGAGGATTTGCCGATCGGGAATTCGCGCATGACGAAGCGCACCTTGCCGGTGTCGATGTAGGTGCGCTTGAGTTCGGGAAACACATCGGCATGGAAGCGCTTGCAGTGCGGGCATGTCAGCGACATGTATTTGATCAGCACAATCGGCGCTGACGCGCTGCCAAAGCTCATTTCGGGCAGGCTGCCCGCGGGCTGAAGCACCTCGGCCAGCGTCGGGTTCTGGATCACCTCGCGCGCGCCGATTGCTGTTTCAGGCTCGGTCGAGAAGGGGTTGAAGCCGGCTTTGTCAGCCGTGGCAGCATCGGGCGCCGCGCCTGTCGTGAGCAGATTGGACGCGTCGCCCGTGCAGCCTGCGAGGGCTGCCGAGACGACGAACACCAGGAGGGGCGCCAATCGCATCACTTCACCAGCGGTTTCAGGTACGCGTCAAAACCTTCTGCTGTCGGCTCTTTGTCAAACTTCTTGCCGTTGATGACGAAGGTCGGCGTGCCCTCGATCTTGGCGGATTTCTCAAACGCTTCGGCATCCGAAAGGATCGCCTTTGCGGCGGTCTCGTCTGCCAGGCACTTTTCCATCTCGTCCTGCTTCATGCCGAACTGGCGGCCAATCTTGAGCAGTTCTTCAAGCGGATTCGCCTTTTCTGACAGCCACGTCTTCTGCGTTTTGTAGAGCACGCCCAGCATATCGCCGCGCTTGTCCTTGACGCAGCGCGCCAGCATGGCCGCGCCGACCGCCAGATCATCGAGCGGGAAATCGCGATAGATGAACTTCACCTTGCCGGTGTCGATGTAGGTTTTCTGCAGGTGCGGCAGCACGTTGGTGTGGAACGCGCCGCAGTGGCCGCAGGTGAGCGAGGCATACTCTTCGATCACGATCGGCGCGTCGGCTTTGCCGAGCACGAGGTCAGGGAGCGGCGTCGCGGTCTGCGCCCACGCGGGAGCGACGAAACCAGCAGCAAGTGCAGCCGCAGCCGTCAGGGTCTGCCGTCTGGAAAGGGTCATGATCAGCTCTTGGTCAGGACGGCATCGATGGCTTTGGACATGCCCTCGACGGTTGATTCGCCATCCTTAAGGCGGCGGCCGTTGAGGAAAAATGTCGGCGTAGAACTTATGCCGAACGACTTTGACGCGTTCTCGCGCGCGGCTTCGACGGACTTGGTCAGCGCGTCATCCGTCAGGCATTTGTCGAACGTGTCCTGGGTGAAGCCGGCCTGCTGGGCAATCTTAAACAACTCGGCAACGCGGTTGGAGCGCGTGAAGGCCCACTGCTCCTGGCGGGCAAACAAGATGCCCGTCATGAGGTACGCATTCTCGATCTTGTCCTTGCCAGCGCAGCGGGCCAACATGGAAGCGGCCGTCGCCCAATCATCGAGCGGGAATTCACGCAGAACAAAGCGTAGCTTACCGGTGTCGACGTACTTTTCCTTGATGGCGGGGAACACCTTGGTGTGGAAATTGGCGCAGTGGCCACAGGTCATCGACGCATATTCGACGATCGTGCAAGGCGCATCCGCTTTGCCGAGAAACAGGTCTGGCAGGCCTGGAATGGCCCGCATGAGGTCTTCGACCGGAACGGTATCCGGCCCAGCGGTTTTGCGCTGCGCGCTGGCGGGGCTGACGACGAGTGCCGAGCCACCAAGAATAAGGGCCGTGCGGCGGTCAACGGGCAACGAGGGACGAATTCGGTTCACGCAGAAGGCTCCAGGTCAGACAGGCCCCGTCGGAGGGCCCTCAAGATTTTCCCGTCGATTAGCACAATCTTGCGGGCGTCACTAAGGCACACGGTGCCACGCCACAGGATTGTGAAGATTGTGAAGGGAATTCCTAAAGCCTTGAACCGACGAAGGCCGCTCCGCATCCCGCGGTAACGGCCTCCGTCGTCAATGTCTCGCAGTGCAACAGGTTACTGGTGCAGCCAGAGTTCGACCACGGCTTCGCCGCCGAAGGTCGGACGCGATTGGTGTTCGATGACGACCGACTGGATCCGTCGTCCTTCATCGTTGCCGCGGCGCGATGGCAGCACGATCTCCTGGCTCGTCTCGTGCTTGCGCAGACCCTGGCGGAACTCGACGCGCTCGGTATCGCCGCTGACAAAGCGGAATGTCAGGCTCCGAACGTCGACGTCACCATTGCGCACGAACAGGCGGACGCGCTTGATGCGACCAAAGCGTTCGCCGACGTTGTAGTCATCGTTGTCACGACGAAACATCGACGCTGTTGCCGATCCGGCCAGAACCCAGCCGTGATTGGGATCGCGGCCTTCTCCGCCAAGCCACTTTGCGGCAACTTCGCCCCAAACCTCGACTTTTGCGGGCGTTCCGCCGCGGCGCGACGACGAATAGATCAACTCGATTTCTTGAATGAATTGCGGCTTGTCGAGCGCAAGTTCGGCAGTCCGCTCATCGGCTCGAATGCGCTGATTGACAGGGAAATCCTGCATCTCGCCGTTGGCAAACTTGACGCGAAGATCACGCAGGAACACATCGTTGCCACGCACGCGCAGGGCAATTTTGTCAAAGCGGCCACGCTCACGACCAACATAGATCACGTCACGATCGCCGCCGATGGCGGCCTGCTCAACACCGAACAGCACCCAGTCGCGCGGGAGAGCATCGCGGCTGAGCCCAACGGGTCGACTCGGGCCCGGGCGTTCGACAACCGCCGGCGGAACGGGTGGGCGGCCAGGGCGGTCAACGATATCGCCGAGCAGCACCAGTCGCGCGGTCCGCCGCCAATCACGATCTTGCTGGAAGCTGACCTGGACCTCGCGGATCAGACGCGCACCGCCTTCCAAATCAATCGGCTCAGTTGTTTCGCCCGGTCGCATCAGGCGACGGATCGGAATCTCGTTGCGGGTGCCGTTCTCGTAAGTGACGCGAAGGCCGGCAACGAAAATCGGCTCGTCCAGAACCTGCAGGCGGATCGCCGAATGGCGGCCTTCGAAGCGGCCGACTGGAAGAGTGACATTGTTGGTGCCGGGTGCAACCCGACGGTTGTCAAGCTCCTGCCATTGCTCTTGCCTGAACTCGCCCGAACGGCGCTGCGCATCAGCGGAGCCGGCAAACACGAGACCTGACACGAAAGCGGCTGCGGCGAGCCGCAGCGCATAACGCATAACTGCCATTGGGTACTTCCTCCCTTAAGGGTCGGAGTACGACCCCCCATTACTGCGTGCAGATCGTACCACTGAAGCCTAAGCTGAGACAATATCATGTCTGCGCGATGCATTTTCGCTCCTGAGGCTGCGGTGATGAATTGCTGGCCTGGCTTTTCAGCCAGCACTTGCGGCCAGCACTTGCGGCTTGTCCCAATGAGCGCCTGCGCCTAAGGTGGACGCAAGATCAACACTCTTGAGTCGCCTGACGCGCAGGGATTGCGGCCTTCGGGCAGCGAACCAGGGCACTTCCGGTATACCTCCGGTATACTGGATCGGGTGCCTCGGACCCTGATACCAGGTGCCGAGGATACCGCCGTGCCCGGTCCAGATCCGGCCGGCTCCGGCTTGCCGCCCGGTTCCGGGGGGCAAGCTGGTAGCCCGCCACCCGTCTATGCAGCCCTCGATCTCGGCACCAACAATTGCCGTTTGCTCGTGGCACGCCCGTCGCGGCGCGGCTTCAAAGTTATCGACGCGTTTTCGCGCATCATCCGCCTCGGCGAGGGCGTCACCGCCTCCGGTCGCTTGTCAGACGCGGCCATGACACGCACAGCCGCTGCGTTGCAGGTGTGTGCGGCCAAAGTCTCGCGCCATCAGGTCACGCGCAAGCGCCTGATTGCCACCGAGGCCTGCCGGATTGCCGTCAATGGGCCAGAGTTTCTATCGCGCATCCGCCAGGAAACGGGCCTCGCCATCGAAATCCTGTCGCGCGAGGACGAAGCGCGTCTGGCCGTGTCCGGTTGCGCGACACTGATCGATCCCGATGCTGACCTGGTTTTGGTGTTTGATATCGGTGGCGGTTCGTCTGAGCTGATCTGGATCGATCTTGGCGCCAAACAGGTGCAGCGCTCCGAGATCAACGGCGTGCCGCATTTCAGCCGGCCGGGCTGGTCGCTCTCGGACCGGGTGGATGTGCAAAAGCGCATACGCGCCTGGACGTCGATGCCCGTTGGCGTCGTGACGTTGGCCGAACGCTTCGGCAGCGGCTTCGTTGGGCCGACCGAATTTGAACAGATGGTGCAATATGTGACGACCCTGCTGCTGCCGTTCGAGGCGAAGGCCCGTGTCGCGCCCGAGCTTGCAGGGCGCAATGTGCATCTGCTCGGCACCTCGGGCACGGTGACGACGGTCGCTGGCGTGCATATGGGGCTGCCGCGCTATGATCGTGCCCGCGTTGACGGCAGCTGGATCACGACGACGGCCGTCCGCGATGTCACGGCGCGCCTCGTGGCGGCCACGCACCAGCAGCGCATCGCTGAGCCCTGTATCGGCCAGGAGCGGGCAGATCTGGTGCTCGCCGGCTGCGCCATTTTGGAGGCGATGCTGCGCATCTGGCCGTGTGAGCGGCTGCGCGTCGCCGACCGGGGGCTGCGCGAGGGGATATTAACGATGCTGATGGCCGAAGACGTCGCCGCGCGCCGCGGTCGATGGTGAAGCGATTGTGTGCTAAGCGGCCTCAGCATGTTCCCGCGGGAACCACCGGCACACAACAGACATCATGACCAAATCCCCGACCCGAAAACCCACCAACGCGCCCAAGACGGGCGGCGGCGGATCGCGCCAATTGAAGGTGCGGGTGAAGAACCACAAGCATACGGGCTCATCGAAGGAATGGCTCGAGCGCCATCTGAACGACCCCTACGTCCAGGCCTCGAAGCGGGACGGCTGGCGCTCGCGCGCGGCCTACAAGCTGCTCGAGATTGACGACAAGTACAAGCTGCTCAAGCCCGGTCAGCGCGTGATCGATCTTGGCGCCGCCCCCGGCGGCTGGAGCCAAGTGGCCGCCGATCGCGTGCGAGCGACGGCGACAGACGGCAAAATCGGGCAGGTTGCCGCTATCGACTACCTCGGCGTCGATCCGATCCCGGGCGTGCATATTCTTGAACTCGACTTCACGGCTGCCGGCGCCGAGGATCAGTTGAAGGCGCTGTTGCATGAGGGACGTGCCGACATCGTGCTGTCCGACATGGCCGCACCGACCATGGGCCACACGAACACCGACCACCTGCGCATCATGGGTCTTGCCGAGACGGCCTACGCGTTTGCAGCCGAGGTGCTGACGCCCGGTGGCGCCTTCGTTTGCAAGGTCTTCCAGGGCGGCAGCGAGGGTGAATTGCTCAAAGCTCTGAAGCGCGACTTCACCACCGTGCGCCATATGAAGCCGCCCGCAAGCCGGGCGGAAAGCGCGGAGCTGTATGTTGTGGCGACCGGCTTTCGTGGCGGGGCAGGGGCGTGATTTGGTGGTGGGCGCCGGTACGTTGCCTGCTTGTGTCTCTGACGAAGACCGCGAGAAACCGAGAGACGGCTTGACGTTTCGCCAGAGCACTCGCTAGGGTTTGGGCACGTGGTCCTTTGGCCGGCCGGCTTGCAGCCACGTTAAACAACTCGCTAAAAGGCCGTGCACACCCGTACCCTCGGATGCGTTCGGCCCGTCAACGGCGAGCCTCGTCGCGTGCACGCGCAATGACGTGTGAGCCGGCACTTGGGAACGGGAGACCGCCCACATGGATATTGCCGCGAACGCATCGAAGATGCGCGAAACACTGACGCCATCAAGCAAAGTGGCGCATTTTTCCGCAGAACGCCCCCTGCGTCTCGACTGTGGCCAGGATTTGGGGCCGTTCGACGTCGCCTACGAAACCTACGGCACGCTGAATGCGGCACGCACCAACGCGATCCTCGTTTGCCATGCCTTGACCGGCGACCAATACGTGTCGAGCAACAATCCCATCACCGGCAAGCCCGGTTGGTGGGAGAACATGATCGGCCCGGGCAAGCCGGTCGATACCAATCGGTTTTTTGTCATCTGCTCAAACGTCATCGGCGGCTGTCTTGGCTCGACGGGGCCAGCATCACTTAACCCGGCAACCAATCGTGCCTTCGGCCTCGATTTTCCCGTCATCACCATTGCCGACATGGTGCGCGCGCAGGTGCGCCTGATCGAACACCTCGGCATCGATCAGCTGTTCTCCGTCATCGGCGGGTCGATGGGCGGGATGCAGGTGTTGCAGTGGGCAGCAGCGCATAAGGATCGTGTGTTCACGGCTATGCCCATCGCGACGGCCGCTTGGCACTCCTCGCAAAACATCGCCTTTCATGAGCTGGGCCGGCAAGCCGTCATGGCGGACCCCGCTTGGCGCAGTGGGCGCTATCTCGACGAGGGATCTTTCCCAAAGAGTGGCTTGTCTGTGGCGCGCATGGCCGCCCACATCACGTATCTGTCGGAGGAAGCCTTACAGCGCAAGTTCGGCCGCAGCCTGCAGGACCGACCGACCAAGACGTTCTCGTTCAGCGCCGACTTTCAGGTCGAGAGCTACCTGCGCCACCAAGGCTCGACGTTTGTCGACCGCTTCGACGCCAACAGCTATCTCTACATCACGCGTGCGCTCGATTACTTCGATCTGAAGGCCGACTACGGTGGCAAGCTTGCCAACGCTTTCGTCGGGACCAAGACGCGCTTCTGCGTCGTGTCGTTCACCAGCGATTGGCTGTACCCGACGCACGAAAGCAAGGAGATCGTGCGCGCGCTGAATGCGGTCGCGGCCAATGTCTCTTTCGTCGAGGTCGAGACCGACAAGGGCCACGACGCGTTTCTTCTCGATGAGCCGGTGCTGTTCAAAACCGTCACCGGCTTCATCAACGCCAACGCGGAGCGCCGCGGCATTTCTTGAGGCGGATCTTCCTCAAGCCGGTTCCGCATTTCTCTTGGTCCACATGGCCTGGAACCCCGGACGGGCTTGGCACGCGTCATACCAAGCTTTCACGCGTGGTGCGTTGGCAAACACCTCAGGCGCGGCGGCGGCGTAGCGGATCACTTCAGCGACGTTAACGTCTGCGACGGTAAAGCGACGCCCGACCAAATGGCCGCCTTGCGCCGCCAGATGCGCGTCGAGGACGGCCAGTTTCGGCTTCAGGGCTTCGATTGCCGCCAAAGCCGCCGCTTCGTCGCGCTCCGCCGGCGGTTTGCCGACGCGATTGTACAGTACCGTGATCGCCTGCAACTCGACCTCTGCCGCAGCCCAGAGCGACCAGCGCAGCATCTCGCCTTCCTCACGCACGTGCGCGGGCGCCAGCGGACCGCCATGTTTGCGCGCGAGATACAGGTTGATCGCCAGGCTCTCGGTCAGCACGAAGCCGTCGTCGTCTATGGCCGGGATCTGCCCGCTCGGGTTAACGGCCAGGAACGACGGCGAACGGGTGTGCAGAGGCGCTCCGGGCTCATCGGGGTTGGTGAGCCGATAGACCTGCATGACCGGCACGTGCTCGAACGGCACGCCCATTTCGTTGCAGAGCCAGATATTGCGCGAAGCGCGTGAGCGATAGACGCCATAGATCTTCAGCATGCCGGATCTCCTCAGGACGCATGTCCTTACAGGATCTGGTGCCGAGGAAAAGATCAGATCAGGGCGCTTTTTTGGGCGGCGCTGCGGCTGCCGCGCCCTTTGGCGGTGTGCCAGTGTTGATAGTCGTCGGCGTCACTGGCGCGCTGCTCGGCGCGGGCGCAGGCGCCACGGCCTTGGCTGCGGCGCGCTCTGCTTCGATCACGCGATAGCGTTTTTCAGCGACCTGATGGTCTTTGTAGGTTTCAGTGAACACATGGCCCCCTCGACCGTCAGCCATGAAGAACAACTCTTTGGTCTGCAGGGGCTTCAGCGTTGCCTCAATGGCGGCGCGACCAGGATTGCAGATGGGGGTCGGTGGCAAGCCTGGGATCACATACGTGTTGTGCGCCGTCGGCTCACGGATCCAGCTCTTCAAAATTGGCGTGCCCCATGCGGTACGTGTCGTGAACTTGCCGTAGAGGATCGTTGGATCGCTCTCAAGGCGCATCGGCGGCTTCGCCTTCAGTCGATTGACAAAAACGGCCGCCACGCGCTCGCGCTCGTCGTTCTTGCCGGTTTCCTTTTCGATGATCGAGGCCAATGTGATCGCTTCAGCCAAAGTTGCAAACGGCAGGCCGCCCTGCCGCTCGGCCCACAACTGATCGCCGAGCTTTTTCTGCGCCGCCGCCATCAAATCGAGCACCGCTTGGCGCGTAGACCCGCGGGGCAACTGGTAGGTGTCCGGCAGCAGCGATCCTTCGGCCGGAATCTCCTTGATATCGCCGATCAGCGACTGGTCGGCCTTGAGCCGTTCGACGATCTGGAAACTGGTCAGGCCTTCTGGGATTGTCACTTTGGCCAGAATCGAGCGCCCTTCCGATAGCGTCTCGATCACGCTGCGCACGGATGCTGATCGCTTGAACTCGTATTCGCCAGCTTTGAGCTGCAACGGTCGCGCGTTGTTCCAGGCGGCGTGGCGCGAGAGCAGGTAATAGGAAATCAAGAAGGTGTGCCGGTTCGAAATGACGCCATCGCGCTCAAGGCGTTCCGCGATCGAGAGCGTCCCGTCGTTGCGCGGTACCGCAATAAGCTTCGCCTCATCCAGCGGCCCCTCACCGTCGATGCCACTCATGATGTAGGCCAGTCCACCGCCGACCGCGATGCCGGCGACGACGAAAAACGTCATCAAAGCGTTGATGAAGCGCAGCACCGGTGACATCGTTCTCGGCTTACGCCGAGCCCCCTCTTTTGCCCCATTCGGCCGCCGCGTCGCCACACGCGGCGCAATCCCTGGACGCGGACCAGCCGGACGCAAACTCGGCTGGGCCTGTGGCTGCCTGTTCGCCGGCCCCAGCAAGCTTGGCCCCGGATCTTCCGATCCTGCCGTCCCATTTTGCAGACGGTTATCCATGGCCGTCCAGATTGAATCCTGTTTATCGATCGCCGACAACACTCACAAGTCGCAACACCGACGCAGGTCTAGCTTAGCGAACAATATGGCGAAAGCCGGTACCCACAGGCAAGACGGAAGTTGCAGGTCTGGCTCTGGTGGGCGTGCTGTGCGAGGCTCGGGCTAACAGCAGTGTGTCAAAAACAGCCAGCGGGCAGGTCAAGATGTCGAATTTCAAAGGTAAACGCGTCGTCGTCTGCGGCGGCAGCAAGGGCATCGGGCGCAGCATCGCACTGGGTTTTGCGGCCAGCGGCGCAAACGTTTCAATTTGCGCCCGTGGGGCTGAAGCCCTCGCCGCCACGGCCGGCGAGATCAAAGCCAAGGGTGTCACGGCCCACAGCGCCTCATGCGATCTCGCAGACGGCGCTGCCGTCAAGCGTTACGTCGAAAGTGCGGGAGCGGCGCTCGGCGGCATCGACGTGCTGGTCAACAACGCCTCCGGCTTCGGCATGACCGATGATGAGGCCGGCTGGGCCGCCGGTATCAACGTCGACATGATGGCGACCGTGCGTGCGTCGCATGCCGCGCTGCCGTTCCTGGAAAAGATGGGCGGCGGGTCGATCGTCAATATCGTATCGATTTCGGCCTATGGCCCAAGCACCCGCTCGGCACCGTACGCCGCCGTCAAGGCTGCCATGGTCAACTATACGACCTCACAGGCGTTGATGCTGGCGCCGAAGAAGATCCGTGTGAACGCGATCGCGCCCGGCTCGATCGAATTCCCCGGCGGCTCCTGGGAACAGCGCAAGACAACCGCGCCACAGCTCTACCATGCCATCCTGAAGTCAATTCCCTTCGGCCGCCTTGGCCACCCTGAAGAGATTGCTGAAGTGGCGATCTTCCTCGCCGGTGATGGCGCCCGTTGGATGACAGGACAGACGCTGACCGTCGATGGCGGGCAGATGTTGTCGTGAGGCGTGTATCAGCTGCCAGAATTTGTGACTGACTGCGAGCACGTCAGCGCTTTAACGCCGGCATGCATTGGCGCCGCCAATAGTGAGCTTTGGCATCAAGCTACCGGCTCCACATCGACGGCGACGGCCATGGTCTGATCGCCGCCGCCGAGCAGCACGCCGTTGATCGGGCTGATGTCATCGTAGTCGCGGCCGTAGGCGAGCGTGATGTGCTCGCCTGCCGGGATGATGCCATTGGTCGGGTCAAAATCGACCCAACCTGCCTCGGGTGACCAGACCGATAGCCAGGCATGCGACGCATCGGCGCCTTTCAACTTGACCTGCCCTGGCGGCGGACGGGTCATCAAGTACCCGCTCACATACCTGGCCGGCACACCGATGGAGCGCAGGGCTGCAATGGCGAGGTGGGCAAAGTCCTGGCAGACCCCGCGCTTGATCTCGAGCACACGCGCCACAGGCGTCGACACATCCGTTGCCTTTGGATCGAAGGCAAACTCCTCAAAGATGCGCCGCGTCAGGTGCATGGCGCCAGCCAGAACCGGTCGCCGCGGCGGAAACGACAGGAGAGCGAACGCCTTGAGGTCGGTGCTGGTCGCCGCATAGCGTGACCTGCAAACAAACTGGCGCACGTCCAGATCACTCGGCTGCAC
This sequence comes from Hyphomicrobiaceae bacterium, assembly GCA_031374735.1. GTDB lineage: Bacteria > Pseudomonadota > Alphaproteobacteria > Rhizobiales > Hyphomicrobiaceae > JABFRJ01. The sequence goes on along the minus strand of JANMGQ010000102.1, from coordinate 2,120 downwards.
TTTCGGCTCCGACGGGCGGGCGAGGTTTTCCCATGGCACACTCTGGTCAAGTGCCGGCGGCGGCATCTGCGTCGTTAAAACCGTGCTGCGGGCATGGACGATGAACTCGGTATGCTCGTCTTCGATGCGCAGCAGCGACGCGCTGTTGCCAAACACATCCGTGATTTCTGTTTGCGAGATCGGCGCTGGATCAATCAGCAGGCTGTGGTTGGTCACCACTTGCGTTGCGGTCGAGCGGGGCTTCAGGTGCACAAGGTGATGGGACTGCGCAACAAGCGCGCGATACACGTATCTGGTCCTGTGACTGACTTCGAACTTCATGATTCCTGCCGCGACCGCGCCCTGACCCACTTGGGTTCCTTCTCGACCACACTGAAATAGCGCCGCGTGATGGCATCGGACAGGTACGGGATGCTTTCGATCTGGCTGCCAAGCAGAGCTGCGAGTGCGGTACGCTCGCCACTAGTGTCGGGCTCGCCGAGCCTGACCACATCGGCCAGCCGCACCGCGTTCAGCATGCCAAGCGCCGTGCGCTGGACTTCCGTCCGGCCGCCCGCGTCACCCGTCTGGGGCAGCGTATCGATGTGCGCTGACAGGGCCGCCAGTTGGTAGCCGAGGCTGCGCGGGTTGGCCTCGTCGATGATCAGCAGATCCAGCACTGGGGCGATCACCGGGTTGAGCCGGTAGCGAGAGCGATAAGTGATGAAGCAATCGGCCAATTCCAAAGCAAACAGCAGATCAGCGCTGTCTTCTCGGCCAATATCCTGGCTGGATCTGCCACAGCCGAGCACCGTTTGAAGCATGTGCGACAGGTTCAGCGCACGCGTCATGCGGCGGCCCATATCGAGGAAGGACCAGCCGAAATTGCGTGTCATATTTTCGTGCGTCAGGCCGTTGAACGCGGCAATGGCACTAAGGCCCGCATCAATGAGATCCAGGGACTCGCCAATTGATGCCGGCAGCGCGCCCGCCTGCCAACGCGGGCCGACGTAGAAGGCATTCAATGTGCGCCACGCCTCAAGCGACAATCGATCCCGAGTGAGGCTTGCGATGCGGTGCACATGCCCCAATGTCCTCTGCACGCCATGTGCGTGGTCAAGCGAGGTCATCAGGGCATGTGACAACTGCGCGATCGCTTGAATATCATTGCCAGCTGGCGTGATGGGCGCGACGCCGCCGTCACGCTTCATCAAGTCTGTCAGCAACGCACTGGCAAGCCCAAGGCTTTGGCGCGCGCCACTGTCCGCCTCGATCCGGCTCAGGCATAGGCGCAGCACACGAAATGTCCAATCGGCTTGTTCAGTATAGCGCCCGAGCCAGAACAGATTGTCGGCGGCCCGGCTCGGTAGCTCACGCGGATTGCGCTGGATGCGCGCCGCCTCGATGGTCGGGCGCCACAGGCTTTTGAAGACCGGTTGCGGATTTTCGCTGAGCACCCACACATCCCGTGAAGCGCCATCCGGCGCCATCAGCGCCATCGATGCGCCAGGATCAACGGTCATGGCGAGGCCACCCGGCATAACGGCAAAGCCGCCGGGAACAGCCGTTGCAAAGACGCGCATGGCAAATGGCTTCGCCTCCAGGCCCTGCGGGCCATACGACGGCGCGGTGCCAAGTGCGGCTTTCTCCTCGGCCACAAGCGTCGCGCCATCCAACTCGATCTCCGCGATCAACGCCTTGCGTTCGGCGGCGGTCAACTTTGACGGGTCTCGCGCCGGAGCGGCGCGGCCAGGGCGGGCCGTCTGCTCGTTGGCGCTGCGGATGAAATAGCTGTCGAGCGAATTGATAACGGTTTGGCGGACCGCGGCATCGCCGAGCCACCACTTGGTGACATCCCAGATCGCCAGGTCCTCGCCCAGCAGCTCCTTGCACAATCCCGGCAGATAGCTGCCGAGACCGCGGTTCTCGGCGATCGCGGTTCCCAGGGCGTTGTCGACGAGATCGGGGTGCTCGCGCACCGCCTGGACCAGGCCGACGGGCCCCAGGAACCCCGTCGGCTCCAGCTCGAGCGCATCGCAGGAGGCGCCTGCGACGCAGCGCACCACGAGGTCGATGGGGTGCAGGCCATCGAGCGTCTTCAGGAACACGCGACCGTTCTCGGCCCTGAGATCCGCGCCCTC
>JANMGQ010000174.1:0-32839 GCA_031374735.1 Hyphomicrobiaceae bacterium | reverse complement strand
TTTTTTTTATTCCCTTCTTTTAACTTCTTGCTTTTTTCCAATTTTTATTTATTTTTTTTGTTTTGCCCTGTATCGCTAGCCTGCCGGGCGTATTCCCGCACTCCGGCATGACGCTCCTTGATTTGATGGGTCAGAATTTTTGCTCGTTGGTATGATATAGGACTGCCGCTTGAGAGTTGCCATGCCGATCACGCTCGATCATCTCGCCATCTTCGCGCCGAGCCTCGCGCTTGGACGTGACTGGGTCCGCGAGACGCTGGGTGTCGTGCCGTCTCCGGGTGGCCAGCATCCGCAGATGGGCACGCACAACGAACTCCTGCGGCTCGGCGATGACATGTTTCTTGAGATCATCGCGCGTGATCCGGATGCAGTGCGCCCTACAGCGCACGCGCCCTGGTTCGAGCTTGGCCATGACGCCGCAACGCAGGCGAACTGGGACCAGGGCATCCGCTTGCGGGGCATGGTGGCGCGGACGTCTGATCTCGCACACGCGGTGTCACGCGCACCTGACGAGTTCGGCACGCCGATGCGCGTGACGCGGGGGACGCGCGAATGGATGTTCGCCATCCGCGGAGATGGAACTCTGCCCCTTGGGGGAGCCTTGCCGCATGTGATGGATTGGGGTGGCCAAGGACCGGCGGGGCCGAAACTGCCTGATCTCGGTTGCCGTTTGCTGCATCTGGTGCTGGAGACACCAGGGGATCATGCGCTCATCACGTGGATCTATGGTGGCCTCGCCTTCGATCGCGCGCCACAGATTCGCCCGGGCGCGCGCACGCGGCTGATCGCGGCCATCGAGACACCGATCGGCGTGCGCATTTTGACGTGATGCGGGCGGTTCGCGCCGCCATGTTGACATTGACGGTCGACATTGACTGGCCTCCCTGTACAGGCCAATTCAGAGCATCCGCGTCGGCCCACTGGATCTGCCATGCATCTCGACACGACCAAGCAACGCGCCGCACCGATATCTTTCGACGATTTCCTGAAGGTCGAGATTCGCGTTGGCACAATCGTAAAATGTGATCCGTATCCCGAGGCGCGCAAGCCATCCTTCAAGCTCGAGATAGACTTCGGGCCAGATATCGGCGTCAAAAAGAGCGCAGCCCAGATCACCAAGTTCTATACGCCCGACACGCTCATCGGCCGACAGGTTGCTTGCGTCGTGAACTTCCCGCCGCGCCAGATCGGCAAATTTATGTCCGAAGTATTGACCCTCGGCTTTCCATCCGACGATGGCGAAGTCGTCCTGATCGGACCGGAGCGCAAAGTGCCAAACGGTGGGCGGCTCTATTGAAGGCCGTTGATGTCCCTGTCGGGGGCCCGCCGTGGGCCGCAACGGCCTCGCGCCGACAGGCGTTTGTGCGCGGCCTGGCCGTCGCAGCCTCAGCTCCGGCGCTCGTGCTGTTCACGACGGCAACCGGGTTCGGCGCGCTCGCTCGCGACCTCGGTTTTACGCTGGGACATGCCCTGTTCATGTCCGTCGTGATGTACGCGCTGCCGGCACAAGTGATGCTGATCGACCAGATCGCGCGTGGTGCGGCACTCACGGCCGTGGCCTTCGCCGTGACGCTGACAGCCGTGCGCCTCTTGCCCATGTCGATCACCTTGTTCGCGCTTATTCGCGATGGACCGCGCATTCGCCCGATCCATATCGTGGCCTCGCATCTGATGGCCGTGACGGTTTGGCTCGAAGGATCGCGGCGCCTGCCGCTGTTGCCGCACGACCTGCGCCTGCCGCACTTTTTCGGCATCGGATTCGGTATGTTTTGCGCAACGGCCGGCGGTTCGGTGCTGGGCTTTCTCATCGCCGGGACCCTGCCGCCAGCGGTGGCTGCAGCGCTGCTCTTCATGACCCCAGTCTATTTCCTGCTGTCACTGTTCGTCGGGGCAAGCCAGCGCATGGATTGGCTGGCGATCGCTGCCGGCCTGCTGCTGGGACCGCCTCTGTTTCTGCTGCTGCCAGGCCCAGACCTGATGCTGACCGGCGTGATCGGCGGCACGGTCGCCTATCTGCTCGGGCGGCGCCGGTAGGTCACGCGGGCTTCGCAGCACTTTGCGCCCTGTGGCGCTTCAGCCGTGCCACGTCATACCAGCGGCCAATAAAAGTGACTGATCAAACACTCGGCATATCCGGGCCTTGACCTGTCGCCTTGAGGCAACGATGCCAATCGGCCAGGGGTGAAGTCCGGATACGGGATAACGATGATGGACATGAGGGGGCAGCAAACTTGGCAGGTATGATACAGATGCGCACCATGCCTGACCCACCGCCGACAGGCGAAGATGCCATTATCCAGGAGTTTCTGGCGCCACTCGCTGCGGGAGCGCCCGGGGCCCGGAGCCTGCGCGACGATTGCGCCTCACTGACGCCGCCGCCCGGCATGGATCTGGTGCTCAAAACCGACCCGATCCGGGCCGGCATCCATTTCTTTGCCGACGATGACCCGGCCGATATTGCCTGGAAGGCGCTGGCGGTGAACGTATCTGATGTGGCAGCCAAAGGTGCGACGCCACTGGTCTATATGCTGGCCCTATCATTTCCGGACTATCCGCAAAGATCTTGGCTGCAAGGCTTTTCGCAGGGGCTGCGCACGGCGCAAGAGGCGTTCGGCTGTCACCTGACGGGTGGCGATACGGACCGCGCGCCGGGACCGGTTTCCATTGCCGTGACCATCATAGGTGCGGTGCCGCACGGGCAAATGGTGCCGCGCGGTGGGGCGAAGCCGGGCGACGGCCTTTACGTCACGGGCACCATCGGCTGCGCCGCCCTGGGTCTGGCTTTGCGGAGCGGCACCGTGCCAAATGGGGCCTCGGATGTGACAATGAACGACGCTGAGCGGGAGGCACTGATAGCGCGCTATCTGCGACCGCAACCGCGCCTCGCATTGGCCGGCGTGTTGCGCCGGTATGCCAGTGCCGCCATGGATGTGTCCGACGGGCTTGCCAAGGATGCGGACCGGTTGTGCCGGGCGAGCGGCGTTGCAGGTGTGCTGCGGCTGGCTGACGTACCGCTTGGGACGGTTGCGCGCAGGCGTGTCGCGGCCGATCCGGCATTGCTGCCGCGGCTTGTGACGGCAGGCGACGACTATGAGATCCTATGCGCGGTGCCGGCTGCCAATGAAGCTGCTTTTCGAGCCGCGGCCATGGCGTCAGGGGTCGTGGTGTCACGCATCGGCCACATGCAACAGGGGACCGGATTGACGACATTTGGCCCAGATGGCTCGTTAATAGGCTTGGGCAGGTCCGGTTGGGACCACTTTCCGCCTGTTTAAGAAGTAGTGTTGTCTAAAGGATATAGAATGTGCCGCTTGCCCCAATGCGCCCTATTACGCACAATATCCTGCCGCGGACGGATGCGGTGGTGGTCGTCGTTTCGATGAAGCGATGACCCGCGGGACATGAGATGGCGCTGGGTTCTGGATGGCTTCTGTTCGTGGTGGCGCTCGCCTATGTGGGCGGGCTGTTCGGCGTCGCCTGGATCGGTGATCGCTTTGCCAAGCCGGGTGCACGTCCGTATCTCTATGCGCTCTCGCTCGCAGTGTTCTGCACGTCGTGGACGTTCTTTGGCAGTGTCGGACTGGCGGCATCCAAAGGCTACGACTTTGTCCCCGTCTACATCGGCGCCATTCTGGCGTTCGCGGTCGGCTGGCCCTTCATCCGCCACGTCGTGCGCGTGGCCAAACGCCAGAACATCACATCCGTCGCCGACTTTCTGGCCGCCCGCTATGGCCGCAGCCAGGCGCTGGCTGCGACGGTGTCTGTTATCGCCGTGGTTGCGACGCTGCCTTACATCGCCTTGCAGCTGAAGGCGATCGTGCTCTCGAGCGCCGTTGTGTTCGGGCTTAAGCAACTGCCGAGCATCGGCGGCGTGCTTGACCCTGCGCTGATCGCGGCCCTGCTGTTGGCGACCTTTGCGACACTGTTTGGCACACGCCACGTCGACACGACTGAGCACCAGGACGGCATGATGCTGGCGGTCGCCGTCGAGAGCGTCATCAAGCTGCTGGCGTTCCTGCTCGTTGGCGGATTCGTATTGTTTGTGCTGTTCGGGGGGCCGTCGGAGTTCGTGCGCGCTGTCGGTGAGCGTCCGCCACTGATGGCGTTGTTCGCCAATGGCATCAACGGTGCGACCTGGATTACGGTCACTGTGCTGAGCTTTTGTGCTATCCTGCTGCTGCCGCGCCAGTTCCACGTCACGGTGGTGGAGAACAAGCATCCCGACGAAGTGAAGACGGCCGCCTGGGTGTTCCCGGTCTACCTTGTTGCGATCAACCTGTTCGTCGTGCCGATCGCCGCCGCCGGCATCATGTTCACCAGCAGCGCACCGTCTGACACCTTTGTGCTGGCGCTGCCGGCATCGCAGGGCGCCGACATGATTTCGCTGGTGGCCTTCATCGGCGGGCTGTCGGCTGCGACGGCCATGGTGATCGTCGATTCCATTGCGCTCGCGATCATGATCACCAACGGTCTGGTGGCTCCGCTCTTGTTGCGCGGGCGCGCTGTTGCGGCTGGCGACCAGGGCTTGGCAGGGCGCCTGCTGAGCATCCGCCGGCTTTCGATCTTTGTGGTCATCTTGCTCGGCTACGGCTTCTATAGATTGCTGTCGCAGGCCGCGCCGCTCGCCAGCATCGGCTTGGTCGCTTTTGCGGCCATCGCTCAACTTGCGCCCGCATTCTTTGCTGGCTTCCTGTGGCGGGGCGGCACGGCCCGCGGCGCCATCACCGGCATGATTGCGGGCTTCAGCTTGTGGGCCTGGACCCTGATCATTCCCTGGTTGGCGCTGGACGGCCTGCTCGATCGAAGCGTGTTGACAGAGGGGCCATTCGGCCTGGGTTTCCTCGCGCCTCAGGCCATGTTTGGGCTCGCGCTTGACCCGCTCTCGCACGGCGTATTTTGGTCGCTGACCGTGAACATCCTGGTGTTCGCCGCCGTGTCGCTGATAACAGGTGCAAGTGCGTCTGAACTCAATCAGGCCGATGCTTTTGCCTGGGGCGGCGCCCGGCCGGTTGCGGCCCCCGCCACGTTCGAGGCGCCGCGCCGTGACCCGGGCACGAAAGTGACGGTGGCTGAGTTGGAGACGGCGCTGGCCCGTTATCTCGGCGCGGATCGTGTGGCGCGCGCCATGCGTCAATTCGAGTTCGACAACACGCGCCGCCTCGATCCGGCAGCTGTGGCCGACAATCAGTTGCTGCGTGCGGCGGAGAAAATGCTGACCAGCGCCATCGGGCCTGCGTCGTCGCGTCTGATCATGACGAGCCTGCTGGCCCGCGATCAGTTCGGCAATGAAGACACGCTCGAGCTTCTGGATGCGGCAGAGGAAGCTTTGCAGTTCAATCGCGATCTGCTGCAGTCGTCGCTCGATCAGGTGCAACACGGCATCGCCGTGTTCGATAAGGATCAGCATCTCGCCTGGTGGAACCGTCAGTTCCGCGAGCTGATGAAGCTGCCAGCCCAACTCGGCCAACCCGGCGTGCATCTCTACTATGTGCTGCAAGCCATCGGGGAGCGGCGTGGTTTCAACGCACAAAAGGCTGACCAATGGGCGCGCGAGGAGATGAAGCGGCTCGCGGCTGACACCAAGCCGCATCAGGAGAGCCTGGAGATCTCGAAGCGCTTGATCGACATGCGCACGGCGCCGACACCACAAGGCGGTCTGGTCGTCACGTTCGCTGACTTCACCGAGCAGCAGAAAGCCGTTGAGGCCCAGCGGCAGGCCAACGAACAGCTGCGCTTGCGCATCAAGGAGCGCAGCCAGATGTTGAATGAACTCGAAGGCAAGGTGCGCGAGCGCACGGCCGATTTGAGTGAGTCAAATGAGGCCTTGAAGATTGCACGTGCGCGCGCCGACGACGCCAACCTCGACAAGACACGCTTTCTTGCGGCTGCCTCGCACGATGTGCTCCAGCCGCTGAATGCAGCCCGCCTCTATGCTGACAGTCTGGCCGAGCGCGTCGTTGGCACGCGCGAAGCGCACATCGCCGGCAACATCGAGGCGTCGCTCGACGCAGTTGAGGAAATCCTCGGCGCGCTGGTCGATATCGCGCGCCTCGACACGGGACGCATGGATCCCGAGACGACCGTGTTTCCGCTGAACGAGCTGTTCGAGCAGTTGAAAGTGGAATTCGCGCCACTAGCCCGGGAGCGCAAGCTCGATCTGCGTATCATCAAGACCAGCGTGCATGTGCGTTCCGACCGGCGCCTGTTGCGCCGCGTGATGCAGAACCTCGTCTCGAACGCGCTCAAATACACGCGCACCGGCGGGGTCGTCGTTGGCGTCAGGCGCAAGCCGCGCGGCAAGGGCATTGGCCTTGGCAGCGTGCTGTTCCAAGTCACAGATACTGGCCCGGGCATCGCGAAACACAAGCAGGAGATCATCTTCCGCGAGTTCCAGCGACTGGAAGAGACCGCCAACGATGTGCGTGGTCTGGGCCTCGGGTTGTCGATCGTCGACCGCATCACGCGTAAGCTGCACATTGCCGTTGCCGTGCTGTCCAAGGTCGACAAGGGCTCGACTTTCACACTTGAGATGGTGCGAGCGATGCCGGTCGTGGCACCGGCCGTCGTACCCCTGTCCTCGCAGAACGGTTTGCCTGCGCCCTCGGCCCGTCGCACACAACTGACCGGCCTGACGGTGCTGGTGATCGACAACGATCCGGGTGTCCTCGACGCCATGGACACCTTGCTGCTTGGATGGGGCTGCCGCGTCCACAAGGCCGAGAGCACCAAGGGAGCACTCGATGTGCTCTATTCGGGCGAAGTTCAGCCAGATCTGGTCTTGTCCGACTACCATCTCGATCTCGGCAACGGCATCGACGCGGTGCAGGCCGTGCGCGTGCGCCTGGGTGTCTCTGTGCCAGCGGTGATCCTGACGGCGGACGCGTCGCCCGAGGTACAGAGCGCTGCCCGTGACTATGGCTGCGCTGTGCTACGAAAACCTGTGCGGGCGGCGGCTCTGCGTGCGCTGGTCAATCAGCTGGCCCTGCAGGCGGTTGCGGCAGAATAGAGCTGGGTCGCCCGTTACACGTGCGCGTCCGCCTCATGCACGACGGCACTTATACCCGCGGGCAGAAGTATAACCCACATGTGTTTCGGTGGTATACTATAAGTACGGCCGACGCTTGGCCTGCAGACAATCACCATATGCAGCGCCCTCTCGACAACTGCCCCGCCGCCTGCGATCCCCGGCAAAAATCATCGAGGCATCATGCTGCCATTCGTCATCGCGTTCCCGAATATCGATCCGGTCGCCTTCAGCATCGGGCCGCTATCGGTGAAGTGGTATGGCCTCGCGTACGCGGCGGGGCTGCTGCTCGGCTGGCTGTATGTGAAGCGCCTGCTGCTCGACATGAAACTGTGGCCCGTGGGCGGCGCGCCGTTCTCGACCGACAAGTCGGATGATCTGCTGCTCTATATGACGCTCGGCGTCGTGCTGGGAGGGCGGCTCGGCTATGTGCTGTTCTATAAGCCCGCGTACTTCCTCGCCAATCCCGCCGACATCGTCGCGGTCTGGAGCGGCGGCATGTCGTTTCATGGCGGCTTTCTTGGCTCGATCGCCGCGATCCTGTTCTTTGCCTGGCAGAACCGGGTGAACCCGCTGTCCGTGCTCGACGTGGCTGCCGCAGCAACGCCGATCGGCTTGTTCTTCGGCCGCCTCGCCAACTTCGTGAACGGCGAGTTGTGGGGCCGCCCCAGCACAGTCGGTTGGGCCATGGTGTTCCCCGATCCCGAAGCCCGCGGCGTACCCCGCCATCCCAGCCAACTATATGAGGCGGGCCTCGAAGGTGCTGTGCTTTTCCTCGCGATTGCGTGGCTGATCTACAATCGCACCGCGCTGAAACGGCCGGGCCTCGTGGCGGGTGTATTCACGGCCGGCTATGGCCTCGCACGCTCGTTCTGCGAGCTGTTCCGCGAGCCCGACTATGCGCACTGGGCAACCTGGGGGCCCATGACGGCGGGCATTTTGTATTCGCTGCCCATGATCGCTGCGGGTCTCTGGCTCGCACAGCGTGCACGCACGAGCGCCGCGACATGAATGAGGGAACAACCAACGAGGGCGAGTTGGCCGTGGGCGCGAGCCTGCGCCGAGCCAGCAGCCGCCCCTCACCCCCACCCTCTCCCCCTGAAGGAGGGGGAGAGGGAGTTCGGCCTGTTTTTGTTGCGACCGATGTGCCTAAATTGCCGCTGTTGAACCACCGCCATCGACCCTTGCGCCGCCCAAACTCCCTCTCCCCGTTCTTCAACGGGGAGAGGGTGGGGGTGAGGGGCGGCTGCTTGCTCGATAGCCGATCGCATGCCGCTGGTCGGGTGCACGCATGAGCGCAGATTTGTCCTATGACCCCGAGGCGCGGCGCGACACGCCGTTAGCGTTGGATTTGAAGCGGCAAATTCGCAAAAACGGTCCCATACCGCTGGCGCTCTTCGTGCGGAATGCGCTTGAGCTGCCGAAGTTCGGCTATTACCGCACCGCCGAAGTGATCGGTCGCAGCGGAGACTTCGTCACCGCGCCCGAAATCTCTCAGACCTTCGGTGAACTGATTGGGCTTTGGTGTGCGGTCGTGTGGCAACAGATGGGAAGCCCGCCTGCTTTCGACCTTATCGAACTCGGGCCCGGCCGCGGGACTTTGCTAGACGATGCGCTCCGAGCCAGCCGCAGCGTACCGGGCTTTCATGCCGCGATGACGCTCATCCTGCATGACATCAATCCAGATTTGCGTCGCCAGCAGAGTGAGCGAATTTCGGCATTCGCCGTGCCGACGACGTGGACAACTAAATGGCCAGGAACGCTCGACGCGAAATACAGTGGTCGGCCGGCGATCGTCATCGCAAACGAATACATGGACGCCCTCGCGCCGAATTTTCTGCTTTGGCGAGACGACAAGGTTCTCTCAGTCAGCGTCGAACTCGATGAACGCGAACGGCTTGTTTATGGGGCCATGACCGATCCGCCTCTGGCGGACTATGCGGATTTCAAGGAGCCTCCGCCGCGCTACCCTGACGACGTGATCTTCGAGGATTGGAACACGCGAGCGGCCGTGTTGACGACGCTCGAACGGGAGATGTTCGCGGCTTGCTTCATCGACTACGGGCACACCGAGACACGATCGGGTTTCTCGCTTCAAGCCGTGCGCCAACATCGCTTCGAGCATCCATTGACGTCGCCCGGCGAGGCGGACCTCTCGACGCAGGTTGACTTTGCGACGGTAACCCACTGGATGCAGGACACCCACCTCCTCATCGACGGCCCCATCACCCAAGCCGAGTTCCTCGGCTCGCTTGGCATCATGCAGCGGGCCTCGCGGCTGATGGCCGCCAACCCGGCCAAGGCCAATGAGATCGAGACGGGGGTCGCCCGTTTGATGGCGCCGAACGGCATGGGGACGCGATTCAAGGTGTTGGGTGTGCGCTCAAAGGGCTTGCCGCCGCTGCCGGGCTTTCCTACGAACCCTACACGATGAGCACGACCGACAACAAATCCGCGCCCGACCTCGCCGACGCCCCATCAGCGAAGGCAAAGGCGCCGAAGTCCGGCAAGGCCGATGAGGGCGCGTTCCGCGTACGCCTGAAGGTGCGCATGTTGCAGATCGCCGAGCGGTTGCTGGAGGAAGAGGGCCTGCCCGGCGTACAGGCGCGCCGCATCGCCAAGGAAGCCGATTGCGCGGTCGGCACGCTCTACAACGTGTTCAACGGGCTCGACGGGCTCATAGTGGCAGCCAACACGCAGACGCTGCGCGCTTTCGGCCGCGCCGGTGAAGCCGCCATGCGACGCGCCGCGTCGCGCCCTTTCGGCGAACAACTTGAGGCGCTGGCACTGGCGTATCTCGACTTTGCCATCGCGCACCGTCGGCGTTGGAAAGCTGTATTCGACCACCAGATGCCCGAGGGCGAGGACGTGCCTGCGCCCTATCGCGTCGACCAGAATCGCCTGTTCGCCATGATCGAATTGCCGCTGGCAACGATCATCGCGGATGCCTCTGAGCGAGCGAGCGCGGCGCGCAGCATGTTCTCGGCCGTGCACGGCATTGTCGCGCTGGCGCTGGATCGCAAGCTCGGCCCGTTCGATGCCGCCGAGACCGAACGGCAGGTGCGCTATATCGTCGGCCTGATGGCAAAGGGCCTTGCAGATCGGTCTGTGATTTTATGAGCTGTCTTACCAGCGGTCAGAATTTTCTGACTGACGATCTGTCTCTCTCACTGTCATGGCCGGATTTGTCCCTGCCACTCATCCCGCACAGGGCACGGCGGTATCCGGAGTGTTGAGCCGTCTCAACGTAATGGCAACCAGCTCCGTGCATTGCAGAATGGGTGGCCGGCACAAGGCCGGCCATGACAGTTGGGGGGAGGCGCATCTGTCAACAATTTTGGCCGCTGGTATCAGACAGATAAAACGCATAAATCTGGTTCGAGACTTCGCCCGCTACGAAATGCAGCGGGCCATTCGGGCCGTCGATTTCATAGACATTGAAGCCCCCCTGCGAGCCATAGGGGATGTTGTCCAGACGCTGCGCGATCGTGGCGCCCTGAACATCGCGCCACTTCTGTGACCAGACATTCACGCCGGGCACGATCTCGAAGGCTCTGCCTTCAATGGAACTGCCGACAAAGGTCCAACCCGTGATGACGCCGCGCCCCTCGTCTCTTGTTCGAAACAAACTCAAGCTCTCGCAGACCTGCGCGCGGCATCGATAAAGGCCCGGAACACGCCGCGACCTCGATGCTCTCGGCCAGCGTAGCGCTCCTGGTGCCACTGTAGGCCCAGGGCAAAGCGGCGGCCCGGGATTTCAATCGCTTCGATGACACCGTCAGAGGCCCGTGCCGAGACGCGCACGTCACGGCCCGTCTCACCAATGGCTTCCTTGTGGAAGCTGTTGACGTCGAGCGTGTCGACGCCGGTTGCGGCGTGCAAAAGTGTGCCCGGGACGACGTCCACCGGGTGCGGCTCATCGCGCGCGTAGTGCGGCAGTGGCGACGCCACGGAACTCTGCACGTCGCCGTGCAGCTTCGCCCCGTGCAGACAGGCCAGCAGTTGCATGCCCGCGCAGATGCCGAGCACAGGCTTGTCGGCCGCAAGGAACGCCCGCATCAGCTGCGCCTCGAAAGCGTAGCGCTCCGATGTCTTATAGGGCGACTGCGTCCCCTTGAGGTAGAACTCGGACGGATAGGCAAAGCCGCCGCCGACCGCAACGAAGCCGTCAAACTCCGCCACCGTCGGCTCGATCAATTGCACGATGTAGGGAATGCCGTAGGGCAAGCCGCCCGCCTCCGCGACGGCGCGGAAGTACGCCTTGTTGGCTTCATAGCGCGTGCCGTCCCCGCTGGTGTTTTCATCCAGCAGCACGGCGATGCGGGGGGATTTGGTCATGGGCGCGGTCGTTCCGAGGTTTCCTCACTCATCGCTCAATCCGCCGCATTGCGGAAGCGGGTGCCGACGTGTCAATCGACGGGCACATATCGGGAATTGTCACATGTCCCCTGCCTCCGCCGACATTGCGAGCCAACCGGAACAATCGACGCACATCGGTGGCGATGTTGGCGATTTCTGGGCGTTGATGAAGCCGCGCCTCATGTCGCTGTCGGTGTTTACGGCGCTGGTCGGAATGATCGCCGCGCCGGGCCACATCCACCCCGTCATCGGCGCCATTGCGATGCTCTGCATCGCCGTCGGTGCTGGCGCCTCGGGCGCGCTCAACATGTGGTACGATGCCGATATCGACGCGAACATGCAGCGGACCGCAGCCCGGCCCATTCCACGCGGACGCGTGACGGCCGACGAAGCTTTGACCTTCGGCACCGTGCTGTCGGTCCTCTCGGTGCTGGTGCTGGCTGTGACGGTGAACCTTGTCGCTGGCGCGCTGCTGGCGCTGACCATCGCGTTCTACCTGTTTGTCTACACCATGTGGCTGAAGCGCCGGACTCCGCAAAACATCGTCATTGGCGGTGCCGCAGGCGCCTTCCCGCCCATGATCGGCTGGGCCGCTGTGACGGGCGGCGTATCACTCGACTCGATCCTGCTGTTCGCGCTGATTTTCTTCTGGACACCGCCGCACTTCTGGGCGCTCGCCCTCTATCGCTGCCGCGACTACGAGCGCGTTGGCGTGCCCATGTTGCCCGTCGTTGCCGGCCCCGACGAGACGCGCCGGCAGATCCTCCTGTACACGGTGCTGCTGGTGCCGATGGCCCTTGCACCGGCTTTCACGGGGCTCGGCGGCACGGCGTACCTGATCGTGGCGCTCGCCCTGAATGCGGCCTTCAGCTGGTGTGTCTGGCAGGTCTATACGCACCGTGAAGGGCGTGACGCAGACACGCATGCGAAACGCCTGTTCCTCTTCTCAATCGGCTATCTGTTCCTGCTCTTCACCGTTCTGCTGGTCGAGCGCCTCGTCGCCATGGTGATCGCATGAGCGGGCGAAAGGGCGACAACGGCGGCTCAGTTGGTTTCGGTGCCATCCCACGCGGCATCATCCTCGGCATCGGGTGCGTCGTATGGCTGGCGGCGTTCTTCTCCGGCTTGCCGAAATGGATTTCGACGCTCGTTGCCATCGCCGTCGGCCTGTTCTTCATGGTCGACCACAACATCCGCACCATGGCGGGGCTGACCGAAGCCAAGCGCCGCGAACGCACGCGCAACCTCGCCATCGCGCTTGCGCTGGGCGGCATGGCGCTGCTGTTCTATCTCGCGACGATGGTGCGGCTCGGCCCGAACGTGTTCAGCCGGCCGATGTGAGGCGGCATTTTACGTCTTGCGCTTCGGTGTCAGGACCATACGTGCCAACCAGAAATACAGCGGGTATGGCAGCACGCGCATGATCTTAAGCATGGCCACGAGCTGCCAGGGGAATGCGATTTCGAACTTACGTTTGGCGAGACCCGCCACAATGCTATCGACGGCCTTCTCGACCGGCACAATAAACGGCATGGGGAACTGATTGACTGCCGTCATCGGGGTCGCCACGAACCCCGGATTTATCACGCTCACAGTCACATTGTGGCGCCCAAAATCCTCTTTCAGAGACTCAGCAAGGCTGATGACAGCAGCTTTTGTTGGCGCATAGGCGGCGGCCCGCGGCATGCCGCGATAACCGGCAACCGACGATACCAGCGCGATATGGCCGGCGCCACGCGTCATGAACCGTTTCGCCAGAGCTTCGATCCCATTGGCGAGGCCGACATAGTTCACCTGCATCGAGGCATTGGCGCGCGCAGCGGTGAAATCCTTGGCGCTCATCGGGTCCCACGTGCCGGCATTCAGGACTGCGAGATCAATCGGGCCGAGTCGCTGCTCTATCGCCTCGACCGTCGCCTGCGTTGCCGGCCCATCGGTCACATCCAGCGGGAAAGCCACAATGCCGGCCTGAGCCGCCGCAAGTTCAGCAAGCTTGTCAGCCGACCGCGCGGAGACGGCAACCTTGCAGCCCTCTTTTGCGAGCCGCAAGGCGAGTTCACGCCCTATGCCGGACGAGGCGCCGGTGATCCAGACCACAGACCAACGGGCCACGGCGCATGCTCCATCGATTTGCGGACCGGCACGTTACTCGCGCCGCCACTATGGTTGGGCTACGGTGCGGTTTCGTCGTTGGATCGCCTCAAGGCGTTGGGTTGCCCTGGCCTGGGCGTGCCTCGGTGCGCCGCTTCTGCTTGGGGTCGTTGGTTTGAACCTGCTTTGTGCTTGAGGCAGGCTTGCCTTGTGCCAGCGGCGGTAGGCCCGTGCTCAGCTTCTTCTCGGTCTTGTCCTTGTCGTCCGCCTCTGGCTTCAGCGACAAAGACTGCTCCCATTGAAAGCGCGCTTCGCGCTCACGGCCGACGCGCCAATAGGCGTCGCCCAGGTGATCGTTCAACACCGGATCGTGCGGTGTCAGTTCGACGGCCTTTTCAAGCCACTTCACGGCATCCTTGAAGTTGCCGAGCTTGAAGTGCGCCCAGCCGAGGCTGTCTGTGATGTAGCCATCGTCCGGCTTCAGGCGCACGGCTTTTTCGATGTGCGACAAGCCGAGCTTCAGGTTCTTGCCCATGTCGACCCAGCTGTAGCCAAGATAATTCAGCACCTGCGCCTGCTCTGGCTCAAGTTTCAGCGCCTGCTGAAGGTCAGCCTCAGCCTGCGGCCATTTTTTCAAACGCTCATAGCTGGTGCCGCGTGCGTAATAGAGGTTCCAGTAGCGCTTTTCGGGTTTGGTCAATGTGTTGATCGCGCGCGTGTAATAGTCGGCAGCCTCGGCAAAGCGCTTGTGCCCGCGCATGATCGAACCGAGCGTGTCGAGGATGACGATGTTGTTCTGGTCTGACTTGAGCAGGACTTCGAGTGCATCTTTGGCTTCGTCGACTTTCTCCATGGCGTTGAGGTTCAGCGCCTTGCGGATCTCGATGGACGTGTCGAGCGGCGACCCCTTCGCAATGCGGCCGTACATGGCGTTCGCCATCTCGTAGCGCTTGGCGCCCTCATAGATGTTTGCCATCGTTGCGAGCGCAAACGGCATGTCCGGCTCAAGATAGATTGCGTATTGAAGATAAACGGCGCTCGCGCCCAAGCCGCCCTCGCTCATCAAAGCTTCGCCGAGGCCAAACAAGGCTTCGGCCAGCCCCTGCGATGGCGTCGATGCGATCAATGGCAGTTTCTCGCCGGCTTCGAGCTGCTTCAGATAGGCCTTCACCAGCGGATGACCATCGCCGCGCGCACGATCCATCTGCTGCTGCAAAATAGTCTGTGACAACTTGGTGTCACCGGCGTTCGAGGCATGCTGGGCAAAGGCCAAAGCAAAGCGCAACGTCTTGTTCTCGCCCCCGCGGCTTGCCCGCTCAAAGGCTGCGCGCGCATCCGACTTGCGGCCGGCGACATCCGACAAAAGGGCCTTGTGATAGCGGTAGAACGCAAGGATCGCCTCGGGCGCCTTGCTCTGGTCGAGCAGGTCAGATGCTTCGCGCGACTGGCCGGCGGCCTGTCTGGTCCAGGCCTTGGCGAGGGTGCGGGTCAGGTCGCTGACAGGGTTGCCGCCCGACTTGTCAAACAGCGCCTCAGCCTCGGCAAACTTCCCGGCCTTGAAGGCGGTCAGACCAGCGAGCACAAAGGCGAGCTTGTTGTCGGTGTTGTCGTCGACAAGCTGCTTGGCCAATTTGGCCGCGCTTTCGAGGTCTCCGCGCATGACAGAGAGCTCGAACGCCTGATTTGCAATCGGCTGGTTGCCCGGCGCTTGCTGCAATGCGAGCGCGTAGAACTTGGCCGCCTCGGCCACGTCGTTGTCGTTGCGGGCGACGCGGCCAGCCATGTAGTGGCCCAGCGCTGACGCGCGCATGCCTTGACTGGCGCGACTGACATTCGCCTCTGACGCTTGTTGAGCCGCCGCCGGCAGGCTGCCGATCAAGGAACCGCCCACGAGCACGCCAGCTGCCACTGCCATCAGGGCCGTGATCGAGAGAGATGTCAGGCGCATGGGAGCCCTTTCTGGTGACGACGCGTCAGCCATGCTGTGTGCACCGACATGTGGTGCTCGACAGCCACGGTCAT
Source organism: Hyphomicrobiaceae bacterium (assembly GCA_031374735.1). GTDB lineage: Bacteria > Pseudomonadota > Alphaproteobacteria > Rhizobiales > Hyphomicrobiaceae > JABFRJ01. Next base: position 17,343 of record JANMGQ010000174.1, on the reverse strand, counting down.
CGAGTCAGCTGAACGTAGCAAATTTGCGACAGTGGGAAAAACAAAACTTGTCCGTTTTGGGCAATATTCGGGGGGACCAATCATCCCCAGATCGCGGCGAAATGCGATCAAACGGTAGGCGTCTGACCGGCCAGAACCGTGGCAAACAGCGATCGATCGATGTTGCCGCCGCACAATATCACTCCCACGCGTTTGCCGGCCATGCGGCCCTGCTCTTTCAGGAGGCCTGCCAACGGGGCCGCGCCAGCGCCTTCCGCAAGGTTGTGCGTATCTTCGTAGTAGGCCCGAATTGCGGCAGCAACATCGTCGTCAGACAATCGTAGTACGCGGGCCACACCTGTGCGGATGATCTCAAGCGCCACAGTGTCCGGCGTGCGCACCGCCATTCCGTCAGCAAACGTCGCGGCAGAGTTGGTCGTGGTCAGCGTTCCCGTTTCAACCGAGAGGGCATAGGCAGCAGCATTTTCCGAGACCACGCCCACGATTTCAGTCTTGAGGCCGAGCAGATCCCTGACCGTGATCAAGCCGCAAATCCCCGATCCAAGGCCGATCGGCACATACACGGCATCGAGTTCACCGGCAGCACGGAACAATTCGAGCGCATAGGTCGCGACACCCTTGACCAAGTCGGCATGAAACGACGGAACGGCATGCAGACCAAGGTCGGCGGCCACGCGCATGGCCTCGCCCTTCGCTTCATCGAAGTCGCGACCATGTTCGACCAGCTCGGCGCCGAAGGCCTTCATGGCGGCGTTCTTCTCGACCGAATTGCCGTGGGGCACGTAGATCACGGAGCGAAGCCCGGCCTTACCGGCGGCCAGCGCGATGGATTGGCCGTGGTTGCCGCGTGTCGCAGACACGACGCCTTTGACGCCGGGCTCACGTTTCACCAGCCCATCCATGTACACAAATCCGCCGCGCACCTTGAAGGCGCCCGTCGGCGTGTGGTTCTCGTGCTTAACCCAGACCTCGCAGCCCGCGCGCCTGGCGAGCAGCGGCCACGCATACTGCGGCGTCGGCGACATGTGCCGGTAGATCAGCCGGGCCGCCGCTTCGAGGTCGAGATGTGAAAATAGGGGCATTCGGCCTCGTGGATCTGCGCAAACCAATGGTAGCTCATGCCAGCGGTCAGAGTTTTTGGCTGACCACCCGTCATCGTCATTCCGGAATGCCTGTCGCGCCGAGGCGCGGCAGTCATATCCGGAATCCTTACCGCTCGCGTATTGCCACTCGTGCCTTACAGACAGGCGTAAGGATCCCGGTGATACGATCACGCGGGACGCGTGACCGTATTCCGGGATGACGCTGTTTGGTTGGGTGGGTCAATTTTTCTGCTCGCTGGTTTCGAGTCTTGGTCGCATGGACCAAAGGCTTTGTCATCGCATGCGCGCCTACCCGCGCTGACGTGGCATCATGATCATGTCCCAGGGGCTCGGCATCTCGCCCACGGGCACGTGAATGAGCGCCGGCTTGCCGGCAGCCAGAGCCTGCGACGCTGTTTTTTCAAGCTCGGCCGCCGACGTTGCGCGGTAGGCCGCAACGCCGAAACTCTCGGCCAGTTTGACAAAATCCGGGTTCTGCAGATCGCTTGCGATCGTACGGCCACCGAAGCGCTCATTTTGCAGCAGGCGCACGTTGCCATATGCGCTGTTGTCGAACACGACGAACACGACGCCGATGTTGTGCTGCGCCGCCGTCGCCAGTTCACCGACTTGATACAGGAATCCACCGTCGCCTGAAATCGCCAGCACCGGTCGGTCAGGCATGGCATGCTTGACGCCCAGCGCCGCGCCGATGCCCCAGCCGAGACTGTCCTGATGTCCGGCCGAAATGTACGATCGCGGATGGTAGACCGGAAACGCGAGGCGCGCGGCGAAGCCGAGCTGCGTCACCTCGTCGACGAAAATGCCATCGTCCGGCAACGCGCGGCGCATGGCCTGGAGATATCCCATCTGCGGCTCGAAGCGCGAGAGCCGCTCAGCCAGCCAGGCGCGGTGCGGCGCCAAGTCTGCCTCGCGAGACACGCGCTTGCGATTGTATGCGGGCAGCGCCTCGATCAGCGCACGCGCATAGGCCTGCGCATCACCGACCATGGCGACCGCGGGCTTGGCAAAGCGCTCCGGCGTCTCCGGGTCGATCTCGATGCGGATGATCTTGATGTCCGTGTCGAGACCCCAATTCATCTGCTGCAAGTGCAGCCGCGTGCCGATGGCGAGCACGACATCCGCCGTCTTCCAGAGGCGATGCGCAACCGGCCAGTTCACATGCAGGCGGTGGCGGGCAGATAGAACGCCATGTCCGCGCCGCCAGGCCACAACAGGCGCCTCCAATGCCTCGGCTAGCGCCGTCACCTCGACACTTGCGGCTTGCGCGCCACCACCGACCACGATCAGTGGCCGCTCGGCTTTGCCAAGCAGTTTGGCCGCAACCGCAATGGCATCCTCATCCAGCAGCGGGCGTGACAGAGCCAGCGGCGCATCCAGCTGCACCGGACCCGAGCGCCCCCACACATCCATGGCGCACTCGATCGCGGCCGGGCGCGGCACGCCTGACAGCATCTCGGCAATGGCACGGTTTGCCATCGGCCCGGCCTCACCCGCATGGCAGATACGCGCGGTGTACTTGGTCATGTGACCAGCAATGCCCAGCTGGTCGCGCAACTCGTGCAGATGACCAAAGCCGCGATCGATGTCGCCATGAGGGATCTGCCCGAGCAGGGCAAGCACCGGCGCGTTCATGGCGTAGGCCTGTAGCAACGCTGCGCTCGCGTTCAAGAATCCTGGCCCCGGCACGACGGAAAACGCCTGCGGCTTGCCCGTGGCCAGCGCGGCACCGAGCGCCATGTAGGCCGCCGTCTGTTCATGGCGGGTGTGGATGACCGACAGCCGGCCGGCTTTGCGCGCGCCGTGGAACGCATCGAAAAGTGGATCGTTGTGCACGCCGGGCAGGCCATAGATCGTCTCAATGCCATTGCGGAGCAGCGTTTCCGTCAGCGCCTCCGCAGCTGTCATGCGCGGTGGGCTGTTTGCGGCAGCTCCCTCTTTGGACGCGGCCTTGGATTTGGCTGTTGTTACTTTGGCCACCGATGTCCGCTCCGTTTGGTCGCGAGATTTCGTAGTGCCTTATAGCGCTTTGCGCGCAAGCGTCAGCACTGGCACAGGATCTCACCCCGCTTCATAGATCGCACCCGCAATCATGGAGAGACCCGCGATCAGCAACACGCCATCCATCAGTCCGCGAAATTGCGCGACGGTGATGCGCTCCATCAGCTGCTTGGCAAGCCACGACCCGCACGTCACCGCACCGCCGACCAGCACGCCCTTCACAATGAGCTCCCAGGGCAGGGCGCCAAACGTGCGGAACACACTCGCCTTTGAGACGCCCATCAAAAGTGAGCCGAGCGCCTCCGTCGAGATAAACGGTCCCTTGGTCAGCCCATAGGCAAGAAAGAACGGCGTGTTGATCGGCCCAACCGTCGTCACCAGCCCGGCGAGATAGCCAATGCCGACGCCGACCACGCCAAGATGCCAGAGCTGCAACTTGAAACCGCGCGCCAGCAGCCAGCGTCGCACCGGAATAAGCAACAGGAAGAACACGCCCAGCGCCAGTTGGATCTTGGCTGGATCGAGCGCGATCAGTGTGCGTGCGCCAAGTGCTGATGCGGGAACGGCGCCGAGCGCAAACACGAACGCGGCCTTCCAATCGACCTCGCGCCACCACACGATCACGCGCGAGGCGTTCGCCATCAAACCCGCAATGGTGAGGATCGGGATGGCAGCCTTCGGCCCGACGGCAAACACGAGCGCCGGCATCAAAATGATGGTCGAGCCGAAGCCGATCAACCCGCCAATGGTGCCGGCGACTAAAGCTAGAACGCCGACGAGAATTGCGATCATCATGTCCCTCTACCCGATGCATGCAAAAGAGTAGCCCAAGAGGCAAGGCGAGGCCCGTCAAGCCTCATGTTTTCCACGTGTCCGCCCCGCCACAGCTTGCCAATCCGGCCAGCGGGTGCGAACCAGCATCCCAAAACGGGACACTCGACGAATCACGGCTGGCCGCCTCACGCGCATCCAACAGGTGTGCGGCCGGGAAAAATGGGAATCCGCATGGCCGCTCAACGCGATATGCTCGCCAAGCTGGACGAAGAATTCCAAGGCAAAGCCAAGAAAGGCAAGCTGGCCGAGGATAGCTATACCGCGGCTGACATCGAGGTTCTGGAGGGGCTTGAACCCGTCCGGCGGCGCCCGGGCATGTACATCGGCGGCACCGACGAGAAGGCGCTGCACCACCTGTTCGCCGAGACCATCGACAACTCCATGGACGAAGCTGTGGCCGGCCACGCCACCTGGATCGAGGTGCGCTTGGAGGCGGACGGTTATCTCACTGTGATCGACAATGGCCGCGGCATTCCCGTTGATGCGCACCCGAAATTCCCCAAGAAATCCGCGCTTGAAGTCATCATGACGTCGCTGCACTCGGGCGGCAAATTCGATGGCAAGGCCTACGAAGTCTCGGGCGGCCTGCACGGCGTTGGTGTGTCGGTGGTCAACGCGCTGTCGGAGACGCTGGAAGTCGAGGTGGCACGCGGCCAGCAGCTCTATCGCATGGTGTTTTCGCGCGGCGCCCCGGTGACCAAGCTCGAGAAGCTCGGCTCCATCATGAACCGGCGCGGCACAAAAGTGCGCTTCAAGCCCGATGACCAGATCTTCAAGGGGCACCAGTTCAGGCCGGCCCGCTTGTTCAAGATGGCGCGCTCGAAGGCCTACCTGTTCGGCGGCGTTGAAATCCGCTGGTTCTGCGATCCCACCATCATCAAGGACGACACGCCGCCTGAAGCCGTGTTCAAGTTCCCGGGCGGCTTGAAAGACTACCTGCTGTCGTCGGTCGAGGGCATTGTGCAGGTGGTCAACGCCCCGTTCGCGGGCGTGGTCAAGAAGGAGGGTGGACACGGCTCTGTCGAGTGGGCCGTCACATGGCTCGCCAACGCGGATGCGTTCTCGCAGTCCTATTGCAACACGATTCCAACCCCTGAAGGCGGCACGCACGAGAACGGCCTGCGCGGCGCGCTCTCTAAGGGCTTGCGTGAATTCGGCGACCGCGTCGGCAACAAGAAGGCTGCACAGATCACCGCTGAAGACGTGATGGGCACTGCGGCCTCGATGCTGTCGGTCTTCATCCGCGAGCCGGAATTCCAAGGCCAGACCAAGGAAAAGCTCGCCACCGTCGAAGCACAGCGCATCGTCGAGAACACGGTCAAGGACGCTTTCGACCACTTCCTCGCCGACAGCCCCGTGCAGTCGCAGAAGCTGCTCGATTGGGCGATTGAACAGGCCGAGGATCGCCTCAAGCGCAAGCGCGAGAAGGAGGTTGATCGTCAATCGGCGACCAAGCGCCTGCGGTTACCCGGTAAGCTCGCAGACTGCTCTTCGACGGTGAAAGCCGACACGGAAATTTTCCTGGTCGAAGGCGACTCGGCCGGTGGCAGCGCCAAATCTGCACGTGATCCAAAGATCCAGGCGATCCTGCCGTTGCGCGGCAAGATCCTCAACGTCGCCAACGCCTCGTCGCAGAAGCTGGCCGCAAACAAGGAGATCTCGGATCTCCTGCAGGCGCTCGGGGTCGCCCATGGTTCGCGCTATCGCGACGAAGATCTGCGCTACGGCCGCGTCATCATCATGACTGATGCCGACACCGACGGCGGCCACATTGCTTCGCTGCTGATCACGTTTTTCTATCAGGAGATGCCCGGCCTGATCGAGAACGGCCACCTGTATCTGGCGGTGCCGCCGCTGTTCAAACTCGCCTGGAAGGGCGAGACGCACTACGCCCACAGCCTCGAGCACCGCGAGCAGATTGCGGCCAGCAAGTTCAAAGGCAAGACGCCCGAGATCACGCGCTTCAAAGGCCTCGGCGAAATGAACGCCAAGGACTTGAAGGAAACCACCATGAACCCGAAGACGCGCACCCTATTGCGCGTCGAAGCGCTCGACGCCGAAAAGGCCGCCATCGCCGACAGCGTCAACACGCTGATGGGCTCAAAGCCCGAGCTCCGCTTCCGCTTCATCACCGAACGCGCAGCGTTCGTGAAGGAGTTGGATGTGTGAGGGGTAGCCCCACAGGCCCGTAGCGTACGGACAAAAGTACGAAGTGGGCCAGGTGCTGAAGCTAAAAATAGAGCGGATTCCCTCTCCCCGTTCTTCACGGGGAGAGGGTTAGGGGGAGGGGCGGCATCCGCACCGGCGGAGATTGATCAGCTGACAAATTGTTGATTTTGTGCCTGTTGTTCGATCTCGACTGAGCAAGCAGCCGCCCCTCTCCTGTAACTAGCTGCAGCGCAGCACGAATGCTGCATCGCAAAAATCGCCGCTGCGCGGCAGCTTGTTTCATAGATCAAGGTGTGCGCCGCACATGGTAACTCACCCCGACCCTCTCCCCGTAAGGACGGGGAGAGGGAGACGTGCCCTATTTTGCGGTCTTCCCGCGTTGTTCAGCACACGCTTCAGCAATGGTGCGCAGCACACCTTCGAGTTCGTCGTAGACATGACTGTTGGCAAAACGAATGACGCGAAAACCTGCATCACGGAGATACGCGTCCCGCCTGCGATCGTGGGCTACCTGCTGATCCGTGTGATGCGTCTCGCCGTCGATCTCGACGATGAGCATCACGTCGCGGCAGGCAAAATCAGCAAAGTACGGTCCGACGGGCAGCTGCCGGATGAACTTGTGGCCGCCGTGCTGGCGATTGCGAAGCTTCGACCAGAGCTTCTTTTCGGCCGATGGCGCATTAGCTCGAAGAGTTCGCGAGCGATGTGTTTGCCAGGGCTGGCGTCCGCGCATGACCAGAGCTCGGGTTGTCCAATGTCTGAGGCTGAGTAGCACAGTCGACCCAAAAACAGACGGATTCCCTCTCCCCGTCCTTCAACGGGGAGAGAGAGACGTGCCCGCGCCGACCGGCGCCAGCAGGCTGGCATTGCTCGTGCAGAGCCAGCAGCGACAGCGTCTCGAAATCGGACACAGTGCAAATGTTTGAACGCAATCGTGTGGACAACGCCGACCAGGGCTATGTGTCGGTTGAGCTGATGCTCAATGGCGGCCAGATGCTGGTTGGTAAAGTGGTCATGCCGGCGGGCCGCAACATCATCGATTTCCTCAACAACACCGCGGCTTTTGTCGAGTTCGAACCCTACGAGGGCGACAAGGCGTTTCTCGCCAAATCCAGCATCCGCTCGTTGCGCATCCTGCAGGTGCCAAAGGGTGTCAATCTCGCAGCCCGCCTGCGCGATCTCGACGGGTTCGACCCCTGGCAGATCCTCAATCTAGACCGCGGAACCAGTTGGGAAGACACGCGCAGCGCCTATCACCGGCTTGCCAAGATCTATCACCCCGACCGCTACGCAACGGCCGAACTGCCGGAAGAAGTGCAGAATTACCTGTCGGGCATGGCACGGCGCGTCAACGCCGCCTATTCGGCGCTCGAAGCCGCCCAGGCGCAAAAGCGCCAATACGCAGGGCTGCGGCAGGAGCCGGTTTATACGTCGGGGCCACGGTGAAACGGCGTGAAGTCGTGAACGGTGAATTCGCGAAGTCGTGGCTTGCCCGTTCACGACTTCACGGTTCACGACTTCACCAACCTCGCCCGCTCGACCTGCACGAGATCGCACAGCACGTCCGCCATGGCGGAAAAATCCTGCCCGCCAAAGCCGCGCGCGCGGGCCGTTGAAAACGCTTCCCGTGCCGTCGCCGCAATCGGCATCGGCAGCCGCGCGGCATTCGCCGCGTCCACGATCAACGACAGATCCTTGTGCGCCAGATCAATCGTGAAGCCAGGCGACGTGTCGCCAGCCAGAACTTTATTGGGGAAATTGATCTTCAGCTGACCGTTCGTCGCCGTCGTGCCGTGGATGACGTCGAGCGTCTTGGACAGATCGAGCCCGAACCGCTGTGACAGCGCGAGCGCCTCGGCATTGAGCTGAGTCAGCGTAATCGCCAGATAATTATTGACCAGCTTGGTGCGCGTGCCGGCCCCGCCTGGCCCGCAATGATGGATGGTCGAACCCATGGCTTCGAGGAGCGGCTTCACGTGCTCGAAGTCGGCCTTCTCAGCCCCGACCATGAATAGGCTTTCGCCCCGATCCGCATGCCACGCGAGCCGCCCGATCGGCGCATCCACAGCCTTGAAACCACGGCGCTTCGCTTCCATATGCAATGTGTCCGAAGTAGACGGATCGATGGTCGACAGATCCATCACCAGTGTTCCGGGTTTCGCGTGATCGAACACCCCCCCGGGGGCAAGCACGATCTGATCCACCTCACGCCCCGTCGGCAACACCGTCACGATAACCGAGCACGACGCTGCAAGATCGGCGAGATCTTTTGCGGCCCGCGCGCCGAGTTGTACCAGCGCCGCAACGGGCTGCGGATTGATGTCGTGAACAATCAGCCTAAAGCCTTTTTTTACGCAGTTGGCGGCCATGCCGCGTCCCATGGCGCCAAGACCGATGAAGCCGATGGTTTCAGATTGGATAGGCATGGCAAAGCTCCGCAACGCTTGAGGATTGTCGATCCGCCACATGACTGACCCGCGTCGCTGATGCAACCCATCGGGCCAACGCAAAAAGCGCGGCAGATGCATCCCGCAGATACATCACGCTGCGGCAGAAAACCTGTCAGCATTGCCGTCAAATGCCGTGCGTCGGCGGCGCGAATCACTCACTCCGTGCACGATGCACGACGTGGACATGAAACCAGGACTCAGCGCTTGGCGTGCGCGGCAACGCCGTGTGCGTCGGCAATGGATCAATCCTGCCATCTTGCTGACAGGCGTCGTTGGCGCTGGACTTTATGCGTTGCCGCCAACAATGAACCCGCTCGTGCACGCAGGCATTCTCGTGCTGCCGCAAGCGCCGCAGTTTGCGCCGATTCCGCAGGTCAATTTGGCGATTCCTGTTCGGCCATCGGATCTGCCGAAACATCGCCCAGCGCTCAGCGATGCGCGCACCATCGATCAGGTCGAAGCGGCGCACGTGGTTGGCGTCGTACCGTCGAGAGCCTTCGACACTTCCACGTCAACGGCGGTGCTCATCGACGACACGTCGTCAGATCTCAATCACTCCGGCTCCGGTGAGCCGATGCTGGCTTTCATCACAGCGACGGGCGATCAACTGCCAACAGCGGCGATGCAGATACCGCGCAAACAAGCACCGGCGGCAAAACCTGTACCGGCCAAAAGCGAGCCCGACGAGGATTTGCCGACGCTGCGCAAGCGCGTTTTCACACCGGATCGCTGAGGCTCACCAACCCATCGCGGCACCATCGCTGCGCGGATCCGTTGCGCCCTCGAACGTACCATCGTCGCTGCGCACGATCGCGCCCGCATGTCCCATGCTGACGGAAAAATCGCCGAGCACTTCGACCTCGTGACCAAGCTTGCGCATGGCGGCGATCACTGCTGGATCAAAGCGGCTTTCGAGCTTCAGCGTCATCGTCTCTTCGCCCCACATTTTGCCGAGCAGCCAGCGCGGGCGCGTGATCGCCTCCTGCAGCGGCACATCAAACATCGCGTAGCGCGAGAAGATCGCCGATTGCGTCTGCGGCTGTCCTTCGCCACCCATGGTTCCATACACCATCGTGCGACCGTCCTTGAGCCGCGCGAGCGCCGGATTGAGCGTGTGGAATGGCTTGCGTCCCGGCGCGAGTTGGCGCGGACCGGGCTTGTCGAGGAAGAACGCGGCGCCGCGATTCTGCCAGACGATTCCTGTTTCGGGCAGCACACAACCTGAACCGTATTCAAAGTAGATGCTCTGAATAAAGCTGACAGCGATGCCCTTTTTGTCGATCGCACCGAGCCAGATGGTATCGCCTTTGTCGACTGGCGCAGGCCACGGCAATGCGGCTTTCGGGTCGATGCGCTTGGCGCGTTTGTCGAGATCCGCTTTCTCCAGATACGTCGCCGGATCTTCGCTCATGCTGCCAGGATCGCCGATGATCCGGTCGCGTACGAGAAAGGCCTGCTTGGTCGCCTCGATGATCGCGTGCAGATACGCTGCGTCATCAACGGTCTTGACCTTCAACCGATCAAACAGCGCCAGGATCATCAGCGATGCCAAGCCTTGTGTCGGCGGCGGAAAGTTGAACAATTGTCCCGCGCGCACATCAACCGACAATGGCTTGCGCCGTGTTGCCTTGTGTTGCGCGAGATCATCCGCTGTGACAGGTGCGCCGATCGCGGCGAGATCAGCGGCCAGCATCTTGGCGATTTTGCCGGTGTAAAAATCTTCGCAACCCTTTTTGCCGAGTCGCTTGAGCGACTCAGCCAACGCGGGCAGTGTCATCACATGGCCTTCGTCCGGCGCCTTGCCTTTGACGAGGAATTGGCCAGCAAAACCAGTCACATCTTTCAACTCGGCACGCTTTGCGGCCGTCAACTCGGCCTGGCTCTTCGTGACGGCAAAGCCCTTTTCCGCATGCCACACGGCATCTTCAACGAGACGAGACAACGGCAACGCACCGCCAAGTTTTTCCGACACGCGCAGCGCTTCGCCCCAACCCGAAATCGTGCCTGCGACGGTATTTGCCGCCAGCGGTCCGCGCCAGGGAATGCTCTTGTGGCCGGCTTTCGCATACAGCTCGGGTGTTGCAGCAATCGCCGCTGCGCCGCACGCGTCGATCGCGATCGGCTCCTTGCCAGGAACCGAGATGATCCAGAAGCCATCGCCGCCGATCGACGTCATATGCGGATAGACGACGGGCAATGTCGCGGCCATTGCGACAGCTGCTTCGATGGCGTTCCCGCCTTCGCGCAGCACGGCGAGACCAGCGGCACTCGCAAGATGATGCGGCGACGTCACCATGCCGCGACGGCTGCGTGGGGTGTGGAGCATGTGAGGCCTGAGGTGTGGTCAGCGGAGAAGTTCGCGACCCAGATACACAACAGACCAGCGCACGTCACCGCACGTTCGGCAGATCCAGATACCGCATGCGCTTCATCTCGCGGCGCGTGCCGCTGATCGCCTGCAGAATCGTGCCGCAGGCGAGGGCAAGCCACGACAATTGCATCAATGCGGCAGCCAGGATCGCGCTCGGAAAACGCGGCACGAGACCGGTTGCGAAATAGTCCATCACGACAGGAGCGCCAATTATGAGCGAGACAAGCGTCAAAAATGCCGACAACGAACCGAGCACGCGCAGCGGATGCAGCGCATAGTACATGCGCGAGATGGTCCAAAGAATGCGCGCACCATCACGGTACGTGCGCAGCTTGCTCTTGGAGTCCTCGGGGCGCGAACCGTAGGGCAGTGAGATTTCGTGCGTTGACAGACGCAAGTCGAGCGCGTGGATCGACAACTCCGCTTCGGTCTCAAAGCCGCTCGCCGATGCCGGGAACGACTTCACGAAACGGCGCGAGAACGCGCGATAACCGGAGAAGATGTCGTTGAAACCGTCACCGAACAGCTTGGCAACCAACCGGTTGAAGGCGCGATTGCCAAGCTGATGACCGCGCCGATAGGCTTTGTCGCCGCCGCCATCACGGGCCGCGACGATCATGTCGAGATCCTGTGTGCGCACGGCATCGACGAGTTCACCGACGCGGCTCGAATCGTACGTCAAATCGCCATCGGCGAGCACATAGATATCGGCATCGATATCAGCGAACATGCGCCGCACGACGTTGCCTTTGCCGCGCAATCGCTCAAGGCGAACGACAGCGCCGGCGGCGCGCGCGACCTCCGATGTATTGTCCGTCGAGTTGTTGTCGTAGACGTAGATGGTTGCCGTTGGCAGCGACGCCTTGAACGCCGCGACGACTTTGCCGATCGCAGCCGCTTCGTTGAGACAGGGCAACAGAACCGCAATGCGCGGCTGGCGCGATTCGGGCACATCAGCATGCAACTCAGTCGCGATCGACTCGAGTTTCCTCAGCGCGGCGCTAGACATGGGCATACCTCGACGATTGCGCGCGCCACACCTTGTCGAGAAGGAGTGCAAGCAGCAGGGATTGAACGAGAAGGGCGATCGGCAGATGCAGGGCAGCCGTCAGCTCACGGCTGAACAGCGGCGTGATCCAGAGCGCGGCAAGGGCAGAAACTTCGAATGGCGCGAAGCCACGCTTCAATCCATCGGCGGCCAGAAACGCGATGGCTGCGCCGAGCAAAACACTGTCGTAGTTGAACGAGTACGGCGTCGCGAGCATGGTCGCGAGAATGAGCCCGGCAGACTTCGCCTCGTGCGACGCACGACTGCGCCAGAGCCAGACAACCGCAACGGCAAGCGCAACAATCAATAGGATCTGCGCGGCATAAGCCATCGCAACACTGCCACCATACATGCGCACGGCGGGAAACAACCCTTGCAACTTGAACCAGCCGGCTGCGCCATTTTCGAGGATCGTCTCTTTCGTGAATCCAGCGTGCGCAAAGAAAGCTTGCCAGGCCGAGACACCGAAGAGCGTGACCGATACAGCGGCAGTCGCAACCACAGTCACCGCTGCTGCGGCCATCGCGCGCCATTGCGCTGTCGCGAGCAACGCGAGCGGCAGTAACAATCCGTACTGCGGCTTATAGGCGAGCAGCCCAAGCAGAACGCCCGCGTGCACGGGACACGCTGGCAACAGGCAGAGACCGAGCCCAAAAAGCGCCGCTGTCAGAAATCCATTGTGCCCGTGCGTCGCGCACGCAAGCGCGGCCGGATATGCAAGGGCAACGAGCATCACGAGACGTGCATCGCTGCCGTCCAGCGCAACAATGCGGCGCATCGCGTGGACATAGAACACGCCTGTCGCAATCAACCAGACAGAAAGTGCAGCAAGATACGGCAACAGCGCCAACAGCGCAGCGATGGCGAGAAACATCGGCGGATAATGCCAACCGTAAAACAGATCCGGCGACATACCGAGCAGGAGTTGCTGATACGGCCGCTGCAGATCGGGATCAAAGGCGACTGCCGCGCGATCCTCCAGCACGAGCCGACCTGACGACCAGATATTGGCGAAGTCCGTGCCGATCGGTCGGCCCATGGCATCCAGCCTGCCGTTGCCGCCAAGCACGATCCAAGCAAGCATCGCCACATAAGCCGCAAGCAACAACGCAGAATAGCTGGCGAGACGCTCACGCGTCAGCCAACTGCCGTCTCTCGTTGCTTCATAGATGCGCTGCACAGTCGTGCCTCGGCCAAATCAGAGCCTGAGATTCGCCTGTTCTGCTTGATATTCGATGAAGGGTCCGATGTTGCCGCGATGTTCGCGCGCATGTGTCCGCAGCCTTGACGGAACTGGCATCGCTGCGCACAGACGGCACATCGACCGACGGAGCGCGCCATGTCTGGCCAACTGCCTGCCTACGATACGACCAACGTGTTTGCAAAGATCCTGCGCGGCGAGTTGCCGGCGCACAAGCTTTACGAAGATGCTGATACACTCGCAATCATGGACATCATGCCCCGCGCCGACGGCCATTGCCTGGTCATTCCGAAAACGCCCGCGCGCAACGTCTTCGACGCGACGCCAGAACAACTCGCAGCCTGCATCAAAACCGTTCAGCGCCTGAGCAAGGCGGCAATGACAGCCTTCGCGGCCGACGGCATCACCATCCAGCAGTTCAATGAAAGCGCAGGCGGACAGGTCGTGTTTCATCTGCACTACCACGTGCTGCCGCGGCACACCGGCGTCTCGCTTCGCTCGCACACGAGCCAGATGGAAAAGCCCGACGTGCTGAAAGCCAATGCCGACAAGATCCGCACAGCACTGGCAGGAGCGTGAGCGCGTGCCCCTTTGGAAAGACGATCCGGATGGTGCGGCCGACGCGTTGATCCTCGAGAGCCTCGATGATCTCGGATTGGCGGATGCGAAAGCGCGCGCGCTTCTCGTTGATCCGGGTCAGCGTCTGAACGCGGCCTTGCGCGAACGGTTTGACGTCGTGCGCATCGACAGACGCGCCAGCATCGAGGTGCCGTCGCCGATCGATACGCCGCCGACGGATGATCCCCGAGATTTCGCGTACGCCTTTCTCCGCCTGCCCAAGAGCAAGGACGAGCTCGAATTCGCCGTCCATCGCCTGATGGGCTGGATGGCACCGCAAAGTCGCATCTACATCTATGGAGGCAACGACGAAGGCATCCGCTCTGTCGCGAAACGCCTCGCAAGCCTCGGCGTGCCAATCGAGACGGTCGCAGCGCACAGTCACGGCCGCGTGCTGATGTTGCCGCGCCCGACAGACCTCTTGCACGTCAAGACGCGCGACGAACAGTGGCGCCGCACAGCGCACATCGATCTCGGCGGTACATCACATATCTGGGTCAGCTATCCCGGTCTTTTTGCACGCGGAGACATCGATGCAGCAACGGCTCTCTTGCTTGCGGATCTGCCCATGCTACCCGCAGGCGCAACCGCGCTCGACTACGGCTGCGGCACGGGCATTCTTTCTTGCGCGCTTCTCGCGGCCGATGCGACCGCGAAAGTCACCGCACTCGACATCGACACATTTGCGCTGAAGGCAGTCGCCGAAAACGTCCCAACCGCAACGACAGTTCTAAGCCATCGATTAAAGGGTTCCGGCCGGCACGATCTGATTGTCTCGAATCCACCGATCCACAATGGTTTCCGTGAGGACTATACGGCGCTGCATCAGCTGATCGAGGATGCGCCAAAACACCTTTTGCCGAAGGGCCGCCTGCTGTTCGTTGTCCAGCGACGCGTGCCTGTCGAAGCGCAACTCAAGGCCCAATTCGATAAGGTCGAGATCGTCGCTGACGAAGGGCCGTTCCGCATCTGGTCGGCGTCGCATCCCTTGAAGCAGCCGGGCGTGAGGGCAAAAGCCACGGCAGAAAAAGCTCCCAAGCTGCCCGGACCACAAAAGTACGGCGACATCGAAATCAGCGACGAGGTCGAGGAATGGTGAGCGCCGCCACATGACACCCAAACCCCTGTCCATGCTATAGCGCCGTCGTCAACTCTCGCGCGTGACCTCCTCCGATGCGGCCTGCCGAATTGAACCCACTGTTCGCGCCGGCCGAGACCCTTCCGGGAATCGGTCCGAAAACGATTCAGCTGCTGAAAAAAGCGCTGCGGCTGCCGCCCGGAATCGGCGAGCCGCGCATCATAGATCTGCTCTGGCACACACCAACTGGCGTCATCGATCGCCGCGCCACGCCGACTGTTGCTGAAGCTATTCCCGGCACCATCTCGACGCTGGAAGTGCGCGTGCTGAAGCACTTCCCCTCGCCCGGCGGCAATTCGAAAGCGCCCTACAAGGTGCGCTGCGAAGACGACAGCGGACGACTGGATCTGATCTTCTTTCGCGCAGATCGCCGCTTCATGGAAAAGCAACTGCCTGTTGGCGAAATCCGCATTGTTTCCGGCCGCATCGAGCACTTCAACACCCAAGCCCAGATGACGCATCCAGATTACATCGTGCCGCCGGATAAGCGCGATGACTTGCCGATGTTGGAACCGGTTTATCCGCTCACGGCGGGCCTCACCGGCAAGATGGTGACGAAAGCCTGCCGCCTCGCACTTGAAAAGGTGCCGCAACTCGCCGAGTGGCAGGAAGCGGCATGGCTGGCGACGCGCGCGTCGGCGCCGTTCCATGATGCAGCCCGTTGGCTACATCGGCCCGAAGACGCATCCGACATTTCGCCCGGCGGTCACGCGTGGCAGCGGCTCGCCTTCGATGAACTGCTGGCAGGTCAACTCGCCCTCGGCTTGGTGCGCCTGTCGAACAAGCAGCAGAAGGGGCGCTCGATCAAAGGCGACGGCCGCATTCGCACGCGCATCCTCGCGTCCCTGCCCTTCGCGCTGACCGGCGCACAAACGCGCGCGCTGAAAACCATCGAAGACGACATGATCGCGCCGCATCGCATGTTGCGTTTGCTGCAAGGCGACGTCGGCTCGGGCAAAACCGTGGTCGCGCTCATGGCCATGGCGATGGCCGTCGAGGAAGGCGCGCAGGCGGCCTTGATGGCGCCGACAGAAGTGCTCGCCCGCCAGCATATCGAAACAATGGCACCACTTGCGGAGAAAGCTGGCCTGCGGCTCGGCCTGCTCACCGGCCGCGAAAAAGGCCGCGCGCGTGCGCTGGTGCTGAAAGCCGCTGCGGAAGGCGAACTCGACATTCTCATCGGCACGCACGCGCTGTTCCAACCCGATGTGCACTTCAAGAACCTCGCGCTCGCCGTCATCGACGAACAGCATCGCTTCGGCGTGCACCAGCGCATGGCGCTGCAGTCCAAGGGCGAGGGCACCAACGTTCTCGTCATGACCGCAACGCCGATCCCGCGCACCTTGCAGATGACGCACTACGGCGACCTCGAAGTGTCGCGCCTCGACGAAAAACCGCCCGGTCGCAAACCCGTTAAAACCACCATGCCGCCGCTGGAGCGCTTGCACGATATCGTCGAAGCACTGAAACGCGCGCTCACCGGCGGCGCACAGATCTATTGGGTCTGCCCGCTGATCGAATCGTCCGAGGTGATCGATCTCGCCGCAGCGGAAGAACGCGCGGCGCACCTGAAACAGTTCTTCGGCGACAAAGTCGGCGTCATGCACGGCGGCATGAGCGGGGCGCAGAAAGACTCCGTCATGGCGGCATTCACAGCCAACCAGCTGCAGATCCTCGTTTCGACGACCGTCATCGAAGTGGGTGTCAACGTGCCGAACGCGAGCGTGATGGTCATCGAGCACGCCGAGCGTTTCGGCCTCGCGCAGCTGCATCAGTTGCGCGGCCGCGTCGGCCGCGGCGATCGCCAGTCCTATTGCATGCTGCTGCACAAAACGCCGCTCGGCCTCACCGCCGAAGCCCGCCTCAAGATGATGTGCGAAACCGAAGATGGCTTTCTCATCGCCGAAAAGGATCTCGAACTACGCGGCGCCGGCGAAGTGCTCGGCGCACGTCAATCCGGCCTGCCCGAGTTCCGGGTTGCAACTGTACCGAATTTCGAAGAACTGCTCGGCGCCGCCCGCGACGACGCGACCATGATCCTCGCCCGCGACCCGTCGCTCTCAACGCCGCGCGGACAAGCCTTGCGGGCGCTGCTGTATCTGTTCGAGTGCGACGACGCGGTGCGGCTGTTCCGGTCAGGGTGAAGCTGTGCTGCGTTCACGCTTTTGACCCTTAGGAGACATTCACTCCCAACGTCGGTGTCCCGGAATTTGGCGTGCCCTTCGCACGACAAATATCCGGGATCTACCCCGGTCGAAATGATGTGCTTCGCTCACGCGATGACAGACTTTTTCGGCAAGCAGTTTCATGTCTACATGACTGCGAGCGCGCCACGCGGCGTCATCTATATCGGCATGTCGAGTGACCTCGTCGTGCGTGCCGGGCAACATCGCGATCGCTTGATCGAGGG
>JANMGQ010000025.1:0-8826 GCA_031374735.1 Hyphomicrobiaceae bacterium | reverse complement strand
CCGCGCAAAAGCGCGAGTATCTGATGAAGCGTTGGCGGCGTGACTGGAAAATCGAGTTGATCGAACAGGTGAATCCAACGTGGGCTGATCTCTATCCCGAAGTCCTTCGCTTGCACGGGCTTGAGCCTTGACGTCGACGGGAGAGGATCCCGGATATTTGTCGTGCGAAGGGCACGCCAAATTCCGGGACACCGTTGAATTTGGATGGCGTGGCCGTGTCAGCACTTGGCCCAAAGCGTCGCGCGACCCGCGTGTACCGATGCCAGCCGCGAAAGCGCGCCCCCGCACCCACCTCAAACCCAATCCTCAACCATCAACTCCGGCACACGCGAAAAATCCCTGAGATTCCGCGACAGCAGCGTCGCGCCCGTCACGAGCACGATGGCCGCGATCTTCAAATCCATCGTGCCGACGCCGAGTTTTAGCGCGCGCAACTGCTCGAAGCGGTCGGCCGCACCCGCGACGAACGGCATGATCGTCATGCGGCCGAGCTTTTCGACCGATGCCTGTAACTTGCCATAGTACCGGACCTGATTTGCAGCCAAGCGGGTCCCGGAAATCTTGCCAAGCCAGCCGCGCAAGACCTCTTCAGCCGACACGGCTGTCGGCCCAGAGGGCAAGCCGGAATCAACCAGTCGTTTGGCGAGTGCTCGTCCTTCTGCGCCTTGGCGCGCCAGTATAGTCAGATGATCCGTATCGAGGATCAGCATTTCGGCTGGCGCTCGCGATACTCGCGGCCAAGCCTCATGGCGTCTTCGAAATCCGGATCGTCCTTGAAGGAACCGACCCAGCCATCGAGCCAGCTATTGTCGACGACTGACGGTTTCCCAGCTTGCGGCCGATTCTCGGCTCGCTCAAGCGCTTCGAGGCGCTTCTCAAGATCAGCGACACGCTTTTCGAGGACTTTGGTCATGCGCCCAACATAGCGGAGACTGGTCTGATTTGCACGTCCAAGTTCGCCGTTGTCGAGAGCGTGGCGCGCGCCCGAGAGATCGCCGACTACCGGCTCAGTCGAGGCCATCGGTGGCGCCCTGGCGAAAGCCGGCAACGACGAAGTCTCGGCCCGCATCGTGCAGTCGCATCACGTTTGCTTCATACCCGATACGTCGAAAGCGCAACCGAGGCCCATCGTCCCGACGCCGCCGAAAGACTGCCCCACAGCCTGGCCTGCGGTTGCCCCTGTTTTAGCAGGTCGGTCTCTGACATACTGCCCTCGCACCCGCCTCAGACGGGCGACTGGGAAACGTTCGACGTCCAAGAGGAACCACCATGAAACAGCTGAAAACACGCCGACACATCCTTAAGGGCTTGGGCGTCGGCGCCGGCCTTATCGCTATGCCAGCCATCGTGCGTGGCCAAGCGCCCATCACGCTCAACGGCGCCGTACAGTTCAACGACGACCATGCCTTCAACAAGGGTCTGCTGAAGTTCGAAGAGCTCGTAAAAAAATACTACGGCAAACCGATCAACTTCGTGCTGCATCGCAACTCGTCACTCGGCCTCGAGAAGCAATATTTCGAATACATGTCGCAGGGCAAAGCCGTCGACTACGGCATCGTCTCGCCCGCCCACATGAGCACCTTCGCGAAGGCGGCGCCGTTCATCGACGCGCCCTTCGTATTCAAAGACATCGCGCACATGAACAAAGTGGTGGGCGCCAATTTGCTGAAGCCGATCGCCGACGAAGTCGCGCAGAAGGCTGAGGTTATGCTGATCGGCTCGGCCGGCGGCGGCGTGCGCAACATCTTCTCCAACAAGCCGTTCAAGAATCTCGCCGAGATGAAGGGCCTGAAGGTCCGCGTTCAAGGCGCTCCGATCTGGTCGCGCACATTCACGGCAGCCGGCATGAGCCCGACGGTCATCGCCTACAACGAAGTGTACAACGCCATCCAGAACGGCGTCATTGCAGCGGGCGAAAACGAAGCCGCGGGCGTCGAAGCCATGAAGTTCTACGAAGTGGCGCCGAGCCTGTGCATGACGCAGCACGCCGTCTCGATCCGGCCGATCTGCTTCTCGGTCAAGACGCTCAAGACGTTGCCGCAAGACCTGCAGGATGCCATCCTGAAGGCAGGCCCGGAAGCTGGCGATTTCGCCCGTGCACTTGAATCGAGCGAGGAAGTGACCAAGCTCGACGCGCTCGAAAAGGGCGGCAAGCTGAAGCGCATCCCCTTCGAAGAGCGCGACGCCATGAAGAAGCTGGTCGACCCCGTGATGGCCGCCTACGCCAAGGAAATCGGCGCCGAGGACATCTACGCCAAGATCAACGCGGCATGAGATACTGCCACCGGCCAGAATTTGTGACTGACCAATCCATCATCGTCATTCGGGAATGCCTGTCGCGCCGAGGCGCGGTAGCCATATCCGGAATCCTTACCTCTCGCGCATTGGCACCCTTGCCGTACGGAAAGAGGTATGGATCCCGGATATGCGATCACGCGGAACGCGTCATCGCATCCCGGGATGATGCGCTTTGTTGTGAAGGGTCAGAAATTTTGCTCGTTGGGACAAGCGGCCAGACTTTGTGACCGTCTGCATCCTCCCCACTGTCATGGCCGGGCCTGTCCCGGCCACCCATTGTCCAGCAGGGACACTGCTTATCGCGTGTCGTGCACCGTCGCCGCGCACACCGAACCAAGTGCGTGCTTTGCGACATGGGTGGCCGGCACGAAAGGCCGGCCATGACAGTTTGGGGTGACCTGTGTTCGTGGAGGGACTAAGTTCATGACGTCCGACAGGCCTGAACCACTCGCAGGACCGCCGCCGCTCGTGGCGCCGCCTGTCGGGGCTGACGTCTCCCCGCGGCCCGAACAAACCGGCCCCCGTGGCCCCTGGAAAACCTTCACCGCTGGCTACGCCCGCCTGCTGGAAATGCTGCTCGCCGCCTGCGTCGGCATCCTGATCATCCCCGTCACACTGCAGATCATCTCGCGTTACACGCCCTTTATCCCGTCCTATATCTGGACCGAGGAGATGGCGCGTTTCCTGTTCGTCTGGACCATCATGATTGGCGCCATGGTCGGCGTACGCGAGGCGCAGCATTTCGAAGTCGACGTCTGGCCGGAGTTGAACCGCCGCGCCGAAGCTGCCGTGCGCATCGTCGCGCGGTTTGGCATTCTCGCGATGGCGTTCGTGTTCGTCTGGGCCGGCACCGAATTCACGAAGTTTGCCTGGAATCGCACGTCGGAATTGGCAGATCTCCCACTGTGGATGATTCACATCGCCTGGCCCATGGCGGGCGTCACGTGGCTGGTCTTTGCCGGCGAGCAGATCGTCGACGAGTTTCGCGTTCTGCTCGGGGGAAGCACACAATGACAGGTACAGTATTGTCGTCGGGGCAGGCCGGACTGGTCCTGTTTGGCGTGTTCGGTCTCTTGCTGGCACTGCGGGTGCCTGTCGCTTTCGCCCTCGGCCTTGCCTGTCTGCCGATCCTGCTGATCGAGCCGCGCCTGTCTATGATGATGCTCGCGCAGGAAACCTTCAACGCCTACAATTCCTTCATCCTGCTGGCAGTGCCGTTCTTTCTGCTGACGGCCATCTTGATGAGTGTTGGCGGCATTACGGACAGGTTGGTGGCGCTGTCGAAGGCGCTGGTTGGCCACTGGCCGGGATCGCTGGCGCAGATCAACGTGGTGCTGTCAGTGTTCTTCGCCGGCATTTCAGGCTCGTCGACGGCGGATGCCGCCAGCCAATCCAAGATCTTCATCGATGCGCAGGTTAAAGAGGGCTACGACCTCTCCTTCTCCATTGCCATCACAGCGGTGTCGGCCGTTCTCGCAGTGATTATTCCACCGTCGATCCTTATGATCGTCTGGGGTGGGCTGATCTCGACCTCCATCGGCGCCATGTATCTCGCGGGCGTTGTCCCGGGGCTGCTCATCGCGGGCGCGCAGATGGCGACGGTGCACATCTATGCCGTGCGCCGCGGCTATCCAACCTACAAGAAATCCACCTGGGTCGAGATGCGCTGCGCGGTCTGGCACGCCATCCCCGCGCTGATGACGCCGTTTTTGATCGTCGGCGGCATTCTACTCGGCTGGTTCACGGCGACGGAGTCGGCGGCTATCGCCGTGATTTATTCCATCGGCCTATCTGCCTTCTACTACCGCGAGATCGGGCCGAAAGAACTCTACAACGCCCTGCTCGAGACAGGCCGCCTCGCCGGCGTCGCGCTGTTTTGCATCGGCACAGCCAGCGCTTTCGGCTGGCTGCTCGCCTACTACAAGATCCCGCAGACTCTGCTCGCCAACGTCTCGACCTGGGGCATGGGGCCAATTGCAGCCGGCTTTTTCATCGCCTTCTGCTTCCTCGTCGTCGGCTGCTTCCTGGATGCGATCCCAGCCATCATCATCGTCGGCACCGTGTTGCAACCGCTGGCGCAATCGGTCGAACTGCATCCCGTACAATTCGCCATCATCTCGATCATCTCGCTGGCCTTCGGGCTCGTCACACCACCTTATGGCATGTGCCTCATGATTGCATGCGCGGTCGCTGGTGTCCGGCTGCGCTATGCGCTCAAGGACACGATGATCATGCTGGTGCCGATGCTGCTTGTGCTGGCGGCGGTGATCATCTGGCCAAGCGTGTCGCTGTTCCTGCCGCGCCTGATCGTTCCAGAGATGCTCAAATGAGGACAGCGCCGATTCGTCAAGCCGCCGAGCTCGCATCGAGCGACACGTAGCCCTCGATCAACTCCCCATCCAACTGCCGCAGCAGCGCGAGAAGCCGCCGCACGGCGCCGCGGCGGAGTGATGTGATGCGCTTCTGGTAGAGGCCGTCAATCCAAGCCTCATCTTCGGGTTCGAGATCGAGCCGCAGCATCCAACATTCGCGCACCAGCGATGCGATGCTGAGACCTTCAACCTTCGACACGAGGGTGGCGCGATCTTCGAGTTCGAGCAGCTTCTCGCTCTGGCGATAGCTCAGCGGCCGGATGGTGTCGCGTTCGATGGTACCCGCCAGAAACGTCAGCTCCCACTCGCTCCAGCCTGCATCTGCGAGCGCCAGCAGAAATCCCGCGAGCCGGGCGGCGCGCTCCGGATCCTTGGCGAGGCTGTCGATGGCTTTGTCGGTCGGCATCGGTGGCGTGCGCCTTACGAATCGAATCTCTCGTGTTGTGTGTGTACACCGCTTGTGGACGACCTGTGGGCAAGAGGTGCGCAATGCTGTGGACGGCGTGTGCGCCGCCGGCAGCCGTTGCACCGTTGCATCTGACTTGCGCTGCTCACGGAGGTCTCGGCGGTGCCGCCTCTCGTGGCCTTTCGCACCGTCAACGGGTCGCCGCAGCCGTTACCTTCGCGCCAGCTGTTCGAGCCGGGTGAGGGTCGCAAGCACCAGCGTCTTGCGGTCGAGGTTGATGGTCATGGCCTCGGCTTTGTCGGCGAGAATGGCGGTCCACGCTTCGGCCCAGGCGGGCAGGGACTGATCTGTGATGACCTTTTCGGCCAAGCGCAGATCACTCTCGCGCCCACGGCCGGTTGCCCGCGCCTTGATCAGCCGCGCCAGAAGGCCGGTCAGAAAGTCATAGAAGGCCTCGAACTTCTGCTCGGACGCCGTCCCCGCGATCTCGTCCGCCAGCGCATGCGCCAATCCCCAATCAACGCGCGGCAAGGCGGCAACCATGCCGACAACTCGCTCATACAACTTGATGCCGCCCGACGAGGCGATCGTAAGTGCGCGCCGCACGCTGCCCTCGGAGAGTTCTTCGAGGCGGCCCCACTCATCGGAGCCGGGTGGGCTGACATCACCACCCGCGAATGCTGCCGTTACGGCGCGCTTTAGATCGTCCGAACCAAGTGCGGACAGATCCAGCGTGCGGCAGCGCGAGCGGATGGTAGGCAACAAGCGCCCCGGCTCCGACGACAGCAGCAGGAACACGGTGCGGGTCGGGGGCTCTTCGAGGGATTTCAGCAGCGCATTGGCAGCATTGACGTTCATGTCGTCGGCGGTGTCGACGATGACAACCCGCCACGTTCCTGCATCGGCCGCGTGCGAGAGAAACGAGCGCAAGCGCCGCACTTCGTCGATGGTGATCGAGGCGGCGAACCGCTTGGTCTTGCTGTCGTAGGGCCGGCGCAGCACCAGCAAGCCCGGGTGCGAGAGAGCGATCACCTGGCGGGCCGCACGTGTTTCGGGGGCAATGGCCAGGGTTTGATGAAGGGGATCGCGCTCCGATACGTCGGCCAGGAGGTGTTTCGCCAGGCGATAAGCGAGCGTCGCCTTGCCGATGCCTTCCAAGCCGCTGATCAGCCAGCCGTGATGCATGCGCCCGCCGGCGACAGCCTCGGCAAGCAGGCTTTCCGGCCCGCCATGACCATGCAGCGCTGTCGTCCGGCGGGGATGCGGAAAATCCGCGAGCCGGTCGGCCTCCGGCTCGGTTTCGATTTCCTGCAGGGTGGGCGCGCGGGCCATCAGCTCGGCTGGCCCCGCGTGTCTTGGCCCGTGGCTTGTTCCAGGCCAAAGCGCTCCTGAACAAGGCCCCAAACGGCATCCGCGATGGTCAGCGGGTTCTGGAACGCGTCTATGACCGTGACGCGATCGGGTTCGGCCCGGGCGATATCCAGAAAACCCTGTCGCAGCCGTTGGTGGAAAGCGAGCCGTCGGCCCTCGAACGTATCCGTTGCCACAAAGGCACCCGGTGACTGTGCCCCGCGCCGCTGATCCGCCCGCGCCAAGCCAACATTGGGGTCGAGGTCGAGAACCACGGTCAAGTCGGGGACCAGTCCGGCAAGGGCGATGCGCTCAATCTCCATCACGATGGCAGGAGCCAAGCCGCCGCCAGCGCCCTGGTAGGCCCGCGTGGAGTCCGCAAAGCGGTCCGAGATCACCCAGGCTCCGCGTTCGAGGCTCGGCCGAATGAGCTGATCCACATGATCCGCTCGGGCGGCTGAAAACAACAGTGCCTCGGCCAGCGGTGCCTTTGGCGCGGTTGCGGGTGTCAGGACGAGATCACGGACTTTTTCGGCGAACGGCGTACCGCCTGGCTCACGCGTCACCACGGCCGTCAGTCCCGCTTGGCCGAGGCGGTCCGCGAGCAGGCGCACCTGCGTCGATTTCCCCGCGCCTTCCCCGCCTTCGAAGGTGATGAATTTGCCCGCTGTCATGAGGTCGACGTGTGGCGGGGGCGGGCTGCGAAGTCAAACGGAAGTCGCGCGGTGCAGCGGCGCGCAAAACGACAACGGTGGTGAGTTCTCGTCTTGCATGTGGAACAAAATGTGACTAGAACAAACATGGACTACTGCAAGACCTCGCCATCATCAGCCGAACTCATGCTTTTGCGTCTGCGCCATGCCCCAAGCAAGTCCGTCCCCGCCAACGCAGCATCCGGTCATTGCGCGTGTTGTGGCGGAGCTTGCGGCCTGCCTGGCGGCACCGCTGCCGGGCGGCTTGTACCTGGTTGCAACACCCATCGGCCACCTCGCCGATATCACGCTGCGCGCACTCGCGGTGCTTGAGCGTGCAGACCTCATCTTGTGCGAGGACACGCGCCACTCCGCCAAACTGACCGCGCGCTATCAGGTGAGCCCCCGGCTCGAGGCCTACCACGACCACAATGGCCATCTGGTCCGGCCGCGCATTCTTGACCTGTTGTCAGCTGGCAAGCGGGTGGCCTTGATCAGTGATGCCGGCACGCCGCTGGTGTCGGACCCGGGCTTCAAGCTGGTGCGGGCCGCGATCGACGCCGGCCACCGCGTCGAGGCGTTGCCGGGACCCTCCGCTGCCCTCACCGCGCTTGCCGTCGCAGGCCTGCCAACGGACGCCTTTCTGTTTGCGGGCTTTCTGCCCCCGCGATCAGCCGCGCGGCGCACACGCCTTGCCGAACTCGCGACGGCGCCGGCCACGTTGATCCTGTTCGAGGCGCCGAGCCGCGTGGCTGAGACTTTAGCCGACCTGGCGGCGGTCCTGCCCGGGCGGCCTGTGGCAGTTGCACGAGAGTTAACGAAACTGCACGAGGCGGTTTTGCGTGGCTCAGCGTCGGCTCTTGCAGCTGAAATGGCCGAGCGCGAGATAAAAGGAGAATGTGTCGTCCTGGTCGGGCCACCGCCAGACCGGGACGCGGACGATGCAACCATTGTCACAGCCCTTGAGGTGGCACTGGCGACACAATCCGTCAGTCGTGCGGCCCGCGCCGTGGCTCAGGCACTCGGTGTGGCGCGGGCCCGTGTCTATGCGCTAGCCCTAGGCCTGCGCCCAGACTTGCGGCCAGTTTTGCGCCGAGAGGAGGACGCACCATGAACAGCTTCGCGCGTCACCATCGGGCATGGCCTCCCGCAGTTCAAGCGGTCGAACGCCGCGTCGCCACAGCAGGGCGTCAGTCGAGGTCTTCCGCCGAGCGGCAGATTAAGGTGGCCGCGCAGCGGCATGGTCGCCTCGCCGAACATCTTGCAGTCCTTGGCTTGGTGCTGCGGGGCTATCGTATTTTGGCCCGCCGCTGCCTGATGCCCGCCGGCGAGATCGATATCATTGCCGTCCGGGGACAGCGCCTCACCTTTGTCGAAGTCAAGCACCGGGCCAGCTGGCGTGAAGCCGATCAAGCCGTGCGCGCCCGTCAGACGGCACGTCTACACCGGGCGGCTGCCCAGTGGGCCGCGGCGCGCCCCTTTTATAGTGAGCACGAGCGCGGGTTCGACAGCATGCTGGTGGTGCCGTGGTGCTGGCCGCAGTTTCGCCAGGACGCACTGCAACCTGTGTAATACCGGCGGGCAAAATTTCAGACCTATCATCTCCAACGGCATCATCCCGTATTGCGATCACGCCTCCGGCGTGATCGCATTCCGGGATCTACCTCCGTCCGCATGGCACGAGTGCCTAACCACGATAGGATCCCGG
>JANMGQ010000022.1:0-50809 GCA_031374735.1 Hyphomicrobiaceae bacterium | reverse complement strand
GATGACGCGTCTTGATTTGACATTTCAAATTTTTGCTGGTTGGTTTTATACTAACGTCGAATGTCTGACTGAGGACTTATCCCCCATTGGCGCTAACATACCCCAATGTTTCGTCATCCCGGCCAAGGGAGGCCCCTTCAGGCCGACCGCCGAGCCGGGATCCAGCGCAGGGCGTGTGCGAAGCACGCGATACATCGACCGCTTCGCGGACAGATCCGCTGGATTCCGGATCTGCGCGCGACCAGAAGTGGTCGAGCTTGTCCGGAATGACGCGGAAAATTTGTTATGTTAGCGCGTATGGACTTATCCCCCCGACTGGCATGGCCGTGCTTGTCCCGGCCACCCATCGCGCAACAAGCGCGGCGGTCCTTATGATGTTGAGACGTCTCAACATATTGACACCGGCCGCATGCGCCGCGCGATGGGTGGCCGGCACGAAAGGCCGGCCATGACAGTGTGGGGAGGTACATCCGTCAATAACTCTGGCCGCTGGTTTTACTCCTCGTCGCCGCGTAGGCGATCGAGCAGGCGGCGGTCCTTTTTTGTCGGTCGGCCGCTGCCGGCGTCGCGTACGCCGAGGCCGCCATCAGGGTGCTCGTCAACGGCTCGTGGCGGTGGCGGCGGGGACTGATCCTTGAACAGCAGCGCGGCTTCAGGCGCCCCGCCGCGCTTGTCGCCCGGCAACACCACTTCGAGCACTCGGATGCGCCCCCTGAGAGCTATGGTGAGCATGTCGCCGGGGCGGACAGGCTGCGCCGGTCGATCGGTCTTGACTGTGTTGATGCGGATGCGTCCTTCGGTGACGAGGGCCGCCGCCTGGGTGCGAGTCTTCACGACACGCGCAAACCACAGCCACTTGTCGAGGCGCTGGGTGCCCTTGGGGGCGGGCGACGTATCGGTGTCTGACATCGCAGGCTCGGTAACCGCTGGATCAGCGCATCATATCGGGTTCTCAGCGTGCGGTCGCGGATGTCCGAGACTTTTGAGACTTTTGACACAAAAGTGCATGTGCCTGCCTCAGCCACGTCCCGCCGCCCGCGGTAGAAGGTGGGCAATGCGATCGATCAGCGAGGTCCGTGGCATCAGTTCGTCGCGCATGTCACGCCAATGATCACCGCGCCGCAGGCGAGGCCAGGCGCCGGTCAATCCATCAACCGGCGCTGTCTCGCCAAGGGCGCTGCGGGCGCGCGCGTGCATGGCGGCGCCGCCTTCTGCCGCGGCCAGCGATGCGAGGTATGTGCGCCACAGCCGCTCGCGCATCTGTGCCCGATCCGCCAGCCGTATATCCGAGGTCGGGTGTGGCAGGGGAGTCAAAGGCGCCCGTCCGAGCCACGCATAGACGGCCTGCCAGATCGACGCCGTCACACGCCGGTTCTTGAAGCCGCGCAACTGCTTGATCGAGGGCAGGCGCATTTCGGCGTCATGTGGTTCAAGTTCCAAGCAGGCCACGGCTTCGCCGCCGTGACTGATCAGCACCACGACGGAGCTGCCAAGCCGCAGTCGATCGGCGTACTGTTCAAGACAATTGTCGAGGGCAGCCGCCGCGCGCACATATTCATCCGCAGTCCGCAGTGTGTGGAACTGATAGCCCTGCACGTCGGCGTCCGGCACCCATGGCATGAGCCGACCTGTGCCGAGCCATTCAGCCAATGCCACGCGATGCATCCAGGCGACAAACTCGTCCATCACGCGCTTGATGCCGCAGTCGGGCGACCACGGCCGCCGGATCAGCGAGTGGCCGACTTCGCCGGGATTGTTTCCCATCCAGACCCAGGCATGCAGCAACTGACGGCGCGTATCGCTGAGGGTTCCGGTCAGCGCAACACCATGCCGGGCGACCCATAGGGCGTAGGCTCGCCCGCCAGCGATCTGCGCTTCAATCACGGCGCGCAGCCACAGGCTTGCTTGCGACTGTTCAGGAGGAATGAGATTGGCGAGCCTGCGAGAAAAGTCCTGGTCCATCTCGAAACGCGGCAGCGGATCGCACAGGGCACCGGCTGGCAGTTTGCGCACCCAGCGGGGCAATCCATAGAGGCAAGCCGCCATGTCGAGCGGTACGCCGCGTTGCAAGGCATCGATGGTGAGGGCGCGGCTGGTGTGATCGCCATAACCGGAGGCGAGTGCGAACAACAGTGCTGGAAAGCTCTCAGACAGATCCGCAATGGCAGGGCTTATCCGAGCGAGGTCGGCAACTGGACGACGCCAGCGTGGCTGGAACAGAGCGACACGCGCCTGTAGCCTACTCTCGACGGGGCAATCGCCGAGCTGAGTTGCAACGATAGGACGCGTCACGCGCATTGGGGCGCTCTCGCAAAACGACCCCCGTTCCTGATGATCGTGCCGCAATTCCCGTTTGCGGCACGCGCAGTCCGTCACACGCCTACAAGGTTAAAAATGATCGTGGCAATACCGCGACCTGTTTCGTCACTGCACGCCCCGCATGCGCTATCGACATGCGAGCTCAACACAGGGGCGACCCTGGCAACGGCACGGTGATTGTCGATCGCATGGATTGGAGCCACGGCGCTGTGCCTGTCGGCGGCCAGATGCCCTTGGCGACGCATTCGGCACGTGTTTTGCCGCGCACGGCCGCATCGGCATAAGGCCAGACGTGGACAAAGCGTGGCGCACCATCGAGCGCGTACATCGCGACCACGAGCGGCGAAACGGCGACACGGGGGCCGATCCAGGATTGCCAGAGGTCGACGACACCGGCCACGCCGCCGGGCTTCAGCGTGTAGGCGCGGAACTCATAAACGCCGCCAAACGCGCCTGGTTTGACCGGCGGCAGATAGGGAAACGGTGCATAGGTTTCCATCGACATTCCGGTCAGATGCTTGCCCGCATTGAAAGGGGACGCCGACATCAGCGCGCGCTGACGCTCGGTCGCGAGGTCGGCTGCGGTCTCGAAGCCGCGCAGCACATACATCTGATTGAGCTGGCCAATATCGGCTTGAAACATGCCGAGCAACTGGCCCTTCGGGGCCGCCTTGGCCCACTCCGTAACGCCTTTGGCAACCTCGGCTGCAACAGAGGCGTGAACATCAAGCAGGGAGAGTTCGTAGAGCATGTGCGGTCCGTTCGTGTTGGCGGTCTATTGCACACTATGTGGTCACGGCCTTCCAGGCAACGCGGCAGCCACTTGGATCCGTATGTTCGGCGGTTGCGTGGCTGCAAGTCTCGTGCGACGTCGAATCCTCGTGCAGCCAGCGTCCGCCATCACATGACCGACATCGCAACCCGCGTCTACAATCACACCTGGAAGATCGACCCGATCGTCCGGTCGGTGCTGGATATCGATTTCTACAAGCTGCTCATGGCGCAGACGATTTTTCGCCGCCACGCGCAGACGTCTGTCACCTTCGGCATCGTCAATCGCTCGACGCATATTCCGCTCGCCAAGATGGTCGATCACGGCGCGCTCAAAGAGCAGCTCGATCATATCCGCACGCTGTCGCTGTCGCGTGGCGAAAGTACCTGGCTGCGGGGCAATATGTTCTACGGCAAGCGGCAGATGTTTGCGCCGGATTTCATTGCCTGGCTCGAGAGTTTCCGCTTTCCAGCCTACCATCTGGAGCGGCGTGGCGATCAGTACGAACTCACGTTCGAAGGCCCCTGGATCGAGACCACGATGTGGGAGATCCCGGCGCTGGCTGTGATCATGGAGCTGCACTCGCGCGCTGTGCTGAAGGGCATGGGCAAGTTCGAGCATCAGGTGCTGTATGCCCGCGCCATGAGTCGCGTGTGGGAAAAGATCCAACGTTTGAAGGCGCTGCCGCATCTGCGCATCTCAGACTTCGGCACGCGTCGTCGTCATGGGTTTTTGTGGCAGGACTGGTGCGTGCAGGCCATGCAGGAGGGGCTTGGCGCAAAATTCACGGGCACGTCGAACTGCCTGATCGCCATGCGCCGCAACCTCGAAGCCATCGGCACCAACGCACACGAATTGCCGATGGTCTACGCGGCTCTGGCCGACAACGATGCCGCGCTTGCCAAGGCCCCCTACGATGTTCTGTTGGATTGGCAGCAGGACTATGAGGGTAACCTGCGCATCATCCTGCCGGATGCCTTCGGCACCAAAGGCTTCTTGGAACACGCGCCCGACTGGGTGGCACAGTGGACCGGCATTCGAATCGACAGTGGTGATCCCGTCGAGAGCACGGAACTGGCGATCCGCTGGTGGAAAGAGCGCCGTCAGGATCCGGCGCAGAAGCTGGTCATCTTTTCAGACGGGCTCGATGTCGACGAGATCGAGCGGTTGTCGAAGGTGTTTGCGGGGCGCGTGCGGCTTGGCTTCGGTTGGGGGACTCTGCTGACCAACGATTTCCGCGGCTTTGAGCCGACAGGCCGGCTCGATCCGTTTTCGATCGTTTGCAAGGTGCAGTCGGTCAACGGACGGCCGGCCGTCAAGATCTCGGACAACCCGTCAAAAGCCATTGGTCCGATCAAGGAGATCGAGCGCTACCGACGCGTTTTCGGTGTCGGTGCGCAGACACATGCGCCAGTCATAGTATAGACCAATCGTGGTGTGGGTTTGATCGCCGTGTCTTACTTTGCCGCCCGCATGACGTCCGCCAACGGCGCAAGCGCTGTCTGTTGCTCGGCAAGCAGCGTCGCCAATGCCGCGGGCGTGGACCGACGCACGACCTGTCCGACGTTGCTCAATTGCGAAACAACATCGGCATCCTGCGCGACAGCGTCGATATCGGCGGCGACTCTGTCACGTAGCGTGACAGACATACCTTTCCAGCCATAAGCGCAGCCAATGGCCGGAATGACGAGCGTTGGAACCCCGGCTGCGACCGCGTTCGGTACAGCCGCTGCGGTTTGTGCCCCATTTGTTGACGCAATCACCAGCAGCTTCGCTTTATTGTTCTCGATGACCGGGAGCAATGTGTTCAACGCCGCAATCATCACCTGCAGCCGCCCTTCGCCAAGGTCCTGCACGGCCGAGCCGGTTTGGTTGTACCCGATATAGGCGAGATCGAGCCCCTGCTCGCGCAGATACCTCTCGAGAACAAAGCGCGGCAATCCCGGCGCCGCGGCCCAGTTCATCTTGCCCGGGTTGGCACGCGCATAGGACGCTAAGTTGGCTATGGTCGCCACGGGCACACTTGCGTGGACACCGATCGCAAACAAAACCTCCGACGTCGTTGTGATCGGCACCAGATCAACGGCGGCATCGTAGGGCAGCTTGGCGTGTATCTGCGGATTGAGACTGACCGCCGTCGAAAACGAAAACAGTAGCGTGTGATCATCACGCCCTGAAACAAAAGCACCCAGCGCAATCAATCCATCCGCGCCTGGTTTGTTTTCGACAGCAACGCCCTGCCCCCAGATCGCAGACAGCTTTTCGCCGAAGATCCGTGCTGTCAGATCGGTCGCCGTACCAGCAGCAACAGGCACGATGATGCGAACCGGCCGGGTGGGCCATGCTGGCGTCCGAGCCAATGCTGCTCCTTGCACACCAGTTGCAAGACCCAGAGCGGAGATCATGAGCCGTCGACGTGTTGGTCCTTTGGTCACGTGAGCTTATCCCAACCGAGCGATACGCTGCTGTTGCATATCCCGCGCGTGGGCGGCAACCGAACCCAATTTCCGATCAGCCGCCGCGATCGTGTCGCTTGACCGGCGTCCTTGAAACCAATCGTAGCTGTGTTAGCTCGCGACCACCCTGAGCCAGTTTTAATCAGTCTCACGCCGCCGTCATCTTCTTCACGGCAGCGCTGATCTTGTGGCGGATGGCGTGGAAGCCCTTGGAGCCTTCGGAGGTCATCCAGTTCATCTGCAGGGAGCGGCGCTGGCCCTCGAACGGGTGATGGCCGTGCCATGAGGTATCCGAGCGTTTGAACACCAGCAGCGTGCCGTTGTCCGGTGGCACTTCGGCGGCGAAATTGTCGACGTCGGTGCCGTTGCGCAGGATGCGCAGGCGGCCGCCCGGTTGCTGCCAGTTTTCGTTCAGATACAGCAGAACCGTGATGATCTTGTCCTTGCTGTCGGTGTGGATCGAGCCATCCTTGGCGCGGGTGTAACCGCGCAGCGAATACATCTTCGGCCGGCCAGCCAGCTGCACGTCGAACTTCTGCTCGATCAGCTTTTCGAACTCGGGCCCATCCAGTTCATCGATGACGGCCTTGATGCCCATGTTGGCTTCGAGGCTTTCGACGGGATAGGAGCCGCCCTTTTCGATCTTCGGGTAGGTCGTGTTGATCTTCGACACGGTTGCTGGCGACAGGAAGCCCGGCAGGATCGTGTACAGGAACGGGTCGGTCTCGACCTTCGCCGCGCGCAGCATGTCGAGATTGAGATGGCTCATGTCAGTCTCCTACCGCAACATATCATGGCGTCGTTGATAGCGCCGCTCCACCTCGGCGGCAATCAGGCGGGCAGCATCCAAGGGCTCATAGGCCCAACTGTCCAATTGGCCGATCGACGCGGGCAGGGGACGCACGGACCCATGCGCGACGAGAGCCGCATGAAAACGGTCGAACTTGGGCGAGCCGCCGGAGGGTTGGAAGACGTAGACAGGCTTGCCTGTGGCCGCTGCCTCGCCGCACATGTTGACGCTGTCGGCGGTCACGACGAGCGCATCGGCGTGGGCGAGGAAGTCTGGATAGGGGTTCGCGCCGTCGCCAGTCCACAGGATGCGCGGCGCGTTGGCTGTCGCGGCATCGACCTTTTCGAGCAGGCGCTTGTGGGTGCGGCGGGATGGCGTGATCATGAAACTCGCACCCAGCATTGCGAGCGACGCCAAAGATGCCTGCAAGCGGTCGTCACAGGCATCGGTGAATTTGTAGATGCCGTTCTTGCCGCCGAGGATGACGGCGATCCGCGGGCTCTTCAGTGCTGCGATCGTCGGCGGCACAGCCGCGCGTAAACCGGCGAGCCGTTGCGGCGTGAACGAGTGCGGTGCGGTCAGTGTGGTGACGACGTTGACGCCGCGGCGCTTGTCATGTTGCGGCACCCAGATCAGATCAGCCGTTCCGGCCGGTGTCTTCGGGTCTTGCAGCACAATGGTGTAGGTGGCGAGCCCGGCCCGGCGCTTCAGGGCGCGCAGATACGGGATCGACAGCCGGCCAGTGGCAATCGCGACGTCGGGCCACGGCGCCGCAAAGGGCGAACTTGCTGCACCGAATTTTTCCCGCGGGGCAACTGGCGCATAGGGCGCGAGAAACTTGTAAGCACCCGACGGCGCCACGTGTTTCATTACGGCATCGAGGCCAAGCGCATCGGCAACGCCGCGCACCTGCACGTCCATGCCCATCTTGCCATCGGTGATGAGCCAGGCGGTTTTGCCGGCGAGTGGCCGGTGCAAGGTCGCAGGATTGGTCACGGCGGCGGTTCCCCTCTCACGAGTCAAACGTTACAGGGCATTGAACACTGGGCACTGAACGCAACACGCGACCGTGGTACTTCGACATGCCGCTCACCCTCGATGCGACGGATTGGCGTATCCTGAAAGCTCTGCAGGCCAATGGCCGCATCACCAATGTGGATCTGGCGGTGCTGGTTGGCATGACGCCGCCGCCGTGTCTGCGTCGTGTGCGTGCGCTGGAGCAGTCCGGCATGATCCGCACCTACATGGCGCTTCTGGACGAGAGTATGGCTGGCTTCCAAGTCTCAGCCTTCGCTCAGGTGCGGCTGCACCGGCAGGCGGATGTCGATTTGCGCGCCTTTGAGGATCAGCTGTTGCGCTGGCCGCAGGTGCGCGAGGCGCACATGCTGGCGGGCGAGGCCGACTACATGCTGCGCTGTGTGGCGCCGGATTTGCCGTCCTTTCAGGATTTCGTGCTGAAGCAGTTGAACACGGCGCCCAATGTGGCGAGCGTCAAGACCTCGCTCGCCATCCGACGGGCCAAGCAGGATGCCGGCCTGCCGCTCGATCTGGTGCATCGGACGGGGTGACGGGCGGAGTATCGCCGCTGTCAGCTCCAGCCACACAGGACACGCCATGGCCGCCTTCGTCACCGTCATCTCCTCTATGGCGACTCGCCAGATCCTGAGTGCGCTGGTCACTGCGGCGCACGCTGCGGGGCTGGGTGCTCACATCACGTCCATTGGCGGTGTCGACGCGGCCAAACGTGTCCGCGCCGGCGAGGTGTTCGATGTCGTGATCTTGGCGTCGGAAGCCATGCACGCGCTCGCCACCGACGGGCATGTGATCGGCGACAGCGTGCGCGTCTTTGCCCGCTCACCGACGGCCGTGGCGGTGGGCAGCGGCACTCCCCATGTCGGCGGTTGCGACGAGGCGGCTTTGCGCGGGCTGATCGCGCGAGCGAACCGCATCGCCCTGTCGACGGGGCCGAGTGGCGTCAGCATCAGGCGCATGCTGGAGGCTTGGGGAACGGCTGATCTCGAACGCCGGTTGGTGGTCGCGCCGCCGGGTGTGCCGGTGGCGCGGTTGCTTGCCGAGGGGCAGGCCGATGTCGGGTTCCAGCAATTGAGCGAGTTGCTCGGCGAGCCCGGCATCGACATCGTCGGTTCAGTGCCAGAAGCCCTGCAGCCGTTGACGATTTTTGCCTGTGGGATCGGTGGCAAAACAACCGATGCCGCTGCGGCCGAGGCCTTGATCCTGGCTCTGGTGTCGGAGGCAGCAGCAGCAACCAAGCGGCAATACGGGATGGAGCCGTAGGCGTCAGCCGCGGCTGCGTTCGAGCAGGATGATCATCATCAAACCGAGCATGGCAGCCTCCTGCTCGGCATCGTTCAGCTCCGTTTGCTTCTCGATCGTGAACAGGCTCTCCCAAAACGACCGCTGCTTGACCATGCGGAGTGCGGCCGTGCCGTTCGTGCGCGTGATGAGATAGACCGGGTTGAAGAAATAGCCGGTGAGGAAACCGACAAATGGGATCTCGCCGATGACGTTGTCGACCATGCGGACGAAGGCGCTTTCCTCTTGCACTTCAAATGCGGGGCCATCGCCGACGTTGATCACGTAGTGCGCTTTCCACAAGGACCGCATGCCGGAGCGCTTGGCGCTGCCAAGCCGTTGGCCGGCGGCGTTGGCGAAATGATACTCGGCGTTGAAGTCGATGATGCGGTCGGCACCCATGGTGTAGATCGGCGTCGCCTGTGTCTCGTCCGTGAACACTGTCACCTTTTCTTTGAAGGCAAGCAGCTTCTGGCGGACATAGCCAAGGTTCTGTCCCGCCTGATCGCGGACGTACATCTGCGGGGCGATCGCCAGCAGCTTGAAGGCGATCTGAATGGGAAATTGCATGGTGCCCCCGGGCGGCGTCTGATCGTTACGGAAGCGCAGACGTCGCCGCTTTGGTCAAGAGCCGCGCGCGACAACGCTTCAGGCAAGCGTCAATGCTGCGCGCGCAGCCTCACTCCGCCGCCTCGCGACCGACCAGCGACGCTGCGACTCGCGCATTGTGGCCAGGCGTCATGTAGTTCGGCCGCAATTCGGCCGGGTCGAAGTG
This sequence comes from Hyphomicrobiaceae bacterium, assembly GCA_031374735.1. Classification (GTDB taxonomy): domain Bacteria; phylum Pseudomonadota; class Alphaproteobacteria; order Rhizobiales; family Hyphomicrobiaceae; genus JABFRJ01. Next base: position 41,384 of record JANMGQ010000022.1, on the reverse strand, counting down.
ATCGACGGCGATGACACGTGCAGTCAGCGCTTCGACGTCGCGCAGCAGCTGCGCTTCGCTTTCGGTGATGACATCCTTGCGGAGTGCGTCGCCGATCCAATCGACGCCGTGATAGCGCTTGATGAGGCCATGGCGAACGGCGCGGTCGAGCTTTTTCTCGGCTTCTTCGGCGCGCACGACTTTTTCGAACGTGACCTCCAGCAGACCCGTCGGGTCGCTGACGTCGCGGGAGATGTACATGTGGCGCGTCAGGCGATCGCGGACGTCGCCGGGCTCGAGCACCAGCGACACGACCTTATGGCCGAGCCAGTCGGGTGCAGGGCGATAGCGTGCGCCGAGCGGGAACACGCACCAGTTCATCAGCCAGCGGACCGGCGCGACGGGGAAGTTTTCGATCACGGCGCGAAGCGCTTGCTGGTTGCGATACAGCGCGTTCTGGGCGACAAGCGACACAATCAAACGATCGTTGGTCGGCTTGCCGTCATCTTCATAGCGCTTGAGCACGCACGACAGCATGTACAGTTCGGACAGGGAGTCGGCCAAGCGGCCGGTGATCTTCTGCTTGGTCTTGAGGCCGCCGCCGAGGACCGCGACGGTCAGGTCTGAGACGAGCGCGAAGTTGCGCGACTGGCGCCACAGCTGGCGATACCAATCGGCCGTACCATAGGACTGCTCGGGCACGCGCCCGAACATGCCGCCAGTGACGTTGTGGAACAGTGCGCCTGTGACGTTCGACAGGCTGAAGGCGACATGGCCGAGGAAAGCCTTTTCGAAGGCGGCTTTGCCCGCTTTCACGTCGGTGTTCTGGCAGGCTTGCACTTCGCTATAGAGGTAGGGGTGTGAGCGCAACGCGCCCTGGGCGAAGGTGATCAAGGAGCGCGTGAGGATGTTCGCGCCCTCGACCGTGATAGCGACGGGCACTGTGAGGTAGGCCGCCTGGATGTAGTTGCTCGGGCCGTCGCAGATGGCCTTACCGCCGTGGATGTCCATGGCGTCGTTGACCGATTGGCGCATGCGCTCGGTGGTCTGGTATTTCATCAGCGCCGAGATCACGGACGGGCGTTCGCCGCGGCTGACCATGGCTGCTGTGACGGCGCGGGCACTCTCGATCACGTAGGCGTTCTCGACCATCCGCGTCAGCGGTTCTTCGATGCCTTCCATGCGGCCGACGGAAATGCCGAACTGCTTGCGGATGCGGCTGTACGCCGTGGTGAAGCGCAACATGCCCTTGGCGGCGGCGGTCGCCGATGATGGCAGTGAAATCGCGCGGCCAGCAGCGAGGCACTCCATCAGCATGCGCCAGCCCTGGCCGGCCATCTTCTCGCCGCCGATCAGGAAGTCGATCGGGATGAAGACGTCGCGGCCCCAGTTCGGGCCGTTCGGGAATGCCGCGCCTGTCGGCAGATGACGGCGGCCGATATGGACGCCGGGATGGTTGGCCGGGATGAGCGCAACCGTAATGCCGAGTTGCTCTCCCTTGCCAAGGATGTTGTCCGGATCGAACATCTGAAAGGCGAGGCCAACCAGCGTCGCATTGGGCCCGAGCGTGATGTAGCGCTTGTCCCAGGACAACTTGATGCCGGTGACAGGCTTGCCCTTCCAGGTGCCTTTCACGACGGTGCCGATGTCGCGCATGGTTGCAGCGTCGGAGCCAGACGTCGGGCCGGTGAGCGAGAAGCAGGGGATCTCATCACCGCGGGCGAGGCGCGGGAGATAGTAATGCTTTTGTTCGTCGGTGCCGTAGCGTTCGATGAGTTCTCCCGGCCCGAGCGAGTTTGGCACCATCACGAGGGTGCAGACGTCAGGTGAGCGCGATGCGATCTTGCCGAGGATGATGGATTGCGCCTGAGGGCTGAAGCCGAGGCCGCCGTGTTCCTTCGAGATGAGCATGCCGAGGAAGCCGTGCTTCTTCACGAACGCCCAGATGTTTTCGGGGATCTCCTTATGCTCGTGGCGGATCTCCCAGTCGTGGCAGAGCTTGCACAGCTCCTCCGTCGGGCCGTTCAGGAATGCGCGCTCTTCTTCGGTAAGTTCTATGCCAGGGATGGCGCGCAGCTTGGCCCAATCGGGGCGGCCGCCAAAAATCTCGGCATCAAAGCCGATGGTGCCCGCGTCGAGTGCTTGCTGTTCGGTTTCCGACACCTTCGGCAAAATCTTGCGCACCATGGTGTAGGCCGGTTCGATCAACACCGTGCGGCGTAGGGGCGGGATCGACAGCAGCGACAGCAGCACCGCCGGAATCCAAGCCAACTCGCCGACCATGCCCCAATCGGGATAGTCGAAATCGCCGTGGATCAGGCCGGTGCGGATCACAAAGGTGGTCACCACAGCGAGCAGTGCATAGGCCCATAGAGGCGCGCGCTTCATGGCCAGCACAAAGGCGACGGCGACAGCGAGTAGAGCAAAGGCGAATTCGGCCATGACCAAACACTCCATCGGCAGCACCCGGAAGGCCGGGCGTTGATCGTGTAGCAAAAGTTGACGTTTACGGCAATCTGAGCGGGGGGCTTGGGCAGCCGTTTGTGTCGATCTGACGTAACACAGAGCAATAGCAATGTACTGAAGATATTGACGAATGATGCTTTGATGCGCGCCGACCGTGTTTTGTTCGCGGCACCCGGTCGCGGCGGTTACTTGCGGATGGCATGAACGATCTTGCGCCCATAGCGGTTGCGCCTGAGGGCCTTTTCGAGGTCCGATATGGGCTGAGCGGTCGCAAATGGGCTCGGTAGCCAGCCTTTTTCGACGGCATATGAGAAGCTGTCGCTTTCGTGCAACCTGCGGTCCTTCTTGATGGCTTCCTGCACCGCGCTCGGACCGCCGGTCTCCAACTCCTCGAGAACCAGTTTGCGGCCATCGCGTGTCGTCTTGGGCGAGCTGATGGAATAGATTGGAATATTCATGCGGCTGAGGGCGATGCCGAAGTAGATGTCGTCGTTGTGCGTGCCGTCGGGCAAGTCGTTGAGCATGTCGAAGATGCGGCTATCCGCCATCAAGGGCGCAACGGGGTAAATCACGCCGCGCCATCCCAGCACGGCATCGACATAGCCGACGTTGTTGTGAAACAGCCCGTCCTTGTTGCTGTAGGGCGGGCGATCGAGCTTGATGCCGCCCATGGTAATGGCCGTCGATGGCCGCTCGGCGGCGGCCTGTTCAAAGGCCTCGATGGCCGCGAGTGGATCATTGTAGACGCAATCGTCATCGAGGGTGATGAGGTAGTCGGGTCGATCACCGCTGGCTGCGATGTAGTCCAATCCGCCGAGCAGCTTTGTCGCCGGGCCATAGTCCTTACGCGGGGCATGCACGACGACATTCTTGTACTGACTGACATAGCTCGGCGGCGAGCAGGCGCCGAAGCGTGTGTAAGACGAGGGCAGGGCCAGTACGACTTGTCGCTGAATGTTTTCGAGGGAGGCCACAACCGTTCGCAGCGCCGTGTCGAAACGACGAGGTACGCTCGTGATGGAGACGAGAGTTTTCGATTGTAACATCAGATCACTCTTGAGCCAGGCTTGCGGTGCTTGCATGAACGGCCTGCCTCATCGGCGCCGTTCCATCCCCCCAGATTTGCAAGCCCTTTAGCATCTACGATCCCACGCCTCAAAGCGGTGCGCATCTCTCGTCAGCTCGGCGTCGGGTAACCGACAAGAAAAACGGCAGCGATCGTCGCTGTTGTCGCTCTGGATAAACTGCTATCTTCTTGCGGGGCGAATTCCATCCACCGATCGATCCATGCCGACACCGCCGAAAGACATGCCCAAAGGGCAGGCCAAGGGACAGACTTGGGTCATCGCGCTGGTGCGCCAGGCTTTGATCGAGAAGAAAATGACTCAGGCTGAGCTCGCCGATGCGGCGGACTGCCATGAGAAAACAATCCAGAACATGCTTGCTGGCAAGTCGGTTCGCCAGCAGACATTGTTCGACGTGTGCATGGTGCTCGGGCTGCCCTACGAGGAGGTGCAGCACCAGTGGAATGGGGGCGGACCGATTGCGGCGGCCATCGACAATGACCGCGCCCATTCGAGTGGGCCGAGTACACCTGACACAGCTGGCCAAGGTGGCGATATCGCGCCGACGTATATGGGTGCCTATAGCCGCGCTGGCGTCGACCACTATCTCGGCAGCTATCTGACGCTGCGGCCTGCTTTTTCGACTCCGGGGATGATCGTCGCATACCGCACCGACATCACGTGGGATCCGGAGTGGCCGAGCCTTCTGTTTGCCGAGCGCGACCGGCTAGACGCGCCCTATGCGCACCGTGGCCGCCTCTATATTCCGGCGTCGAGCCAGTTCATCCATCTGGTCTCACTTACGAAAGGGGCGATGCGTATGATCGTCGTGTCCCAAATCGACCGCCAAGGTCTGATGCAGGGGCTGATCACGACGTTGAACAAGCGGCGCGCCCAGTTCGTGCCGGTGTCGGCGCCGATCGTCTATCGCCAGCAGAGCGATTTCTCGTCGACGCCGCTTGGCGAGATCACCAAGGGCCAAGCGCCTTATGCGGATTATGCTCGCCTGATCGCGGAAACCGTTGACCAGGGTTACGCGGCGCTGGTTGGCCTATAGACCGACGAACAGCCGCCAGGCGACATCGGGCAGGTGCCCCAAACGTTCGAAGGCCGAAGCGCGCGGTCTGCGCGGCTTCGGCCTCGAAACTGTCAGTCTCGGAACGCTAGATCTCGGAACGCTGCGTTGTAAAACGGTAAGTTCCGAGATGGTCCGATTTGGGCTGCGGTGCGCCTGATCACTGGTCCCGGTGCCCAACCGAAGTCCAGGTCTGCGACCGCGTGCCCGAGCGTTACTTCTTCGCCTTCTTAGCAGCCGGCTTCTTCGCAGCAGCGACTTTTTTCGCCGGAGCTTTTTTAGCGGGGGCCTTCTTTGCAGCAGCTTTAGCCATGGTCCTAGTTCCCTCTGTTCTCTCGATGACGTTCGAATCATTCCGAACAAGTCAACTATGCCTATTTTTATTTTGAATGTTGACAACGAAATGCAAAACGGGGGTGAAAAACACCCCTTTAGTGTCAATGTGTTGCGCGCTGTCCACAAATTTCTGCCGTGCGCGCCCGTTTTTGTGACCCCGGATCGCAGATTTTGCATCGTGCACGTCGTCACTCACGCGGATGTCTGATCGTCCTGTCGCCTCTTGTGGGATCTTGCAGCGCATGAGCGCGCTTGGCAGAGGCATCACACTCACTCTAAGTCGACATTGGAGACGATCGACTGCGAGATGAGGAGTACAGAGCGATGAGCCAGCCGCATGACATGTACGATGTCGTTGTCGTCGGTGGCGGCGCCGTCGGCAGTGCCACGGCACATCATCTGACACGTGAGCGTGGCCTGCGCGTTGCCATCGTCGAGCGCGACACGACGTATGCCATCTGCTCGACGGCACGTTCGGCCGGTGGTGTGCGCCAGCAGTTCTCGACGCCGGAAAACATCGCGCTGTCGCAGGCAACTCTGACGCTGCTCGCGTCATTGCGCGACACGTTCGGCGATGAAGCTGATGTCGGCTTTCGCCGGCAGGGATATCTCATTCTTGCGTCGGCCGAGGGGCGCGATGTGCTGGCACAAAATCTTGTCACGCAACGGGCTGCCGGTGCCGACATTCGCTGGCTCGAGGGCGCGGACTTGGCGCAGGCTTTTCCCTGGATCGATCCGAGCGGCCTGGTTGCTGGAAGTTTCGGTGGGCAGGGGGAGGGCTGGATCGATCCCGTTGCGCTCATGACGTTGTTGCGGGCATCCGCCGTCGATGCGGGTGCAATGGTCATCAAGGGCAACGTGATCGCTACGCGACGGGACGGCGATCGCATCACCGGCGTCTCGCTGTCTGATGGCCGGACCTTATCGTGTGGTGCCATCGTCAATGCGGCCGGCGCCTGGTCGGGAGCGCTGGCCAAGCTCAGCGGCATCGGGCTGCCGGTCGAGCCGCGCAAGCGTTACGTGTTCGTGGTTGATAGTCGGCGTGCGACCGAGGCGATGCGAGCGGGTCCGCTCACTGTCGATCCGTCGGGTGTCTGGATGCGGCCCGAAGGGCGCACGTTTCTTTGCGGGATCTCGCCGGACGAGGCCTCAGAGCCTCCGGCCGTCGATCTCGACCACATCGACTATGCCGAGTACGAAGAGATCGTGTGGCCAGGCCTTGCGGCACGGATACCAGCGTTCGAAGAGGCCAAGTTGCTGAGCGCCTGGGCTGGGTTCTATGACTACAACACACTCGACCAGAACGCGATCATTGGACGGCACCCCGATGTAGCGAACATGTATTTCGCCACTGGCTTCTCAGGTCATGGCCTCCAGCAGGCCTATGGTGCCGGTCGTGGCGTGGCGGAATTGATTGTACACGGGAGTTTCCGTACGATTGATCTGACGCGCTTCGGCTACGGTCGCGTCGCCCGCGGGGCGCCGCTGTTTGAACTCAACGTGATTTGACCGGTTGGCAGCCGGCTCTGCTCTAGGATTTGTATGGCCCGCATTCTCGCAGTGTCGTCTCAGGTGGTGCGCGGCCATGTCGGCCTGTCGGCGATTGTTCCGGCGTTACAGCGTCTTGGTCATGAGGCCTTGGCGATCCCGACAATCGTGATGTCCAATCATCCCGGTCACCCCCGCGCGGCGGGCAGCCGTATTGAAGTGAATACGCTCGTCAGCATCCTCGACGTACTTGATACGAATGGTTGGCTTGGCACGGTTGAAGCCGTCATGACCGGCTATCTGCCGACACCGGAACATGTGTTCTTCGCGCGCCAGACAATCGATCGGGTGCGCCAACGATCGGCAAAGGCGCTCGTGCTTGTCGATCCGGTCATCGGGGATGATCCGAAGGGTGTCTATATAGACCCTGTCGCCGCGGCTGCGATCCGAGACGACCTGGTGCCGCGTGCCGACATCATCACGCCAAACCGGTTCGAGCTGTCCTGGCTCTCGGGGATAGACGTGACGTCGGACGAGACGGCAGCTGAGGCGTCACGCCGCCTCGGCAGGCCGCGGGTGTTGGCGACGTCGATCCCAGGTGCCGCCGAAAGCCTCCGCAATGTGATGATCTCAAACACGAGTGTATCTGTATGTGCGGTCAAGCGCAGACCGCGCGTGCCGCATGGCACCGGTGACCTGCTGTCGGGCCTTCTGGTCGGGCATCTCATGCATGTAGCCAACTACGATCAGGCGCTCGGCCTCGCCGTGGCTGGTGTCGAAGCCGCCATCAAGGCAAGCCATGCTTCGACCGACATGGTGCTCGCGATCGCTGCCGGCGACACTGACTGGAGCGCGGTGCCACCTTTGCCGGTGACGGCCACACCAGTGAGCGGCTAGCGGCTTGTCTCGTCAAAAATGATGTGCCGGTTTCTTTGCCACAACCAAAAGACTGTCATGGCCGGCCTTGTGCCGGCCACCCATCGTGCCGCAATTGAAGCGCTTGAATATGTTGAAAAATGGGTGGCCAGGACAAGCCCGGCCATGACAGTTTAGGGTGGTCGAACTGCGGGTATCACGACATGCCATCTTAGATGGGGCAGACCACTAGCCGCGTCCATCAATGCCCGTGCGGCTTCGTCTTATCGAACGTGGCCTTTTGTGCGGCGCTGGCGTCTTTCTGATGTTTGGCTTGCCACTCTTTATAGGGCATGCCGTAGACGATCTCGCGGGCGCTCTCTTTGGTCAGCGTGCCGCCATCCGCGTTGTCGGCCTCCTGGTACCAGTTGGCGAGGCAATTGCGGCAGAACCCGGCAAGGTTCATCAGGTCGATGTTCTGGACTTCTGAGCGCGTGCGCAAGTGCTCAACCAGCCGGCGATAGGCTGCCGCTTGCAGTTCGAGTTCGCGCTGTGAGGGTTGGGTCATGGTGCTGTCTCCGTCTTGCGCTTGAAGCTGAGCGAGATCTGCCGTCGGGGTGCTGGATCACTCAGCGAGCCGTGGTGTTCGATGCGATGCAGTGGCGGGCTCTTGAGCTGACAGGCGAGCATATCACGTATGATCGCCTCGGTGCGATCCGCCCAGGCGATTTGACCGGCCTCATCGCGGACCAGATCCTGTCGATACTCTATAATGGCCTGCGCGAGCCCCCGTTGGGTGCCATGTTGCCAGCAGCAGTCACCGCGTAAGCTACCCTTATAGGGCTCGTTGTCGCCAACAATAATGTCATGGCCCGCGTAGAAGCCATCGAGCAGCGGTTTCGCCAGCCGTGGATCCTTGTCCCACAAGACTCCGACGTGCCAAGGCCGGGGCACGCTCTTCCAGCTTTCTGTGAACGAATGGAGCGACAGGATCGCTGGTACCCTACCTGTTGCCATGCAGGCGTCAATGACCCGATCAATGGCTGCGTGGTAGGGCGTATAATAATGACGCGTTCGCTTCGTCCGCTCTTCGACATCCAGATCCTTGTTGCCCGGAATGACGGCACCGTCTGACAAGCGCATGATGAGGGTCGGATCATCGGCGCCACGATTGGGGTCGATCAGCAGGCGCGAGAAGCGAGTCAGCACAGCCGGCACATTGAGGCGGGCAGACAGGCGCTCCGTTATGGCGCGCGCGCCGATGTCATAGGCGATGTGGCGCTTGAGTTGCTCAGGTGGCAGGCCGAGTGTGCCGTAGCCGTCGGGAAAAGCATTATCGGCATGGTCGCACAGTATAATGAGCCCGGCGTTGGCGCGCCCTGCCAATACACGATAGCTGTCTGCGCTGTCTGCGGCGATGGACGGCATGGCTCGGTGTCGTTGAGGATTGGGTACCAATCACGATGCGCAGTGTGCACGTGTCGCTTGTGTCTACCCATTGATCGCCCCTGTGACTAGGATCAACAGTGGGATCAACGATGGCAACGGGAGGTTCGCTCACCATGAGTTCTAGCCTTGCCGACGACATCGCGACGTATATCGGCTTTGGCGACCATCGCGCCGGAACCCCCGCCGAGACACGAACCGCCGACTGGTTTGCGGGTCGGCCCGAACAGCTCGGCTACACCACGGGGCGGCGGACGTTTCCGATCCGCACCATCCTTGATCCCGGGGGGCGCCTCACGTGTGGTGGTCACGGCGTCGATGTGTTTCCGCAATGGCTGCCACCGGAGTCGGCGCTTCGCTCAGCCATTGTCGCGCCGCTGCTGCCGCTGCATGCACCGGCCGCAGGCCCATCGATCCGCGTCATGACCAAACCCGCAGCTGCGCGTGGCAATTGGGGCGCGACGCAGGACGCCTGGGTGACAGAGGCTGCTGCCAAAGGTGCTGTTGCGCTGGTGGCTGCGCCAGATGACGGCAGCGGGGCGGTGTATGTGTCGAACCAGCACGACCTCAGGCCTTTGCCCATACCGGTTGCGCTTGTGGCGCCACCGGCTCTGCCACCTCTCACGCATGCGTCGCAAAGTGGCTTGGCGGCATCCCTGATGCTCACAGGCACTCTCACCGACACACACGCGGTCAATGTTGTCGCGCACAAACCTGGCTGCGGTCGTATGCTCGTGATCTCGACGCCGCTCACGGGTTGGTTCACCTGTGGCGCGGAGCGTGGCCCAGGCATCGCGATTCTGATGCGCCTCGCTGAAGCACTTTGTAAATCAAAGCGACACGTTCTCGCCATCGGCACCGGCAGCCACGAGATTGGTCATCTCGGTATGGCGCACCTGCTCTCGACGGCTGCGCCTGACGTTGACGACGTCGGGTTCTGGTTGCACCTCGGCGCCTCTCTCGCGGCCCGTAAGCGCGATCCAGTCGGCAAACCGTCGATGAAGAACCTGGTTGGTACCAAGACATCCGAGGCTTGGGTCCGGGATGCTCTCGGTGCACATGTCTCAACGTATGTGGATGGCTCGATGCACACGCCCGGCGAGTCCGGACAGGTGATCGGCGCGGGCTTCAGGCGCTTTGCCGGGATGGTCGGCACGTTTCCGGGTTTCCATACGTCGGCTGATCGCGGCGAAGCGATCGACTATGATGTGCTGGAGCGCATTGCGTCTGCAAGTGAAGCGCTGCTCTGGCGGGCAGCACACACGGATCTCCCATGACCACGCTGCTTGGTATCACACACACGCGACCGGACTTTCGCGCGCCGCCGGGCAGCTGTGATTGCCATACGCATGTCTTTGGTCCGGCAGCGCGCTATCCCTTCGACGCTGGCCGCGCGTATACGCCCGGCGATGCCTCGATTGCAGACCTGGAAGCGCTGCATCGACATCTCGGCATCGATCGCGTCGTCATTGTGCACCCCAGCCCCTATGGCGCTGACAACCGTGTCAGCGTTGATGCCATCGCAGAAATTGGCCAGCATCGGGCCCGTGGCGTTGCCGTCATCTCGCCTGACATCTCAGCTGGTGATTTGCGCGCGCTTGATGTAGCCGGCATGCGTGGCGCTCGCGTCAATCTCGAGACGGCTGGCGTGTTTGATCCCGAGCGGGCATGGACAGACTTGTCGGCGACGGCTGAGCGGATCGCTCCACTCGGGTGGCATTTGCAGACGTTTTCACGCCTCAGTGTCATCGCCGCTTTGGCGGAGCGATTGCAGGCGTTACCCACGCCGCTTGTTATCGACCACTTCGGCCGACCTGATGCCGCACTCGGCCTGATGCAAGCCGGCTTTGATGCTCTGCGTCGGCTCGTTGCGTCGGGCAAAGCCTATGTGAAGCTTTCAGCGTCCTATCGGGTTTCGTCACGGCCTGATCATGCAGACGCAGCGCCGTTGGCGCAGGCGCTGATTGCTGACAATCCGGAGCGGATGCTCTGGGGCACCGATTGGCCGCATCCTGGCGGCACCAAACGGTCAGGCGTTTTGCGAGATGCGATCGAGCCGTTTCTTGCGATCGACGATGGGGCTGCGCTCAACAGGCTTTGGGCCTGGGCCGGATCGGAGGCGACACTGAACCGGATCCTGGTCGACAATCCGGCGCGGCTTTATGGCTTTGCGTGAGCCCGGTCTATCAGGCCGCATATATGCGTCGTGCCTGTTCGAGGCATCGCCGATAGCCTGTGAGATCAGCCATATCGACGTCGTCCTTTGCGCCAGCCCGTAGCTCCCCGCCAGAGCGCTCGATCGCAACCGAGATCATCAGGTTCTCGACATGGTCGACGTTTTCGATCTCGACGCCCGGTCGATCACAGTCCCAGGGCAAGAGCCCGATCACGCGATAGCGCTCGGACCGCCGCGCAAGCGACCCTGGCGCATTCGAATAACCCAACACCGGTCGGCCTAGCGCGCGCATGAAGCCGATCTCGTAGGCCGTCCCGCTGTCCATCGAGACACCGCGGAACGGCGTGCAGTTCGCAATTGCGAGGTCGCACGTGCGCATCATGTCTTCGCAGGCCGCGTAGATGCGGCGCGCCTTGTCGTGGTCGCTCAATCCGTCGAGCGAAACAGCCGTGTCCAATGGAAAGCAGCCGACGAAGCCCGCCTCGGCCGCAAGTTGCCTTTTCATGGCGCCCACGGCGAGGGCGTTGGGCAGGAACACTTCGGGGCCTGCGAGATAAATACGCTTTGGCATGGTGGATTCCGGGGCGTCTGGTGTCACTCGCCTGTGCCATGGTAGCAGCTTGTGTATCAATCGTTCGGATCCGCACTTATGCCCACACCTACAACCTGGCTCGTCGATACGGCTTGGCTTGCGAGCCACTTGTCGTCGCCTGATGTCGTCGTGCTCGATGCGTCGCTGCATCTGCCAACCTCCGGGCGCAACGCCAAGGCTGAGTATGCGGCGGCGCATATTCCCGGCGCACTCTTCTTTGATATCGATGCCATCTCGGACAAGTCCAATCCGCTGCCGCACATGCTGCCGTCGTCCGTGCAGTTCAGCAGCATGATGAAGAAGATGGGCATCGGCGATGGGCAGCAGATTGTCGTCTATGACAGCGAGGGGTTTTATTCGGCGCCGCGCGCCTGGTGGATGTTTCGCATCATGGGCAACCAGAATGTGCGTGTGCTCGATGGCGGCTTGAAGAAATGGAAGGCCGAGGGTCGCGCGCTCGAAGACATGCCGCCGACCCGGCGTACGGAGCGCCACTTTACCGCTCGCTTCAATGAAGCGCTCGTGCGCAGCGCGGACGAAGTAAAAGCTGCGATCGGCTCACATAGTGTACAGATTGTCGATGCGCGCGCCGCGCCGCGTTTCGAGGGATCCGTGCCAGAGCCGCGCGCGGGCTTGCGCTCTGGTCATATCCCGTCGTCGCAATCTCTGCCGTTCGCAAACCTGCTGCGTCCGGATGGCACGATGAAGTCCCGGCCTGAACTGGCGGCTGTCATCGCCGCCTCTGGCCTTGATGCCACCAAGCCCATCATCGCAAGTTGCGGATCGGGTGTGACGGCCTGCGTCATCGGGCTCGCCTTGGCAGAACTCGGTCATGCCGATACGGCGATCTATGATGGCTCGTGGAGCGAGTGGGGCGCACGCACTGACCTGCCGATTGCGACGGGACCAGCCTCAACGCAGAAAGGCTGACCATGTCACCCGTGCTCGGAATCGCGCTTTATTTTATCATCTGGTGGGTGATGCTGTTCGCCGTGCTGCCGCTTGGCGTGCGCACGCAGGGTGACGCGGGCGAGGTCATTCAAGGCACGCCTGCGAGTGCCCCCGTTGCGCCGAAGGCGCTGCGCATCATTGGGCTGACTACGGCGCTCGCGACGGTCGTGTTCATCTGCGTCTGGCTCGCCATGCGCTACAAACTGATACCGCTGGAGACGGTGATGCAATAGAGTGTTGTCAGCATTAGCTGCTGCTAATCTCGGCGGGGAAATTTCTAACCTACCATATCTAAAGGCGTCGTCCCGGAATGCCTGCCGCGCCTTGGCGCGACATGCATTCCAGGATGACGACGGTGGTTGGTCAGTTACATGTTTTGGCCGCTGGTATGAGGCGTTCGATCGACGCCTGTGTGCGCGCAAATCGATCGACGCGGAATGGCGCGGGGTCAACCACCGGCGGGTCGCTAGCGATGAGATCGGCGGCGCGGCGGCCAGCGCCAGGCCCGATGCCGAAACCGTGACCGGAAAATCCGGTTGCCACGAAGAGTCCGGGTGCTACCAGAAGCAGTCCCGAAAGGCCGAGCAGCCAGCGCAGCGCCACGTGAACCGGCCCGCGTGCGTATCCCGTGAAGGCCATGCCGAGGATCATCACGCCCGCTGCACACGTCAGCGTCGTTTGCAGGAACGCGCTCCAGGTCGTTCGCGGCAGCACGAACAGCATTGCCGGCGAATAGCAATGCCGTAGATCTTCAGCAACTCAAGCGCGCTGATCTGTGTGCCGGAGCCGGCCTGGAAGATGCCGACCCGCTTGCCCTTCAGGTCTTTGATGGCGCCGAGCTTGCCGTCTTTCGGCAAGACGAGGTGCATGTGCTCAGGAAACAGGTTCGCGATCACACGCAGCTTGTCGTACTTCTTGTCGAAGCGACCTTGCCCGTTGAAGGCCTGGAAAACGATGCCGGCTGCGGCGCGCAATCTCAACACGTCGCCGCCTTCGGTCAGCGCGCGTATTCAGGACGCCTACAGAGTGAAAGTGCCAAGTCGTCCTACAGGAGACAAATCCCGCACTGGGCGGCTGAACCGAGGGCGTTGCACGTCAGCCGAAGGCTTTCTCAAGATATAGTCCTGTGCGTTGGTAGTGCTCGGCCAGATGCCGGACGCCGGCATCCGCGTCGCGCGCCAGGACTGCATCAAGGATGGCCTTGTGTTCCCGCTTGATGTTACGCCTCGGATAGGCGGTGACGCCGGCGATCTGGCGATAGCGGATGTTCATGTCATAGAGCTGCTCGCAAAAGCGTAAAAGTACGGGTGAGCCGCACTCGGAAAGCAGCGCCGCATGGAAGGCGCGATGATTGGCCTCCCAGTCGGGGTTGAGCGCCGCCTCGCCAGCGCTTGCCTCACGCTTGCTTGCCTCACGCTCCAACCGCTCCAGGCGATGGTGGGCCAGCAGCAGTCGCTCTTCCCAGTCTGGCCCTGCACGCGTGATCGAGAGGCGCAGCGCGCGTTCCTCCGCCCAGCACCGCGTGGCGAGCAAATCGACGAACTCCAGCCGCGTTGCCGGAGCGACCCGAAAGCCGCGCTGATCAATGCGGTCGACCAACCGCTCAGAGGTGAGGAGGCTCAACGCCTCGCGCAAGGGACTGAGGCCGGTTCCGTACGTCACCTTGAGATCTTCGACCTTGAGTTTGCTGTCTGGCACCAGCTTGCCGCTCATGATGTCGGCCCGAATGCGCCCGAAGGTGCTCATCGTGCGCGACGTCGTCACGCCGCTCTTCACGGTGCTTTTTTGCGGAGACTTGCTGGGCAACGACAATGTCGAAGGTGGCTGTGTGAGTTTGATGTTGGGCACGGACTAAGTGAGCCTCCGACAGAGAGTTCGTCAGTCTTGATCCGCATGCCCAAACGTCTCTAGAGACTGGCATCGCGCCAGGTTGCAAGCGGTTCCGCGGGATCGGGCATAAGCCCCGCCCGCTGCACGGCGACCACAGCCGCATATTCGTCTTTATCAGAGGCATCGCCGCTGACGCCGACGGCGCCGATCACAATGCCCGCGGCATCGCGTACAAGGACACCGCCTGGAACCGGGACAAAACGGCCTTGCGAGGCCGCTGCGAGTGCCGCCTGGAAACCAACGCGCTCCTTGAGGCGGTCGCGGATCGTTCGGCTGGCGATACCCATCCCGAGCGCACCCCACGCCTTGCCGATCGCGATGTCACCACGCAGGATCCCGCAACCATCGCCACGCTTGAGCACGATAAGTGTACCGCCAGCGTCAAGCACCGCCACCGTGAGCGGCAGCAACCCTTCAGCCGCGCCGGCCGCCAGCACACCGTCAGCAATCTTGTCTGCCGCCGAGAGTGACAGGCTGACTTGCAGTTGACGCACGTAGTAGTCGCTCATCGGACAGGTCTCGGCTTGCCGTCGCAGCAGCGGTTGGCATGTTGCACACGGTTCTTCGAACTCGCGCTCACTGGGACCCTTCAAGCCCCAGATCTTTTACGACGGTGCCCCAGCGTGCCCGTTCGGCCCGGATGTAGGTCTTGATGTCGTCACCGGAGACGGTATCGACCGGCAGGAGCCCAATATCGAGCAGCTTGCTTTGGAACGCCTTATCGCTGGTGATCCGCTTCAGCTCCGCGCCTAGACGATCGACGACCTCTTTCGGGGTTGCAGCTGGCGCCAGCAACACGTGCCAGGAGACGGCTTCATAACCGGCCAAACCAGCAGCATCTGCCAACGGAGGAACGTCAGGCAGCTGTGGCAGGCGCACAGACGACGTCACGGCAAGTGCGTTCAATTTGCCTTCGCGAATGAGCGACAGCGACGCTCCCATTTCGGCAAATGAGCTCGCGATGTGCCCACCCACGACATCGTTGATCGCCTGTGGCGACGACCGATACGCCACGTGCGTCGCGTCAAAGCCGAGCTGCTTTTTCAGGTGTTCCATGGTCAGGTGCTGGAGAAAGCCTGCGCCGGGCGTGCTGTAGGTCAGCGGCGCAGCCGCGGCGGCCTTGGCCTGCGCCAGGAAGGCTGCAAATGTCGTCGCGCCGTTCGGTTTGGGTGTCACCAGAACGAAGGGCGATTTGACGTAGAGCGAGATCGGGGTGAGGTCTTTGTCGGGATCGTAGTTGATCTTCTTGTACAGCGACTGATTGATTGCCAGCGGCGCGATGGCCGCGACGAGCAACGTGTGGCCGTCAGGCGTCGCGCGCGCGACGTTTGTGGTTGCAAGCATCATGGCGGCGCCAGGCTGGTTTTCGACGACCACCGCGACGTTGAGACTTTTCGCCAAGTCCTCGGCAATCAGCCGCACCACGGTGTCCATGCCCGTACCGGCGGCCAACGGCACGACGATGGTGACGGGGCGGCTGGGAAACGACTGAGCAAATGCCGTCGTGCCCAATGCGAGTTGTCCAAATCCGACCGTCCCTGCGGCAAGCGCCGCCATCGTACGCCTGCGCGTCCACGTACTGTCTCTCGACATGTCGGTCCTCTCCCTAGCTTTGTGCGACGATCTTTGCCGTCGTTTATACGTTGGCTTCGCGAACCAATACCAAGTCGGATGCAGTTTTGTAACGCGGCCATGTCGTTGAACACGGACCGCGTGGTGCACGCTTCGCTTCTGGACTTACACCACGCAAGTGGCTTGGTCGCTCGCTGAGCGCTTGTTAAACGAAGCCAGAAGTGGCATGTCAAACAAAATCGATTTTTGGCCAAGACAGCGCTCAATATCGATTTGTAGTGGCTCGTCTTGGCCGTAGTTTAGAGGTCTGAGGCCCCAGTCGGGACCGACATGGACGGCTCTGGAAAGCGTTGCTGGCTTGAAGCGAACTGGAACATGAAACCCGTACTGCAAGCCATCGCTGTCGGCTAGAGCCTGCTCATGTCAGCAGGGGGCGTTCTGGCGCACGAGCCTGTGCTGCCGGCGACAGAGCATGACTACCTAAACAAGATCGAGTCTTGGTTTGTGCCCGGAGCGCTCGCGCGCCCACCTCGGATCGTAGACTGCACGCTGTCAGGCGGCATCCGGACGAGATGTGTGTCGTTGACCACGAACGTTGATGCCGTCGGTTTCCCGCAGGGTCCGTGGTGTCCGCGGGCGCGGCAAATGCAATGTCTGCCACGTCGGCTCGACCTTCACCAATGGCGAGTTCGGCGACGTCGGCGTGCCGTATTTCATTGCGCCAGGCCGTGTCGATCCTGGCCGACCTGGCGGCATCGCGAAGTTGCGCCAAAGCCCGCTCAATCTCACCGGGCGCCACAACGACGATCCGGCAAGGCAAGGCGCGTGGAGCACACGGCAGGTTGCCGATCAGCACAGCAACTTCGGCGCCTTCAAGGTACCGACGCTGCGCAACCTTGCGCGCACCGCGCCGTACTTCCACAACGGCTCCAAGGCGACACTCGCCGATGTCGTCCGCCACTATTCCGAAATCGATCCCGAACGGCTGCACAGCGACGGCGAAAAGATCCTCGAACCGCTTGGACTTTCTGACGGGCAAATCGCGGACCTCGTCGCCTTTTTGAGCTCCTTATCCGATTGATGCCCGCCACTGTCATCCTCCCAAAAACAGTCGCCGCACATCGGGGTCGGCGGCCAGCTGTTTGGCGACGCCTGTGCGGCTGTTTTTGCCGTCGACGAGAATGTAGCCTCGGTTGGAGATCGCCAGGGCTTCGCTTGCGTTCTGCTCCACCATCGCGATGGCGAGGCCTTCGCGGTTGATCTCGACGATGGCATCGAACAGCTTTTCAGCCGCGACGGGCGACAGGCCAGCTGACGGCTCGTCGAGCAGCAGCAGGCGCGGCTCGACCATCAGCGCCATGGCCATGGCGAGGATCTGTCGTTCCCCGCCCGAGAGCGTGCGCGCCGCCTGCCGGCGCTTGGTGCCGAGAACGGGGAAGCGCGCGAAGGCTTTCTCGATGCGTTGCGGCACGGCTTTGGGCTCGACATAGCCGCCCATCTCGAGATTTTCGCGCACCGTCATGGTCGGGAAGATATTGTGTTCCTGCGGCACGTAGGCGAGCCCGGCGCGGGCGATGTCGCGCGGCGTGCGGCTGGTGATGTCGGCGTCTTCGAGCATGACGCGACCTGCCTTGGGCTTGAGCAGACCCGCGATGACTTTCAGTAGCGTCGACTTGCCCGCGCCGTTGGGTCCGATGATGCACACGATCTCGCCGGCCGAGACCTGCAGGTCGAGGCCCTTGAGGATTTCGTCAGCAGCGCCGTAGCCGGCGACGACTCCTGTGACATGGAGTTCGGCCATCAGAGAGGTCTCCGCAGCGGCCTGACAGTGGATGTCAGTCTCATGCGCCTGCCCTCTGCGAGCGTCGGCCCATATAGGCCTCCTGCACGCGCCTGTCGCCCGCCACTTGCTCGAAGGTGCCTTCGGCGAGGTGGCGCCCCTCGGCCATGACGATGACGTGGTTGCAGAGCTTCGACACCATGTCCATGTGATGCTCGATAAGCAGAATGGGCAGGCCTTCGGCGGCCAGCGCCATCAAATGTTCGCCGATCTCCTTCGACAGCGTCGGGTTCACGCCCGCGACGGGTTCATCAAGCAGGATCATCTTCGGGTCGGCCATCAGCGCACGGCCGATCTCCAACAGTTTCTTCTGCCCGCCCGAAAGATCCGACGCCAGATTGCGGATCACGCGCCGCAGGTTCAGGCGGTCGGCGATGGCCGCGGCTTTGGCAATCAGTTGCTCCTCGCGTTGTCGTGCGGGCCCGGTGGCCAGGAGTGCCGCGGCAATCGTCTCGCCGGGTTGATCACGGCCATAGAGCAGCAGGTTGTCGAGCACCGACATGCGCGTCAGACCACGGGCAATCTGAAACGTGCGCACGAGGCCAGTCGCCGTCACGCGATCCGGGCGCAGGCCGGTGATATCGATACCGTTGAAGGTGATGCGACCGCTGTCAGGCGGAATGACACCTGAGATACAGTTGAACAGCGTCGTCTTACCGGCGCCGTTGGGCCCGATCAAGCCCGTGATGCCGCGCGGCGGTACGCTCAGCGTCACGCCATTGAGCGCATGAACGCCATAATAACTGCGCATGACAGCCTCGACCTGCAAGCCGTCCATGCTGTTCCCCGTGATGTCCGCCGCTCAGACCATCTCGCAGATTGCACGCGTAGTCCATCGGCTGCGCGGGAAGGCAAGTTACCCACCGGAACTGCACGGCGGCCCCTTCCAGCTGACGCGAACCAGCGTCTAACGTCGATAGCTGATTCGTGCGCGTCGAGGTTCCGAGGATTTCCGACATGGCCGATGGCAGTCAATCGATTGATATTGCGGCACGCAACGCTGCTGCAGATGCCGCGCGTGAAGCGCAGGCCGAGGTGCCGATCGTCAAGAACGCCAAGGCCTCACGCGCCGTGTCGGGCAAGAAAGCCTATCACGAGTTCGAAGTCGACGTCTGGATCACGAACTTCAACTCGGTCGAGTTCGGCTTCTACAAGAACAGCCGCAACAAGGCCAAGTCGCGCCAGTTCACGTCCGACATGGATATTTTTGCCGAGGTGACCGAGAACGGCGAACGCACAGGATTGCTCGGCTATCGCGAAGATCTGTGGAAGAAGTCCACCGGAATGGACAAGCGTCTGGTGTTCAAGCTCTTCAATGAAAGCCTGAACTGGCGCGCGACCATGGATCTGATGATCGGCCGCTCACTGCAGCTGACCTACGGCGCCAAGGGCGTCCCGGTCATGGCCTTCTCAGCCAATCTGAACAACCACGATTTCATGGTCTATATCGAGCGCTCGGCGCGCAAATGGCCGTTCGTGCCAGAGAATTTTTCGTTCTTTATTCTCGAAGGCACCACGCCGGTGTTCTATCGCTTGCGCCGCGATTTCATCGATCTCGGCGGCGACTACACGCTGTACAACGAGCGCAACGAAAAGATCGGCCGCATTGATGGACGCGTGTTTACGCTCGGCGGTCATTGGCGCGGGCGCATCAAGACCGAACACGCTGACGCGCGTCTCGTGATGGTGATGCAGTTGTTCTGCGGCATGCTGGCGTTCAACCGCTCCGTGCGCAAGCACATGAAGCAGCTGACCCGCGACATCAAATCCGGCAAGATCAAGCCGAAGCTCGAGAAGCAGGAAGCCGACCTGTACATGAACCCGCGTCGCGTGCGCTGAGGGCAATCGCGTGCAGCGCGCTCGTCGCACCGGCTGACGTGAAGCCTGTTTGTCGTGGCATTGGTCGGCAGCTATCACTGCATGACCAGCCGCGTTGTAGCCAACCTGGAGCTCGTCATGTCGCAGCACGTCCATGATCTTTTTCGATCCGATGTTCTCCAAGGCAAGCACGTGCTCGTCACGGGTGGCGGTACGGGCCTTGGTCGTGCGATGGCGGAGCAGTTCCTGGCGCTTGGCGCGGACATCTCGATCTGTGGGCGGCGCAAAGCCGTGTGCGACGAAGCAGCTGCCGCTTTGATGGCAGCGCATCCCGGCAAGGGCACAGTGACGGCGTACGGCGTCGATATCCGCAACGCGCAAGCGGTGGATGAGATGGTCGCCGATATCTTTGCCCGCAAACCGCTCTCGGGCCTCGTCAACAATGCTGCCGGCAACTTCATCTCGCCGACAGAAGCCCTCAGCCCTCGCGGCTTTGACGCCATCGCCAACATCGTCATGCACGGCACGTTCTATGTCACACAGGCCGTCGGCAAACGCTGGATCGCGCAAGGCTGGCAGCCGGGTGATCCGATGCGTTCGGTCATCTCGATCATTGTCACGTGGGTGCTCAACGGCTCGCCGTTCGTGGTGCCCTCGGCGATGAGCAAGAGCGCAATCCACACCATGACTATGTCGCTTGCCACCGAGTGGGCGCGTCATGGCATTCGCCTGAATTGCATCGGCCCTGGCGAGATCCCGACCGAGGGCATGTCGAAGCGGCTCAATCCCGGGGAGGAACCCGGCACGCGCTCGAAGCAAAAGAACCCGATGGGGCGCACCGGCGAAATGCGGGAGCTGCAGAACCTTTCGACGTTCCTGATGTCGAACGGCTGCGATTGGCTGACCGGACAGTCGATCATGATGGACGGCGGCAGCGCGCTCGCGACCGGGGGCAACTTCTATGAGCTGCGCAACTGGTCAGCCGACCAATGGAAAGAGGCGCGTGACCGGATCGAGGCGCAGAACCAGAAGGATCGCGGGCAGCGGGGCGGGTGAGGCGTCTCCTGGCTCGCACACACCAAACGTGCTCCAAGCTTCACGCGTCCCGATGCCACTCGGCCAGCGCCCAGAACTGGCTATCCCAACCGCCAAGGCGCATTTTCAAGCGATCTGATTTGGCGTGTGCCAACGTCCTGTAGACCACCGGGATCACGGCGACGTCCTCGATGGCGATGTCATTACACTTGATGAGAAGGGCCGCGCGCTTGACTGGATCGAGCTCGGTTTGTGCGGCCTGATGCACTTTGTCGTACTCTGGGTTCTTGTAGCGCGTGATGTTGCGTCCCTGCCACTTGTTGTCTTTCTGCGAGCATTCGGTTGACAGGAATTGCTGCAAAAACAGTTCGGGGTCCGGTTGTGTCGGGCCGTTCGAATACATCTGAATGTCGGCGTAGAACTTCGGGTAGGTGTCAGGATTCGCTTGATCCGATGAGAAAAACACCGACGCCACGACCGACTTGATCTCGATGTCGATGCCGGCCTTCTGGCAGGCCTGCTTGATGATCGCCTGTGTCTTCTGCCGCGGGCCGTTGGTCGATGTCTGGAAAATCCATTTCAGTTTCGTGCCACCCTTCGCGCGCATGCCGTCGGCGCCACGCGCCCAGCCGGCTGCATCAAGGATGGCGTTGGCCTTGTCGATGTTGAAGTCGTACTTTGTGTTCTTGGAGCGAAAGCGCTCGGGGTTGTTGATGAAGTTTGCCGTCGCGATGCCCTGGCGACCGTAGATGTGCTTCTCGACAGCGGCGCGGTCGATGAGAAGATTGAGGGCCTGGCGGACGGCCTTTTCAGACAGCGCTGGATGCTTGGCTTTCAGGCTGGAGCGTTCGCCGTCGATCTCCGTGTTAGGGTCGGTGAAGTTGCATTGGATATGCTCGATCGTCGCGGCGTAGCCGATCATGATCTTGCCCTTGCCGCCCTGTTCCATCTTGAGCAGGATGTCGTCTTCGACTTGGGTGTTCCAACCGAAGTCGAACTCGCCAGTTTGCAACACCGCGCGCGCGGCGGAGGCTGCATCGCCACCGCCTTTCATTTCGAGGCTGTCGAAGTAGGGCCGATTGGGCATGTGGTAGTTTGGATTGATCTCGCCGCGCACGACATCGCCCGGTCGGAAGTCCACGAACTTGTAAGGGCCTGTGCCGACAGGTTTCAGGTTGGCCGGCGCATCACGCGATTTCGCACCGCTGAAGTCCGCAAACAGATGTTTCGGGATGATCATGCCGCCAGCGCCAACGAAGGCATGAGCCCAGAAAGGCGTCGGCACCGGGAAGACGATTTTGACGGTGTGACTGTCGATCTTCTCGACGGTGATGTCCTTGTAGGAACCCGACGTTACAGCTGCCGTCGCTGGGTCGCGCGCGTAGGCCCAATTGAATACGACATCGTCCGCGGTGAAAGGCTTGTCGTCATGCCAACTCACATTCTGTTTCAATTTCCAGACAACGGACCGTCCATCCGCTGCGATGCCGCCGTTGTCGCGGCTTGGCACCTCGGAGGCGAGCACTGGCACCAGATTGCCATCACTGTCCCAGGCCGCAAGCGGCTCGTAGAACACGCGCGAGCCGTCCTGATCCTTGGTGCCGACCGCGAAGTGCGGGTTCAAGAGCGTTGGCCCCTGCCACCACAGCACGCGCAAGAGTCCGCCACCGCCGCGCTTCGTCGGCGTATAGGTGAACGGTGTCGATGTCGTTTGCGCGACGCCCGCGTTCATCAGGATATGCGAGGCGATGGGCGCTGACAGCCCGGCTGCGACCAGCCGCTGGATGAAACTGCGGCGCGAGACGCGACCGCTTTTCACGGCGCCAACGAGGCGTCGGATGTTCCTCTCGTCCATGCTCTTCCTCCCGGAGGCCGCAATCAGCAATCCGACAATGCGCAGCAGACCGGGACGGACGCGGGAAGTCAATGTGTGTGGGGTCGCCGGGAATAGGGCAGGTGTCTGACCTTTGGTCAGGCACCTGCTCGCAGGAGCCGAATGTGTGGGGCCTACTTGGGAGAGCGGGGCATAGGTGTCTGACCGAGGTCAGACACCATCGCGACAAGCGCGGCTACGATGGATCATCCAGCGTCGCCAGCTGCGCGATTGACACGAGATGATGCTTTTCGAGCAATTCCGAGATCAGCGCGGTTTGTCGGCGCACCCACCGTGCGGGAATTTTCCGCACGCGCAGTTCCACCAGCGCACGATCCACTTCAGCCAGCGAGATTTCCCCGTAGCCGATGGACTGAAATGCGCGCCAGAGGTCTTCATCGAAATTCCGCATCCGATGGACGTTGTCGGGCTCGAAACGAATGATGATCTGCCGTGGCATTGACGCAGTCTCTAGCTCACTTCTCCCCCATCCGCGCGCGGGGCAACCATCTTCGGCGCCGTCGCAGGCTTCGCGCCCTTCGGCGTGTCGAAGCTTTCGCGGAAGCGGTTGGTGATGGGATAGCGGCGGTCGCGGCCGAAGTTGCGCTCGGAGATTTTGACGCCCGGGGCGGCCTGGCGGCGCTTGTATTCGGCGATGTTGAGCAGGCGGTTGATCTTCTCGACGGTCTCTCTGCTATGGCCGCGGGCGACAATTTCGATCAGCGGCATCTCGTGTTCGACGAGGCAGGCGAGGATGTCGTCCAGGGCTTCGTAGGGCGGGAGACTGTCCTGGTCCTTCTGGTTCTCGCGCAACTCCGCCGTCGGGGCCTTGGTGATGATGTTCTCGGGGATGACGATGCCGCCGGGCCCCTTGCCGCCGTCGGGAATGTTGGCATTGCGCCAGCGGCACAGGCGATAGACCTCCATTTTGTAGAGATCTTTGATCGGATTGAAGCCGCCGTTCATGTCGCCGTAGATGGTGGCATAGCCGACGCTCATCTCGCTCTTGTTGCCGGTCGTGAGCAGCATGGAGCCGAACTTGTTTGAGATGGCCATCAGCGTCGTGCCGCGTACGCGCGACTGGACATTTTCCTCCGCCGTGTCGCGCGGTTTGCCAGCAAACAGCGGCGCGACCATGCCGTAGAGGCCTTCCACCGCTGGCGCGATGGCGATGCTGTCGTAGCGACAGCCGAGGGCCTTCGCGCAGTCGGCGGCGTCCTTCAGGCTGTCTTCGGCGGTGAATTTGTAGGGCAGCATCACGCAGTGAACCTTGTCGGCGCCGAGTGCGTCGACGGCGAGTGCTGCGACAAGCGCTGAGTCCACGCCACCCGAGAGGCCGAGCACGACGCCAGGGAAACCGTTCTTGGTGACGTAGTCGCGCAGGCCTAGCATGCAGGCGTGATAGCCGGCGGCATCGCCTTCCGGGAGTAGGGCCTTGGCGGCGGGCGCGCAGTGCCAGCCGTGCGGCGTGCGGGTCCAGGTGGTGTCGACGGTCGCTTCGCGCCACGCCGGCATTTGTACCGCGAGCGAAGCGTCGGCGTTGAGCACGAACGAGGCGCCGTCGAACACAAGTTCGTCCTGGCCGCCGATTTGATTGAGATACACGAGCGGCAGGCTGTTTTCCGTCACGCGCGCGACGGCGACATTGATGCGCTTGTCGGGCTTCGGCCAATCGAACGGCGAGCCATTGGGTGAGATGAGGATTTCAGCGCCGGCCTCCTGCAAGCATTCGCAGACTTCATCCTTCCAGATGTCCTCGCAAATGGGCACGCCAATGCGCGCCCCGCGAAACAGCACCGGGCCAGGGAGCGGCCCCGCATCGAACACGCGCTTTTCGTCGAACACGCCGTAGTTCGGCAGGTCGACTTTCAGACGTACGCCGAGGATCTTGCCGGCATCTGCGACGACGGCGGCGTTATAGACCTTATCGCCCTCTGGCCAGACCGTGCCGAACAGCACGCCCGGTCCGTCATCGGCCGTCTCTGCGGCGAAGGCTTCGGAGGCGGCACGGGCGGCCGCTGCAAAGGCTGGTTTGCGGACAAGGTCTTCTGGTGGGTAGCCGGTGACGAACAGTTCGGTAAAGACGATCAGGTGCACGCCGCGCTTGGCCGCGTCGGCGCGCGCCGCGCGCATCTTGGCGACATTGCCGGGAATGTCTCCCAGCGTCGGGTTCAATTGGGCGAGGGCGATCTTCAGCGTCTTGGTCATGGACCAGATTTAGCACCGTTGGGCGGATCTGCGAAGGATCTGCGGGCATCGTTTGCGATCATGGCTTTCCGGCCTGATACTGCCAATGCGCCCCTTGCTTCGTCGTGCGCGGGCGGAAACTGTCAGTGCGATGGTCTGGCGGGCGCTGACGCGTCGCCATCAGCTTGGC
This sequence comes from Hyphomicrobiaceae bacterium, assembly GCA_031374735.1. Classification (GTDB taxonomy): domain Bacteria; phylum Pseudomonadota; class Alphaproteobacteria; order Rhizobiales; family Hyphomicrobiaceae; genus JABFRJ01. The sequence goes on along the minus strand of JANMGQ010000022.1, from coordinate 16,551 downwards.
CATGTCGGCAAACACAATCGGGTGGCGCACAAAAATGTTGTGATTGAAATCCAGTCGCACGCCGAGGCCTGAGACTTCGATGCTGTCGACGCCGGGCAGCGACACGGGCGTGTTGCCCACGCGGCCACTCTGGCCCCGGATGGTGTTGGAGGCCCACACAGCCCAGTCGCCACCTCCGGTGTAAGACGTGATCTGGAGGCCAAGCTTGCGAACGCTTGGCAGCGTTTCAGCAAAGCGATCCAAGCCGATGTCGGCGTGCGCAATGATAACCTCACCCAACAGCGGCTTCGGTCGATTGGCTTTGCTCAACTGTTCAAGCGCCGACAACAGAATATCGGCGCCCGTGCTGTGGGCGACGAGATGGATGGTCACGTCAGGCAGTGCGGCGGCCAGATGGTGCAACATTTCTGTCAGCGCCGGCGCAGACGCATCCGCACGCTGGCGATCCGCGAAGTAGCCGAGTGTGCTGCTCTTTGACGGCCATGCAAAAACGGCGGCCAAGCCGTCGAAATCCAAATCATAGGCGATCATTGCGGTGCGGCGCAGCGCTTCATCGAATGAATTGTTGTAGCCGTGGACATAGACGAAGGCTTGACGCGGGAAGCGGCCAGCGCGGGACAGATGATCCGCCGCGCGCGTTCGCATGGCGGGCACATCCAGTCGGTCGACACGCTGTGACGTCAAACTGTTTTCGTTCGTCAACCGGCCCGAGCCGGAGCGATGCAATTGCCCGACCGCCTCGGCCGCTCGTTCCGCGCGGTTGGTGACCTCGGCGAAAGGCGCCCGGATCGTCGCGATGCCAAGCGACAGATCTGCGCCAGCCGTTTGCACCTCGTTGCCGTAGCCGCTGCCGACAGGTTTACGATTGGTGGCAAACAGAATGGGGATGTCGGCCGCCTGCCATCCGGGTGACGCCTCGACGCGCCGTTGCAAGTCTCGGGCGGCGTCGGCGCGTCCGGTTTCGATCAGGAGATTGCTATACTCGCGCAACGTGTTGATGACCTGCGGATGGTCGGGCCCCATTGCTTTTTCGAACATGCGCAGCGCGCGCCGGAACAGCGGCTCGGCCCGATCAAGCCGGCCGTTGACATGATGTATCACCGCCAGCAGATGCAGGGATTGTGCGATATCGGCGTGCTCTGGCGGCAAATGCTTTTCGCGGATGGTCAGCGAGCGCACGACGGCCGCTTCGGCCTCAGGATAGCGCAGCAAGGCCTTTAAAATGGCGGCATGATTGTGCAGTGGAATGGCCAACGCGATGTCGTCTGGTGGGTTGGTTCGCGCCAGGGACTCGAGGGTTTGTCGTGTCAGCCGTTCTGCGCTGACATAGTCACCCGTCGCAAAATACAGGGTTGCCAGATTGGCACGCGTTACCAGCGTTAGCGGTGAATCAGTACCCAGAAGCTTTTCGCGCATCGTCAGAGCTTGGCGATGCAGGTTGGCCGCATCTTCATACAGGCCTTGGTATTGCGCTGTCGTCGCGATGTTGCTCAGCGTCGTCGCCACATGCTCATGTTCCGAGCCCAATGAGGCGACCTGGATTTTCAAGACGCGGACCAGGAGTGGTTGGGCGTCGGCATAACGGTTTTGGGCCACGTAAACCGATGCGAGGTTGTTCAGCGAGACGGCAACACTCGCATGCATCGGGCCATGTTGCGCTTCGCTGGCGGTCAAGGCGCGCAGGCCGAAGGTCAAGGCTTCGGGGTAGCGGCCCTCGTCATAGGCGCGCATCGTTTGGCCGAACAGCGCCATGATGTTGTCTTGAGGCTGCGCCGCGGCCGGCCCGCCGCCAGTCAGCAGCATCAGGGCCAGAGTCAAAAAACGGATCAGCGGCAAAGTCGCCTCCCATGACGTCGGCACTTGCAGCACAGCACACAGCAGCGCGCCGGCGGTCAAGGCTCCGAGGGAGCGATCGCTTAACTGTCTTGCATCTGTGCTCGCAGATTTTCCTTGCGCATCTCTGACGTTTGCTGTTTAATGAACGTCGTTCACCAACGGAAGTGAGTGCCCAAGTGTCAGCAGTTTGGGCGTTCATAGGTTGTTGCGCCAACGGCCGCGAGGCACAAGGATCGCAACACTTCTGAAACCGACTCACTGCCTGCTCGACCACGACTCGCCACGCTTTTATGACCCGCCGACTGGGACCTGACCCATGATCAAAACCTTGATGACCGCTCGGCGCTTCGTGCCGCTGTTCTGGTGTCAATTCTGCTCTGCGCTGAACGACAACTTCCTGAAAAATGCGCTCGGCATGCTGATCCTGTTCGGCTTCGGCACCGAACTGGCGGCGCAGGACCCGAAGACGGCCGCGCTGCTGATCACGCTGTCTGGCGTCGTCTTTATCGCGCCGTTCTTCTTTTTGTCCGCACTCGGCGGCGAACTCGCTGATAAGTACGACAAGGCCCGCGTTGCCGAGCGAATCAAGTTTGCGGAGATCCCGGTCGCGCTTCTGGCGGCCGTTGGTTTTTATCTCCACTCAATCCCGGTCTTGTTCGCGGCCCTGCTCGGCTTCGGTATCGTTGGCGCGCTCTTTGGCCCAGTCAAATACGGCATCCTGCCGGAAAAGCTCACGACCGCGGAACTGTCGTCCGGTAACGCGCTGGTTGAAGGCGCCACGTTCATGGCCATCCTGTTTGGCACGCTCGGCGGCGCGATTGCGGTCACACAGAGCAAGAGCCCCGAAATTATCGTCGGCATCATCCTGGTGCTCGCTGTTGCCTGCTGGCTGTTCGCCAAGGCGATCCCGTCGCATGGGCCGGCGGCCCCCAACATCGAGATCACGCGCAACCCGCTGAAATCCACGTTTGCGCTGCTCGGCGAACTGCGCACGGACAAGCGTCTTTCTGTCGGCGGGCATGTGACCAGCTGGTTCTGGCTGGTCGGCGTCGTCTCGATGTCGCTTCTGCCGGTGTTGATCAAAGACACGCTTGGCGGCAGCGAATATGTCTACAGTGGCGCGCTGATGGTGTTCACCGTCGGTATTGCTATCGGGTCGTTGCTCGCGGCGCGCGTCAGCCATGACAAGCCAAACCTCGCGCTGGTGCCGATCGGCGGCATAATGATTGCCGTGTTCGCGCTCGGCCTTGCGCTGCTCGCGGCATTCGTTCCGGCCTCCGCCCAGCCCATCGGGTTGCTCGACTTCGCCTTCTCGAAGCGCGGTGTTGCGACGGCCATCTGCTTGTTTGGTCTCGCCCTTGGCGGGGGCCTTTACATCGTGCCCTCATTTGCGGCCGTACAGAGCTGGGCCGATGCTGACAAACGCGCCCGCGTGATCGCGTCGGTCAACGTGCTCAACGCGCTGTACATGACTGTAGCAGGTGGCGTGCTCGCGCTGCTGCAGGGCATCGGTCTGCCGCTGCATTGGCTGTACGCGCTGCTGGCCGCCGGCACGGGCGTCATGATCGCCTACGTCATTCGCTCCTGGGGAAAGGAGGGCGTCCGCGATCTCGGGCGTTTTTTTTCTCCGTCGTCTATGACCTCGAAATAAAGGGGCTTGAGCATCTGCCGAAGGCTGGTGAGCCGACCGTCATTGCGCCGAACCATGTCAGCCTGCTGGATGCGCCGATGCTGATTTCGGTGCTGCCGCACTCGGCGTCGTTCGCCGTCAACACCGACATCGCGGAAGTGCGCTGGATCAAGCCTTTCCTGCGTTTTGCCAACACGTTCAAACTCGACCCGACCCGGCCGCTTGCTGCGCGTGGGTTGGTCAACACCGTGAAATCAGGCCAGACCGTCGTCGTCTTTCCCGAGGGCCGCATCACCACGACCGGCAGCCTGATGAAGGTCTACGACGGCACCGGCATGACGGCCGACAAGGCGAACGCCTGGATCGTGCCGGTACAGATCAATCGGGCCGAGCACGCCCGGCTGTTCAGCTATCTGCGCCCGACGCAGATCAAGAAGGCGTGGCGTCCGAAGATCACCATCACGTTTCTACCGCCGACCAAGCTGGCGCTCGATCCGGGCTTGAAGGGCCGCGCGCGCCGTCAGGCTGCCGGTCAGGCCTTGGCCGACATCATGGTCGACGCACGCGTGACATGCGCCGACGTAAACCGCACGATCTTCCAAGCTTTCGCCGATAGCGCGAAGCGCAAGAGCCACGCCAAGGTCGCGATTCAGGATCCGCTCGGCACGAAGCTGTCGATGAAGAAAGTCATGCTCGGCGCGCAAGTGCTCGGACCGAAGTTACAGCCTTATGCCGGCGAAGGTGATGCGATTGGCGTCATGCTGCCGAACTCCGCGGGCGTCGTGGTGGTTTTTACGGCCCTGCTGAGCATCGGCCGTGTGCCGGCGATGATCAACTTTTCCTCCGGCGCAGCCAGCATCCGCGCAACCTGCAAAGCAGCCAAAGTGCAGGCCATTCTGACCTCGCGGGCGTTCATCGAAAAGGGCCGCCTGCAGCCGCTGGTCGATGATCTCAGCACGGATCTGGAGATTGTCTATCTCGACGAGATCCGTGCCAGCATCACCACCGGCGACAAGATCCGCGGGCTACTCGCCGGCATGCGTCCGCATGTCCCGCGCAAGCCCGATGATGCCGCCGTTATCTTGTTCACGTCTGGCTCAGAGGGAACACCGAAGGGCGTGGTGCTGTCGCATCGCAACATCCTGACCAACATCGCGCAGGGTCTCTCGCGCATGGATCTGAACACGGAAGATCGCGTGTTCAATGCGCTGCCCGTGTTCCACTCCTTCGGCCTTGTCGTTGGCACGATCCTGCCGCTGGTCGAGGGCGTACCGCTCTACATGTATCCGACGCCACTGCATTACCGCATCATTCCGGAGCTGGTGTATGACAAGGAAATCAGCGTTCTCTTCGGCACCGATACGTTCCTCAATGGCTACGCGCGCGCGGCCCATCCCTACGACATGCGCAAGGTGCGAATTCTGTTGGCTGGCGCCGAAGCCGTGAAAGAGCGCACACGTCAGTTGTACATGGACAAATTCGGCGTGCGCATTTTTGAAGGCTACGGCATCACGGAAACCGCGCCGGGCCTCGCCATGGGCACGCCGCTGTCGGCCAAGGCCGGCACGCTCGGGCGTATCCTGCCTCTGATCGAGACACGTCTTGAAGACGTTCCGGGTATCCCCTCTGCGCAGGGCGACATGAGGGTTGGCCGCCTGCATGTGAAAGGGCCGAACGTCATGCTCGGCTATCTGCGCGTAGAAAATCCCGGCGTGTGCGAGGCGCCGGTCGACGGTTGGTATGACACCGGCGACATCGTCGGCTTGGATGCCCACGGTTTCGTTCGCATCATGGGTCGCGCCAAGCGTTTCGCAAAGATCGGCGGTGAGATGATCTCGCTCTCGGCCGTGGAAGCGATGGCGGCCGATATCTGGCCGAGCGCTCTTTCGGTTGCGGCGGCTTTGCCGGACGCGCGCAAGGGCGAGCGGATTGTGCTTTTGTCGCAGGATCCTCAGGCGACGCGCGAGGCGTTCATTCGTCACGTGCGCGACACGGGGCTGTCAGAGCTCAACATCCCCGCAGAGGTGCTGATTGTGGCAGCAATCCCGCTGCTTGGCTCCGGCAAACCGGATTTCGTGGCTGCGACTGCACTGGCGCGTGACCGGTCAACTGGACGCAAAGATGCGGCCTGAGGCCGGCTGCTGACGTCACACGTGCATCTCTGCCATGAATCCGCTATGGTTGGGCGCAATGTACAGCGTTCACAGGCTTGCTCCCGTCCCACATACGGACGACCGATATGACACGACCGACACGACGTGACCTTTTGAATACGGCAGGCCTCGCTGCTCTCGGCATGGCCGTGGGGACATCGGCCTTGGGTCAGGCTCCGGGACCGGGCCCGCGCTTGCGCGTGACGGTGGATGAATCCGAGGTCAAGTCCCGTCCGATCGCGATTCCGTTGTTCTTGAGCGACGATCCGCAACTCGCACAGCAGATGACCCAGGTGGTTGCCAACAACCTGCACACCTGCGGCTATTTCAAAGTCATCGATCCCGCGGCCTATATCGAACGGATCGGCGACCTCAACCAGACGCCGCATTATCCCAGCTGGCAGCGCATCGGCGCGGAAGTGCTGATCGTTGGCCGCGTGTCCCGGCAAGAGGGCCGCGTGCAGGTCGACTATCGGTTCTGGGATATTATCCTTGGCCGGCAGATCGACAACGGTGGTGGTTTCCGAATCGCGCAACACGTGTGGCGACGGCTCGGCCATCAGGTGTCTGATCGCTTCTACGAACGCATGCTGCAGGACAAGGGCTATTTCGATACGCAGATCGTGTTCGTCGATGAAACCGGGCCAAAGCAGAAGCGCATCAAGCGTCTTGCGATCATGGACCAGGACGGCTTCGGCATGAAGCCGCTGACCGATGGACGTACACTTGCGATCACACCGCGCTTCAATCCGACCAATTCGGAAATCTGCTACCTGCAGTACGAAGGCCAGCAGCCGCGCGTGTTTCTGATGAACACGGAGTCCGGCCAGAGCGAGGCTGTGCCCGTGCCGGGCCAGAGCTACGGCGCGCGCTTTTCAGCCGATGGTCAGAGCCTGATTTTCACCGTCAGCGAGGGCGCCACTGGCAGCCTGATCGAGATGGATCTGCGCTCTCGCCAAATGAAGCGCATCACACAACCGCAAAGCATCGACACCGGTGCCAGCTACGCCCCAAATGGCGAAGCCATTGTGTTTGAAAGCGATCGCGAAGGCACACAGCAACTCTACATTTTGCAGCGTCGCGGTGGCGGCGTCGTGCGTCTCAGCCGCGGCGAAGGCCGATACTCGACGCCCGTCTGGTCGCCGCGCGGCGACTACATTGCTTTCACCAAGCAGGCGGGTGGGCAGTTTCTCATCGGCGTGTTGAAGCCCGACGGCTCGGGCGAGCGCATTCTCTCCTCCGGCTTCCACAATGAGGGCCCGACCTGGGCGCCGAACGGCCGTGTGCTGATGTTCTTCCGCGAAGGCCAAGGTGCCAACCCCGGCCCGAAGTTGTTCTCGGTCGACGTCACCGGCCAAAACGAGCGCAACGTCCCAACACCCGCCTTCGGCTCCGATCCCGCATGGTCGCCATTGCGGACGTGATAACATCAGCTGTCAGAATTAATCGTCATTCCGGAATTTCTGTCGCGCTGAGGCGCGGCAGACATATCCGGAATCCTTACCACTCGCACATTGGCACTTGTGTTTTACGGATACAGGTAAAGATCCCGGATGTACGATCACGCGGGACGCGCGATCGTACATCCGGGATGACGCTCTTTGGTTTTCGCTCGCTGACAAAAGATGCCACCTGATATCCGCCGCAATCCAGTGGTGGCTGGCACCATGATACCAACCGCCACCGTGCCAACCGCACGCCGCAAGCTGCGCGCTGCCGATCTGGTTCGCTTCATCGAGCGGGAGACCGTCATCGGCTCGACCGTGCTCGTTCCGGACATCCGCCTGCACCTTGCCCGCGATGCGCGCGATATCTTCGTCACGGCTGAAGACCTGCTCGATGGTGGACGTGGTAGCCAACCCTATTGGGCCTTTGCCTGGCCGGGTGGACAGGGTCTGGCGCGCTACATTCTCGACAATCCGGCGCTCGTTGCCGGCAAGCGCGTGCTGGATCTTGGAGCGGGCTCTGGCCTCGGCGCGATCGCCGCTATGAAAGCTGGCGCGCACTCGGTGTTGTGCTCTGATATCGACCCGATGGCGGTGGCTGCGTGTGATCTGAACGCCGCAACCAATGACGTCCAACTCGACGTCACAACCGCCGACCTGCTCGGCCTCAAGCCCGAGGCCGACGTGATTTTGATCGGCGATCTGGTCTACGATCCGGATCTACAGATCCGCGTCGGCTTGTTGCTTGATGCTGCGCGTGCAGCCGGTATTCCTGTGCTCTATGGTGATCGCACCACGGCGCGGCGGCCCCGCCAAGGGTTTAACCTGCTGATCGAGTACGAGGCGGCGCTGACGCCGGCGCTGGTCGACGAATTCATCGAACGTGCGCGGGTTTGGTCGCTGTAACAGCAACGGCCAAAATTTTTGACTGACGACTTTTCCCCCCCACTGTCATGGCCGGCACAAGGCGGACAAGCCCTGCCATGACAGTGGGGGGAGGCACTTCCGTCAATAATTCTGGCAGCAAGTACAATTCGGCGCGATCACCCAAGCGCATCTTTGTTCACGACGTTGTCTTTGATCGTCTTGCCGTCGAACACACTCAGCAGATTGAGCGCGGCCTGCTCGGCCATGCGGCGCGCGGCTTCAGTGGTCACGCCGGCCATGTGCGGCGCGAGGATGACGTTGCGGAACTTGAACAGCGGGTTGTCGGCCTTCGGTGGTTCGTCGGCCAGCACATCGAGGCCTGCACCCGCTATGGTTTTCGCCGTCAACGCTGCCGCCAGGGCTGCCTCGTCGACGATGCCGCCGCGCGCCGTGTTGATCACGAACGCCGACGGCTTCATGAGTGCCAGCTGCTTTGTGCCGATGAGACCCGTGGTCGCTGCGGACTTCGGACAATGCAGGGTGAGATAGTCCACACGTGGCAGCGCGGCTTCGAGCGACGTCACCGACTCGGCGCCAGCAGCCTTGATTTTTGCAGCATCGACGTACGGGTCCAACACCAGCACATGCATGTCGAAAGCGAGACAACGCTTGACCGTGCGCGACCCGATGCGACCGAAGCCGACCACCAGCACGGTCTTGCCGCCGAGATCGGCTGGCATATCGCTGAGCCTGTCCCACCAGCGGTTTTCGCGCACGACGGCGTCCATGTGCGGGCCACGTTTGGCAAGCGTCAGCATGAAATACAGCGCTTTTTCCGCAACCGACGGCGAATTTGCGATGCCCGTCGTCATGACCGGCACCTTGGCATGTGTCGCGGCTTGAATGTCGATGGCGTCATAACCAACGCCAACGCGCGCGATCACAGACAGGTGCTTGGCGGCTGCTAGTTCGTCCGGGCCAATGCGCTGCGCGCCGAGCACCATGGCATCGATGCGCGGCTCGCGCTTCAGGATGTCCAGGAAATCAGCGCGTGTTGCGGTGATTGGAAAGGCAATCACCCGCACGTCCGAGCGGGCTTCAAGCAGGGATCGCCCCGCCGCCGACATGCTTTCGACGATCAAGACAGTTTTGCGGTTGTCGGTGACGCGTGTGCTGGGCATGTCGACTGGCTCCAATTGAAGCGCAATCGTCTGCCGCCGCTGTCACGGCGTCAAGGTGCCCAAGCAACCACCGCAGAACTGCGACACACGGATGATCCACCTACCTGAGCGCGTAAACTACGAGCTGCACCGACGTCGCGCGGACCTCCGAGCCCATGGTGCAGGGCTTCTGCCTCAAAACACAGCGCCGCCTTATCGCCAAGCAACGCAGCCATGCGCCAGAACTGGCGCGCCATTTTGAAATCTGGCTGAGCGGCGCCGTGCACATACGTCGACCCCAATTTCACAAGCGCCCAACCCAGTGTTTCGCGATCATGTGCCGCGGCCAGTCCATGGTTCAGCCAAAACCGGGCCTCTAGCCAACCGGTATGGCTGTTCGCGGCTCCGGCGTGGCTCGGTTCCGTTAGTGTCGGTTCCCTAAATCCTGGTTCTCCAAGTCCTGATTCCCGAAGTCCTGATTCCCGAAGTCCTGGCCCAGCAAGTCCCGGGCTCGCCAAAATTGCATCTGCGCGCTCGAGCGCCTGCCGTGCACCCACGCTTGATGCGAGCACGCCGGCGGGAGAACGATCCGCTTGCTCGATCAGAGAATGGAAATCTTGCAGCTCGCCACCGAGCCGATCTTGATTGGACCGCACATCGGCAACTGCATCTGGCATGAGGCCGATTGTTGCGATTTTGAAGTTGGCCAGACTTTTGAAGTTGGCCAGGCTGCTGAATGACAGCACGAGTGACGTGATGAGGAGGCCGACTGAAAAGCCCATGCCAAGCCACCAGGCGGTCGTCGGGCCACGATACTCGCCGAGCGCTTTTGCACGTTCACGCGGTGACAGTGAGTTGACCAAAGGCGCACTCGCCACCAGCGCATCGCGCGGCAAGTACATCACCAATGCGCCCGCTAGAATGGCCGAGCCCGCCACTTCGACAGACGCCGTGGCAAACCCAAACAGCAGTACAACGAACAGGCGCACCAAAATCCACATGACCGAGACCCAGACGGATGACTTTGCAGGGGCAGGAAAATGCAATTTGGCAGAACTGTCTGATTGTATGTGCCCAACCTACGCATATATTGCTCCGTGTGCAAGACGATCTGCGGTCATCTTGATAACGGGTTGACGGGGCAGGCGCGCGGGCTTGCGAAGCCAAAGGTACGGCCCTAACAACGCGGACATTGATCTGATTTTCCAACGAGGTTCACCATGCTGCGCAACGACTATCCGACCCTCGACTTCGGCCTCGGTGAGACCGCCGATGCGCTCCGTGATACGATCCGTTCGTTCGCAGCCGATCAGGTCGCGCCCATCGCCGCCGAGATCGACAAGTCCGACCGCTTTCCTCGTGAACTCTGGCCCAAGATGGGCGACCTCGGCCTACACGGCATCACGGTCGAAGAGGAATTTGGCGGCTCGGGGCTGGGCTATCTCGAACACTGCATCGCGGTCGAAGAGATCTCGCGCGGCTCGGCGTCAGTCGGTCTGTCTTATGGCGCGCATTCGAACCTGTGCGTGAACCAGATCCGCCGCAATGGCTCGCTCGCCCAGAAGCGCAAATACCTGCCAAAACTGATCTCCGGGGAACATGTCGGGTCGCTTGCCATGAGCGAAGCGGACGCTGGCTCCGACGTCGTTTCCATGAAGTTGCGCGCCGACAAGAAGGGCGATCGCTATGTGCTCAACGGCACCAAGATGTGGATCACCAACTCTCCCGACGCCCAGGTTATCGTCGTGTACGCCAAGACCGACATGGCAGCGGGCTCCAGGGGCATCTCAGCGTTCCTGGTCGAGACGTCATTCAAGGGCTTCAAGGTCGCGCAGAAGCTGGACAAGGTGGGGATGCGCGGATCGTCTACGGGCGAACTGGTGTTTGAGGATTGCGAAGTACCAGCCGAGAATGTGCTTGGCGAGATTGGCCGCGGCGTCAATGTGCTGATGTCCGGCCTCGACTATGAGCGCGCCGTGCTGGCGGCTGGCCCGATCGGCATCATGCAGGCCTGCATGGATGTGGTTGTGCCCTACATCCACGAGCGCAAGCAGTTCGGCCAGCCGATCGGCACGTTCCAGCTGATCCAGGGCAAGGTGGCCGACATGTACACTGAAATGAACGCTGCCCGCGCCTACGTCTATACGGTCGCCAAGGCCTGCGATCGCGGCCAGACCACGCGCAAAGACTCGGCCGGTGCCATACTGTTTGCCGCTGAAAAAGCCACCAAGATCGCGCTCGACGCCATGCAGATCCTGGGCGGCAATGGCTACATCAACGACTATCCGACCGGCCGCCTGTTGCGCGACGCCAAGCTCTACGAAATCGGCGCCGGCACCAGCGAAATCCGCCGCATGCTGATCGGGCGCGAGTTGTTCGAGGAGACGAAATGAGCCGGCTGCGAAAGCGTCCGAGCGGATGTGGTTTGAGATTGGGGCGCCGGCCGATTTTGCGGTTGACGATCCAGATTGCTGCAACCTAGTGTGTTGGCTCTCATGATGTGGAGGCGATATGCGCAAAGTCGTTCTTAGTCTCGCCCTCGTTTTGACAGGCGTTGTCGCCGCTGATGCGGTCGCGCAACAACGCAAGAAAACTGAAAAGCAAGACGAGCAGTCTGCTCCAACAAGTGGCTACCAGCGCTGCGAAGGCAGTCTCTTTTTGATCCCTGACGGCGGCACGGGGCCACGGTGTCAGCTTCGCGATGGCCGCGTGTGTCAGGTTCGCGGCGGCACCAGCGGCCAGGCCGTATTGACCGACTGCAAATGAGCGGGTTGGCTACGTGCCGCGCCGCTTGATCAGATAGCGCTGGATACCGTCCATGACCAAGTCATCACGTTGATTGTGGACCGTCGATCGGAGAGACAACACGCCCGTGGTGCGCTGTGGCTTCAGGTCCGAGACCTCAAGCGACGGAAACAGCGTATCGCCGACATACACGGGTTTCAGAAAGCGAGACGACTGCTCGATGAATCCCATCAGGCTGTCCTCGACCAAAAACGGGAACACGCCGGCACCGGCTACCGTCTGAATGACCACCTGATAGCCATGGGCGAGCAGATCCTTGTGGCCGTGACGTCGGCAGTACTCACGGTCGTAGTGGCTTGGATGATTATCGCCTGATGCGGCCTGAAACGCTGAGAAATGCGCCTCTGTCACCGTCCGCGATGGGATGTAAAACGTCTCACACAGGACGAAGTCTTCGAACCAGCGTTGCGGGCCATAGGGTGCGGCTCGGTCTTTTGGCGTCATGGGCTCACGTCTACGGTTGCTTAGGCGGGGACCAGTGACCAGGGTGGCTTGACCTGCCTGGGCCGGTCTCGGCATCTGTCACGCAATCGTTGCCGCCGACAACTGGATCATCGCCATGCCCATTATCAACGCCGTCGCCGCCATGCATGATGATATCACCGCCTGGCGCCGGCATCTGCATGAAAACCCCGAGCTGCAATACGACGTGCACGAGACAGCCGCTTTCGTAGTCGAAAAACTCAAGGCCTTCGGCATCGACGAGATCGTGACGGGTATCGGCAAAACCGGCGTCGTCGGCGTCATCCGCGGCAAGACGAACACCTCGGGTCGCGTCATCGGCATGCGCGCAGACATGGATGCGCTGCCGATTGAGGAGATCACCGGCGCACCCTATGCCTCGAAAGTGAAGGGCAAGATGCACGCCTGCGGCCATGACGGCCACACGTCGATGCTGCTCGGGGCCGCGCGACAACTCGCCGAAACGCGCAATTTTGACGGCACGGCCGTGGTGATCTTTCAGCCGGCCGAGGAGGGTGGTGCTGGCGGCAAAGCCATGTGCGACGATGGCATGATGGCGCGCTTCGGCATCCAGGAAGTCTACGGCATGCACAATATGCCGGGCATTCCGCTTGGCACGATTGCGACGCGCAATGGTCCGCTGTGCGCCGCCTCCGACGCCGTGAAAATCGTCGTCGAGGGCAAAGGCGGGCACGGGGCAGAGCCCCACAAGGCGATCGATACGGTGGTTGCCGCCTGCAACATTGTCATGGCGCTGCAGACTATCGTTGCGCGCAATCTTGACCCACTGAAGAGCGGCGTCATCACGGTTGGCGCCATCAACAGCGGGCACGCGGCCAACGTCATTCCACAAAAAGCAGAGCTGCTTGTCACTGTCCGTTCGCAGGAGGTGGCCGTGCAGGACATGCTCGAGCGGCGCATCAAGGAAACGGCTGAAGGTATCGCAGCATCCTACGGTGCAATGGCGCGGGTGGAGTACATCCGTCTGTATCCGCCGACCGTCAACCACGCCAAGGAAACAGACTTCGCCTTACGTGTTGCGCAGGATGTTGCCGGCGCGGCCAACGTTGTTTCGGACACGCCGCCGTTGATGGGCTCGGAGGATTTCTCCTTCATGCTCAACGAGCGGCCAGGCAACATGATCATGCTCGGCAACGGCGATACGGCCGGCTGCCACCATCCCGCTTACGATTTCAACGACGCGGCGATCCCGCTCGGCGTATCCTATTGGGTGCGGCTGATTGAGATGGGCATGCCGCGCTGACCACGAGACCCACGATGGAAGAACCCGCGCTCGACCTCTCTGGTGTCACCTTGTCTCCGCAGAAGGAGACTGTGCGGGTCTTTTACAAGGAGCTGTGGGATCGCGCGGATATATCGCTCATTCCACGGATCTTCCATGAGGGCTTTACGTTCCGCGGCTCCCTTGGGCCGACGCTGGTCGGACACGATCCGTTCGCCGGTTATGTCGATTGGGTGACGGACAGTTTCGGGCAATACACGACGGATATTCTCTCCCTCATTGAGGAGGGAAACCGGGTCAGCGGCAAGATGCGATTTCATGGCTTGCATCGCCGAGACATGTTCGGCGTCCCGCCAACGGGCCGCCACGTCTGGTGGACGGGTATGCCGATTTTCACGTTCGACGGCGCCAAAGTGCGCGATCTCTACGTGCTCGGCGATATCCACGGCCTGATCGGTCGGATGACGGGGGCGCCGTCTGATGCCAGCGGCCAGAATTAGTGATGGTTGCGCGCGCCTCGCCACTGTCATGGCCGGCCCTGTGCGGACAAGCCCGGCCATGACAGTTTGGGGGTAGGTCGTCAGTCAGAAATCTGTTCGCCGGTATGATTAGGCATACTTACAAGTTGACCTGCGTACTTGCCCAAGTTGGTAAGCTTCTTGGAAGATGCCGTATCGGCCCGCACTTCTGTGGGCGGAAACGCGAAGCCGACCTATGGCGACTGCACCGACAACCGACACGACATTTCCGACCGCAGGCCAGCGGCTGGCGACGCTCGACGCCTATCGCGGCTTCGTCATGCTGCTGATGATGGCCGAAGTGCTGCAATTTTCCGAAGTTGCAGGCGCACTCAAAACGAGCGGCCTGTGGAATTGGCTCAGTCATCACCAGTCGCATGTCGAGTGGGCTGGACTATCCCTGCACGACCTGATCCAGCCGTCGTTCTCGTTCCTGGTCGGCGCTGCGCTGCCCTACTCGATCGCCAGCCGTGAACGTCAGGGACAGGGCGAGATCAGCATCGTCCTGCACGCCTTCAAGCGCGCCTTGATCCTCATTCTCCTGGGATTTTTCCTCCGCTCCATCGGCAAGCCGCTGACGTACTTTACCTTCGAGGATACGCTCACCCAGATCGGCCTCGGGTACGGCTTCCTGGTGCTGCTTGGGTGGCAAAGCCAACGCGTGCTGTGGGCGGTGTTCGGCCTGATCCTGATCGCCTACTGGTTCGCCTTCGCCATGCATCATCTGTCAGCCGCCGGTTTCGATCCGGCAACGGTTGGCGTCGCCAAGGATTGGACACACGGGCCAACGGGCTTCGCCGCGCACTGGGGCAAGAACATCAACTTTGCGTCGCAGTTCGACGTCTGGTTCCTGAACCTGTTCCCGCGTGAGCAACCCTTCAAGTTCAACGACGGCGGCTATGCCACGCTGAATTTCATCCCGACGCTTGCCACCATGATCCTCGGCGTCATCGCAGCCAACGTTCTGCGCTCGGGCGCGACACATTGGGAAAAGGTGCGCTGGTTTCTCGTGGCAGGTGCAGCCGGCATCATGCTCGGCGCACTGATCGGCTGGCTCGGCATCTGCCCGGTCGTCAAACGCATCTGGACGCCGACCTGGGTGCTGGTGAGCGGCGGGTTCTGCTTCTGGCTGCTGGCCGCGTTCTACACGGTGCTCGATTGGCAAGGCTGGCAGCGCTGGGCGTTCCCGCTGCTCGTCATCGGCATGAACTCGATCGCAGCCTACGTGCTGACGGACGTGCTGCGCGAGCCGCTGCGTGACCTGTTCAAGGCGCATATCGGTCTCGCCACAAGTTGGCTCGTCGGCGCCGCCTATCAGCCCCTGCTCAGCGGCGCGGTCGTGCTGGCGATGCTGTGGGTCATCCTGCTCTGGATGTATCGGCGCAAGGTGTTTTTGAAGGTGTGAGACGACGTGCCGATACAAGCCACGCCACGCGAATGCGGGCCGGGTCGGATCAGCGTGAGCCGCGCGGGGTTGGTGTTTCGGGCACCGTCCATCGCCGTATTGCGATAGACTGGAAGCGGCTCATCTGCGCCGATCCGTCTTGCTGCGATTGACGCACGACCGGGGCGTGCCAGCGAACCGGCTCGTCGCTCAATGGCGACGATCACGGAGGGTGTCTTTCCGTGAAAACCCGATACGTGGGTCCGACGTTTCCCTTAGGAAACCGCATCCGAACCGCTCCGCAGCACCTCCAACATATCCTGGACGCTCGAGACATCCCGGCCCGTCAGAGGCGTCACACATGTGCACGCTAAAGGTGTATTTGTCCAGCCGCGTCAGTCGGTTGTGCTTAATGGCGGGCGCCGTTCGCGTGGCTTGCGGTGCGTCGGCTCTTGAGTCCTATTGCTGCCAGTCGGGATGTCGGCAGAACGGTTGGAGGTGGCCCATTTTGAAGTCGGACTCCATTGCCACCACACCCCGACTGGCATGGCAGGCGGCGGCTGCCACCTACTCTGCTGCCTTCTCCGCCGGTTGGCTTCGAGGCGGAGCTTCACAACGGCCCCGGAGGGGCCGACGGCTCTAGCCACGGGTGCAGCGCAGCGGAACCCGTGGATGTGATCGTCATGCGAACCTGCCCCGAAGGGGCAGAGGAAACGTCGACGTGGGGCTCTCAGTCGAACACATATCTCTCGTCGAACGTGACGCCGTGTGCGCGAAGCAGCCGCACGTGCTCGGACTTGAAGTCTTCCTGACTGTGATGCTCGGCCCGCTTCGCGATGTAGGCTTTCACGGCATCTTCTTGCGATTTGCTAACAGAGAACACGCTGTAGCCCTCCTGCCAGCTAAAGGCCGCAAGCTTCGGATTCGTCTCGTGCACCCACTTGCTCGACCGTGATTTCACGGTGCGCATGAAGTCCGAAACCGCGCCGTCCGGCCGCCAGCGCATGTACAAGTGCACGTGGTCTTCGACACCACCGATGGCATAGAG
>JANMGQ010000017.1:0-9904 GCA_031374735.1 Hyphomicrobiaceae bacterium | reverse complement strand
GCCCGCAGTTCTACTTCCGCACGACGGATGTGACCGGCACGGTGACCTTGGCTGAAGGCACGGAAATGGTCATGCCGGGTGACAACGTCTCCGTCGACGTCGAGCTTGTGGTTCCGATCGCCATGGAAGATAAAGTGCGCTTCACCATCCGCGAAGGCGGCCGCACCGTCGGCGCCGGCGTCGTGACGAAGATCGTGGAGTGAGTGAAAATGCACGACCTTTGAGTTGGTGCGGCGCCGACCACTCAAGCACGGTTTCATGCGCGAGAGCGCATGAAACGGGCGGCGCCGGCGTGGTGACGAAGATCGTGGAGTGATCCGGTCGGCTCGACCTTTGGACTTCGAGGCCGGTTCCACATGAGGGACCGGGCTTTTTGCATGGTCGCCCCGTGTCGCACTTCCCTCGCCTGCCCCCGACCGCTAGTTCGGCACCATGACCTCCAAACCGCTTCTCGAACGCGACCCGACACAAAAGCGGAACAGGTTTCGCAACCTTGTCGGCTATACGACCAAGACCTGGGCCGAGGGGTTTGGCGAGGTGCAACTGGTCGTGCGCGACGACCACATGAACTCCATGGGCATCCCCCATGGCGGAGTCTATGTAACCTTGCTCGACGCGGCCTTCGGCCATGCCTGTTCCTGGTGCGCCATTCCACGCAATACGCGTTCGGCGGTCACGGTATCGCTGACGTCGAGCTTCCTCGCCATCGCCCGGACACCCATTGTCTTTGCCCGCGGCCGTGTCACCGGGCAGGACGGCCGCCTCGTCACCCTGACGGGCGAGGTCGTGGACGAGGCCGGCCAGATCTGCGTGCTCGGCCAAGCGTCATTCATGTACATGCCCGGCAGCGAACACCGCGATGGCGTGCCACCCAAAGTCGGCTGACGTCTCACGGCACATCACGGCGGCTCACGGACCTGCTCACACAAACGTTATTTCGATACGTTACGCCTCGTATTGATATGTGCATCGTCCTAAAGTACAAAGCACCCATTCCGAACGAGATCACGGAGACGATGACGCCGAGGAGAAAGGAGCCTGATCATGAGCACATCACACTGGCTCTGCCTCGCCGTCGTTGGAACTGCGGCTGCTGTCCTAGTGGCTGTGACCGTTCCGGCCTGATGCGTCCCCAGCTCACCAGCGCGGCGCACACCCACACAAGACACAAGACTATGGAGTGAAGTCATGAAGTTCATTGTTGCGGCGATCGTCGCCCTAGGGTTGCTGAGCGCATCCCTGACACCGGTTGTCGCCGGCCCCTTGCTGCCATCCTCTGGCACGCAAACCGTCGACGGGCCCGGCGTCTAGCCCAGGGCAATCGAGCCGCATTTTCGGGGGCAAGCGCGCAGGCGTTTGCCTCCAACTGCATCATCCCTACACATTCAGCAGGATGATAACGCCGACGACGATCAGCCCGATGCCGAGCGCTTCGCGCGAGGCAAGCGATTGGCGGAACAGGTTACGCGAGATGGCCTGGGCGAACAGGATCTCGATCAGCGCCAATGTGCGCACCATTGCCGCAGACTGAACCGCAAAGGCGGCAAACCACATCTGCGAGGCGAAGGCGCCCATGAAGCCCGCTTTCACGGACGGCCGCCACGCCTTGAACAACGCGGCCAGTGTTGGCCGGTCGAACAGCAACAGATAGCCGGTCAGCAACGTCACCTGCATGGCAAGGCCGATGACCAGCGTGGTCGAGGCACTGACCATGAAGTTCGCGCCATCGAGCGATAAGATGGCTCGGCGAAAACCGATGGCGGACATGGCGAAGAAGCTGGCTGAGACGAGGCCGAGCAGCACCGGTTTGGGCGCAAAATCTGCCTTATCCTTCGGCCACGACATGAGCATCACGCCAGCCGTTGCAAGGGCAATGGCCAGGGCCAGGGCCGGCGTGACCTTGTCGCCGAGCACGGCAAAACCGAACAGCGCCACATGCACGGGCTCTGTCTTCGACAGCGCCGTGACGACGACGAACGACTTTTCGCGCATGGCGGCCAGCAGCATGGCCGTCGCGATGATCTGCGACAGCGCACCAATGGCGCACCACATCAGCATCTGCTGCGACAGCGCGGGCACTTTGGCGCCGCTGATGAACAACACAAGAGTGCAGAACAGGATGCCGAACGGCAGTCCGTAGAGGAACCGCACATGCGTCGCGCCGACCGTGCCAAGCGTCTGCGTCAGCTCACGCTGCAAGGCATTGCGCAACACCTGCCCACCTGACGCGAGCACCGTAAATATGATCCAGAGCGATGCCATCATGTGTCCCCTGTGCCAGATGACACCTTAGGGCGCCGCCCGTCAGCCCGGACGCATCGTCACGGCGAGGCACCCAGGGAACTTCACCCAATGGTCTGGCCGAGGTGCGTCTTTGCCCTTCCCGCGCGCCCCGGCTTGGCTTATGCGGGACGCTGGATATCCGCATGTCGGGGGCGCCTGTGATCGGACTTGGACACTATCTGACCGTTGCCGCGATACTCTTCACCTTGGGGATCTTCGGCATCTTCCTCAATCGCAAGAACGTCATCGTCATCCTGATGTCGATCGAGCTGATGCTGCTCGCGGTCAACATCAACCTCGTGGCGTTCTCAAGCTTCCTCGGCGACCTCGTCGGGCAGGTGTTCGCGCTGTTCGTGCTGACCGTCGCGGCGGGCGAGGCGGCGATCGGCTTGGCGATCGTGGTGGTTTATTTCCGCAACCGCGGCTCGATCGCGGTCGAGGATATCAATATGATGAAGGGGTGATGGGGCGGAAGGTTACACGCCATGTCCATCTGGCAGAAAGTGTATTCCGACTTGCCGACATTGGCCGCACTGGCGGTGGTCGCCGCCTACGTTGGCTGGGCTGCCTCTCGTCGAAGATATAGTTGGCTTTTCGGCCTGCCAATGGTGGTGGTTGGGCCGTTTGTGTTCGCCATCATTCACGAAAACATGTCCAGATTTTTGCAGCTCGTCCCATTCGGTGGCAACGACGCACTGATTGTTTTTCCCCTCGTCTGGATCGTGCTTCTCGTGGTTTTCGGTATCGTCAGACAAGTTGCGAGACGGCGTGCGAAGTAATTGTGTTCGGACGCGAGCGATGACCACCGTCATGAGCAACCGCACCGGCGGCGTGGGCCGGGAACCAGCACTGGCCGAAAAAATCCTAAAACATTGAAGTCGCGCAATCCGGCCAAATAACCCTGCCGTCGTCGTGCGTCGCTGCGACCTCTGGCTTTAGGCTTCGGTATTCATACATCTCGTCTGCCAGCGGAGCCTCGGTCGAGATCTAACCGCTGGCGAAGAGCAAGCTTTTTGAGCCAATGGAGCAAGTGGCCGCCCCTCACGCACCAAACCAAAGTCGCTCGCGACTTTGGTTTGATCCCCCTTTCCCCCTGGAAAAGGGGGAGAGGGAAGTGGAGCGCGACCTTTCGGCGAACGATCCGAGTGCTGACGAGATGTATGAATGCCGAAGGGCTTAAGGGCATCTACCGCAACCAACCGCTCCCAGATCATCGACCAGATCGGCAGGCTCGGAAAGATCAGCAAGACCGTGATCGTTCATGCCCAATGGGCGGGCCGCATCATGCCACCACCACGGCATACACTGCGCGCAGACCGAGCCCGGCAAGCCCGAGGCCTGTTACCCACAAGATCAGCGACAACAGTCGCGCGTTGCGCTTCAGCTGATCCGGTCCCCATTCCGCAACCACATTGCGCACGCCGATGGCGCCATGCAGCGCGGCGGCGATGACGAACACGCTGTAGAATGCGCCCCATCCGAACGATCCGCGCGTGCGCGCGAGAATGCTAGCGGCCGAGATGCCCTTGGCGGTGGCGTAGAAGATCACGATCAGGTGCACGGCGATGAGCGGCACAAGGATCAATGCCGTTGCGCGTTGCAGCACGTAGAGGCGGAAACTCATTCCAGCTCTCCCCTGAGATACGCCTGCAGGCTCATGCGCTTCAGGCCCGCGATCGAGGCAGTGGGATTGAGCCCTTGCGGGCAATGCTGTTCGCAGGATTGATGCGTGTGGCAAGCTTGGCAGCCGCCCTTCGCGGAAACAGCCGCGATACGATCTGTTTGCGCACCATCGCGGCTGTCGTTTTGCAACGTCCACGCACGATTGAGCGCCGCTGGGCCGAGATAGTCCGGGTTCCATCGCACTGTATCGCAGGCCGACCAGCAGACGCCGCAGTTGATGCACTCGATGCCGGCGTCCGCCTTTTGCCGTTGAGGATCAGAAGGCAGAACCGCGGCGATCGCGTCAGCGCGTGTCGTTGTCGGCTCAAACACACCTTTCGCCTGCTGCCAGCGCTCAAAGAAGCGCGTCATGTCGGTGGCGAGATCCTTGATGACAGGCAAGTTCGCCAGCGGTCCGATCTCGAGTTTACCGTCTTCGACAACCTTCGACACGTGCGTGCGGCAGGTCCAGCGCGGCCGGCCGTTGACGGTCATCGCACATGATCCGCACACGCCGACACGACAGGCAAAACGATACGACAGCGTCGGATCGATCTCGCGCTGGATATGTGTGACGATGTCGAGCACCGTCTGGCTCTCGTTGCGCGGCACGACGTAGGTTTCGTAGCGGCCCTCGTCCTTGCCGCGCCAAAGGGTGACTGTGATCGTCTCAGTTGCGGTCATGGGCGGGCTCGCACGGTCACGGCGATGCTGTGCACCTGGTTGTTGCCGAAACCGGCGCGGTCAAAACGCTGTTCGATCGGCTGCACGTCGCCATTGTCGTCCGTCGCGCGGCACTGGAGCACATGCTCGCCCGGCGTTGCGGTCCACGAGGCGCGCCAGCCGCGCCAGGCGTATGTGTCATGCGGCGGATCAAGAACGGCGTCTTGCCAGACGCCATCGATGGCCACCTCGACGCGGCGAATGCCAACGCCGTTGCCGGACCACGCACGGCCCATGAGTGCGACAGGGCCCGCATCGACCAATCGTCCGCGCGAGTACCAATCGGGAATGCCGGGCGGGACGATCAACGACTTCACGCGCATCGTCGTCACCGGCACGCCGGCATCACCAGATTTCTGGCTATAGATGTACGTGCCGACCTGCTGGTGGCCCTGGAAAGCGTGATCGATCACCTCGATGCGGTCGAGCCATTTGACACTCGCCATGCCGTACCAGCCAGGCACAATGAGACGCAGCGGAAAGCCGTGCTGGGGCAACAGCGGTTGGCCGTTCATGGCGGTCACCAGCAGGATGTCGTCGCTCAGCGCGAGTGCAGGCGTCAACGAGCGGCCATAGTCGTGCTCGACGCCGCCGTCGAAGCCATGATCGACGCCGTAGAACACCACGTCTTTGGCGCCGGACTGCAACCCAGCGCGTTCGAGCAACGGCTTCAGCGGCGTGCCCGTCCACTCGGCGGTGCCGACGGCCTCGTGGTGCCATGGCTGGCTTTGCCAGCGCGGAGATTGGGCGGCGCGACCATTGCCGGCGCACTCCAGCGTGACGCGGCGCGTCACTTGCGGCATGGCGCGGATGTCCGCGAGCGTGAGCGTCAGCGGCCGCTCGACCAGGCCACCGATCGAGAGCGTCCAGCCATCGGCATCGGCGACGTGCGGCACATCGAAGTGGATCAGCAGATAGTGCATCCCGGCCGGCGTCACATCGTAGCGCAGCGCCTCCAGGTGGATGCCGTGATTGCGCGCTGCAAGGCGCACCTCTTCGCGCGCGAACGCCCCATCCTGATGGACGCGCTTCTCGGGATTGAAGAACGGGTGATGTGTCGCCATGCGCGCCTCTTCAGGAGTCGCAGGAGCCTAGTCCAACACGCGTCCGTTGGCGACCACTCAATCCGCGTCATCGCTCACGCTGCCGGCGGTGGGCCGAACACGAGGACGGCGTTGAGGCCGCCGAAGGCGAACGAGTTCGACATGGTGTAGGTGATCTTCTTCGCCCGCGACACGTTTGGCACGTAGTCGAGATCGCACTCTGGATCGGGCTCGTCGAGGCCGATGGTCGGTGGCAGGATGCCCTCCTGCATGGCCTTGATGCAGGCGACCGCCTCGATCGCGCCGCCGGCGCCCAAGGGGTGGCCGTGCATTGACTTGGTCGAGGAGATCGCCAGCTTCTTGGCGTGGTCGCCGAACACGGCCTTGATGGCGTTGGTTTCGTTCTTGTCGTTGATGGTTGTCGCCGTGCCGTGGGCGTTCAAATAGTCGATGTCAGACGGCGCAAGCTTGGCGTCCGCAAGAGCAAACTGCATGGCGACACTCGGACCCTCGATATCCGGGTTGACCATGTCTTTGCTGTCGGACGTCTGGCCGAAGCCGCAGATCTCAGCGAGGATGGTCGCGCCGCGCGCCTGCGCATGTTCCAGGCTCTCGAGGATCAGCACGCCGGCGCCTTCCCCAAGTACAGTGCCGTTGCGCTTTTTCGAGAACGGGAAAATGCCCTCGGGCGAGAGCACGTGCAGCGCCTGCCAGGCTTTCATGGTGCCGTAGTTGATGACACTTTCGGACGCGCCGACGATGGCCACGTCGACCATATTGTTCTTGATGTAGTCGCGGCCGATGCCGATGGCGTGCGCTGCCGTCGAACAGGCCGAGCAGGTGGCGAAGGTCGGGCCTTTGACGCCGTATTCAATGCCGACGTGAGCGGCAGCCGACGAACCGATAATGCGGATCAGCGTCAGCGGGTGGGTGGCGCGCTTGTTGTTGATGAACAAGTCGCGATAAGCGGTTTCCGTGGTGACGAGACCGCCGGCGCCGGAGCCGATGATGCAGGCCGAGCGATAGCCCGCGTCGAGCGGGGCTTTCAAGCCGGATTGCTTGAACGCTTCGTCAGCGGCGGCTGCCGCGAACCACGAATAGCGGTCGGAGTGCATGATGATCTTGTCGCGGCGGAAGCCCTTCAGGCGCTCGCGATGATTGAAGTCCTTGATCTGCGCTGCGATCAGGATTTTGAGATCGTCGAGCGGAAAACCGCCTAGCGCCGAGACACCGCTTTTGCCAGCCTTGATGCCGTCCCAGAAGTTTGCGACGTCAAGCCCGATGGGGGTGATGACGCCCATGCCAGTCACCACCACACGACGTGCGTTACCCTGGGACATCTTTGAACTCACGTGTTGCCGGACCTCGGCTCACTTGGCGCGCGTGTGCGCCGGAACCGCTCGGATTGAAACGAAAAAGGCGGTCGGACAGGACCGCCTTTGCAACGAGGGTGCTCGCTACGCGTGAGCCCCGTCGGACGGGGCTGACACCGGGCACCGCATCAGGCCTTGGCTTCAGCCGTGTTGCCACCACCGGCCATCAAACCGCGCACCTTATCGACCACAGAGCCGACGGTTTTGAAGTCGCCCGCTTCCTGCTCGTTGGCATTGTAGGGGATTTCGATGCCGAACGTATCTTCGATATCGAACACGATCATCGCCAGATCGAGAGACTCGATTTTCAAATCCGTCAGCGGCGTCGCGAGCGCGATGTTGTCCATCGGCTCCTTCATGTGCTTCTTCAAGATGTCGACAATCTTGTTCGCCACGTCGTCCATAGTCGTCTCCATTCGGCGTCGTGATGGCGGCCCTCAGACCCCGCTCGGACATCGCCCGTTGGGTCACCTCAAAGCCGAGTTCGGCGCAAAACGCTTGCTAGTTCAATAGCACGCGCCGGGCAACCTTTGACATCGCATATACGTAAACGGCAGCCCCGTCTAGTTTATGCTGCAGTGCAGCATCAACAGGGTTACCGCGGGGACACAGGCGAGTGCGCACAGGACTGGAAACGCCGGACATCACCCCTCATCCGGCCACAACACATCGAGGGCGAAGGTGTGTGCCTCGAACGGCGGGGCCGTGATCGCATCGGCACCTTTGAACGTCGCCTCGATCACCCACTTGCCGTCGCGGAGCGCAAACACCTCTAGTCTGATAGACCCATCTACACGGACCGCTTCGCGGACATCTTGCGCTGGATCCCGCATCAGCACGCGGCCGAAAGAGGCCGCGTTTGTGCGGGATGACGATCATGCGATCGCTCTGCTGTCCATTCGAAATGGCCGACCTCAGCCCCCCCGCTTCGCCTTCTCCTCCGCGACCAGCTCCTTCTTCGACAACTTGCCGACGGCGGTCTTGGGCAGCACCGCGCGGAACTCAAGTTGTGTCGGCATCTCATACTTTGCGAGCTTGTCGGCGAGGAACGCGCGCAATGCATCGAGCGAGAACTCGGGTTTGCCCGGCTTCAGCGACACGAACGCCTTGGCCGCTTCGCCGCGATAGTCATCGTGAATGCCGATGACGATGACCTCGTTCACATCCGGGTGCTCGAAAATGGCCTCCTCGATGTGACGCGGATAGACGTTGAAGCCGCCGGAAATGATCATGTCCTTCTTGCGATCGACGATGAAGAAGAACCCGTCTTCGTCCATGTGGCCGATGTCGCCGGTCAGCAGGTAGCCGTCGACGAACGACTTCGCGTTCTCGTCCGGGCGGTTGAAATAGGCCTGGATGACGTTTGGCCCCTTGATGCGGATCTCGCCGATCTCCCCGATGGGCAGGCGCTTGCTCGGGTCGTCCAGCGCGACGATATCCATGATGATGCCAGGCAGCGGCAAGCCGATGGTGCCGCCTTTCTGGATCGGACCGGCTACGGGCACGGTCGTGCCAACGGGCGAGGTCTCGGTCATGCCCCAGCCGCCGCCAAGCCGCGTGTTGGTCAGCTGCATGATGCGGTTTTCAATTTCGACCGGACAAGCGGCCCCGCCCGAGCGTGTGAACTTCAGCGACGACAGATCGCGCTTTTCGATGCCGGGCATGTTGGCGATGGCGATCCACATGGTTGGCACGCCGGAGAAGCCGCTCGGTTTATAGCGCTCGATGTCGGCCACGACGGCCTCGGCATCAAAGCGCGGGTGCAGGACGGTGAGGTTGCCGTATTGCACCGCCGACGTCATCGTCATCAGCGCGAAGATATGAAACAGCGGCAGCACCAGGACAGAGGTGTCGTTGCCAAAGCGGATCATGCCCTGCGGCTCGGACCAGTTGCGCAGGATCGACAACGTCGCCGTCAGGTTCGCGTGGGTCAACATGGCAGCCTTCGGCAAGCCCGTGGTGCCGCCGGTGTATTGCAGCAGCGCGACCTCGTGCGGCGCGACCGCAGGGAACGCCGCCGCCGGCTTGGCCTTGGCGGCCAACATCTGACGACCCGACAGGGTCTTGGCGTCGGTCGGCGCCGTGTCGGGCTTGCCGAGCCAGAACCCGTTCTCGCCAATGACAAGCTTTGGCACGAGGCCGGCGGCGACGATTTTTTTGCCGCCCTCGACGAGTTGCGGCACGATGTCGGTGGTGACGAGGATCTGGGCGCCGGAGTCCTTCAGTTTGTGCGCGATCTCGCGTTCGGCATCGAGCGGCGACACGTGCACAACGCGCCCGCCAGCCTTCAGAACCGCGAAGAAGAACACCGGATGCCAAGGCGTATTGGGGAGGAACAACGCGACCGGCGTGCCCTTGACGACGCCTTGATCCATGAGCGCACTCGCCAGGCGGTCCACGTGTTCACCGAACTGGCGGAACGAAATGGTATGGCCGAAATAGGCGAGCGCTGGCGTGTCGGCAAAGCGCGCGACGGACTGGGCAAACATGTCGGTCAGCGACGCTGCAACTATCGGCGCGTCCCAGGCGACGCCCGCAGGATAGCTCTTTTCCCATTGAAACGGGCGCAACGGTTCAACCGACATGAAATCCTCCCAGACATGTTTTGAGAGATCGTGGCGGTACACGCCGCAGGTGGCAAGGGGTTTGAGAGGGGAAGGGTGCGGGCGCTGGGCATTCGGGGATCGCGGTTGGGGCGCGCAAGTCTGAGACCACAGCCGCAACACCCCATAGTGTCATGGCAGGTCTTGCGCCTTGCCTGCAGAGCACGACATGCCGGCCACCGATTGCGCCGCGACTGACGCGTGACGGTGGTGACCC
>JANMGQ010000014.1:0-27524 GCA_031374735.1 Hyphomicrobiaceae bacterium | reverse complement strand
GCCATGGGCGTCCGGTCGAGCCAGCTGGTGTCGACGACTTCGTCGATCGACTCGAGCTGGCCCATCAAGTGGATCAACTGTTCGCGGTTGGTCGTCGGACCGACGATCGTGGCCTGCGACAGCGCCGCCACAAGACGGCGGGCGGCGATGCGCCGAGTCGGCCCGTGAGCGATGACCTTGGCGATCATCGAGTCGTAGTACGGGCTGACCACCGAACCGCTCTCGACACCGGTGTCGATGCGCACACCGTCGATGGGCGCGAACTCGAACACGTGGAACGTGCCAAGGCTGGGTCGGTACCCGTGGAACGGATCCTCGGCGCACAGGCGCACCTCGATGGCATGCCCGCTCATCTTGATGGCGCTCTGCGCGAGCGGCAGTTTCTCACCCGCTGCGACGCGGATCTGCCACTCGACGAGATCGAGGCCGGTGATCTCCTCGGTTACGGGATGCTCGACCTGCAGGCGCGTGTTCATCTCGATGAAATACCAGGGCGCATCCGCCGTGAGCTTGCCGCCCTCGACCAGGAACTCGACCGTGCCGGCGCCCTCGTAGTTGACCGACTTGGCGAGCTTCACGGCCGCCGCGCACATTTTTTCGCGCAAGGCTTCGCTCATGCCGGGCGCGGGCGCTTCCTCGATGACTTTCTGGTTGCGGCGCTGCAGCGTGCAGTCACGCTCGAACAGATGCACGATGTTGCCCTGCGTATCGCCGAACACCTGCACCTCGATGTGCCTGGGCGCGACGACGACTTTCTCGATCAACACATCCGGATTACCAAACGCCGACTGCGCCTCGCGTTTGGCGCTGTCGAGCAACTCGGAGAACTCCGCCTCGGCCGAGACAAGCCGCATGCCGCGACCGCCGCCACCGGCGACCGCCTTGATCATGACGGGATAGTCGATGCGCTTGGCTTCTCTCGTGAGCGTGGCGAGATCCTGCGCCTTGCCCTGGTAGCCGGGCACGACGGGAACCCCGGCCTTGATGGCGATGTCTTTCGCGGCAGCCTTGCCGCCGAGTGCGCGCATGGCTTCCGCGCGCGGGCCGATGAAGGTGATGCCAGCCTTGACGCACGCCTCCGGCAGATCGGCATTTTCGGACAGGAAGCCGTAGCCGGGGTGGATGGCGTCCGCGCCGGTTTGCTTGGCCGCCGCTATGATCTTCTCGATCACCAGATAGCTCTCTGTCGCGGGCGAGGGGCCGATGTGCACGGCTTCGTCTGCGTCGCGCACATGCAGCGCCTTGGCGTCGGCGTCGGAATAGACGGCGACGGTCGCGATGCCCATCTTGCGCGCGGTACGGATAATGCGGCGGGCGATCTCGCCGCGGTTGGCGATCAGGATCTTCGTGAGCATGGGGGGCCTGCGTGCGCGACTGGTGCAATCCGTTAGCCGAGACTGAGGCATTGCCGCAACGTCTGTTGCCGGCACACCGGTGTGTTCGATTGCACCATTGCCACGTTACGGCCGTGTGTGTGAACCTGAAGCCATGATGTGGCGCAGGGAATTTGGCGCAGGGAACGCGTGTGGCAGTCAGCACAAAACATGGCTCAGGGCAGGCTGCCAAAGCCCCAGCGTGGCGTGGCCGCCAGGCCGCAGGGGAGTCGGCATGAGCTTGCTGGTTGCGGATAGACTGAACAAATCGTTCGGCGGCGTGGTGGCGGCAAGAGATGTCGCGTTCCACGTCAACGCCCGCGAGCTCGTTGCCATCATCGGCCCCAATGGTGCGGGCAAGTCGACGACGTTTAACATGATCGGCGGCCAGCTGGTTCCTGACACGGGCACCGTCACATTCGACGGCGCTGTGATCACCGGCATGACGCCGCGCGCGATCTGGCGCCGTGGCATCGGGCGTACGTTCCAGGTGGCGCAGACGTTCGTGTCCATGACGGTGGCTGAAAACGTGCAGATGGCGCTGCAGAGTTTTAATCGCGAGAGCTGGCAGCTGTGGACCACGGCCCACACCCTGCGCCATGACGAGACGCGGGCGCTGCTTGACGCGGTTGGCATGGGCGAGGCGGCCGAGCGGCCCATCTCTGAACTCGCCTACGGGGACGTCAAACGCGTCGAGCTTGCCATTGCGCTCGCCTCGCAGCCGAAGCTGCTGCTGATGGACGAGCCGACGGCCGGCATGGCGCCGGCCGAGCGCGATCAGATGATGCGCCGTGTGCAGCGGCTCGCGCGCGAGAAGGACATCGGCGTGCTGTTCACCGAGCACGATATGGATGCGGTGTTCGCCTACGCCAACCGCATTTTGGTGCTGGTGCGCGGCGAGATCGTCGCTCAGGGCACGCCCGAGCAGGTGCGCGCCGATCCGCTGGTGAAACGCGTGTATCTCGGCGAGCTGGGTATGGAAGCCGCCGAAGCCGCGCGGCATGTTGCGGGGCCTGCAGCATGACCCGCGCGCTCCTCGATGTCGCAAATCTGACTGCGCGCTATGGCCAGGCACAGGTCTTGTTTGGCATCTCGCTGACGCTGGCAGCGGGGGAAGTGGCAGCCCTCGTCGGGCGCAATGGCGCGGGCAAATCGACGACGCTGAAGGCCATCATGGGGCTCGTCACGCGGCACGCTGAACGCGTCGCCTTTGACGACCACGACGTCGCCAAGGCGCAACCGTTTGCCATTGCTCGGCTGGGTCTGGGTTATGTGCCCGAAGAACGGCGCATCTTCACGGAACTGACGGTCGATGAAAATCTGGAAGTGGGTCGACAGCCCGCACGAAGCGGCAAGCCCGCGTGGACGCCTGAGCGGCTGTTTGAGATATTTCCGAATCTCGCGGAAATGCGCGGCCGACAGGCAAGCCGCATGTCGGGCGGTGAGCAGCAGATGCTGACGATTGCGCGCACGCTGATGGGCAATCCGAGTGCCGTGCTGCTGGATGAGCCGTCCGAAGGGCTCGCACCCGTGATCGTCGAGCAGATGGCGACGGCCGTGCTCGCCATGAAGCGAGAAGGCGTCGCCGTGTTGATCTCGGAGCAGAACCTGGCCTTCGCCGGCTGCATTGCGGATCGTGCGCTGGTGATCGACAAGGGCCAGATCCAATTCGCTGGCCCCATGCGCGATGTGATCGCTGACAAGGCGCTGCGCGAGCGGTATCTTGGCGTTTAGTTGCACTCAGAGGACGACACCGGATGGCACGCATCGTCTACGTTAATGGCCGCTATGCGCCCTGGGGAGAAGCCCAGGTGCACGCGGAAGATCGCGGGTTCCAGTTTGGTGATGCTGTGTACGAGGTGTGCGAGGTGCGCGGCGGGCGACTGATCGACGAGACACGCCACATGGACCGTCTCGCGCGCTCGCTCGGTGAGCTGAAGATCACTGACCCCATGTCGCGCGGCGCATGGGCGCGCGTGATGCGCGAAGTCATCCGCCGCAATCGCGTGGTCGACGGCTCGGTCTATCTGCAGGTCTCGCGCGGGGCACGCCCGCGAGACTTCCTGTTCTCGAACGCCGATATGACGCCGACGGTGGTTTGTATCGCGCGCCATGTGAATGTGACCCGGCGCGACGCCAGCGCCAAGGGCATCGCAGTGAAGTCGATGCCCGATATCCGCTGGGGGCGGTGTGACATCAAAACAGTGATGCTGCTGCCGTCGTCGCTCGCCAAGGAAGCGGCCAACGCCATTGGCGCCAAGGAAGCGCTGATGATCGACAGCGACGGCTTCGTCACCGAGGGCGCGTCGTCGAACGCGTGGATCATCGACGACAAAGGCCGGCTGATCACGCGCCCCGCCAGCAACGACATCCTGCGCGGCATCACGCGCACGACGCTGATCGATCTACTCAAGAAAGAAGGTCTTGAGCTGGTCGAGCGCAAATTCACACTCGCAGAAGCCAAAGCCGCGCGCGAAGTTTTCATCACGTCCGCCACATCCATTGTCACGCCGGTCACGCGTATCGACGACACGCCCATCGGCAATGGTGCGCCGGGCCTGACGGCGTCGCGGTTGCGCGAGCTGTTTCATACGGTGGCCGAACGCGCTGCGGCATGAGGTAGACGGGGCCAGCCATGTCTCAAGCAGAGAAACCTGTCGGCGGTTGGACCTGTCCGTGTTGCGGCGACCGGATCGACGACCTGCCCGCTCTGGCCTTCACCACGCCCGGCAATTATCCGCAGCTCAAGCTAAGGGAGCGCGTCAGGCTCGGCAGCAGAGCAAACGACATCTACATCGACCGAAAGAACGGGTACACGTTCGTTCGCTGTGTTTTGAGCTTGCCGATGATAGATCGTACAACGACGCTCGATTGGGGTGTCTGGTGTTCGCTAAGCGCAGAAAACTTCGCCCGATATCGTCGGTCATATCGCAGCAGGAAGCAGTCCGAACTCGGCCCGATGTTCGGGTGGTTCTCATCGCATTGCCCTGGGTATCCCGAGACGTTCGGATTGAAAGCTCAGGTGCACCCACAGGATGAACGGCAGCGGCCACTGGTCGAACTCGATGAAACGGATCATCCATTGTCGATCGATCAGCGCAACGGCATCACATTTGAGCGCGCGCTGCAACTCGCAGCCCCATGGCTTCGTATGCTTGGCCACGACCTCGCGCCAAACGCGGACGCCACCTGATGACAGATCCGACGCAAGATCCGCTGCGGCCGGACACGACCTTGATTGCTACTACGACTATCGTGATGCGTCAGTTTCGCCCGGGACTGTTTGAACTCGGCCCGGCGATGGCCCGTGGGTCAAGCTGGGTTCAAGCGCGAGAATCCTTTAAACAACGCCGTGTTGCAAAAATCGGTCGGAACCCCGACCACGCCGATCTGCGCTCAAACGCGCGCGGCACGGTCGAGTATCGGGTGTTTGACCGGAGGTCAGACACCAACGCTGGCGCCACGTTGCGAATTGCTGTTCCGCCCCAGTTTGGCGTTGCGCGACAGACGGGATAGGGTGTTGCTCCTCTTAAGCCGTGGTTTTCCCCCATGACCGAACAGCTCTACCGCGCCGACGCCTACACGCGTGAAGCAACCGCCAAGGTTCTTGCCGTGAACGAGCGCGGCGGGATCGTGTTGGATCGCACACCCTTCTATGCCAGCGCGGGCGGGCAGCCGGGCGACAAAGGCGTTGTACGCTTCGCCGGTGGCGAATGCCCTATTGCGACCACGGTCTACGACTCCGCAGACAAGTCGCTGATCGTCCACGTCGCGGCGGAGGGGGCTGCAAAACCGTCCGTCGGCGACAGCGTGACCATCGCCCTCGATTGGGACACGCGCTACAAGTTCATGCGCATGCATACGGCCATGCATCTGCTGTGCAGCTTGGTGAAGTTCCCAGTCACGGGCGGCCAGATCGGCGCCGAAGAGGGGCGGCTGGACTTCGACATCGAAGATGCGTCAGCCGTCGACAAGGACAAGCTGACAGTGGAACTCCAAGCGCTCGTCGCCGCCAACCACCCCGTCTCGGATCGCTGGATCACGGATGCCGAACTCGATGCCAATCCCGGCCTCGTGCGCACCTTGTCCGTTCAGCCGCCGCGCGGCTCCGGTCGAATCCGCCTCGTCATGATTGGGAACGGTGGCGCGGTCGACATGCAGCCCTGCGGCGGTACACATGTGCGCGCGACGGGCGAGATCGGCATGGTCGCCGTCACAAAAATTGAAAAGAAGGGCAAGATCAACCGGCGCGTCCGGATCGCGTTCGTGTAGCCTGTCGCCAAATCGCGGGCTCGTCCCGCGATGAACCCCAGTTCATCGCTCAGCAAACATGCGCGTCCTGCTCGTCTATTGCCACCCGAACCCGGAGAGTTTCACGGCGGCTGTGCGCGTTGCGGCGGAGCGCGGCCTCGCGGCTGGCGGGCATGAGCTGCGGGTGGCGGACCTCTATGGTGAAAACTTCGACCCTGTCCTGCGACGCGAAGAACGTGCCGCCTATCACACGGCAGGCGAGAACGAACGACCTGTTGCCGCCGAGATCGAGCGCATCAAATGGGCTGAAGCACTGGTCTTCGTCTATCCGACCTGGTGGTACGCCCAGCCGGCCATGCTGAAAGGCTGGCTCGATCGCGTCTGGATACCGCATGTGACGTTCACGATGCCGACCGATACCATGCCCATCGGCCGCAACATGACCAACATCCGCGTCATTGCAGCCGTGACAACACTCGGCTCGCCGCGCTGGTGGTGGACGATCGTTGGCGCGCCCGGCCGTCGCATTCTGATGACGGGCATCGCCGCGCTATGCCATCCGCGTGTGAAGCGGCGTTGGATTGCGCTGCATAGCATCGACACTGTGGGTCTCGACGCACGCGCTGCCTTCCTGATCCGGGTCGAGCGTGAGATGCGCACGCTGTAGACCACCCGTGACATCTCGCCAGGCCCCTCGCTTCGATCCCGCATTGCCCGCTCTGCCCGGGTCGGCTAACAGCGGGGGGTCGCAAACGAGGCCGCCATGGGCAACTCCGACTTGCTGCTGACCTACCTCCCGATCGCCGTCTTCATCGGCGTAGCGGCATTCATCGGCCTTGCCTTGATGGTAGCGCCGTTCCTGATCGCCGTGCGCAATCCCGATAGCGAAAAAGTCTCGGCCTACGAGTGCGGCTTCAACGCGTTCGATGATGCCCGCATGAAGTTCGATGTGCGCTTTTATCTCGTGTCCATCCTGTTCATCATCTTTGACCTTGAGGTGGCGTTCCTGTTTCCGTGGGCGGTGGCCTTCAAGGATGCCGGCGTATTCGGCTTCTGGTCCATGATGACCTTCCTTGGCGTGCTGACCATCGGCTTCATCTATGAGTGGCGCAAAGGTGCGCTTGATTGGGACTGAGAGTGGGATGGAGGGTCTCGTACTGACGGATTGGCTGCGACGCGGAACGCGACGTCGCTTGGCGCGCTTTACGCCCGCTTAACCATTCATTGTTCAAGTATCTGTCGACGCGAACCGTTTCTGGTTCGCGCGACGAGACTATTCGGCCATGGCCAGAGCTGTCCTCGAGATCCCTGGTGTTGTGTCAGGCTTACCGACGCGCGCCGCGCGCGGCATGTTCGTCGTTGGGTTCACGACAGGATTGGCGCTTTGCCTGGTGTTGCTGCCGGCTGGCGCCGCTGTGACGTCCGGGGCTGCTGCCACCTCGTCGGTTGGTATGACCGATGGTCTAACTGATCCACCTTCCGCGCAGCGACCTCAACTTCCCCTTTGATGCGCGTTGTCCGATCTCGTCCTCCCGGTCTGCCCCTCCTTGAGTTTTCTGCGTCATGCCTCCTTCGTCGCTTCACGCCTCTGGCCTGACGGGTGTCCTCGACATCGGATCGTCAAAGGTTGTCTGCGTTGCGCTTGCACCTGAGCCGCGCAGTGATGCCCGATGGGTAGGTCTTGGCGTACGTCCAGCTGAAGGCATCAAGTGCGGCGAGATCATCGACACGGCGCTGGCTGAGGTCGCCATCGTCGGTGCCATAGCCGATGCCGAGCGGGCAGCCGGCGCTTCGCTCGATCACGTTATTCTGGGTGTCGGATGCGGCCGCCTTGCGACAGTCAATGTCGACCTCGCGGTGGCGCTCGACCCAACGATTGTGAAAGCCGACGACATCCGTCGTCTGCGTCAGGGCGCACGAACCTACGCTGAACGTGACAACCGGTGGAGCCTGTTCGAGGAGGTCAGCAGCTTCCGGCTTGATGGTGCGTCACACGCAACCGCCCCTCTCGAACGCTTCGGCCGCAAACTGGAGGCCAGCATGACACTCGTGACAGCCGACGCCGGTTCCGTTGGGCGCCTTGTTGCGACCACAGAACGCTCAGGCCTCCCGGTCATCCGATTGACGCCCTCGCCTCTGGCTGCCGCTTGGGCCGTGACGTCCGAGGCCGACCGCAAAGCTGGCATCACCGTGGTTGATCTTGGGGCGGGCTTCACGTCCGTGGTGACTTTCATCGGCAACCGGCTTGCACGCCTGGAAACGGTGACAATCGGCGGTCGCCAGTTGACGCAAGATGTTGCTGCAGCGCTACAAATTCCGTTCGCTTCAGCCGAGCGAATCAAATCGGAGTGTGCTAGTGTCGATCCTGCCCACGCTGTCGGACGGGATGCTCAGATGCATCGCTCCGCTGGCGGTTTCTTAGCTGATGGACTGCCAGATCACTCTGGTGTGACGTCCGAAACGCGGGCCGACCTTTGCGAAATCCTGTCACCACGTCTGGAAGCCATGCTCCGGCATGTCGCCGACCACTTGGACGCCTTGCCGTCCATAGTGGCCGACAGCGGGCGCCTGGTGTTGACGGGCGGCGGCAGCTTGCTGTCGGGACTTCCGGCGTATGCAGCACGGCTGCTGGGCCGGCCTGTCCGCCTTGGCAGGCCACAACCGAAAGCCGGCCAAACGTCGTGGGGTATCGGTCCGACGGCGCTCCCGCCGCTCGCAGCCGCCGCCGGCTTGGCCGAGATGGCTGGCCGGGCGCGTCACGGACGAACGGCCCAGGCTCCCGGTCGCACTCAGGCGGCCTGGCCGTTGCGACGCACGAGCTAACGGACGCAGTCGGCGACGAAACACGGGCACCGGACGACGCATCGCCATTCGGCGACGCGGGAACAGTCGTGAGGCCGTGATGAGCATCAAGCTACAAGTGCCAAAGCCGACGGATCTGCGGCCACGCATAACCGTGATCGGCGTCGGCGGTGCGGGCGGCAATGCCGTCAACAACATGATCACCGCAGGGCTCCAGGGTGTCGACTTCATCGTCGCCAACACAGACGCGCAAGCCCTCGTCTCGTCTAAGGCGCCCAGCCGCATTCAGCTTGGCATTCACTTGACGGAAGGTCTCGGTGCCGGATCGAAGCCCGAGGTTGGCGAAGCTGCGGCCATCGAGGCTGAAGAAGAGCTCAAGACACGCATTGCCGGCACGCACATGCTGTTCATCGCAGCTGGCATGGGTGGCGGCACCGGCACGGGGGCGGCAGGCGTCATCGGCAAGGTCGCGCGCGAGCTCGGCATCCTGACGATCGCCGTTGTGACCAAGCCCTTCCACTTTGAGGGCACGCGCCGCATGCGCACGGCGGAGGCCGGGATCAATGAGCTGAGGAAGCATGTCGATACGCTGATCGTCATACCGAACCAAAACCTGTTCCGCGTCGCCAACGAGCGCACCACGTTCGCCGAAGCCTTCGTCATGGCCGACCAGGTGCTCTATTCGGGCATCGCCTGTATCGTCGACTTGATCGTTAAGGACGGCTTGATCAACCTCGATCTGGCTGACGTGCGCACCATTCTCGCTGGAATGGGGCCGGCTGTCATGGGCACAGGCGAGGGCGAAGGAGAGCGCCGCGCGGCCATCGCTGCCGAAGAGGCGATCACCAATCAACTGCTCGACAACATGAGCCTCAAGGGCGCCAAGGGGTTGCTCTTGTCCATCATTGGCGGCCCGAGTCTGACCTTGTTCGATATCGACGAGGCAGCCTCGCGTGTGCGTCAGGAAATCGACCCAGAAGCCAATGTGATCGTGGGGGCTGCCTTCGACGAGAGCCTTGGCGATCGTGTCCGCGTGTCAATCGTTGCCTCGGGCATGCCAGATCTCCAGACGGCACCCGTCTCGACAGCGCGGCCGCCCCGGTCGTCTGAAGGCCAAGGCCAAAGAACAGTGGACCCCGCTCAGGCCGCGCCGAGTCTGGTCGTGGCTCCGTCACTTGGTCAGGCCGCTTCGCGCCAGGTGCCGCCACCGCTGC
Organism: Hyphomicrobiaceae bacterium; assembly: GCA_031374735.1. Classification (GTDB taxonomy): domain Bacteria; phylum Pseudomonadota; class Alphaproteobacteria; order Rhizobiales; family Hyphomicrobiaceae; genus JABFRJ01. Next base: position 17,884 of record JANMGQ010000014.1, on the reverse strand, counting down.
CGAACGCGGCTGCGCCGGAAGCAGCGCCACAAACAGAGCGTGCAATCGTGTCCGCCGTCGCCGACAGCGAGACGTGGTTCAGCCCTGATCAGGTGCAAGTGACTGAACGCACGACCGGCCAAGCTGTGGACCAATCTCTCCCCGCACGACCGCCAGCTGTTCGCAACGTCGCCGAATCAGCTTATATGCAACCAACCACTGATTTCGTCCCGCAAGCACCGGTCGAAGTTAAAAAACCACCGTCTCGGGTGCCCGAGGTAGGGGATTTTCCGGCAATTGGACAAAAGGATTATTGGTCAAAGAAGGGGCACCCGACCGATCAACCTCTTGAGGCTGAAAAACCGGCTCCGTCTCCGACTGATCAACAACGCGAAGTAAAAAAAGGAAGTCTTTTCCAGCGCTTGGCTGATGCCGCGCGCGGAAAGAGTCGGTCTGCGGAGCGTGCAAACAAGGTCACGGACCAAGATCAATTGCCGCCGTTTTTCGGCAATGAACGCCGCCGTGGCTAAACTTTGGTCTCGAAAGAGACCTATTGGTAACAAAGTGTAAGAAAGCGTGACTTGTACCCGGTTAACACCTGAGGATACCGTCTAACTGCAAGACGGGTGAAGCGTTGCAACTGCACATGCGATGATCCGGCTAAGGGAAGCGCTGGGGCCTACATCGGATGGTAGTTCGGCTGTGCGATGACGGCTCCGCGATAGACGGGGTAACACGCAACGGCACGGACGGGGAGCAGGAGTAGGCTTGCCAGGGGACGGGGGAGTTCAGCCGTAGTGTACGTTGCGTTTGCTAGGTGAGTTGCCTTGCAAGGTGTTCGTATGCGTCTGAACGCAATGGGAACGAGGGACGGCGCAACATGTCGAAGCGGTTTATTGGCGCACGCCAAACGACGCTCGCACGTGAAGTAGAGCTGACTGGGGCAGGGGTGCATAGTGGCGCACCAGTCTCGATCGTTCTACATCCGGCTGAAGCAGATACCGGTTTCCATTTCATCGTAACGCGTCGTGGTCGTATCGTCGCCGACATCAAAGCCGAAGTTGCGGCTGTCAAAAATCTCACCCTGTGCACCGTGATCGGTGACGACAATGGGGCGACAGTTGGCACTGTCGAACATCTACTTGCAGCATTGCGCGGCCTGTCCGTCGACAACTGCACGATCGAGATCAACAATCGCGAAGTGCCGATCATGGACGGCTCGTCCTTGGCCTTCGTCGATGCTATCGATGATGCTGGCATTCGTTACCTGGCCGAGCCGCGTAAGTTCATCCAGGTCCTGCGCACGGTGCGTGTCGAGGACAATGGCTGCTGGGGCGAGCTGTCTCCGAGCGACACATTCCATCTCGATATCGAAATCGACTTCCCTACGCCGCTGATCGGCAATCAGCGACTTGCTCTCGACATTTCGCCTGCCACTTTCCGTGAGGAATTGTGCCGCGCTCGCACCTTCGGCTTCATGAGCGACGTTGAGCGCCTCTGGAAAGCCGGCCTTGCCCTCGGCGCATCGCTCGACAATTCGATCGCACTGGCTGACGACAAGATCATCAATCCGGAAGGCCTCCGCTATCCACACGAGTTCGTCCGCCACAAGATGCTGGATGCCGTTGGTGACCTGTCTCTCGCTGGTGCGCCGATCCTGGGCGCCTATCGCTCGGTTAAAGGCGGCCATCGCCTCAATGCCCATGTGCTTCAGGCCTTGTTCGCAGACAATGACAATTGGCGTTGGGTACGTGCGCCGCGCGTCATGCGCGAAGCGGCGCAGATCGACATCTCTGCCGGCCTTGGCGCCGTGAACTACGCAGCTGATAAGTCATAACGATACAACTGTGCCACATCTCGTCTACCTGTTGACGGCAACCGTATTCTGGACATAATTCAGAACCGAGTGGCGTATAGATCGAAGCTGCTTCAAAAGACGGCCATCGCTTCGGCGAACAAGAACCGGCCGCAAGATCTGGGGATACCGCATGCAGCGGACGCTATCGCTCAAGTCCCGGCTGACGAAGACGCGCTCCACCATCGCGCGGCTACGCGGGCCAGCAACGGCTGTGGCTATCAGCCTCTTTGCTGCGGCGTGTGCATCGTCGACGGATAACACGAAGCTGCTCAATCCCGACCCGCCCGACAAAATGTATGCCGCGGCAGACATCGCCCTGCAAAAGGGGGCCTTCAACGAAGCCGCCCGCCGTTTCGAAGACCTGGATCGCGACCACCCCTATGCACCAGAGGCACGACGCGCCATCGTGATGGCATCATACGCCTACTACAAGGCGGGCAAATTCCCGGAGGCAATCGCCACGGCGCAGCGCTATACCACGCTGCATCCGGGCACGAAGGAAGCAGCTCTCGCGCACCACATCATTGCGTCAGCCCACTTCGACGAAATCAAGTCTCCCGGCCGCGACCAGACCGCGACGCGTAAAGCCCTCGCGGAGCTCAAGACGCTGCGCAGTCGGTACCCGACCAGCCCCTACGCACAACAGGCGCAAAACCGCATTCTCATCGCCGAGGATGTCTTGGCGGCAAACGAGATGGAAGTTGGCCGCTATTATCTCAAGCAGAACCAGCTGACGGGCGCTATAGGCCGCTTCAAGACCGTCGTCACCGAATACCAAACCACGGCACATGTCGAAGAGGCTCTGTATCGCCTCATCGAAGCCAACATGGCGCTCGGCGTTGTACCGGAAGCGCAAGCCGCGGGTGCGGTTCTCGGCCACAATTTCCCGGACTCGGCTTGGTACGCCAAAGGCTACGGTATGCTGAAGAACAATGGCGCGAGCCCTCAATCCGGCGGCTGGCTGGCCAATGCGTTCAAGGGGATTATCCCCGGCCAGCAGTCGAAGCCTGTGTCTCAGCCTGTCGAGAAAGTGCCCGAGGGCCTGCCCACACCGGACCAGCTGCCAGCCCCAAAAGCGCCGGTTAACACCAACGTGCCGACGGCGAGCACGAACAAGCCGGCCAAGCCGACTATGGGCCTCGGTCTCGCGAAGTCGGACTGAGCAGGCTACCCCTGATGGCAGCCTCGTTACCATGGCCGCGTCACCGCAGTTCTGGCGTCGCCTCAAACAAGCGGCGATGCTCTGCGATGGCGTAGCGATCGGTCATCCCAGCCACAAAATCGCACACGAACCGCGCCCGCGCGTTGTCGTCCATTGGGTTCGCAATGGCGCTGCGCGCGCCAGGCAGGGACGCGGGATCCGTATGGTAACGCGCAAACAGGTCCCGCACGATACTCTCAGCCTCAGCCATCACGCGCATAACGCGCGGATGCCGATACACGTGCTCGAACAGATGGCGGCGTAAGCCCGCAAGTTCGCGGACCATGTCTGGCGAAAACGCAATCAGCGCCCCCGCATCGTTGTCAGGCGGCTGACTGCGGCGCGCATGATCGACCGCGTCAGCGATCATGGCTGTGATCATGCGCCGGTTGACCTCGTAGATGGCGCGCACGCGGTCGCTGCCCTGCACAGCCAGCGCGGCGGTGACGAACGGGCCAACAAGCGGCACGTTGGCGAGATCCTCAATGGCGAGGAGGCCAGCACGCAGGCCGTCGTCGATGTCATGGTTGTTGTAGGCGATATCATCGGCGATGGCCGCCGCTTCCGCTTCAGGTGAGGCGGCGGTGTCGAGCGCGAGGTGCGGCAGCAGGCCGACGGCATCTAGCGCGTCGCGCACTGGGCCTGCGTGCAGTGGGCCGTTGTGCTTGGCGAGGCCCTCCAGGCTCTCAAATGTGAGATTGAGCCCGTCGAACGCCATGTATTTGCGTTCGAGGCGTGTCACGACCTTGATGCTCTGGGCATTGTGGTCGAACCCGCCATAGGGCTGCATCTGGGCGTCCAACGCCCGCTCACCGGCATGCCCGAAGGGGGGATGGCCGAGGTCATGAGCCAGCGCCAAGGCCTCTGCCAGATCCTCGTCCAACTGCAGCATGCGGGCGATGGATCGCGCGATCTGCGCAACCTCCAGGCTATGGGTCAGGCGCGTGCGATAGTGATCACCCTCATGAAATACGAACACCTGCGTCTTGTAGGTCAGCCGGCGGAACGCGGTCGCATGCACGATACGATCCCGATCCCGCTGGAATGGCGTACGCATGGGGCAGGGAGCCTCGGCCACGAGGCGGCCGCGGCTTGCCGCAGGGTCGGTCGCAAAGGGGCTGCGCATGGGGGCACCGATGAGTTGATGACCCAACTACACGCGGTGTGAGGCTGCGGCAACGACATCTCAGGAAGACACATCTGAAAAGCAACGACCAAAAATGCTGAACAATCGTCAATTTCGATCAACATCTTTTCTTTGGATCAACGATGACCACGTGAATGATGCAGGGCGCGTGCAGGCGCTGGACTGCTGCTGGACTGCCCAAAACACTCGCCTGCCAACAGACACCCCGACCCAAGGCTCAGACGTGCCCACAGTTCGCCAGCTCGAATATCTCATCGCCATCGCCGATGTCCGCCACTTCCGGCGCGCCGCCGAGCAGGTCAACACCACACAGCCGACGCTGTCTGGGCAGTTGAAAGCCATGGAAGACCGGCTCGGTGTCGAACTCGTGGAGCGCTCCAGATCGCGCGTGGTTTTGACGCCCGCAGGGTCCGAAGTTGTCGAGATTGCGCGGCGCGTTCTGCGCGACGTACGCGAGATCCGTGCGATCGGCGTGTCCCACAACAAAAAGCTCGCGGGCGTGGTCCGCCTCGGCTTGCCGTCATCGATTGGGCCGTCGCTGGTGCCAAAGCTCGTCCCGGGTCTCAAGAAAGAGTACCCTGACCTCAAGTTCTATGTGCGCGAGGAACTGCCGGGTGCGCTCCCCAACGGACTTGCTGGCGGCATGTATGACATTGTCATCGGTCCATTGCCGTTCGCCGGTGGAGAGTTCGAGACCCTTGAACTCTATGACGAGCCGCTCATGCTGGTGGTCGCAGCCGATCATCCCTTGGCCCGCAAAACCAGCGTCGACTCTGGCGATCTCAAGAATCTCGGCGTTCTGGCACTTGAAGCGGGGCACCCACTTCACGCCCTTGTCGAACACTATTGCGCACGCGTCGGTGCCAATCTGCTGAAGAACTATGCCGGCAACAGTCTTGACACGCTCCGGGAAATGGTCGCGACGGGCCTCGGCGCAGCCTTCTTGCCAGGGCTCTACGTGAAAACGAACCTCACCAAAGACAAATCCCTCAGGGTCATTGACGTTGCTGGCCGGCCATTGTCGCGGACTGTGGGCGTGGCATGGCGCAAGACCGGCAACGGCTCAAGCAAGGGCCGCTACGCCGAACTCGCCGATTTCATGAAGCAAACCGCGGACAAGGTGATCGGGCCCTTGTAGAGGCGCGCCAGTCGACGCTGGACACCCACTTGCGCAGGGCTATAGAGCGGATGCAGGTCAGTTGGAATCCACTGCATGCACCCTCTCGACATCGCGACCACGCTTCAGGCGACGGGGCCCGATTCGTCGGCCCCCGATTCTCATGGGCCCAGACGGCTCCGTGGGACCACGAACGATGCGTACTGGAACTTCGCTGGCCCGTTCGGCGGCTATACGGCAGCGCTGCTCATGCGCGCCGTCCTTGACGACCCGCGCCGCCTCGGGCCGCCGATTGCCCAAACCGTCAACTACTGTGGTGCGATCACCAAAGGCGCGTTTGAGATCGTCGTGACGCTGTCCCGCTCGGGCAAGGCCACGCAGCACTGGTCGCTCGAATTGCACCAGGAGGGTGCAGTAGCAGCGACCGGATCAATCGTGTGCGCAAACCGGCGCGAAACCTTCGCCCATACCGTTGCTGCCCTGCCGTCGGTGCCGCCGCCGGAGCAGGTCCCGCGCCTCGCGACCGACGGGCGGCTGCCGTGGCTGACCAGCTATGATTTCCGTTTCATCGAGGGCGGCCCAGGCTTTGGACAAAAGGCGAGAGCGCCTGGTGATCTCGGCAGCTCACGCACGCGACTCTGGCTCAAGGATGTGCCCGACCGGCCGCTCGACTACCTCTCGCTGTCGGCGCTGTGCGACTGCTTTATTCTGCGGCTCATCCAGATGCGTGGCACGTTCGTGCCCATGAGCACGGTATCGATGACCAGCTTCTTTCACGCCATGCCCGAAGAACTTGCGCGCCATGGCACCGCGCACTTGCTCGGCATCGCCGATGCCAAGCGCTTCGAAGCCAATTTCCACGACCAGAGCATGGAGCTGTGGGGCGCCGGCGGTACGCTGCTGGCAAGCGGCATACAGACAGTCTGGTACAAGGAATAGGGCTGCTCCCTCTCCCCGTTCTTCACGGGGAGAGGGCCATGGGGGTGGCCGCTTGCTCGAACGAGCGGCTATTCACGTGGACCTTTTCCCAGTTGGTCCAGCATCGCAGCCGACCGTCGTCACGCCAGCGATGGCGCAATCGTCTTGCAGGCATTGCATAGGCCGCGCACGCTCTCGACGGACTTCATGAACATCACGCGCTCGGCGTCGTTCAGCTCTAGCTCGACGATCTTCTCGACACCCTTGGCACCGATCACGACGGGCACGCCGACATACATGTCCTTGACGCCATAGTGGCCGGTCAGATGGACCGCGCACGGCAGCATGCGCTTCTGGTCCTTGAGGTAGCTCTCAGCCATGGCAATCGCCGAGGCCGCCGGCGCATAGAACGCCGAGCCGTTGCCAAGCAGGGCGACGATCTCGCCGCCGCCGCCGCGGCAACGTTTGACCATAGCGTCGAGCTGCTCCTGGCTGAACATACCGAGCTTGATGCAATCGGGCAGCGGCACGCCGCCGATGGTCGAGTAGCGCACCATCGGCACCATGTCGTCGCCGTGGCCGCCAAGCGTCATAGCGCGCACGTCCTGGACGGACACGCCTGCGGTTTCAGCCAGAAATGACGTGAAGCGCGCGCTGTCGAGCACGCCAGCCATGCCGACGACTTTCTCGGGCGGCAGGCCGGAGAACTTCTGCAACGCCCACACCATCGCATCGAGCGGATTGGTGATGCAGATGACGAACGCATTGGGCGCTTGCTGCTTGATGCCGGCGCCGACCGCCTCCATGACTTTCAAGTTGATACCGATCAGGTCGTCGCGGCTCATGCCGGGCTTGCGTGGTACGCCAGCCGTGACGATGCACACGTCCGCGCCCGCGATCGGGCTGTAGTCGGCGACATCGCCGCCGGAGAGCTTGGCGTCGAAGCCTTCGATCGCGCCCGTCTGCGCCAGATCGAGCGCTTTGCCCTTGGCCGTGCCAGCCATCATATCCATGAGGACGATGTCGCCGAGGTCTTTTTGACCGGCGAGCAGGGCGAGTGTGCCGCCAATCTGGCCGGCTCCGATAAGGGCAATTTTTCTGCGCGCCATGGCGTCGAGGCTCCTGAAACGGGCCAGCCCCTGCCAGCCCTCAACGAGTTCGGCGCCTGTTAGCCGGAAACCCTGAGAGCGGCAAGGCAAGGCCGACAATGGCTGGGACAATGGCCGGACGCCAACTGTGCAGCAATTGCCACGTATAACCATGAGTGCCGCTCTGAACGCGGACCAGTTGTCAGCAACACGATGCTGTCGCTAGATACCGGCCGGGAACGCGGGAAACGCGACCGCAGCGTTCGGGGAGGAACACAATGTCAAACCGCACAGGCGTGGTGCGCCGTAAATGGGCGCTGGCTGTCACTCTTGCCACCTATGCCGCATACCTTGTAGCCACGCCGGCTCAGGCGCAAACCATCTTTCACCGCGGCAACGACAGCGATCCCGAGACGCTCGATCCGCAGAAAACCCAGACCACGAGCGAAGCCCATCTGCTGCGCGATCTGTTCGAGGGGCTGGTCATCCACAACGCCAAAGGCGAGGTGGTCGGCGGTGTCGCCGAAAAATGGGACATCAGCGCTGATGGCCGCGTGTACACGTTCAATCTGCGCCCCAATGCCAAGTGGTCCAACGGCGACCCGGTGACCGCGGCCGACTTCGTCTACGCGCTGCGCCGCATCATGAACCCGGCCACCGGCGCCAAATACGCCAACATTCTCTACCCCATCGCAAATGCCGAGAAGATCAACAAATCCAAGGAGGCTGCGAAACTCGAAGATCTCGGCGTGAAGGCACTCAACCCGACCACACTCGAGATTACGCTGGAACGTCCGACAGCCTACTTCCTCGAACTGCTCACGCACTCCACGGGCATCCCGGTCCATCCGGCATCGGTCGAAAAGCACGGCAGGGATTTTGTGAAGGTCGAGAACTGGATTTCGAACGGCGCCTACACGCTCAAGGAGAACACGCCGAACGCGCAGATCGTGGTCGTCAAAAACCCGAACTTCCACGCGGCCTCAAGCGTAAAGATCGACGAAGTGCGCTTTTATCCGCGTCAGGATCAAGCCGCAGCCGCCCGTCAGTTCCAGGCCGGTGAGCTGCATTTCACGACCGATATTCCCGGCGACCAGGTGAAGTTCCTCAAGGAAAAACTTGGCCAACAGGTTTCGATCGCGCCCTATCTCGGCACCTACTACCTGACGATCAACACCGCGAAGGCGCCCTTCAACGACGCCCGCGTCCGTCTGGCACTATCCATGGCCATCGATCGCGAGTTCATTGCCGATCAGGTGTGGGCGGGCACGATGGTGCCCGCCTACGGCTTCGTGCCCCCCGGCATCTCGAACTACGTCGCCAAGCCGGTCGAGTTGGACTTCAAGGCCGCCGCGCCGATCGACCGCGAAGACAAGGCAAAGGCACTGCTCAAGGAGGCGGGCTTTGGTCCCGGCAAGCCTCTCAAGGTGCAGATCCGCTACAACATGACCGACAACAACAAGGCGACCGTCGTCGCCATCGCCGACCAGTGGAAGTCGATCGGTATCGAGACGGACTTCATCTCGACCGACGGTAAGACGCACTTCGCGCACCTGCGAGAGGGCGGCGACTTCGACGTGGCGCGCGCCGGCTGGATCGCAGACTACTCCGACGCCCAGAACTTCCTGTTCCTCGGGCTCTCCGACAATACCGGCATGAACTACTCCAAATATAACAACCCGAAGTTCGATGCGCTGGTGAAAGCGTCCGACAATGAGACGGACCTCAAAAAGCGTGCCGAGATCATGGCGGAAGCCGAAAAGGTCTGGCTATCAGATCAACCCGTTATCCCGCTCATGTTCTACTCGACCAAGAACCTGATCTCGACCAAGCTGAAGGGCTTCACGCCCAATTTGCGCGGGGCGTTCCCAAGCCGCTTCTACGAGATCGTGAATTGAGGGACGCACGTGTCGCGCTTGTCATCGCACAGCCGTTGTCGTTTATCATCGTCATTCCGGAATGGCTGTCGCGCCAAGGCGCGGCAGGCATATCCGGAATCCTTACCTCTCGCGCATTGGCACCCGTGCATTTCGGCGCAAGGTAAAGATCCCGGAATACGATCACGCAAGCCGCGTGATCGTATTCCAGGATGACGCTGTTTGGTTGGGTGGGTCAATTTTTCTGCTCGCTGGTATCACTCGTCCAGCACTTCCTTCACCTTGGCGGCCAGCGCCGGCAGCGTGAAGGGCTTGGCCAGGAAGTGGAACGGTGTGTCCGCGTCCAGGCTCTTCTCGAAGGCGTCGCGCGGATAGCCTGAGACGAAGATGATCTTCAGCTTGGGATGCAGCTTCAGCATCTCCTTGTACATCGTCGGGCCGTCCATCTCGGGCATGATCACGTCCGAGACGACCACATCGACCATGCCTTCGGCTTCCGCCAGCACGTCGAGCGCCTCGGCACCTGTGACAGCTTCCAGCACCTCGTAGCCTTGCCGTTGCAGCGCGCGAACGGCAAAGTTGCGCACGCCATCTTCGTCTTCGACCAGCAGCACACGGCCAGTGCCGGTGAGGTCGCGCACGGGCTCTTTCTTCTTGGCTTCGGCCGCGGCCTCGACGGCGTTCTCTTCTTCCTCGGAGGGGATGTGGCGCGGCAGGAACACGCGGAACGTCGTGCCTTTGCCAACGTCGCTTTCCGGATAGATGAAGCCGCCGGTCTGCTTGACGATGCCGTACACGGTCGAGAGGCCAAGGCCTGTGCCTTTGCCGACGTCCTTGGTGGTGTAGAACGGCTCAAAGATGCGCGCCATCACCTCAGGCGTCATGCCCGAGCCCGTGTCTTCCACTTCGATCAGCACATACTCGCCCGCTGTCATGCCGACGCCGCCGTACTTGAGGCTTTCGCGCGCGGTGACGTTCTTCGTGCGCATGGTCAGACGGCCGTTGCCGGTCATGGCATCACGGGCGTTGACTGCGAGATTGAGCAGCACCTGGTCTAACTGCGTGCGGTCGGCGCGGATCGGCCACAGATGGCGTGTCGGCACGTGTTTAACGTCAACGGTCTCGCCGATGGTTTTCTTGAACGTGAAGGCGAAGTCCTGCAGCGCCTCGTTGACGTTCAAGGTCTCGGGTTCCAGCGTCTGCTTGCGCGAGAAGGCGAGCAACTGGCGCACCATGCCGGCCGCGCGCTGCGCGTTGGAGCGGATGTCGATGAACTCGCGATAGCCGGGGTCTGATGGGCGCTGCTTCAGCAGCATCAGATCCGAAAGGCCCATGATGACCTGCAGCACGTTGTTGAAATCATGCGCGATGCCGCCAGCCAGCTTGCCGATGGCTTCCATTTTCTGACTCTGGGCGAACTTGGCTTCGAGCTCCTTCTGCTCGGTCGCGTCCGCCACATAGATGACGGCGCATTCGCGCGGATCGAGACCGGCCGTCAGAGGCGTCACGTACAGGCGGCGTGCGGCTTGCCCACCCTCTGAGCCCGAGCCGACCTCAACGGGATGTGCGTTCACGCGGCCGGCCAGTGCACGCACGATCGCGCCTTCGACTTGCGATTTCTGGTCTGAACTGGCGCCAGCCGTCAGGCGTTTGACGATGGAGTGACGCGCGTCGTCGCGTTCGGGAAACAAGCGGCTGAAGCCTGCGTTGGCGTTGATGACGGCGCCAGACGCATCAATCGTGGCGATGCCGAACGGTGCCGCATGGAACATGCGTGCAAACCGGTCGTCCGTGGTTGCGGCTTCACCTGACGAGGCAAGCGCGCGGCGGGCCAGAACTGTGATGGTGTGATGCTTGGCGTCGCCTGATCGGGCTTCGGCCACCAGGTGGACGGCGACGACGGTCCCATCTTCACGCAGCAGATCGACGTCGAAGCGGGCGGGCGTGCGGCCAGAGGCAAGGCTGGCCTTGACCAGCAGCGCGATGTCGGACGTCAGAATGTCGCCGAGCGTGGTCTGGCGCGCGTGGATGCCGACGTGGGTGCCTTCGTTGCCGAGAAAGCGCTTCAGCGTCGCGTTGGTGTGCACCAGCGTGCCATCATCGCGCAGGCTCGCGACGCCAACGGGCATATGGTCGAAAAAGGCGAGCTGCTCTGAGAGACGCGCTGTGGTGGCTGCTTCGCGCAGGCGGTCGGTTGTGATGTCAGTCATGGACCAGATGCACAACGGGCGGTCGCCAGACACCAATGCAGGGCGCTTGACCGGCTGCACCGTGACACGCAGCCATTGGCCGGCCTCGCGTGTCCGTCCGTCAACATGCGGTGCGGGAATGAGCACGTCTTCTTTGCGCGCTTCGCCCCGGCGTGCCGCGGCGATCAAGCGGTAGGTTGCGTCCGAAGCCGAGGGAATGCCGGACAAGAACGCCTCGAGAGTGGGCGCGCCGTTGCGCAAGCGTTCCGCAGCCGGGTTCGAGAACACGGCGATTCCATCGTGACCGGCGATTTCGAGGGCAGGCTCGGCATGCGCCGCCGCGAGGCGTTCAATGGCTTCAAGCTGTGATCGGCTGTCGAGACGAATGTACCCGGCCAAGACGCCGAAGCCCGCAAACAGCCCGACAATGGCTAGGAGTGACAGCATGGCAAGGCCGATGGCATCGGCGCCCGCGAGCACCACGAGGCCACCAACGACCAGGGCTGCTGCAGCCAATACAATACCACCGGTCGCCCAGGGGGCGACGCTGACGGCCCGTTCCGTGTCTCCTGACACGGGGGCGATGGCACCAGACGTTTCCATAGCTGACGTGAGTACCTGATTCGCCTGTGCCAACGGTTGAAATCCACGTTCCAACCAATTGAAAACCTTAGGTTTCACACTCAACTGATGCTGGGATGCAAGGGACATGGGAACGCTTACGGACCGGTTCTGTGACTGTTCCTCGCGACGGAGTGCAGATGAACATCCACACGTCGCCGACAAGGTTATGCAGTTAAGACGTTGTCAGGGTTAAAACCCCGCTAAAAGTCTGTTATGGATGGGTTAACAAGCGCCTCCTGGCCGCCTCCGTGGCGGTGGTGGGCTGACGTTAGGGGCGAAAAAGACTGAGTTTCTTTAAAGGCTTGGGTGCCTCTGTTCCGATGTGGGACAGAGGCGGCAGGGCTGCAAAAACAAGACGCGAAAAAACGCGAAACAAGGTGGGCGCGAAATCATGACGACGTGGATCTGGGCTGTCCTTCTTCTTTGCGTCGCCATGGTTGCTGGTGGGCTGTTCTTGCGCAGCTACCTGAGCGGGGGCACAGGCGGTGCCGGACTGTTTGGCCCGAAGCCAGAAAAGCGCCTTGAGGTGGTCGAACAGGCCTGGGTCGACAACCGCCGGCGCCTCATCATCGTGCGCCGCGATAATGTCGAGCATCTGATCATGACAGGTGGCCCGGTTGATCTGGTCATCGAGGATCGCATCGGGGCCGCCGCCGTGACACGTGCGCGGCCGACGCTTGCGGCCGACGCCTCGCCACCGGTGGCGACATTTGGTAGTCGGACGCAACGGCCAGCAGCGACGCCGTCAACGGCACAGGCAGCCGGCGAGTGATGAACACGCAGCCTGCATGACGCTGAGCGAGACAGCTTTGCTTCAGTCTGCTATCGCAAGCCCGATGTTGAAACGCCGCCCATTCGATTGCGGCGGGTCGCGCGGCCCGGGCGTTCATTTGCAGGCCAGTTCGTAAACAAGCGTCCAGTCAAAGAGTTGGGTATCGGAGTGATGGCAAAGCGTTGCGTTGCAGTGGTGTTGGCCTTGGCCTGGTTGGCGTTGCCTCTGAAGGCTCAGGCGCCGCCTGTCGCGCCTCCGGCGTCGGCGCCCGCGCCAGCTGCAACTCCGGCTCCGCCTGCGCCGGCGACCGCTCCACCTGCGGCGGGCGTTCCGACGACCACACCGCCGGTGGTAACAGCAGCGGCGCCGCCTCCACCACCTCCCGGCTTGTCACGTGAGATCCTCGACCCCGTCGAACGGCTGGCCAAGAGCATTGAAGCGGCCGAGAAGTCGATCCAACAGCTGAAAGAGATCGAGACCGATCTCCAGCGCGTCCGCACGACCGTCGAGCAGATCATCTACGACTCGACCGCGACGGCTGAGCAGCTGCGTCCCCAGCTCGCCGACGTGAAAAGCCAGATCACCCAGCTTGGGCCGCTGCCCGGCGCCGGACAGCCACCCGAGAGCCCGACGGTGGCATCCGAGCGCGCGCGCCTGAACGCCATTGCCGGTGGCCTCGACAGCGCCATCAAGACGGCCGAACTTGCCTGGGTGCGCGCCAAGCAACTGATCGACCGCATCACCGTCATCCGCTACCAGGCCTTTACCCGCAACCTGCTTGAGCGCCGCGCCAGCCCGGTCATGCCGGCCGCCATGCGCGAAGTCGGCGAACGCATGCCGACAGTGCTGGCTCGCTCGCACTACTATGGCGGCGATTGGATAGGCTGGGCGGGCCGCAAGGCGGGCTCGCTGGTACCGATGCTTGCGGGCATCTTGATTGTCGGCGGCTTCGGTTGGTGGTTTGTCAACGGATTGATCGCCGAGCGGCGCAAACGTGTCGATCCGATTCCAGATTTCTTCGATCGGATCGCCAGTGCCGCCTGGGTTACGCCGGCTCGCATGCTGGTACCGGTCGCGGCGCTTGTCCTGACATACACGGCGTTCGACTCGCTGGATCTGATGTTCTCGCCGTGGGAAAAGCCTGCCGATGCGCTGCTCAAAGGGGCGCTGATCTTCGTTGCGACCGTCGCGGTGTCCCGAGCGCTGCTGGCACCAAGTGAACCGGCTTGGCGCATCATTCCCGTCGACGACGGAACAGCCCGCCGACTGCTCTATGCCGTCATGGTTTTCGTCGGCATTTATGTCGTCGACAACGTCATCAACGAATTCGGCCGCGCGATCTACGTGCCGCTGTCTGTCACCGTCGCGCAGACGTTTCTGTCGAACGCCATGTCGGCGATCACACTTGGCGCACTCCTGTTGACGCCGATGGTGCCGCAGATGGGGCCGTTGCGCGCAGTCAACGGCGTCGACAAGATCGACATGAACAACATCAGCCGCCACAAGCCCTATTGGGTGAAGCTGCCGCTGTGGGCCATCGCGATTGGTATCTTCGTCGCGTCGGCACTTGGGTATGTCGCCCTTGGTCGCTTCATGGCGCAGCAGGTGGTGCTCTCCGGTGCTGTGCTGGCTGTCAGCCTGCTTGCCTATCTCGCCATCCGTGCCGTCACGCGCGAGCGCCAGGGTAATCCGAGCCGTATCGGCGCGTCCATGGAGCGCCACTTCAGCATGGAGCGGCCACGCCAATGGCAGTTCGCCAAGCTGATCGAAATCACCCTGACCATCGCGCTCGCCGCGGTCGCCGTGCCGATGCTGCTGCTGCAGTGGGGTTTCGCCGCGCCCGATATTCGCGACTGGATGAAAAACGCGCTGTTCGGCTTCGAGATCGGCGGGTTCAAAATCTCGCTGGCGCGCATCCTGTTCGGTATCGCGCTGTTCACGTTCCTGCTGTTCCTGACGCGACTTATGCAGCGCATGTTGCGCGACCGCGTCTCCCAGAACGCCAAGATTGACAGCGGCATCGCCAACTCTGTCGACCAGGCCATTGGCTACGGCGGCATCATCATGGCCGCGCTTGTTGCGGTATCGTTCGCCGGCTTCGACGTGACGAACCTCGCCATTGTTGCCGGTGCGCTGTCGGTCGGCATTGGCTTCGGCCTGCAGTCGATCGTCAACAACTTCGTCTCTGGTTTGATTCTGCTCATCGAGCGGCCCATCAAAGTCGGCGACTGGATCGTCGTCGGCGACCAGCAGGGACACGTGCGCCGCATCTCCGTGCGTGCGACCGAGATCGAGACCTTCGACCGCGCCAGCATCATCCTGCCGAACTCCGAGCTGATCTCGGGCCGCGTGTTCAACTGGACGCACCGCAACTCACTCGGCCGCGTGGTTTTGAAAGTGGCGGTTGATCCGACGGCCGAGCCGGATCGCGTCATTGCGATGATGAAGGACGCCGTATCCACGCACCCGATGGTCGAGAAATTCCCAGAGCCGGCCGTTGGCCTCGATTACTTCGGCTCCGACAAGCTCGAGTTCACCGTGTTGGCGACGCTCCGCGACGTCAACCAAGGCGGCAAGGTGAAGTCAGACCTGCGTCTTGCGATCTTGAACGGCTGCCGCCGCATGGGCGTGATCGCCAGCATGGTCATGCAGGCCAAGGACAGCGCCGACCAAACGTCGGCGCCCGTCACCGGATCCCAGCCAACGGCCACGACATCGAGCGCGCTGTTCGCCGCGCCGGCGTCCGCGCCTGGGCCGGCATCTGCACCGCAACCGGCGCACACCTCCATGTCAGCGCCGCAAACCGCTGGCAGTGCCGGAGGCAGCATTGTGCCGCCGATACCGCCGTTGAAGATGCCCTCGGCCGCAGGCTGAACGCAGGTAGGCACGGTGCTCGCGCGTCTGGCGATGGCAGCAGCGACACCCTCTGGCGCGATGGGCTGAGCAACAGCGTCGTCGCCTGAACCTGCAGCCTGGAACCGTGTTAACGGTGCGCTCGCCTCGTCAGAGCCGCCTATCGCCGCCGCCGGAACATGGATTTCAGCGCACCCGTCCGCGCCGCGCCCGTACCGAGAGCCGCGATCGCATAGACGAGGCCGCCGCCGCCGATCAGCACCGCCAGTGCCAAGGCGCGCGTCCATGTGCCGTGACTGGCTGCGAACCAGGGCGCCAACTCGCGCGCATGCCACCACAAGATGCCGCCCATCACGAGGCTCGACAGCACCGTCATGAGCAGCGCGCGCTTCAGCCGCGCGTCGGCGACGAAGTGCCCGCGTTTGCGCAGCGCCCGCCACAGCAGCCAGGCGTTCAGCCAGCCCCCAAACGCGGTTGCGACGGCAATGCCCACATGCGGCATCCAACCAAGCCAGCGGAACAGAAAGAACAGTCCGATCGAGCCGAGCGTATTGAGGATCAAGCTGATCGACGCGAACCGCATCGGCGTCTTGGTGTCCTCGCGCGCGAAGAACGCCGGCGAGAACACCTTGATCATAACAAACGACGGCAGCCCGAGCGCGAAGATCGACAGCGCCGCGGCCACGTTCGCCGTATCGACCGGCCCGAACGCACCGCGCTGGAACAGCACCGAGATGATCTCGCTCGGGATCACCGCCAGCGCCACCGCCGCCGGCAGCGTCAGCAGCATAGCGAGTTCAAGCGCCCGATTTTGACTGTCCATGACGGCCGCCTGATCGCCAGCACGCAAATGGCGCGACACATCCGGCAACAGCACCACGCCGATGGCGATACCAACCATCGCGAGCGGCAGTTCATAGAGCCGGTCGGCGTAGTAGAGATACGACACGGCGCCGTCTTGAAGGGAGGCGATCGTGCTGCCGATGACGATGTTGAGCTGCGTCACCCCGCCCGCAATCGCGCCGGGAACACCGAGCCGCACGAGCTCGCGCATGCCAGGCGTCATCTTCGGCCGCGAAAAGCGCGGCATCAGGCCGTTGCGCCACACGCCCCAGACCAGCAGCAGCAATTGCAGCACGCCCGCCGCAAACACGCCCCAGGCCAGAACGTACCCCGCCGCTGGCGAATTGCCATAGCCCGATCCCCACGCGAACAGCATGGCCGCCATCAAGGTGAGGTTCAGCACCACCGAGATCAGACTGCTCTCGACGAACTTGCCGACCGCGTTCAGCACGCCTGACAGCAGCGCCACGAGCGACATGCAGAACAGATACGGAAACGCGATCCGGCTCATGGCGACCGTGAGCTCATACTTGGCCGCGTCAGTGGCAAAGCCCGGCGCGAGCCCATACATCAGCCATGGCATGGCGATCATGCACGCAGCCGACAGGATCACGAGCACAAACGCCAGCCCCGCCATGGCCTCGCCCGCAAAGCGCCGCGCGGGCTCCTCGCCCTCGCCCACCAGCCGCTTGGTGAACAGCGGAATGAAGGCCGAATTGAACGCCCCTTCGCCGAACCAGCGGCGGAACAGATTGGGAAACTTGAACGCGACCACGAAAGCCTGCGCCACCGGCCCCGTGCCCAGCAGTCCGGCCATGGCGA
The DNA here is from genome assembly GCA_031374735.1 of Hyphomicrobiaceae bacterium. GTDB lineage: Bacteria > Pseudomonadota > Alphaproteobacteria > Rhizobiales > Hyphomicrobiaceae > JABFRJ01. Next base: position 596 of record JANMGQ010000014.1, on the reverse strand, counting down.
TATCGCGCACGAATCCCATGATGCGGCTGACCAACGTCAACCCGCCAACGGTCGCAAACGAGCGGTAGAGTTTCATAGGCCCGTGCCTAGCGGAGGGGCGCGGACGCGGCAACGTGGCGGGATGGCGAAGCAGCATCACGGCGGCGGCGCTTGTGTCTGCATCTGGTGCCTGCAGCCAAAATTATTGACGGATGCGCCTCCCCAAAACTGTCATGGCCGGGCTTGTCCCGGCCACCCATTGTGCAACGCACGCAACGGGTTGCAAGCACGTTGAGACCGCTCAACACCCCGGATACCGCCGCGCTCTTTGCGGGATGGGTGGCCGGGACAAGCCGGCAAGCCCAGCCATGACGAGCTTGTGAAGAAATCCCCAGACCCCATAATTCGGTGATCGGGTAGGAGGCGAGGTTACCCTCGCCGTCCTCCCACACCACCGGACGTACGGGTCTCGTATCCGGCGGTTCATGATGCGCGAGTGAGGCGTAGGCGTTCCTTTTGCAGTTCCGGCAGTCCGAGTTGGGCGAAGAAGCCGTTCCGGAAGGCGTCGTGCCCCGCACGCGAAGCATGACGTTCATGTGTGCTGCCCCGGCATTTCG
>JANMGQ010000021.1:0-20374 GCA_031374735.1 Hyphomicrobiaceae bacterium | reverse complement strand
ACACGCAAGGTCGCAATCGTCATCCTCGACCGGACGCACCGTCTCGGCTGATCCAACATTGAGGGAATTGCAGTGGGGGTCACGATGGGGCTCGGCGCCGGTCGGCGTGCAGAAGTCAACCGGCGAAAGCCTCTCAGAACTTGCTGCTATCAACATGATGGCGAGCAAACTAAATGTGCCCGTGCAAATGTTGATCATCTCACCGCACCACAAAGAGCAGCGCCGTGACCCAGAAAAGCGGCCCCATAATCAATAGGATAACTACGCAATGATCCGTACACCAGCCCAGGACTGTAATATCCGTTGCGGGCCCCCGCAACCAATAATTTCAAGCAGTTAGCTCGGCGCTTGCTACCCAGAAAAACCGGCCGGGTAGCACATGGGTAGCAAAATCAGCGCGCTTGCCGGTTCCGTCATGTTCCCGGGTAGCTGCTCCCTAACGGCAATACGGTGCCAACCAACCATGGTGCATGATTGCTTCTGGTAGCATCTCCAGAGCTTCATCAACCCAAGGAATCGATCGGTAAGGTTCATCAGCCCTACCGCTGTGCGACATAGTAGCTATATGCTCCGCTAAATTCACCGCTGTTCAGTGGCGTTCCATGGCCTAACCCCGGTAAGTCGGCCGAACGTACTGGCAAGAACCAAAAAAGCGCCCCATAGGAGCGCCCTCACGTCGACGGTCATCGCGTTCCACCGCTGTACCGTGACCCATTCTGCCGCGCGTGCCCGCGCCCGACAACGTCCCTGCCTACGGATCAGCCAGCCATGGCGCTCGGGTACTCACCAAAAGAAACACCGCCCTCAGGACGTACCTTTCGCCGACCTTCGCGCAGGGCCCGCTGGCGCGCCCGGAGGGAAGGCCCTGCGCGAAGGTCGGCTCCAAAAGAAACGTCCACCTACGGATATGGCGCAAACGCCACACCCCAACGTTCAACCCGCACGCGTCGTTGTCCGCCCTGCCTACTGCAACAGCACCGTGTTTGCCAAACACCGCTGACCGTTTCCACGATGCACCCCATGATCGTCACCCACACGCAGAACGCCACCGGCCAACACCGTATCTATCTCGGTGGTAAAGGCAGCCTTGAATGCTGGATTGAACCCAAGGCCGACGGCACCGCGTGGACGTTCCACATCGAGGAGGCCGTCACCGGCAACCGGCTCACTGACGCCGACAAGAAAATCTGGGCCATCCACATGCTCACCGAACTGGCCGACGCGTTGGCCGTAGCACCTGAAACGCTGGCATCCGTCCCGTTCGAGATGATTGCAGCGCTGCACGCCACCGATCCGTTTGCTGGCCGTCGCATCGCCGTGCCCCGCCGAAAGGCCATCGACGGCGGCTACATGGCCACCACCCCGCACGTGCGACGTCCGCAGGCGGATTTTACGGCGGGCGACTATTCCCACACCCGCCGCCGCGCCTAAACCATCAATCAGCCATCAGAAAACGCCGGTGCTGTATACCATTCGCGCCCTCACGTCGTCCGTGTTCCCAGGGGTACGGGACAGAGTCCCCGCCCATAAGCTCGCCGCAGGCGTCCATTTTTTAAAGCGCGATCGTCCCGTTCGCACACCCTGCTGAAGGTGGCACTGCTGCACGACGCCTGCCCAAAGACTGAGCAACAAACTTGTATTCTGTCTGTATAGTGAAGGAAGGTAAAAGGGAGGGGGCGAGGTATGGGTTTGACCCAGAAATGGAATCAAACCCCTCGGCTCACGCCATGTGGCTGCTTCGCCACCACGACACCCTGGCGGGTGCAGCCCCCTCCCTTTTAAAGAAAGCAGGACGATGCCGACGAAGGGCTACCGTAAGGGGATATCCGATACCAAACAGCCGGCTACGCATTCGGTCCGTACACACATCACTGCCGCCGAGTTCGCGTTCCTGATGAGCCAGTGCGACGCCCGCGCGCTCACCCTCTCGAAATTGCTGCGCACGCTGGTCACGGCGTTCGTGCGCAGCCAACGCGCCGAACTGCCCCAACCCCGAGGCGTCAGCAGCGCGGCGCTGCGTGAACTCTGCCGCATCGGTAACAACCTCAACCAACTGGCCAAGCAAGCCAACACCGGCATCGTGCCGCTGGACGCCGCCACGCTGCGCGCAACCTTGGCCGGGGTGCTCGACGCCGTCCGCCGCCTCGGCTGACATGCTTGCCAAGATCGTGCCGCCGACCAACGATTTTCATGCGCTGGCGCGGTATCTGGTCGAGGGCGCCACCAAGCCGCCCAATCCCGACCGCGTGGCGTGGGTGTTTGGCCATAACCTGCCGACCGACGATCCGGATCTCGCCGCAACATTGATGACGGCCACCGCGCAGCGCTCCAAACGCTGCAAGAAAGCCGCCTATCACGCCATGATCGCCTGGGCGCCCAACGAACGACCGACGCCGGAGCAAATGCAGGAGATCGCCCGCAAGACGTTGGAACTGGCGGGCCTCGGCGAGCACCAGGCCTTGGTCATGGGCCACGGCGACACGCCCCACCGTCACCTGCATATGCTGATCAACCGCGTGCATCCCACCACTGGCCGCGCCTGGGAGACCAAGCACGATTACGCGCTGTTCGACCGCATCATGCGCCAGCTCTCCGATGAGCACGGGTTCCGGTACATCCCCGCGCAACGGTTCAACCCCGAAGAAACTGCCGACCTCCCCAAGAAACCCAACACGCGCGCAACCCGCGCTGCCAAGCGTGGCGCCGCCACCGACCGTCCACAGTGGAGCCGTACGGCGTCGCGTGCGCTCGGCGCCGACACGACCGAACGGCTCGACCGCGCCACGACCTGGGACGATCTGGACGACACATTTGCCGAACACGGTCTGATTTTGGAAGCCAAGGGCACCGGCCTCGTGGTCGGCAATGCCCGCAGCTACAGCAAGTTCTCGTCCCTCGGCCTTGCGGCATCTGCCAAGGACTTTGAGGCGCGGTTCGGCGGGCCGTATGTGCCGGCAGCAACCAGACCAACAAGGCCGCCCACTCGACGCCCTCTGTTCACTGTCGATGCCGTCGACATTGTTCGGTTCCTTGCCATCTACGGGCTGGCCGACGCCTCCGACGTGCGGCAGGCCATCGATGATGTCACGGCCACTCGGAATACCCAGCTCGCCGCTGCGCCACTCGGTGTCCGCATGGCCCGAGAAATCAAGCAGGCGATGAGTGCCACCAGCCTCACACCGTCCCGTCGTCCACAGCCCGGCCCGGCGAAAAGGCCAGCCGCCAAGAGCCAGTCCCAAAAGGACGGACGTTGACAGCCGGCTGCGGCAGCAGCACCTTCAGCTGCGGACGAAAGGGGCGGCGGGGAACAAAAGCAGTCAGGGCCATAAGCCGTCGTCGCCGCGGCAAATGACCTCAATTTGTTCACGGACGCTCTGGAGGGGATCATCTGCCGTCGGACCCAGAGACAACTCAACCGACGTCGAGCGCTCCCAATCGACCCGCCCAAAACGCCGACTCAACAGGGGAAAGTGAACCGCCGCACTGCGTCTTGGTTACTGTCCGCGCCTCCGGATGGCCTCAGCTCGCTCGTGGCGGATGGGTTATCTGGGACGGAGGAGGCGCCGGTGCTCGGCAGAGTTGAGGCGCGGGCGGCCCGTCTGATGGGTCTGCGTGCCGGGCTCAGAGACGATCAGGATAGGCGTTGAAAGATCCGAGAGGTTGTGCTCTGTGGGCGTCGAGTACTTCCGTAGCGCCATTGCGAGATTACTTGGTGGCAAGGCGTCACGTTTCACAGTCATCGGGATTTTTCTTTTGCTGGGTCTAGGCATCGGCGATGCGATAATGGCCAGTCAACCTCGACAATCTTTCACCCGTTTTGTATTTTGGTATGATTTATTAAACGGGACAACGCAGCCAACGCGAAAATCATGGAATGAATCAAATTGCGAAAATATATTCATTTCGGCGCGCTCTATACTGAGCGAGATAAGCATTTTGGATAGGGCGCCAGAAAAAGACGCAGAAGATGGGCATGCAAAAAAGAGCGTTTCCTTCATAGTTAGCCCTCGTGGGCAACCAATAGGGGTGAGATGCAACGCAGATCTTGACATAAACTATGTCCAGATTGCGCCGAAGGTTACCATGCGTCAACGACTGAGGCGCAGCACAAACCCTGAACTTGAGCGATGCCACGAGTTGGTCGCCATATGGTCTTTGCGATACGCTGCGATTCATAACAACAGGTTGGTCAGCTTGGGATATATGGCCAATCTGAGCTGTGTTGGTGATGCAGTATTTCGCACCAAGGACGAATATGAGATGACCGAACCGTATTAGCCGTCAACTCTGAATTTGGGCCGATGAGGCTCAGCAGTCAATGATCTGAACGAGGATCACAATGTCTCTGGCCAACGTTCTGGCGAATATTGAGTGGCGCGTTACGACGGGAGTTGGTGACTTATCGGTTCTCGACACGCCGAACAACAAGCCGTTTGGTGTGTTACCTTGGCTTACCAGCGAGAAAAACGCGATTATTAGTGCGCTGACAGCTGCCTACAACGCCTCCACATCTGCGGCAGCATTGATGGAAGAGCCGTTGGGGCGTGGCCCCTTGCGCATTATCAGGAAAGACGGCAGCGGCGAGCTTAAAGCTTTTTATCCTGACCAAGAAATATATCTGGATCCAAGAGAATTTGATGGCAATTGGGATGCAAAAGATTTTGGCTTTTTCAGCGCCAAAGGGGAGGTGTTCAAGGCGTCATTGCAGCGCGTTTTGATGCATGAAATGAATCATGCCATTCGGCCACAGGCTGACGGAGCCTTAGGAGTAAATTTACAAACCGGCGCCGACCTATTCACCGACGCCAATATTAGATCTGGAACTTCTGGGTTTAGCGCTACAACTGGCCTCAGCGGCCCAACGGTTGGGGTGGAAAACAAGTTAATGGCGGAAATCGCTGGCGCCGACGGCACGCCAGAGTTTAAATTTTGGCGAGGTGGTTACAAGGGTGTCGCAGTTTATAGCCGCCTTCCGTCTGAGATGTCAGATCTTTCTTGGACGGGGTTCCGGCTTACTGATGTTGTAATCGTCGACAATCGAACAGCAGATGGTGTCTCTGGCGGTGATAGTTACTCAGCCAATATTGACCTCACAAATGTAGCAGGCGCCACGGCAAATTCTCCCAGTCGGGATCTCGTCGTTGCCCAGTCGGGCAACGATAAGATTGACGGCGGCAAGGGCGATGATTACCTCTATGGCGGCAGGGGAGCCGACACGCTGATCGGCAGCGAGGGCAATAACTGGATCATCGGCGGCGACCAGGACAAGGGCGTCGACATCGCCGACTACACGGACCGTATCGGCACGCTAAAAGTCACAACCGCGACGTTCAAGAACGACGATGGTTCGAACCAGTTCGACAAGAAGGCCATCGACATCGGTCACGGGGCCGATCTGACGGGCGGCAACAAGGAGTTTCACGATACGCTGCGCGAAGTCGAGGTCGTGCTCATGCCCGGCTACGGTGAGGGCGGCAAGAACACCTCGAAGAACCCGTTCGCCAACACTTATGAAAAGAGCGGCGACGTCTGGAAGGGCGTGCGCTTCTATGACAGCGCTGGCACGGGCGAGACCGACAAGATCATCCTGAAGAATGACCCTGGCGCGACGGACTTCAAGAGCGAGAACACGCCGACACAGTTCAACTTCGGCCTGGAAGACGCCGTCCGCAATGCGCGCGTCGACGTTACCGTCGACCCCAATATCGCCTCATCGGTACGTGCCAACAACGCGCTGTTCGTCAACGACACACAGCTGGCCGGCGGTGCACGGTTCATCCTGAACAGAGGCGATTCCCAGTGGTCGACCGAATACAAGTACGGGCTCCGTAAGAGCCCGCTGCAGTTTGAGCGCAAGGAGACGCTGACGCAGAAGGAGTTCGACGACATCGTCACGAAGGAGACGGCGCGGTATAACGGAGCGCTTGGGCCCGACCCTGGCGTTGGCGGCATCCTGGGTGATCTACCTCATGCGTTCTGGTTGTCTCAGCGACACGCCAACAAGATCTGGGTTCAGGATTGGCTTACGGACGAGTATTACGGGTCTGCGCAAGATTATCCTGTCATCGGGCAGCAAGGCGAGGTGTACGTCTTCAGGCCGCTGAATGCCGACGGGACGCGGACGCTTGAAGTGCGTTTCTATTCGGACAGCCGCGCATTGATGCTGACGGTCACGATCGACAAGTGGCGGGATGGCGATTTTGGCATCAAGAAGCCGTCGGACACTGCGTACGACAGCAAGACGAGTGGCGATGGCAAAGCCGACACGTCGTTTGATATCAAACGCGACGTCCTGTTGAATGCGCTCTCAGCTGAGAAATTGATCACCGATCCGGATCAGCCGCCACAGCCGAACAATGGCAACAACGGCCCTGGCGCCCCACCTCCCGGTGCGCCGCCACCCAATCCTGGCCCTGGCGACCCTCCACCTCAGCCGAACCTGCAAAGGCTTGGCGATGACGGCAACAATCAGCTGGACGGCGCGTCCGGTGACGACAAGCTCATCGGCAACAAGGGCAACGATACGCTAAAAGGTGAAGACGGCAACGACACCTACATTTTCAATCCTGGCGACGGCCAAGATGTGATCGAGGACGGTGCTGGCCAGAACAAGATCTCAATCGCTGCGTCGCTCTCCGGCGTCGATGCTGAGCTGATTGCCAATGCTGACGGGACACATGACCTGCGCCTGACCTACCCCGGCGGTAACACGATCGTCGTCAAAGGCTTCTTCGATGCAGCCAATGGCTTGAACTGGTCATTCGCCGGGAGCGACGGCGTATATCAGAGTGCGCGGCAATTCCTGACAGCGCACAGCATTGATCTGTCATCGTTCGTCGAGGCAGTCGGGAACGCCGCTCCCGTCGTCTCTACGATCACGGAATCATTTGCCGGCAAGGACGGTGAGCCGATCGTCGGCCAAGTCAACGGCGCAACAGATGCAAACGGTGACAATCTCCAATATCTACTGCAGACAACGGCCTCTTACACGCAGCATGGCACCGTCACGCTCGACCCCGTGTCGCGGCGCTTCGTGTTCACGCCGACAGAAGGCTATTCTGGGCCGGCGCAGTTCGCTTACTACGTGAGCGACGGGTTCCAGGTGTCGGCGACGCGCGTCGTCGGCAACGAGCCTCGGCAGCCATCCAGCCGACGCACATCCAGTATTAGCGAAACAGCAGGCTGAACAGGACCGCCATTGTCGAAAGACACTACTAGTTGCAGCTCAATGCCGCGCTGAAACTCACGTCTGCTGGCGAGAGGTGCCCCGTCGCTGGGATCACTATGCTAACGCTTCGCTTGGCTCGGCAGAACGTCACTTTTGTCCGTCTGCAATCGAAGTCGACGAGACTAGCCCGTTCAACCAATCGCGCTTGCCCACTGGGCAAAAGGCCGATACAACGGCGAAAGCCGGCAATTGTGCCGGTTTCAATCGAGACCCTCAGGCCATCACTTTGAAGCCCATCCGGCATGTAAGCACCTAGTCGTGCCCTTAGATACTCTTCGAACATTCCTGACGTCACGCTCGCAGAAGACGACGCCTGGTTCACCACAAATGCCGTTCGCCCTCCGATGGTTGGGAAGTGTGAGTCATCAACGTTCGGAAACCGACGGTGCTCATCCGACCCTGAAGCCCATTGCCACCCTTGCAGCCCAACCAGGCCCCCACAGGTGACGACCAGACAAAATAGACCTCTTCTCACAGTAAGCCCACCTTCTCGACAACAATGGCGCCTTCGCGTGCGCGATTGGCTGACACTCAAGTTGTACCGTGGCTAGGCTCAGCCTCCTGGTTGATGACTTGCGGAAGCGTGGGCTACATGGCGGACTATAACTTAGCAGACATCTTGTTAACATTTTCCTACAATGGGCGTGAAGATGTCTTCCGAACCGCACTCGGCGAGATTAACAGTACATCCGCCGGACACGAACTTCTGAATCAGTGGGCGAACAAGCACTACTCGTCGCTGAATCCGTTTTTGTCAAAGATCAAGCTGGTATATCAGCAAGGTGAAGATGGCGTTCAGGGGCCCGGATTTATTGGGATAGATAACGATCTTTGGGATTCATCAAACGCAATTGGTTTCATCGATGGTAAGGGCGCGTTTTATAGACCTGGGTTTGCCGTCATCCTTGCGCACGAGCTTACTCACGAAATAAGATCTGTCAGGGATCCGTCTCAACAGTCTAGTGCAAGCCAGATACCGACGTATAGTGACTTTGCGGGCGATCCACTTCGTGCCTTGGCGCTTCTCCGACGCCGGCCCGAGCGCAGCCGTGCCGACGGCGTTGCCGGCGTTCGAGAAACCTGCACACAAGCAGTCCAAGTCGATCGCATTGGCAGGGTTTGAGCCACGGTCGGTTTGGGGGGGGGCCGACCGTGGAGTTCGAGCAGGGACCGCAGCGATCGAAAATGGGCCAAGCGTTGCGCAATTGCAACATGATGCAATCTGAGGCTTTACAGCCATCCGACGTCGTGTGAGCTAATCTCCGCCGCACCGGGACGTCAGCCAGAGTGCCTAACGCAACGTGCAACGGTGACCGCTGGATGGCGAGTTGCAGGCAACTCTGGCGGACAAAATGGGGAGTGTCCCGATTTATGTCGCACCTGCGGGAAGCATCGTGGCCAAGCCGGTTACGCCCGGGAGGTGGACATGACGACGACCAAAGGAAAGATACTCGTTACGTGTATCGCTGCGGCCGTGACCGCACTCGGCTACTTGGGATGGACGCTTCATCGTGCCAGCAGCGGCGCCGCGGGCATCGAGAGCTTCATCACTTGGTACGATATTATTCGAGGGACGCGTGTCAGGTCGCTCGCTGATTGGAAAGAAACAGGTTGTTCGAATCTACCACCAAACAGTCATCTTTCATGGCTTCATGATTTAATTGTGCGTGATCCTGTGCGTGCAGCGAAGTCGGCCATCGCAGCTGGAAATCACCGTCTTCAGCCCTTTGGCTCAGGTGCATACGATGGAGACAGAGCCGCATTCAATGTCGGCCCTGGAGTAGCGTGCCAAGGTTCAGAATTCTTTTTTGATCGCCCGCCCGCTACCGCAGACGCGCCCATTGATGAAGTTGCTGATTTCAATATTTTCCTCATCAAGCATGCCGTTGGGATGGCGCGGGGGAGGAGTTGCAAAGAAATGGCTACAGCAGCATGGGCGCGACATGCGGCGATCTTCAATGCGCAGATTTTGATTGCCTCAAACGATCGCAAACTCAGACAGAATTGTCGGTTGGCGTTGAGCCCCTTCTTCACGCAGGACGTCCCAAAAGCGAAATGGCGGCATAACTAACCCGTTGTATTCCTCGCGAATACCCTCCCAAATTCCCTTTCAGAGTCCACTACCAGCCTCGCACCTAAGTCGCGAGCAAAGCAAAGGTCGACATTTTATGAGCTTTACTGATTTCTCCCAGAAGTTGCAATTTGGAAGCTTTAGTCAGCTCACCACAGGTGGCGAGGGTTTGCCGCAGCATTGGCAGCCAAACGATGGCTCCTGGACGCAAAGCGAAATCACGAAGGTGCTCACCGCCTTGGAGGTGGCTTACAACAATAGCAACGCCGCTGCGAATTTACTTGAGAATATTGCAGCAAGGACCCCCGATTTCTTCAAGATCGCGAAGGTAGCAGGAAATTGCTACGCTTTTGCTGGTGACTTCAGCGCGCCTGCAATCTACGTGGACCCAAATATTGCGGATTCTAAACCGAATGGGGGCACTTCATTTTATTTTAACGCAAAGGGAAGTCTATTTCAAGGTGATCTCGCCCGGACTGTGATCCATGAATTGTACCATTGGTTTTCAGGCAGGCGGGACGGGATATTTGGAGATGGTGTTGATGGTTCGCTTCTTGCTCAAGCCACGATAGGTGACGGCGATAATGGTCTGCGCGGTCCTACAGCTGCATTTGAGAACGACGTTGCCGCGCAGATCGACGGCACATCGGCAGATGCGAACTACGGTAGACTGCGTGTATCCCACAAAGCGGCAATAACGGAGCGAGAAGTTCCGACTGAAATGCGTGGCGTGTCGTATTCGGGCAATCGAGTAATTGATACTGCGACGGTCGATCCTAGAAGTGGCAAGGTTGAGCTTAAGTTCACGAGTTCGTCTCTTGGCGAAAGCCGCGACTTGATCGTGGGTCTCGACGGTCAAAACGTGATCGAAGGGGGCAAGGGTGATGACTACATTTATGGTGGGGGTGGAGCCGACACGTTGGTCGGCGGTACGGGCAACAATTGGATCGTTGGAGGGGTCGGATCTCTCCAAGAACTCGATGACAAAGTAATTGACCGAACCGACTACAACACCTCCTCTGCCGGCGTGAAAGTTGGTGTCACGACGTTCAAGAACGTGGACGGCAGCGACCAGTTCACCAAGAAGGCCATCGATGTTGGTCACGGCAACGACACAGGCGGTGGAGGCAAGGAATTCCACGACACTGTTCGCGAGGTCGAGGAAATCTACCTACCCGGTCGGCTCCTGCCGGGCGACACGACCACACCCACCCATCGCGGCAACAGCATCGACAAACTCGGCGACGTCTGGAACGGTGTGAAGTTCATGGACAGCGTCGGGTCCAACACTAACTCGGCGGACCCGGCGCAGACTGACAAGATCCACATTGGGAAGGGTTCCGGCGTCGGCGAGACGCTGACGGATGATCCAAGCTACGGCAAAGCCACCGTCTTCGACTACAAATACACGGTCTTCACCGCCGCGACCGCCGCCACGGCGACGCAGAACGGCATCATCGAGATCAAGATCGACGCCGACACGCCCACTCTGGTGCGCCAGAACAACACGCTCGTCATCAACGGCAAGCAGTTGCTCGGCGGCGCGAAGTTCCTCGTCGACAAGGCTGACTGGGTCCGCAATCCCGCGCACACTGCGCCCCTTCTCCAGTTCGAACGCAAGGCCGCACTGACGCAGGAGGAGATGGACAAGATCATCCTGAAGGAAACCGAGCGACTGCGGGCCGATCTCGGTCCAGCGCCCGAGCGGGACGGCAGTGCGTCCCAGGAAATCAAGTACGTCGGATGGCTTGGCCTTTACAATAACGTCCCTGTGCGTGTTCGGTCAGATCTCGAATTCGAGTATGAAGTGTCGAGTCAGGCCATTGTTATTCTCGGCCAGCAGAGGGAAAAGTACGTTTTCGGCTCTTTGCGGGGGCAACCAGACTGACAAACCGCTGCAGCTGACGATTAAGATCGACAACTGGCGCAACGGCGACTTCGGAATAAAGACGTACTCGCAAGTCACCTCCGACACGAAGACCGGCGGCAATGCAAAATACGACCGGATCGCGGACATCACGGATCAGGTCATCCTCGACGTGCTTCGGAGCGAGAACCTTGTCTCCGATGAGGCAGGCAACAATCCCTTGCCGGGCACGCCGCCCCCAGGGGACCCCTCGCCTGGCGATCCGCCACCGGGGCCACCACCGCCGCCAGACCCGGGCCAGCAGCGCATGGGCGGCGACGGCCCTGATACGCTCACCGGCGGAAGCGGCAACGATAAACTGATTGGCAAAAAAGGCGACGACACACTCAAAGGAGAGGGCGGGCACGACGTCTATGTCTTCGAGCCGGGCGATGGGCAGGACATTGTCATTGATCTCGGCGGCCTCAACACGATCCTGATCGACGGTCAGCCCATTGCGGGCGCCACGCGTGTCGTCAATGGCGACGGCACGAGAGACCTGCGCCTAACCTACGGCAACGGCGACAGCATCCTTATCAAGGGCTTCTTCGACACGGCTGCCGGTCTCGGTTGGTCGTTCGCGACTAACGACGGCGCGTCACAGACGGCGCGCGCGTTTCTGACTTCTCACGGGATTGCGCTGACCGACTTTGCGGAGGCTGCCGGGAACCACACCCCCGTGCTGGCGGCGCAACAGGAGCACTTTACGACGAAGTCCGGGGAGTACTTTACCGACAAAGTCAACGCGGCGACGGATCAAGACGGCGATGCGCTGCTCTATGAACTCGTACCCGGTAGCGCGCTGCACGGCACGGTATCTTTGGACGCGGCCTCTGGCATCTTCAAGTTCACGCCTGCCGTTGGGTTTGAGGGGACGGCGCAATTTGAATATCGTGTTTCTGACGGTTTCAAGACCTCCGCAACGCGCGTGGTTTTGGTTGACGTGGAGCACGTAAACCGCGCCCCGGTTGGCATCGACTGGGTTCGCTCGCCTTCGGCGATCACAGCTGGGCAGGCATTTTCGTTCACATTGCCGACGGGACTATTCTCCGATCCGGACGGAGACGCACTGACGCTGTCGGCATCGCTCGCGGACCCGAATGCGGCGTACACCAGCGCTGGCGCTTTGCCGACGTGGCTGGTTTTCAATGCAGCAACGCGGACCTTCCAGGGCACTGTGCCGGCCAACGTGAGCCCGGCAGACTTGGTGATTGCCGTGACGGCCACGGACCCGAGCGGCGCCCACGCGACCGAGTATTTCCAGTGGTCGGTTGCCCAAGGCGGCGCACCCGTCGTTTCGACGGCGACCGAGTCGGGCAGCCTGCCGAACAACGTGACGCTGTTTGCGACATTCGCTGCCGCGACGGACCCTGATGGTGATCCGGTCACGTACAAAGTGGTGACCGGCAGCGCGATTGGCGGCACGGTCGTGACCGATGCCACTGGGCACTACTATTTCACGCCGACGGCTGGTTTTGTCGGTCAAGGCTCATTCCGCTACTATGCGACCGACGGCACCTTGAACAGCGAGGAGAAACTCGTCACGTTGACGATCACGGAGGCCAACTTGACGCCGACCGCTGCCAATGACGCGGGCTTCACTGGTGTCGAAGGCGTGGCGCTGGTGATTTCGAAGACGTCACTGCTTGCCAACGACACCGACCCAAACGTGGGTGATGTGCTGGCGATCTTCTCCGTGCAGGATGCGGTGAATGGGACGGTCGGCATCGACGCCAACGGCAACGTTGTGTTTGTTCCAGCGATCGGCGCACCGGGGCCGGGATCGTTCAACTACACCGTGGTAGACCGCCACGGCGCCAAGTCGACGGCACACGTAGATTTGACTGTTCAGGCGGCACCGAACGTTACCCCAGATGCGGTCAACGATGGCGTCCTTGTCGTCGCCAAGAACCTGGCGACAGCGTTCGACAAGTCCGTGCTGCTCGGCAACGACAGCGACGCGAACCTCGATACACTGACGATTACAAGCGTCGGCAATGCGACGCACGGAGCAGTGACAATCAACGCGCAAGGCAACGTCGTCTTCACCGCAGAGGCTGGATACGTTGGCGCGGCATCGTTCACATACACAATCTCCGACGGGCGCGGATTGTTCGATACCGCAACCGTCCAACTCTCAATCGAGACGGTCCCGACGACCACGGGCACGCCGGGCGATGATTGGCTGGTTGGCACGGCCGCGCAAGACATCCTCGACGGCGGCGCGGGCGCCGACACGCTGCAAGGGCTCGGCGGCGATGACACCTATGTGTTCGGACGCGGCTATGGCAATGACATCATCAACGACGATGGTGCCAACAGCACAGCGTCGCGCGACCGCGTCTCGTTTGCTGCGGGGATAACTCAGGCCAGCCTGACGTTCAAACGCGAGGGCAGCAACCTCGTCGTCACCATCATCGACACCGGCGAAAAGCTCACCATCGTCGACCAGTTCTACGCCAACGCTGTGATCGGCGGTGGGCTTTGGGATCGCATCGAGACGTTTGTGTTCGCCAACGGAACCACGCTTTCGGCAACCGCCATTGATGCGCTGGTTTTGAACGGCACGGCCGCCGACGATCTCATCTTTGGCTTTGCAGGCGCAGATACGCTCAACGGGGGCGCCGGCAACGACTATCTGTCAGGTTTTGAAGGTGACGACACCTACGTCTTCGGCGCCGGGTTCGGCAATGACCGGATCGATGAAAATGGGGACAACACGGCAGGGTCGCGCGACACGATCACGTTTTCCGGTTTGAGCCGGAACGACGTGACCATCCGTCGGACCGACGGTGTCAACCTGATCATTACGATCAACAGCACCGGCGAGACACTCACCGTTCTGGAGCAATTCACAGCTCCGACTTACGGCTTGTCCCAGACAGATCGGATCGAACGTTTCGTCTTCACTGATGGGACGATTACGGCCGAGCAGATGGACACGCTTGCCCAGCAGGGCACGAGCGGCGCCGATCAGATCTACGGATTCTCGGGCGCTGACACGCTCGATGGGCTCGCGGGCAACGACTTTTTACGCGGTTTCGCCGGCGACGACACCTACAAGTTCGGTCGGGGCTATGGAAACGATCTCATTCATGACGAAGGTGATGCGGCAGCAACGACTTTCGATCGCGTGGTGTTCGGAGCTGGGCTGACGCAGGCTGACCTGAAGTTCACGCGCTACTTCAACGACCTCATCATCACGATCCGGGATACCGGCGAACAGCTGACGATTAGAGAGCAGTTTACCGCCAAGACGTTCGGCGGGGCTGCAATCAATCGCATCGAGGCGTTCGGTTTCGCCGATGGCAGCGTTCTGTCAGCGGACGCGCTGGATACGATGATACTGACCGGTACCTCCGGTAACGACTTCGTCTTTGGCTACCTCGGCGCCGACACCCTCAACGGGGGCGCCGGTGACGATTACATGACCGGATACACCGGCGACGACACCTACGTGTTCGGACGCGGGTTCGGCAACGATCAGATCGACGAGAACGGCGACAACGCGACAACATCGCGTGACACGGTTCTCTTCACGAGCGGCTTTTCGCCCTACGATGTGTCGTTCAAGCGCGAAGGCTTCAATCTTCGCATCACGATCCTGGAGACGGGCGAATCGCTCCTTGTCCAAGAGCAGTTCGTCGGCCCGACGTTCGATGCGAACGTGCAGGACCGGGTTGAGCGCTTCGTATTCGGCAATGGTCTGGTCATGACGGCCGCCGAGATCGATCAGCTCGTGATGCAAGGCACAAGCGGTGCCGATCAACTCTATGGTCTGTCCGGTTCCGACACCCTCGATGGTGGCACCGGAGACGACCTGCTGAAAGGGTTCGGAGGCAACGACACCTTCAAGTTCGGCTACGGCTACGGCAAGGACACGGTCAGCGACGAGGGCGACAACACGACCACCTCGCTCGACTACGTCGCGTTCGCAAACGGGATCACGCTGTTTGACCTCGAGTTCGTGAAGTCGTTCGAAGACCTGATCATCAAGATCTCTGGAACCAATGATCAGCTGACGCTCCAAAATCAATTCTACTCCGTCGATTTCGGCGGCAACTACGCCTACCGGATCGAGCGGTTCTCGTTTGCGGATGGGACGGTTCTCACAGCCGAGCAAGTTGACCAGCTCGCCGGCATCGGCGGCACAGGCGGTAGCCTCGTTGGCGATGCCAATACGAACACCCTGGTCGGAACAATTGGCAACGACACGTTCATCGGGAATGGCGGCGCCGACACCTTGATCGGCGGCGCGGGGAGCGACACCTATGTGTTCACCGCCGGAGATGGCAACGACATCATCCGAGACAGCAACGCATCGGTGACCGCCGTCGATGTGTTGCGCCTGACAAATGTGAACGCATCGGGGATCGGTCTGTATCGCGAAGGTGAAAGCCTTGTCGTTGTCGTCACCGCAACGGGCGAGAGGGTTACAATCGAGAGCCAGTTCGCATCGACGACGGCCAACCGAGGCATTGAAGAGATCAGGTTCGGAAATGGCGAAATCTGGGATCTCGCCGCGATCCGAGCCGCAACGATCTTGCGCGGCACGGCTGGTGTCGACGTTCTCTATGGCACCGACGGCAACGACGACGTCCTCGGGCTCGGTGGGAATGACACCCTCAACGGCCTCGCAGGCAACGATACCTACATCTACGCCTCGGGCGATGGCAGCGATGTCATCAACGACTTCTCCGCGTCCACGACCGAGGTCGATACGCTTCGCCTCAGCAACCTGAATGCGACGGACGTGACGGTTGCTCACCAGATCAACGCCAACAGTCTCCTGATCACGGTCAACGCGACTGGCCAGACGATCAGTGTCAGCGAGCAGTTCTATGCCACGACCGCGAACTACGGCATCGAGGCGATTCAGTTCGCCAACGGTCAGACGTGGGACCGCGCAAAAATCAATCTGGAGGCTTGGTATCGCGGCACGGCGCAAGTCGACACCATGTATGGCAGCAACTTCAACGACACCTTCTATGGGATGGGCGGTGACGACACGTTCAGCAGTGGGGCTGGCAGTGACACGTTCGTCTATACTGCGGGTGACGGCAACGACGTAATCCAAGATTGGTCCGCGTCCACGATCGAGCAAGACGTGCTCAGGCTGACGAACCTCAATATCTCCGACGTGACGTTCAGCCATCGCCTCAACAGCTCAGACCTCGTGATCGGCATCAACGCAACGGGGCAAACGATCCAGCTCCTGGGGCAATTCACGTCGATCACAACAAGATATGGGATCGAACGAGTCGAATTTGCCAATGGCACAATATGGAATGTCGATCAGCTGAACGCGGCCGCGTGGTATCGTGGCACTGCGGCAGATGACGCAATCTACGGATCTGCATTTGCCGACACTCTGTTCGGCGGCCTCGGTAACGACACACTTGCTGGCGGCGCGAATTCGGACACCTATGTCTATGCGCGTGGGCATGGCAACGATGTGATCAATGACGGTGTCGGAAGCTCGGCAGACATCGACACGCTGTCGTTGACCGATCTCAACGCCGGTGACGTTTCGCTACGGCGCGTCGGTGCCGACTTGTTCGTCGATATCGTCGGCACATCAGACAGCATCCGCGTCGTGAACCAGTATGCCTCGACGACCGAACGCTTCGGCATTGAGCGGATCGTGTTCGCCAACGGGGCGGCGCAAACGCTCGCCGCTGGCAACGCGGCCCCGGTGGTTGCGTCACCGCTTCAAGCCCAATCCTCTGCAGAAGACACGGCTTGGTCATTTGCTGTGCCCGCAGGCACTTTCACCGATCCTGACGGCGATCCGCTGACCTATTCGGCAACCCTTGCTGATGGCTCGTCTCTGCCTTCATGGGTTGCGTTCAACGCAGCGACGCAAACGTTTACCGGCACGCCGCCTGTGAACTTCAACGGCGTCGTGTCGATTGCGGTTTCGGCGTCTGACGGCAGCTCATCGGCAACGTCGCAATTTGCGCTCACCATCACGGCCGTCAACGACGCCCCGACAGTCGCCGCGCCGATCGGGAACCAGGTGTTCGCCGAGGACACGGTATGGAACTTCGTGCTGCCGACTACTTTTGCAGACGTCGATGGGGACGCTCTCGCGCTTTCGGCGACACTCGCCGGCGGAGGCGCTCTGCCGGGTTGGCTGAGCTTCAATGGTGTGACCCGAACCTTCAGCGGCACGCCGCCGCTGAACTTCAATGGCGCCATCAGCGTTAGGGTCACGGCATCCGACGGAACCCTGTCGGTTGCTGACAACTTCACTCTGACGGTCACGCCGGTCAACGACACCCCGGTCGCGAATGGCGAAGCGGGCCTCAGCGTCCAGACGGGCAGCACGCTCTCGATTCCGGCAGCGACGCTGCTCGCAAATGACACGGACGTTGATGGAGGTGCACTCACAATCGTCGCGGTCGGCAATGCGGTGAACGGCACCGTGTCCCTGTCGAGCGGCGTCGTTCAGTTCGTTCCGACCTCGGGTTACGCTGGCCCGGCATCGTTCGTGTACACAATATCGGACGGCTTTGGCGGCGTCGCTACTGCAACAGCTTCAGTGACGGTCGGGTACAATGTCATCACCGGTACCGCGACAGCGAACACTCTGACAGGCACTGCCGGGGCTGATCAGATTAACGGGCTCGGCGGTAACGACATCATCTCGGGTGGTGCGGGCGACGATGTTATCGACGGTGGGACCGGAACGGACCAGATGTCGGGCGGCTCCGGCAACGACACCTACGTGGTCGATAGCACGGCCGATGTTGTGACGGAGTTGGCCAACGAAGGCGTCGACACCATACAAACGTCTGTGACACTGGCGGCGCTGGCCGCAAACGTCGAGAACCTCACGCTCACCGGCATTGCGGCCATCAATGGCACAGGAAATGCGCTCGCCAATGTCATTACCGGCAACTCCGGCAACAACGTCTTGAATGGCGGCGGCGGTGCCGACGCCTTCTACGGCGGTGCGGGTAACGACACCTATGTGGTCGACAGCGCCGATGATCTGGTCGTTGAACAGGTCGGCAATGGCACCGATCTGGTCCAAGCCTCGATCGGCTACACGCTGACGGGAAGCGTGGAGAATCTCACCCTGACAGGCACAGCCGCGATCAACGGCACCGGCAATGATCTCAATAACGTGCTGACCGGCAACGCGGCAAATAACACTCTCGACGGTGGCGCAGGCGCGGATACGCTGGTGGGTGGAGCAGGTAACGACACGTATGTCGTCGATAATGCAGGAGACGTGATCACCGAAGGCGCCACGGCGGGCACGGATACCGTGCGCAGCACGGTCAGCTACACACTCGCGACCAATGTCGAGAACTTGGTTTTGCTCGGGGTCGGCGACATCAACGCGACCGGCAATACACTCGTCAACGTGCTTACCGGCAACACCGGCAACAATACACTGAACGGAGGTACCGGCGCCGACACGATGATTGGGGGGCTCGGCAACGACATCTACGTGGTCGACAACGTCGCTGATGTCGTGACCGAGAATGCTGGAGAGGGCTCAGACACGGTCCAGTCCTCGATCACCTACACCCTCGGGCTCAACGTCGAAAACGTGACCCTCACAGGCGTCGCGAACGTTAATGCGACCGGCAATGCATCGGACAACGTCATCGCCGGCAATGGCGGCAACAACGTGCTCAATGGCGGCCTCGGCAACGACACAATGGCTGGTGGCGCTGGTAACGACACCTACGTCGTTGACAGCCTGACGGACGTTCTCTTTGAGAACGCCGCAGAAGGCACCGATGTCGTGCAGACCTCGATATCCTGGATTCTCGCGGCGAACTTTGAGAACTTGGTGTTGACCGGCACCGCTGCCATAAACGGCACCGGCAACGCTTTGAACAACAGCATCACGGGCAATAGCGCGAACAACATCATCGACGGTGGCGCGGGCGCTGACACCATGACCGGTGGTGCCGGGAACGATACCTACATCGTTGACAACGTCTCCGATGTGGTGACGGAAGCGGCCAACGCCGGAACGGACACCGTCCAGTCCACGGCCACTTTCACTCTTGGGACGAACATCGAGATACTCGTCCTCCTCGGCACTGCCGCGACCAACGGAACCGGCAACACGCTTGCCAACACCCTGACAGGCAACAGCGGCAACAACGTCTTGAACGGTGGCACGGGCGCAGATGCGATGATCGGTGGCCTCGGCGACGACACGTACGTCGTCGACAACATCAGCGACGTGATCACGGAGGCAGCGAGCGAAGGCATCGACAGCGTGCAGTCGTCCGTCACCTATACGCTTGCCGCAAACATCGAAAACCTCACGCTGACGGGAACCGGGGTGGTCAATGCCACCGGCAACGAGCTGGACAACAGTCTCGTCGGCAATGGTGCCGTCAACGTGTTCATCGGCGGGGCTGGCAACGATCGCCTAACGGGCGGCCTTGGCAATGACACGTTCACGTTCGCCACAGGCTTCGGCAAGGACACCATCACAGATTTTGCGGCCGGTGCCGGCGCGACCGACGTGATGCGCATCCTGATGGGCACATCGTTCGATACCTACGCCGAGATCATGGCCGCCGCGACCCAGGTCGGCGCCAACACCGTGATCACCTTTGACGCCAACACGAGCATCACCCTCGAAAACATCGCCAGGACATCGCTCGTGGCGGATGATTTCAGGTTCATCTGAACCTGCCAAAAGCCGTCGGCCGCTGCGCGCCTCGATGGAGCACGCTGCGGCTTTTTTCTTGCTCCAACTTTTAGTCCGCTACCGAGAAAAGCGACCGTCCATAGCGACCGTGGAGAACATTGTCGCTCAGGGTCAATAAGGTTGGTCGTCGGGCAACAAAGGCAGGCTCGCTGTCCACCCGAAACCGACCGGGTCACAATAACGAAAGAACCTAGTGTTCCACTTCAATCAGATGATCCCCATCTGGCCGCAAATCAGTCAGTAAGCGGTTATGAGACGCGATGACATCTGCCTTTTCGTCAGCCCTGCCAATAGGGAGCGGCTGAATGCGATCGTGGCCGATCGCAATAGTGCGAGCAGGGCCGTGTGGCGTGCGCGGATCGTGCTGGCGACCGCGGATGGGCACGGGACGGTTGCCATCATGAAGCTCACGGGCAAATCCAAGCCATGTGTGTGGCGCTGGCAGGAGCGGTTCGTCGAGGCAGGCGTCGAAGGCCTGTT
>JANMGQ010000166.1:0-78042 GCA_031374735.1 Hyphomicrobiaceae bacterium | reverse complement strand
CGGTCTGCCCCTCCCAAAACGTGCGCCAGAGCGCCGTGCCTATCGCATGATGGAACTGAAGCGCTGGCGTGATCGGCTTGGCCTGCCGATTGTGCTTGAGCCAAAATCCTTCCCGTCAGATGAACAACCCGGCGTGCGCCTACTGATTGCCGCGACCCAACAGGGCCATGACGGCGCGCGTCTGGCTGAGGAGATCGGCAAGGCCTTATGGGAACTGGAGCAGCCGATTGCATCGTCCGAGGTGCTCGCCGCTGCCGCAAAGCGCGCCGGCATTGATGCCGAGGCCGTGCTGGCCAAGGCGCCGCCCGCCGCCACCCTTGATGCGGCCTGGGACGCCAACACGGCCGAGGCGATCGGGCGCGGCGTATTTGGTGCGCCGAGTTATGTGCTGCCCGACGGAGAGATCTTCTGGGGCCAGGACCGGCTGGATCTGCTGGAGTGGCGCTTGTCCAAGCGGGCGTAACGGCAAGGCAACAGTGCCTGAAGGCGTTACGCCGGCGGCTCGGTCTTGGGCTCACTCTGCTCGGCGCGGCGCCGATTGAACACCTCGCGCAGAACGCCGGGGAGATCGCGTGCGACACGCGTGATGCCGCCGAGCGTGCCGTCGATGGCCGACATCGTACGTTCACCGCGGCGCAAACGCTGGTCGAGCGCGGCCATGGTCTTGGCCATGCCAGGATCATCATCTGAAATCCAGATGTTGAACGCGCTGCGGTAGGCGGCCCCGAGGCCCGCTGTGCGCAGCAGTCCGCCCGGACCGTCAGCGTCGATTCCGGCAGCGGCCAGCATCCAGCGTTGGGAGTTCAAGAACGGCATGACCAGGGTCGTATCGGTGATGCCGGCGTCCGAGATCGACTTGATTGCGGCTTTGTGGGGCATCATCGCGTCGAAGCGGGACATGATCACCTCGAACAAGGTATCGCGCGCGGGCTGGCCCGCGGTCGGCCCTTTGACCTGGGCCAACACCTTTTCATCGATCTCGCGCAACATGGCGGCAACGATCTGGCTCTTGGCACCAATGCCGGCCGCGCGAAGCTCGGCCATGCTCATGCCAGCTTCAGCGGCGATCTCGACCAGGGTGATTTCAGCCCAAGGGCGCTTCGCTGCGAGCGCGCGAGCGGCATCGACAATGCGGCGGCGCTGGGCGAGTTGCTCGGGGGACATGCGTGGCTCCGTGCGGCGGTAGCCTATAAATGGGCCGCCGTTTGTGCACGGCAAGGCTCCGGCCTGCGGCATCAACGCCGACGCATGGATCAGCTGCCGAGTTTGAGCAGGATGACGCCGCCAACGATGGCGCCGAAGCCAAGCCAGCGCAGCACCAGGTTCGGGTCGCCGAACACCACGACGCCTAGCAGGAACGTCCCGGCGGCCCCGATACCCGTCCAGACGGCATAGGCGGTGCCGATCGGAATGTGCCTGAGAGAGAACCACAGCAGTCCGCCGCTCACGGCCATGCACGCGACTGCGACAATAGTGCCCCAGACGACCATGCCCGGTTTGTTGGCGAGCTTAAGGCCGAGCGGCCAGCCGACCTCGAACAGGCCAGCGCAAAAGAGGGCAATCCAGGCAGTGGCTTGCGGGGTCATCGGGCCCGCCTCAACGCGCGATCTCCTGGCACTTCTTGATTGCCGGCGCTTTCGGGTCAGGCGCGCAGATGGCGTTCGCGGCAGCGCGCGCAGCACCGATCACACCGTCTGCCGAGGCTGACCCCGTCCGGAACAGGAACGGCAGGGCCGAGACGATCAGCACGATGGTGGACAGGCCCATGACGGCTGCCGTGCGCCATTGCAGCGGCAGGAACTGGCCCTTGGGCTCGTCGAAGTACATGATCTTGACGATGCGCAGGTAGTAGTAGGCCGCAACGACGCTGGCGACGACGCCGATGACCGCCAGCGGCCACAGCTTGGCATTCACGGCCGCCAGAAACACGTAGAACTTGCCAAAGAAGCCGGCGAGCGGCGGGATGCCGGCAAGCGCGAACATGGCGGTTGCCATGGCGAAGGCGAGCCCACCCTGGGTCTGTGCGACGCCCGATAGGTCAGCAATTTCTTCGACTGGCCCCTTGTCTGTGCGCATCGCCAGCACGCAAGCGAAGGCACCGAGCGTCATGACGGTGTACAGCGCCATGTAGATCAGCACACCCTGAATGCCCTCGGCCGTGGCGGCTGCGAGGCCGACGAGCGCAAAGCCCATGTTGGCGATCGACGAATAGGCGAGAAGCCGCTTGATGTTGGTCTGGCCGATGGCGGCGACGGCGCCGAACACCATGGACGCGAGCGCGAGGAAGATCACGATCTGCTGCCAGCGGCCTGAGATCGAGCCAAAGGCGTCGATCGACACGCGGATGAACAGCGCCATGGCGGCGACCTTCGGGGCCGCCGAGAAGAACGCCGCGACGGGCGTCGGCGAGCCCTCGTACACGTCCGGCGTCCACATGTGGAACGGCACGGCCGAGATCTTGAACGCCAAGCCGACGAACAGGAATACCAGCCCGAAGATAAGGCCGATGCTGGCGCCTGTCGACGCGGCCGGGGCAACCCTGAGAATCTCGCTGAACACGGTCGTGCCAGTGAAGCCATAAACCAGCGATGCGCCGTACAGCAGCATCCCCGACGACAGTGCGCCGAGGACGAAGTATTTGA
Organism: Hyphomicrobiaceae bacterium; assembly: GCA_031374735.1. Classification (GTDB taxonomy): domain Bacteria; phylum Pseudomonadota; class Alphaproteobacteria; order Rhizobiales; family Hyphomicrobiaceae; genus JABFRJ01. Next base: position 75,400 of record JANMGQ010000166.1, on the reverse strand, counting down.
GGCCGGCCTCCGAAGACTTCACGTTGTCGCGGTGGAATGCCGCCATGACATACAGCGCGAGACTTTGCAGTTCGAGGCCAATGTACAGGGCGATGAGATCGCCGGCCGAGATCATGATCATCATGCCGGCGGTGGCGAGCAGCACCAACACGGGGTATTCGAACTTCAGGTATTTGCCCTCGCGCATGGCATCGAACGAGATCAACAACGCGCCACCGGCCCCGATCAACGCCAACAGTTTCATGAAACGCGCCAGCGGATCGGAGACGAACGCCCCTTCGAACGCGCGCACATTGTCAACGGGTTTCAGCAGCAGGAACATGCCGGCAGCAATGATCACCAGGAGCGCCATCCAGCCGATCTTCTCGGCGTTGACGTCGTTTTCCTTGCGGAATGCGCCGATCATCAGCAGCGCGAACGCGCCGAGCACCAGCGTCAGTTCAGGCGCAAGCGGCGCAAGAGTGGAAAAGTAGTTCGGCATGCGCTGTTCCTGGCCCCCGCAGGCGGTCGCCCGATGCTATGCGCCCCGGTTCCGCCGATCCGCAGGCCGTTTGCGACGTTTTCGGCCAGTGGTCAACGTGAGGCGATGTCTCGCATGAGTTGTCGCTGTGGGCGCCCGGATGCACTGGTGTGACGGGCTGCCGCGGGCTATGGTCCGGTCGTGTCGCTGTTTTCCGGGGGTCTAGGATGCGCAATACCATTATTCGTTTTGCACTTGGTGCTGCCGCTCTTGCCGGGGCAGGAGTGTTCGTCTCGTCGCCTGTGGAGGCGGCGCAGGCATGGTCTTGCATCTGCGATGGCACGCGCAAGCGCTATCTCGCCTCCACCCGCCATTGCGAGTTCAAGAACAACCTGCCGAAGGGCCGGTCTTGCAATGTCGCTCAATGGCGCTCAGTCTATGGCCCGGCGTGCCGCAAAAACGGCTGCGTTTTGCCGCCGCTGAGATAACCTTGGCCTTCTACTTGCAGCTCTCCCGCCTCCAGTGACGCAACTGTGCGAGTGGCCCACTCAGTCACCAGCCGCGCCAGATGCTTGCCGGCACGACGACGAGTGGCAGGACGAGGGAAGGATTGCTCCACCACATCGCATTGCCAACGAGGGTGTCAATGAGCAGCAGCAGGATTGGTATTGAGACTATGATGAGTGGCGCTTGCCGTCCGCGATGCCGAGCCAAGCGACAACAAACGACGATGTAGCTGGCAAAAGCGAGACATATCAAAACGCCGAATTTTACAGCGGCCAGGACAATGGAGACGCTTACGTCCATGGCAAACGCGGCGGGCGCGGTCATGGCTGCCGTCGCGACGTGATGCAGAAGGTTTATGATCGACGGCTCGCCCAACATGGGAATTGCGGCCGCCGTGGTGCGTGCCGTCACCCGGTAGATGTCATCGCTCAACATCATCAGCGGAGCTGATACGCCGAGCGCGAGCCAGGCGAGGAGTAGTCCGAAGACAAGGCCTAGCGCACACTTCTTTTGCGCGAAAGCGCCACGACCGATAACGGCGCCTGCAGCGCCGATGATAATGCAACCACTCGCCACCACGAATGTGAGGTGGCCTCGGACAGCAAGTGCGATGCCGATCAAGAATGCGCCGTTCATTGTCAGAACGAGCGGCCAGCGGGTGGATGCGCCCCATGCGGCGATGCCGATGCCGCAGATCAGCAGTCCGGCATGCAGAACCTGATCCAGGGTTCCAAGTGAAGCTAACCGCGTGACGAGTTGCGTCGGTACAGCCAGCACAGCCGCGAGCGCTGCGGCCCCTGCCGATCGGGTCAATGCCAATGTGGCAAGCGCACACATCGGCGCGACGAGCGCTGCACATATGAGACTGAGGGCGCGCAAAATCGGCGTCACTTGCGCCGCCATGACTGCAACATCAGGGCAGCTGGCCGTTGCTGCGACATAGAGGATGGTTTTCAGAATGAGCGCGTGGCCTGCAGGCAGCTGTTCGAGGCACAGTGCTTCCAGATAAGGGCCGGCTCGAGGATAGCCGACAGGCAAGGACACAAGGCCGATCAGCAGAATTGTCAGGCCTGAAAAGAAAACGACGGCTGCTGCCACCCAGTGCCCCGGCACAGCAGCTGCGTTCCGCACCACGTTCATCCGATGGTCGCAGCTTTTCGAAGTTTCGGCAGGCGCAGCGGCCGCCGAATCAGGTTTGCCCCAAAATGCAACAGTGCTCCGAGCATGCCGGCAGAGAAGCGCGACCGCTGCGTGAGGTAACCGTCGTAGATCACTTCGGCCACGCTTTCGGGGCGCGAGGCAAACCGATGCAGCCACGCGAACCAACGGTGCGTTTCGGTTGCGGCCGAGGCCAACATCGAGGTCCGCATCGGGCCAAGGCGCACGTCCAAGCAGCGCAAGCCCGTGCCGTCAAGTTCACGGTCGAGAGAGCGCGAAAATGCCGACAAGAATGCCTTTGAAGCGCCGTAGAGCGAGGCGCCGGGGATAGGATGTGTCGAGGAGAGCGATGAAATATTGATGATCGTACCGCGTCGCGCCGGCCGCATGTCATCAACAAAGGCGAGCGACAGATCGATCGCCGCGCGGACATTCAGGTTTATGGTGCGGTGGATTTCCTCGTTGCGATGCGAGCACATTCCGCCAGCCGGCATCATCCCAGCGTTGTTCAGCACGACTCTGATGGCCAACCCGTGCTCCCGACAGGCCTCAATAATTGAAGCGCACGCCTGACGATCGGCAAGATCTGCCGCGATCACCAATACCTTTGCCCCGTGCTGCTGGCGCAGCTCAGAGGCGAGCGTTTCGAGCGCAGCCTGAGAGCGAGCCGTAATGGCGACGCGGTGCCCATGTCTTGCAAATTCGTGAGCCAGATGGCGCCCGAGCCCTCGCGATGCGCCGGTAATCAACACGTCATCTTTGGCTTCAGTAGCCAGTCTTAGATGCGGCGGCGACTGAGAACTCATCGTGGGCATCCGCCAGTTCCTGCGCGCAGAATTATGCTTGTGCCGATAAAAAGCACGCAGGAGGTGCGTACCCTACGCGCCAATTTGTCTCATCTTTGAAAAACAAAAGATAAATTTTGTACAAAACCACATCACGTTGGTTGCGGAACAATTTGTCGGGTTGGTTTGCCGTGATGATGAGAATCAATCTAAGGATTCTTCTACCACGTTATATAGCTTAGGATTGCATTCGGGCTCACGGGTGTGGCGGGCAACCGCGGGCAGTTTGCCAAGCCGCCTTCTGACACGGCCGTGACAGTGGAGACCTGATCGCGCTATGCGATTGCTTCTCCTGGCCATCGGACTCACATGTCGCGCACCGCCGCAAAACCTGTTGCTGCCGATCCCTCGCAAACCGTCGCAAGCGACGCGGCGGCGTCACACGTGACGCCGTCCATGGCGCAGTTCCTGGAGATCAAGGCCGCCAACCCCGATTGCGTGCTCTGGTATCGCATGGGGGATTTCTACGAGCTGTTCTTCAACGACGCCGTCGTCGTCGCGGAGGCGCTCTCGATCACGCTGACCAAGCGCGGCAAGCACTTGGGCGAAGACATCCCCATGTGCGGCGTCCCCGTTGTGCGGGCGGACGAATACCTGCAGCGGCTGATCCGCAAGGGGTTTCGCGTCGCCGTGTGCGAACAGCTTGAGGACCCCGCGGAGGCGCGCAAGCGCGGTGGCAAATCGATCGTGCGTCGCGATGTCGTGCGGCTCGTTACGCCGGGGACGTTGACAGAAGAGACACTGCTCGACGCCAAGGCGCGCAACTATCTGACGGCGCTCTATCGCACCGAGGCGGGGGAGGCCGAAGCTGCGGCGCCCTACGCGCTGGCCTCGCTCGATATCTCGACAGGTGAGTTCGAAGTCGGCGAGATCGCGGCCGGGGATCTGCCGGGCGAACTCGTGCGGCTTGCACCTGGCGAAGTGCTGGCGACCGACACGACGATCGCGGCCGAAGGCGTGCGCGGCTTCATCGTGCAGGCGGGCGGGGCGGCAACGCCTGTTGCCGGTGCCTCGTTCGACGCCATGGCTGGTGACCGGCTATTGAAGGCACAACTCGGCGTCACGGATCTCGCAGGCTTCGGCACATTCTCGCGCGCTGAACTCGCCGCCATCGGCGCGCTGCTGAAGTATGTGGAACTGACCCAACTCGGCAAACGTCCGATGCTGCGCGCGCCAAAGAAAACCGGCGCCAGCGCCATTATGGTCATCGATGCCGCGACGCGGACGAGTCTGGAGTTGCTGCGTTCGACATCAGGCGAGAAAGCGTCGAGTTTGTTCGGCGCCATCGATCGCACGGTGACGGGGCCGGGCGCGCGCGAGTTGGCGGGACGGCTCGGCTCGCCGCTGCGCGATCTCGGCATCATCTCGGGCCGGCTCGATGCGGTCGGCTATCTCGTCGACGAAGACCCGCTGCGCGATGACCTGCGCGACAGCCTGCGCCGCTCGCCGGACCTGGCGCGTGCCATGTCGCGACTGGCGTTCCAGCGTGGCGGGCCGCGCGATCTCTCGGCCGTGCGCGATGCGCTGGCGGCCGCCAAGAAGTGCGCGAAACTGCTGACGGCCAAGTCCAAAGACATCGGCCTGCCGCGTTACCTTGATGAGATCGCCAAGCGCCTGACACCGGAGGGGCTCGATCTGCACCGTCGGCTTGGGGAAGCGCTGGTGGACGAGCCGCCGCCGTTTCGGCGCGATGGCGGGTTCGTGCGCGAGGGCTATTCCGCCGACCTCGATATGGCGCGACGGCTGCGCGAGGATTCGCGTCAGGTGATGGCGGCGCTGGAAGCGAAATACGTCGAGCAGACCGGTGTCAAAACACTGAAGGTGCGCCACAACAACATCCTCGGCTACTACATCGAAGTGACTGCCAACACCGCGAAACCGATGCTGTCAGCCCCGCTGTCGGATACCTTCAAGCATCGGCAAACCATGGTCTCGGCTGTGCGCTTCACGACGGAAGAGCTGGTCGAAATCGAAGGCCGCATTTCGACGGCCGGTGAGCGCGCCATCGGGCTTGAACAGGACGTATTCAATCAGCTGGCCGAGGCGATCGCCAAATGCGAGAACATCCTCGGCTCGCTGGCCGGTGCCCTAGCCGAAATTGATTGCACGCAAGGGCTCGCCGAGATCGCGCGCGAGCAATCGTATGTCCGCCCATTGCTCGACGAGAGCACTGCTTTCGTCATTGATGGCGGGCGGCATCCTGTGGTCGAACAGGCTCTGAAGGCGGAACGCAAAGGCCCCTTCATCGAGAACGATTGCGTGCTTGGCCGCAGCGCGCCGAAGGAAAAGCGCGGCAATGGTTTCGACGAAAGCGCAAGTGGTCGCCTGTGGCTCGTCACGGGGCCGAACATGGCGGGCAAATCGACGTTCTTGCGCCAGAACGCGCTCATCACCGTACTGGCGCAGATGGGCGCGTTCGTGCCGGCGCGCTCGGCAGAGATCGGTCTGGTGGATCGGTTGTTTTCACGTGTGGGTGCCGCCGATGATCTCGCGCGCGGGCGTTCAACGTTCATGGTCGAGATGGTCGAGACGGCGGGCATTCTCAACCAGGCGACGGAGCGCTCGCTGGTCATCCTCGATGAGATCGGTCGGGGTACCGCGACCTTCGACGGCCTCGCCATCGCCTGGGCAACGGTCGAATACCTGAACTCTGCCGCCAAATGCCGGACGCTGTTTGCCACGCACTATCACGAGATCACGGCGCTGGCCGGCAAGCTGCCGGATGTCTCGAACGTCACCATCGACGTCAAGGAATGGCAGGACACCATCGTGTTCCTGCACAAGGTCAAGGCGGGCGCGGCCGACCGATCCTACGGCATCCAGGTGGCAAAGCTCGCGGGCCTGCCTGCGCCTGTCATTGCGCGGGCGGGCGAAGTGTTGCGTCTGCTCGAGTCCTCCGACAGCAAGACGGCGAGCGCAGCGGCGCTGGATGATCTCCCACTGTTTGCGGCCTCTCGCCCGAAGGGCGTGGTGCCGGCCTTGGCGACGAAGCCGAGCCCGCTCGATGAGGCGTTGGCCAAGATCAACCCAGACGACCTCACGCCGAAGGCGGCGTTGGATGCGCTCTACCGGCTGAAGGCACTGGTGAAGAAGGCGCAGGACGCGCGCTGACGGGCACGACGCGCGCGGAGGGACACTTGCATCATGGCAGCATTTTTCTTCGTGATCGCAATTGGTCTGATTGTGTTTGTCCTTGCCGTCTTGATCCTCGAAGACTGGGAGTTCTTGCGACAGGCACGCCACAGGGTGCGCGGCACGGTCTTTGATCACCGCCGAGATACGAGCGACGGGTCGGAGTATTTTTCGGCCATGGTTCGGTTCAAGACCCATGACGGTCAAACCGTCGAGTTTACAGATACCCTGGGACGCCCGGCACCTCGTCCGGCGGTGGGAACCGAGCTTGAGGTCGTCTACCCCGCAGAGATGCCTGGTAAAGCCAGGGTCCGGCGGCCGTCGATGCGCATTGCCATGTACAGCGGCCTCGGTCTCACATTTATCATCCTCATCTTGGCCAGTGTCGGTCTTCTCACCTGACTTCGGTTGGCGCAAAATCAGAAGCTGCCTCCAACACAAACACAGCTTTTCATGCTACCAGCCTTGGATCGACGATGCCTCTGACAGTTGCCCAAAAAGACGCCCCGAGAGCGCCGCATGATGGACTTGCAGTTTTTTCTTGCCGTGAACCTGATCGCCATTTCGGCCGTCGTGGTGGCGCAGGGCCTAGTCATGAAACCGGAGGGCTATCAGCCCTGGGTCATCGTCAACGCTGCGATCGCGGTTATCGGGATCCTACTGGTCGTGTTCTACCCGGAGTGGAGCGGCTGGATCATCGGCCTGTTGTTTGGAGCGCTGGTGGCAGCGCCCGTTTGGCTTGGTCGGCAGGCCATGCAGGCGCATATGGCCGGCGATGTTGCGAAGGCCTCGCGTTTCGCCAAGGTCGCAGCGTTCCTGCACCCAAGCGAGGCGCAGCGGCGGAACGCGGACATCCTATCGGCGCTGGCGCGCAGCGCGGCCGGCGACACATCGGCGATGGCGGATCTGGCTGAAAAACAAGGACCAGCAGCGCGCACCTATGTCGAACTCCACGGTGCCATTGAGCGGGGCGATTGGTCGGCCGCGCTGCGGCACGCCCGCGCGGTTCCATCGCGCAATGCCGAAGTGGCGACGGCCGAAGTGCGGGCGCTTGGCGAACTCGGCCAGCTCGACGACATGGTCGATGCCCTGATGCGTGCAACGGGCGGACGCATGGCGACAACAACCCACACGCTGCCGGTGCTGTTTACCCTGGCGTTCTCGGGCCGCTTCGAAGCCGTGCGCAATCTCTTGGAAACGCGCCTGTCGACGCTCGATCTCGATACCAAAACCTACTGGGCGGCGATTGCCGATCTGGCAGCGGGCAACGTGACAGGTAAAGGGCGTGGCGCGCTTGAACAACTGGCGCAGTCGGCGCAGTTGCCACGCGTCAAGGCTGCCGCTCAGCGCGCCCTGATCCGCCCGTTCGAGCAGAACGCCCGGCATATGTCGGGTGTCAGCCGCGCAACGGTCGCGGCCCTGGAACAACGCGTGCCGGCGCTGCCTGGGGCGACCGGCGCATCCGATGCCGGCGTCGACGTAAGTGGCGGTTCGGTGCCGCAGATCCCGCGCGCAGCGGCCCGCGAGTCGAGCGCGCTCGTGCGCTATCCGGTGACATGGTTCTTCATCGTCGCGTGCTGCGTCGGCTATAGCGTGCAGATGTATGCGGGCAATGCGCAAAGTGTCGGCTCACTTATTCGCATCGGTGGTTTGTGGCCCGAATACGTCATCCAGCGTGGCGAATGGTGGCGGATCGTAACGTCCACTTTGCTGCACGGCGATCCCATCCACCTCGCCGTCAACATGCTCGCGCTCTGGAGTCTCGGTGTTGACTACGAAGACCTTGCGGGCTCGTGGCGCATGCTGGTTGTGTATGTGCTGAGCGGCATCGGCGCGAGCGCCGGCGTGCTGTGGCTCATGTGGGCCGGCATCACGCCAGTGGCTGTGCTCGTCGGCGCGTCAGGCGCGATCTACGGGCTGTTCGGCGCCATAACGGCGCATGCGGGATTGCTGTATTTGCGCACGCGCGATCCAGCCCACCTGTCGCGTCTCGTCAACATCCTCGTGGTGCTCGCGATCAACCTTGTGATCACGTTTGCGGTGCCAAACATCAGCTTCTCCGCACACGCGGTCGGTTTCGGCATCGGCTTCGTGCTGAGTTTGATCTTTACGCTTTCGCCGCAGCGGCGCTCCGTTGGTGTCTGACCTCGGTCAGACACCAGACCACCCGTGTCGCAGCACTCTTTGCCTAAAAATCTGCTATTTGGTGTCTGACCGAGGTCAGACACCAATAGGCTCTCGATGCTGACACTGTGCCGCGATTGCGCAGCCCTTCATGACCGCGAGCGTGCGGCCGCCAAGGTCTGCGCCGATTGCGGCTCGACGCGCATCGCCCAGCACGAAGAACTCGACACCCTCAACATCGCCCACGTCGATTGTGATGCGTTCTACGCCTCAGTCGAAAAGCGCGACGATCCATCGCTGAACGACAAGCCCGTCATTGTCGGGCATGCCGGCGGGCGCGGCGTCGTTACCACGTGCTGCTACATTGCGCGCACCTATGGCCCGCGCTCGGCTATGCCGATGTTCAAGGCCCTGGCGTTGTGTCCGCATGCCGTAGTGATCCAGCCGAACATGGCCAAATACAAGGTCGTCAGCCGCGAGATCCGCGCGATCCTCAACGACATCTCGGATCGGCTCGAGCCGGTGTCAATGGACGAGGCCTACATCGACCTCACGCCGGAGCATCATCAGGCGCGCGATCTGCCGGCCCAATCGCTGGCACGGGCCGCGCGGCGCGTGGAGCAGGAGGTTGGCATCACCATCTCGGTTGGGCTGTCGTACAACAAGTTTTTGGGCAAGCTCGCCTCGGATCTGCAGAAGCCGCGCGGCTATTCGGCCATCGGACGCGCCGAGGCGCGCGATTTTCTGGCGGGCTTGCCGGTCGGGAAGATTCACGGCGTCGGCAAAGCAACGGCCGAGCGCATGATCGCGGCCGGCTTCGAGCTGGTGTCGGATCTGCAGGGGCTGACGCAACGCGATCTGGCGGCGCGCTTCGGCCGGTTTGGCGAGCGACTGCATGACTTTGTCAACGGCGACGATCCCCGCCGTGTGACGCCGGACCGGCCGACAAAAAGTGTCTCGGCCGAGAACACGTTCCGGCGCGATACGGCCCGCTTTGACGAGTTGCTGGCTGAGCTGCACGATCTCGCCACGCAGGTGGAAACGCGGCTGAAGCGGTCAGGGCTCGCCGGCAGCACGGTGGTGTTGAAGCTCAAGACGCACGACTTCCGCACGCTGACCCGAAACACCCAGCTCAAGACCGCGACCCAGCGCGCCGACCTCATCGCCACAGCCGGCGAAGCCCTGCTGCGGCGCGCCGCCGATGGCACGGCCTACCGGCTGATCGGCATCGGCGTCGCCGACATCGTCGGCGCGGACGCAGCTGATCCGCCAGATCTGTTCTCGGGCGCTCTTTGAACCGGCGTATGCGCTCAGGTCTTTGCTGCAATGCAAAAAGAGACTTGCAATTGGTGCGGTGCACACTTATGTTCTGGGTGTTGCTGGTTGCGCTTGCGTGATCAGCGGCATGCCCTTCTTGGGCGTTTCCTCCCTAGACTTGGGCCGCTCATGAATTTGAGCGGCTCTTTTTTTGCGTGCAGACAGGCTTTGGCGCTGCAAGCCGCCGCGCCGCACCATTGTTACTGATCCGCCACACAGTGGCTCACTTTGACAAGGGACAATAGACGGTCCCGATGACTCTGTGGTCCACAGACCAAACCATTCTGAGGGCTGCTCCATGTCGATTCGTCTCTCGGTTGCTGTGCTTGCGGTCGCGATGTCGTCGACTACGGGCGTGTCGGCCGGCACATTTGACGTCAAATCGCCAGAAGTGACCAAAGGTGAGACAGAGTTTTCCGTGAACTCGTCGTTTTTCCGCGGCTATCCAGAGAACGCCGAGCTGCTGCGCCACAGCTGGGAAGTGGGCATCAGTCGCGGCCTGACCAACTGGTGGTCCGCCGGCCTCAAGACCAATCTCGATCAGCCGATCGGTGAAAGCTTCCGCGCAGCAACCGTCGGCACGGAGCATCTGTTCATGCTGCGCAAGACTGAGGGCGGCTTTGGACTGGCGTGGTACACGGGTGTCGATGTTGCGGTTGCCACCGACCAGACCAACACGGTGACCTTCGGCCCAGTCGTCCAATTCGGCACCGACAAGACAGCGCTCACGCTAAACCCGTTCCTGGCGCAGACCTTTGGCCGCAACAAGGAAGACGGCATCGCGCTCGCCTATGGCTGGCAGTTCAAGCACGAGGTGCGCGAGGGCTTTGCGGTTGGCATCGAAAGCTTCGGCCAGATCAAGAACCTGGGCAGCGGGCTTGGATCTGAGTTGCAAGAGCATCGCATTGGCCCTGTGGTGTACTTCGAGCGCGATATCGCCCCCAAACCCTCGGCTGGCCTGAAAGACGCCAAGGGTAGAGACGGCGCCGACGGGCCGAAGTTCAAGTTTGAAACAGGCGTTCTATTCGGCATGACGTCCGGCACGCAGGACACGACCCTCAAAGTCAAGGGCGGCATCACGTTCTGATTTCAGATTGGCATGGGTGCCAACCGTCGTGCCCCGCACGCAAAGCGTGACGCCAACAATGATGATCGAAAGTATGTCCTGTGTCTCGGCGACCTTGGCCCACGCTCCACGAATGCTATAGTCCGAGCATCGCCCACCCAGGACGCCCTCCCATGCAAGATGCCGCCCCCGCCCGCGCGAAAGCTCCGTTCCTGTGGGACGACCCGTTCCTGCTCGACGACCAGCTGTCGGAGGACGAACGCGCCATTCGCGACACCGCACGGGCCTATGCGCAGGAAAAGCTGCTGCCGCGTGTGACCAAGGCATACCTGGAAGAGAAAACGGATCGCGAGATCTTCAACGAGATGGGCGCCCTTGGCTTGCTCGGCGTGACTATTCCCGAGAAATATGGCTGCGCGGGCGCGAACTACGTGGCTTACGGCCTCGTCGCACGCGAGATCGAACGCGTCGACAGCGGCTATCGCTCGATGAACTCCGTGCAGTCGTCGCTGGTGATGTACCCGATCCACGCCTACGGCACCGAAGCGCAGCGCATGAAGTATCTGCCGAAGCTTGGCAGCGGCGAGTGGGTCGGCTGCTTCGGCTTAACGGAACCGGACGCCGGATCTGATCCGGCCGGCATGAAGACGCGCGCTGAAAAGGTCGCCGACGGCTATCGCCTGACCGGCTCCAAAATGTGGATCTCGAACGCGCCCATCGCCGACGTGTTCGTCGTTTGGTCGAAAAGTGAGGCCCACGGCGGCGGCATCAAGGGTTTTATACTTGAAAAGGGCATGAAGGGCCTGTCCGCGCCCAAGATCGGCGGCAAGCTCTCGCTCCGAGCCTCCATCACCGGCGAAATCGTCATGGATGGCGTCGTCGTTTCCGAGGATCACCTTCTGCCGAATGTGCAGGGGCTTGCTGGCCCGTTTGGCTGCCTCAACCGTGCCCGCTATGGCATTTCCTGGGGCGTCATGGGTGCCGCTGAGGAATGCATGAGCCGTGCGCGTCAATACACGCTGGATCGCAAGCAGTTCGGCAAGCCGCTGGCGGCCACGCAGCTGATCCAAAAGAAACTCGCCGACATGCAGACGGAAATCGCGCTCGGCCTACAGGGCTCGCTGCGCGTCGGCCGCCTGTTCGACGAGGGCCGCATGATCCCCGAGATGATCTCGATCATGAAGCGCAACAACTGCGGCAAGGCCTTGGATATTGCCCGCGTCGCGCGCGACATGCACGGCGGCAATGGCATTCAGGCCGAATATCACGTCATGCGCCACGCCGCGAACCTCGAGACGGTGAACACCTACGAGGGCACGCACGACGTGCACGCGCTGATCCTCGGCCGGGCGATCACGGGGATCCAGGCGTTTTTTTGAGCGAGCAATGTAGCCGTGTAGGTTGAGTCAAGCGCTTCAGCGCGACCCAACACCAGCGGCGCCGTCCTTGGACTGCCAACCACCTTGACGGCCTTCGGGGCAATTCAATTGGCGACTTTGCTTTTTGCTTACGCGCGAGGACGCCTGCAATCCCGACTTGTACCGGTCGACGATTGGCACGGCAGCGGCTTGGCACTCGGCGGCTTCGAGATCGGCTTGCAGGTAAGTGCCATACATTGAAACTCGCCACGGGACGGTTTTGACTTCGCGTTGGCTGGTCCGCCCGTTGTGGAGATGCTTGCGGCGGCAAGCAAGGCGAGGGCAAGGTGGGCGACGTGGTGGGGCGGCATTTGAATGCTCCTGGATCATCGGTTTTGCTTTACGGGCCCTGGTTGAGCCCGACATGATGGTTAGGGGCGGACGGCCGAAGAAGCAGTTCCTGGCGAAACACCGTTCACGATCTCCTGTTCTGCCCGTCTTTTCGCTGGCGGCATCGACAGGCAACGTTCATATTATGACCACGATCGGTGCCCCCATATGCCGGTCGACCGCGTTTGCTGAGTGAGCCCCCCATGAGCCAGACCGCCTCGATTGCCGCCGACGCCACCATCGTGCCGCGGGCGGAGGCTGCCACCGAGCGCATCCAGCGCGCACGCAAAGCCGCTGGCGACGTCGTGTTCGGCCAGGAGGCCGTCATCGAAAAGACGCTGATCACCGTGCTCGCGGGCGGCCATGGCCTGCTGATCGGCGTGCCGGGCCTCGCGAAAACGTTGCTGGTCGAGACGCTTGGCCATGTTCTGGGCCTCGATGCCAAACGTATTCAATTCACGCCCGACCTCATGCCGTCGGATATCGTCGGCTCGGAAGTGTTGGAGGAGGCGCAGGGCCAGGGCGGCCGCCGCGCGTTCCGCTTCATCAAGGGTCCCATCTTCGGCCAGCTGCTGATGGCGGATGAAATCAACCGCGCCTCGCCGAAGACCCAGTCGGCGTTGCTGCAGGCCATGCAGGAAAAGCACGTCACCGTCGCCGGCACGCGGCACGATGTTCCAGCGCCGTTCCACGTGCTCGCGACACAGAACCCAATCGAGCAGGAGGGCACCTATCCCCTGCCCGAAGCCCAGCTTGACCGCTTTTTGCTCCAGATCGACATCGACTACCCCGATCAGGTTGCCGAGCGGCGCATGTTGTTCGCAACCACCAGCACGCAAGAACGCCGGATTGATCAGGCGTTCACGGCCGACGATCTGATGGCCGCACAGCGCCTCGTGCGCCAGCTGCCCGTGCCGGACAAAGTTGTCGATGCGATCCTGAAGCTGGTGCGCATGGCGCGCCCGGGAACTGGCGCCAGCGCTGAAACGGATCGCCTGATCGGCTGGGGCCCAGGCCCACGTGCCTCGCAGGCGCTGATGCTCGCGATCCGCGCCAAAGCGCTGCTCGAAGGCCGCTTGGCGCCCTCGATCGACGACGTGATCTCGCTCGCCGAGCCGATCCTGAAGCATCGCATGGCCCTGACCTTCGCCGCCCGCGCTGATGGCGAAACGATGAGCGGTGTCATCGGACGGCTGACAAAGGGTATCTAAATGGTGTCTGACCTTGGTCAGACACCCAATCTCCGCACGTGCTAGTGGCAGGTGCCGCATGTGGTGGGGGCCGATGCCACGGTGTCTGACCAAGGTCAGACACCAACATGCAAACAGGAGCGAGCCATGGACGACCTCGCGATCAGGGTGCAAGCAAAGACGCGAATGACCTTCGTGGATTTTGCTGCGTTCTATGGATCGCGTCCTGACCGGGAGCGGTGGGAGCTGATCGATGGCAACGCGATCATGATGCCAAAGCCGACCGTGAAGCATCAACGGATTGCGAGCAACATCGGTCGTGGACTACATGAAACGTTGCTGCGCGTTCGTCCCGAATGGTCAGCGGATTTCGCCGTTGCCGTGCATGCGCCCGCAGACCACGACTGGGCACCTCAACCGGACATCACAGTATCGGACACTGAAATCCAGCCCGACCAAATCTACGCCCAGCGCTTCTATTTTGTCGTCGAAGTGCTTTCGAGCGATCGCCCGGACGTGCTCGCCTTGAAACGAGCCTACTACAAGTCCCACGTCCACATTCGCGGCTTCATGTTTGTATCGCAGAAGACGATTGCTGTTGAACTGGTGCGGCGCACGCCCGATGGGTGGATCACCGACACGCTGACCGATCCCGATGCGACGGTGGACCTGCCTGATATCGGCGTCATAGGCCGCCTAGGCCAATTCTATCGCACCACTGAGCTGGAGCTCAAATAACCCGACATGGCCACCTTGCTCAAATCTGCCGCCGAAAAGTCTGCGCTCGACATGTTCGGTCGCGAGTCTGAGGCGCATGAGCTTGCCGATCGCCTGCCGTCATTGATGATGGATGGCGTGCGCATATCAAACACCGTCGTGCACGGCGTCCACGGCCGCCGCCGGCCAGGACCGGGCGAGACGTTCTGGCAGTTCCGCCAATATCAGACGGGCGATACGTTCCAACAGATCGATTGGCGCCGTTCGGCGACGTCGGACCATTTGTTCATCAAGGAGCGGGAGTGGGAAAGCGCCCATACGGTTTGGCTGTGGCCGGATATCTCCAAATCCATGGCGTTCCGCAGTCACCTCTCGCAGGTGTACAAATCCGATCGCGCGCTGGTGCTGATGTTCGCGCTCGTCGAAATGCTCGTGCGATCAGGTGAACGCACTGCTTTGATGGGGCTGACGCAGCCGTCCATCAGCCGGAAAACGACCACCCGCATCGCCGAAATGCTGGCGGCCAATCTCAAGCAAACCGGCCTCACAAGCAGTATGCCGCCGCAACAACGTGTCGCGCGGTTTTCGTCCGTCGTGTGGATCAGCGACTTCCTCGATCCCATCGACGATCTGGCAAAACGCGTCGATGAGCTTGCAGCTTCGGGCTCGCGGGGCCATCTGATACAGGTGCTTGATCCAGCCGAAGAGACCCTGCCGTACTCTGGCCGCACCGAATTTATCGGCGTGGAAGACGGCACGCGTTGGATGTCGGACCGCGCCGAGACGCTGCGCGAAGCCTATCTTAAAAAGCTGCACGCGCATCGCGCGGCGCTGCAGGATGTCTGCCGCCGCAATGGTTGGTCGTTCATTCTGCACCACACCGACAAATCCGCCGCCGACACGCTGCTGCAAGTGATCATGCGCCTGCGCGGTGAACCGTTGGCAAAAGAAAAAGCGGAGGCGGGCACGTGATAGCCACGACCACTGTCATGGCCGGCCTTGTGCCGGCCACCCATTGGGCGGCTGGCGATGCGTCTGCGCGCTTCGAACCGGTGCCTCAACTTCTACCCGTTCGAGTCCGCAGCCCCATGGGTGGCCGGGACAGGCCCGGCCATGACAGCGTTTTTGGAAAGGCCCAATCATGAGCGGCTTGGCCTTCCTCAATCCCGCGCTGCTGATCGGGCTACTGGCGCTGCCGATCATCTTCTGGCTGCTGCGCACCACGCCACCAGCGCCAAAGCGCGTCGAATTTCCGGCGACGCGTATCCTGGTCGGCCTCGAAGACAAAGAAAAGCAGCCCGAGCGGACGCCCTGGTGGTTGATGCTGATCCGCATGCTGGCAGCGGCCTTGCTCATACTCGCGCTCGCCGAACCGGTGCTCAATCCGCTGCGCAAGTCTGCGGTTGGCGGCACTGGCCCGGTTGCCGTTGTGATCGACAATGGCTGGGCCTCGGCCCCGCGCTGGTCTGATATGAGCGCGCAGGTCGAACGCCTGATCGCCGAAGCCGAGAGCCAGGGGCGGCCCGTCGTTGTTGCCCCGACCGCGCGCGTTTCGCGGTTCCAGTCGCTCAAGATCGAGACCGCCAATCAGTCGCGCTCGTCCGCCGCCGCCGTGCAGCCCTATCCGCACGCACCTGATCGCGCCGCCACCGCCGACGCGCTCTCGGAAACGCTGAAGGGCCAATCCGGCGTCTCCGTGTTCTGGGTCACCGACGGCATCGACCACGCGTCCGACGCGCGCACCTTCGCCGACAGACTGCTCGGCCTCGGCAGTGGCGTGACAGCGACATTGATTGAACTCGGTCAAGGCCAGGAGGCGCTCGCGACAGTTGCGATCCTCGGCCAGGGCGGGCGCCTCGAAGCCAGCGTGTTGCGCACAGGCGGCCCGGCACGCCAGGGCGCCATCTATGCCATGTCCCAGCGCGGCCAACGCCTGGCCGAGGCAAAGTTCGGCTTTGACCCGGGCGCTGCCTCGACCTCGGCCCGCATCGACTTGCCGCTTGAACTGCGCAACCAGGTGACCCGCATCGAGATCGCCGGTGAGCGCTCGGCCGGTGCCGTGCATCTGCTCGACAGCCGCTCGCAATGGCACCGCATCGGCCTTTTGTCAGGGACATCACGCGAGTTGGCTCAGCCGCTGCTCGCGCCGCTGTATTACCTCGACCGCGCGCTGGCGCCGTTCTCAGAACTGGCGAAAACAGACGATGCCAACCTCGTCACAGCCGTCGAAGGGCTGATCAAGCGCAACGTCTCGATCATGATGTTTGCTGATATCGGCACTATCCCGCGTGAGCTGAAAGACAAGCTCGACCAATGGGTCAAGCGCGGCGGCGTGCTGGTGCGTTTTGCTGGCCCGCGCCTTGAAAGCGGTGGCGACGATCTGCTGCCGGTGCCCCTGCGCGCGGGTGGCCGCCAACTCGGTGGTGCGCTGTCGTGGTCGACACCGCAGCCGCTTGCCGGCTTCGACGAGACGAGCTTGTTTGCGGGCCTGTCCGTTCCCGCCGAAGTGCTGGTCAATCGGCAGGTCCTCGCCGATCCCGCGCGCATCGGGACAGAGGTCAAGAGTTGGGCGCGCCTCAAGGACGGCACACCGCTGGTCACCGCCACCAAGCGCGGCGAAGGGCAACTCGTGCTGTTCCACGTCACAGCCAACTCGGAATGGTCGAACTTGCCGATATCAGGCCTGTTCGTCGACATGCTGCGGCGCATCGCGGCGCTTGGCAAACCCGGTGGCGTCTCGTTGTCAGCCGACGCACCGGTGACCACCACGACCGAGCAGACGGCTGATAACGCCGAAGTCCTGCCGCCCCAGCAAACGCTGGATGGTTTCGGTGTCCTGAAGCCGCCGCCGCCTACGGCGCAGTCTATCGCTGCCGATAAAATTGCCGAAGCACAGCCTTCCGCCGAGAACCCGCCGGGCTATTATGGCCCACAAGGTATCCCCCGTGCCCTCAATCTGGCAGGCCCGAAAACCGTGCTGAAACCATTGCCAAACCTTCCCTCGGCCTTCGAGCGCCGCGCCGTCGATACCGCTGCGCCGCGCCCCTTGAAGCCAGTGTTGCTCAGTTCGGCTCTCGGCCTGCTGTTCACGGACATTCTGGCGACGCTCGCGCTCGCTGGCGCATTCCTCGGCTGGCGCAAGTTTTCCGGTCGTGGTGCAACCGTGCTCGTCGCCGCCCTCGCAGGCGCCATCGCGACAGCCCCCGGCACGGCCGATGCACAGCAGTTTCCGCAGCAGGGCTTTCCGCGTTTCGACAGCCAGGGTTCGCGTGGCGCGCAAACCTGTCCACAACATCTGGTTCGCCCACGCCCGCAACAGGCCGTGCCAGCCGATCCCGCGTTACGCAGCCAGATCGCAACCGGCAAAGTCACCTTCGGCTTCGTGCTCACGGGAGATGCCACCGTCGATCGCGTCTCTGAGCAGGGACTGCGCGGCCTCGTCGCGTGCCTGATCGCAAAGACCGCCGTCGAGCCCGGCGATCCCGCTGCCGTGAACATCCAGGCTGACGAGATCGCCTTCTTCCCGCTGCTGTACTGGCCTGTTTTGCCGACCGCGCGCGCGCTGCCGGAGGCGACACTCGCCAAGATCGACGCCTACATGAAAAACGGCGGCCTGATCATCTTCGACACCAGGGATGCCGGCACGTCATTCATCACCCCCGGCGCCACAGGCGGCGATCGCACCACGCCTCTCGCCCGCCTGCTCGGCAATCTCGATCTGCCGCGCCTTGAAGCGGTGCCCGAGCACCACGTGTTGACCAAGTCGTTCTACCTGTTGCGCCAGTTCCCAGGTCGCTACGACAACGGCCAGCTGTGGGTCGAAGCGGAAAGCCCGCGCGACGCCGAACGCGGCCGTCAGGCGCGCCGTGTCGATGGCGTCTCGTCGATCCTCGTGACGTCGAATGACTACGCCAGCGCCTGGGCCGTCGATGATCGCAATGCGCCTGTGTTCCCCGTCGTGCCCGGTGGTGAACCCCAACGCGAGCAAGCCTATCGCGTCGGCGTCAACATCGTCATGTATGCACTCACCGGCAACTACAAAGCCGATCAGGTGCACGTGCCGGCGCTGCTCGAGCGGCTCGGGAATTGAGGGAGCGCAGCATGACCACGATTGATGTGCTCGACAAGCGTCTGACAGACCCGGAGTCGATCGTCTGGGATCTGCCGGGCCTGCTCACGACGCGCACCGCGAAGTACGAGGCCGAGTTTGCAAGTATCCGGGCTGAAATCATCAGCGTCAGCAACCGCCTCGACAAGATCGAGCGCAACCAAGGCATGCTGCAGGTCGATATGCGAGACCTGCGAAATGGCGTAGCGCGCTTCATGGTCGAGTTTGATCAGCGCATGCGGGCTTTGGAGGCGGCGGTCGAAAAGGATCGAGCTGACAACGCGGCTCGGTTCGACAAAATCGACGCCACCCTGGCCGAAATCCTGAGACGCCTGCCGAAGGCCTGATGCCCATCGGGCCGTTTGGAGTAGCGCCATGAAATGGACCATCGAGACATCGCCGTTGCTGCCAGGCCCGATCTTCTGGGCCGCCGTTGCCATAGCGATACTGTTGGCAGCGTTCCTGCTGTTCCGCCGCCAGCGCGGCGGCCTGCTGCGGGCGCTTGCCCTCGCCTCACTGCTGCTCGCCCTGCTCAATCCGACACTGCGCGAAGAACAGCGCGAGAGCCTTGCCAACATCGCGGTCGTGGTGGTCGATGAATCGACCAGCCAAACCATCGCCGACCGCCCCCAGATCACCGCTGAGATCAAACGCGACCTCGAAGCCAAGCTGAAGGCCATCCCTAATCTCGACGTGCGCTTTGTCAACGCCGCCAAGCCAACGGGTGACGGGCCCTCGGGAACCAACCTGTTCGTCGACCTCAACCGTGCACTCGCCAACACGCCGACAGACCGGCTCGCAGGCGTCATCATGATCACCGACGGTCAGGTGCACGACGTGCCGAAAGCCGCGAATGCTTTGGGCTTCGATGCGCCCGTGCACACCTTATTGACCGGCAAGCCCGACGAGTTCGACCGCCGCATTGAGATCACCAAGGCGCCCAAGTTCGGCATCGTCGGCACCACCCGCGAGATCGAAGCTAAGGTGGTCGAGAACGGCCGCCGCCCCGCAGGTTCCGATCAGGTGACGCTGAAAGTTCGCCGCGAGGGGCTGCCGGATGAGACCAAACGCGCCAGCATCGGTCGCCCTGTCACGCTATCAATGCCGTTCCCGCACGCCGGCCAGAACATTGTCGAGATCGAACTTGAAGTCGCACCCGGGGAACTGACGGCTGCCAACAACCGCGTGATCGTGACGGCGGAAGGCGTGCGCGAAAATTTGCGTGTGCTGTTGGTTTCAGGCGAGCCGCACGCCGGCGAGCGCACGTGGCGCAACCTCCTGAAATCCGACGCGGCTGTTGATCTCGTGCACTTCACCATTCTGCGCCCGCCGTCCAAGCTCGATGGCACACCGGTCAATCAACTGTCATTGATCCAATTCCCGACGCAGGAGCTGTTCGTCCAGAAGATCAAGGAATTCGACCTGATCATCTTCGACCGCTACCAGAACCGCGACAACATTCTGCGGCCGGATTATTACGAGTCGATCAACCAATACGTCGAAGGCGGCGGCGCGCTGCTGGTCGCCGTCGGCGATGACTATGCCGGGCCATCGAGCCTCGCGCGCACATTCCTGCAGCGCGTGCTCCCGGCCATGCCGAGCGGGCGCGTGCTGGAGAAGCCCTTCAAGGCAAAACTGTCGGAAGACGGCATGAAGCATCCCGTCACGCGCGGCCTTCCCGGCGCCTCCGACAAGGAGCCGAAATGGGGCAACTGGCTGCGCCAGGTCGATGTTTCGGTGCGCGAGGGCCGCAACGTCATGACCGGCGCCGACGATCGCCCGCTGCTGGTGCTCAACCGCAAAGGTAAGGGCCGCGTTGCCCTGCTGACGTCGGATCACGCGTGGCTCTGGGCACGCGGTTACGATGGCGGCGGCCCACATTCAGACATGCTGCGTCGCACGGCCCACTGGCTCATGAAGGAGCCGGACCTCGAAGAAGAACGCCTGATCGCAACACCGCGCGGGCTCAAGATCACCATTGAGCGTCGCACCATGGAAGAGATGGTCTCGCCCGTCTCGATATCGGCGCCCGGTGGCGAGAACAGTCAGATTACGCTGGAGAAGGCCGGTCCTGGCCTGTTCCGCTCGGTCATCGACGTGAAGGCGCCGGGCCTCTACAAAATGCAGACCACGTCGCAATCGGGCCAGTTGACCGCCGTGGCCCATGCCGGCCTCGAAGACGCCCGCGAAATGAGCGAGGTGGTGGCGACGGCCGAAAAGATGCAACCGCTCGCAACTGCCACCGGCGGCGGCGTTTACTGGACGCGCGGCGGCGGTATTCTGTCTGCGGCAACAGGCGCGGTCGATGTCCCGCGGGTGTCCCTTCTACAGGGCGCACGGGTTCTATCCGGCTCGGGTTGGCTCGGCCTCAAGGACCGTGAGGCCTTCGTCACACGTGGCGTAAAAGTGACGCCGATGTTCACCGGTCTTGCGGCTCTCGCAGCGCTGCTCGCAGTCATCTCGCTAGCCTGGTGGCGCGAAGGGCGATGACTCGCCATGTCCTATCCGCCGCTTGCCCCGCAACGACGTGGTGCAACGACGTGATGTCGGAGCACCGACGTGCACCGACGTGATTGCCACTGCCCGGCCCATGAGCTAAGCATGTCACAGGCACCCGTAGCTCAGCTGGATAGAGCGTTGCCCTCCGAAGGCAAAGGTCACAGGTTCGAATCCTGTCGGGTGCGCCAATGAAATCAAGAACTTAGATTGCAACCGCGCTTGACGGTTTTGGCGCCAGCACCCCATCAGCACCCCACTGAACGCGGTCTATGATGTGCAATCCGCTGAGTGCGCTGGGTTCCTGCGCTCTGACGTAGCCGCAATTGCCAGCGTGCGATCGTTCCGATTGCCCTGCAGACTGCCTTGCCACACCGCGTCTTGGTCTCTAGCGTCCGCCTGACTGATTGGCCGCGCCCAAGGGTGTCAAATGCGACTTGCCGTTTGTGTCTGCCTGTTGGTTGTTTCAAGCCCAGCCTCTGCGAACAAGCTCACGGGGGCAGTCGAGGCTGCCAAGGCGATTGTGAAACTGGCCGTGCCAAAGGCAGCACCAAAAGCTGCGGTTGCGGTGGTCCACCCGACCACACCCAGCGCTGCACCCGCCAAAGGTGCAGTCGCCGACAAGAGCACGTCCGACAAGGTTGCAGACAGACTGATCAAACTCAAGGATGTGGGCGAAATGGGAGAGAAGTACGATAGCGCCTGCAACCAATCCTCGCAGCGTTATGACAGCAGGACATGCGCGCCGGTCAAAGCCGTGCGCAATACGATCAACGCGCCACGCAAAGCTGATCGTAAATGACCTGTCGCCGGGCGCTCACGAAGGTGGCGGGGCAGGTTTCGGCTCTTGCTTGACCGGCACAGCGGCGCCGTTGCTCGGTCGCGGCTGCTTTAGTGGCGCGCACGATGCGCGCATAACACCGGAGGCGGTTGGTATCGCACAGGCTTCGCCGGTCGTGTCGCCGGGCTTTAGCGTCGGCAAGACGGCACCGATGGCCACGAAGGCCGCGCCCTCAAAGTTGCAGCGCAAGGTCGGCGGCGTGCCGCAGACTTTGTAGAGTTGGCGATGCGCGACGCAAGTCCCGTCAGGGCCTCGATAGCCCGGACCACCTTTGCAGCCGCACCCGCTGCAACGACCTTGCTGCCCTTGCGCAACGGCACTCGATATCGCGAGCGAGCCAACTGCTACGGCCAACAAAATCCGACGCATCATAAGACCTCAACTCACACTCTTCGCATATCCGATAAAATCACATCAGCGAAAACGGCGCGAGCGGACAGATTGAGAACCCGCCGGTCAGCAGAATCTTTCTACAAAATGGCGGCGCGGGCCGTCCGGCTGCTCCTTGCAAAGACAACGGACTATCAGTAGGCCTGCCCGAGTTGAGCAATTTCGCTTCAGGGGAAACAGTCATGACCAAGATCGGCAAGGCCACGTTGGCATCACTTTGCGCGGGGCTGATTTTGCTCAGTGCCACGCCGTCGAATGCCGAACCAACAGCGTCCGCCGCCTACGTGACCGATCAGGCCTTTTTTGAAGCAAAGCGTGAAACGTGCTGGCGGACCAATCGACAGACCGGTCAGAAATTCCGGATTTGCTAACATGTCTTCCGCGCGCTGTCGCCCGACACGCGCACCACGATCGCTCCGAGTTAGCGACTGAGAACGTAGCAGATGAACCGAACTCGACTTTTGATTGCACCTAGCTTTGTCTTGGCTGTAGCAGTCATGGCTGGTGGAAGTTCGGCAAATGACCAGCAAAGCCTGAAGGCGTTCTTTCAGAGGCTTGAAACCCTGACCGCAAAGGGTTGCGCCAAGATCAGCGAGCTGAAGGTCTGCCGTGATGAAGCCGAGACGAAGAAAATCATTCAGCCAGACGGTGCGGCTCGTAGATTTGCCTACAGGGTCGACTGCAAAGGCATTTCATCCTGCTACGGTGCCGTCACCAAAGCGATAGCCGCCGAAGTCGGTCACGACTCGCTTGCCATTTTCTTCAAGAGTGTGGATGCCCCTGGTCAACGGTACGTCACCTCCCGTATCGTATTTAATCTCAATGGTTCAGCAAGCTTTTGAGCCCAGTGGTGCGGTTGCACGTGCACTGGGTTGCGGATCGATCTGCGCGTTACATTCGCTGGAAAAACCTTGCCGCAATCTTGTGGTTCGCGGCGGGTAACTTGTCGTCATCGGAACGCTGCTTTTCGGGTTCTTCGCGCCGTCAAGCAGCAATTGCACGCGCATGACGGAATAGCTGACCTTCGCCGTCCCGGTCGTTCGCCACCGTTCCCAAGCGTTCCGATCCTAGTGGCGATGTTGTGACGTTGCCATCGCACACCGCCGACCAGCGATAACGCGCGCTGGGATCGTCGCCTGAGATCACCGAACCGGTCCAGATGCCGACCATGCCGACCATCTCACGCACCGATGCCGACCATCTCGCCGACCGTTTCGTGGCATGGATGGTCGGCCACGGCCTTTCAGCGCGGGAATGGACGGTTGACGACATATGGTGGCTGGCCAGCGAGGATTTCGCGCCGGCTCTTGACGTTACCTTGACCCAGCGCCGCGTGTTCTTGGGCACGCTGCAACGTTGCCAGGCTGTCGTCGTCGCCAGAGGTGGTCAGCCGTCCTCAGCTTCGAGTCTTCCGCCTTGCAGCCTGATTTCAGGATCTTGTGGAACACTTCGATCTTCCAGCGCATCGCGTACCAATCGAGCTTCTCGATGACCTCGCTGCGCGAGCGCACCGGTAGGTTGGTGATCAGCTTCCACTCGATCGGCTTGCGTCCCTTGGGCGCGCCGCGTTCCACGGCATGGATCACGACGAGGTCCAATGCAGGATATTGCTTCTGCTTGCCGATCGGCGGCAAGACGCGGATGCGTCGATACTTGAGTTCGAGCGTGGCACTGCAGACATCACCATGTTGGTCGCGTGTTTCGATGCGATGCAGCCCCTTGACCGCAACCTCGTCCATCTCGTCGGCGATCGTGTGTTCGCCATCGCCAGCAAGACGATCGACGCAGGTGCGCACGACGAAGTGCGTGCCAAGCTCGCGGGCCTTGCAATACAGTTCATAGATGTCGCTTTCGCGATCGCCGACGTGCACGCAGCGCTCAGGAGCTGAAGTCTCGCCGGTGTTGCCGAAGCTTACGGCCGCGGTTCGCCGATGGTTCATACGGTCGCACACGTGACGGCGTGATGGGTTTGCAGGCTGTCAAATATGGGCTTTCGCCGCTGTGGATCGCGCAAGGCGTTTGCGTCCGGCGAACCGTCGTGATGCTACCCGAGCCCGACGGTGCGCGCATGGGGCAGCGCGGAAGTGGCCCGCTTCTCAGGCTAATGATCGTGGGTGACTCGGCCGCGGCTGGTGTCGGCGTCGCTGTTCAGTCGGACGCACTGCTCGGCCGCACCGTTTCAGCGTTGGACGACAGCTACACTGTCGATTGGACCCTGATTGCCAAGACCGGCGCAACGGCGGCGGGCACGCTGAAGCGCCTTCAAGCGGCACCCGCAATTCCATGCGACGTCGCCATCACGTCTATTGGCGTCAACGACGTGACGGCCAACCGTAGTGCCGCCGCCTACGACGCCGACATGGTCGCTGTCATCACGTTGCTCAAAACCAAGTTCGCAGCGAAGCTGGTCATCGTCTCAGGCTTCCCGCCGGTCGGCCAGTTTCCAGCCTTGCCACAGCCGCTGCGCTGGTTCCTCGGCGCCGTCTGCCGACAGCGAGACGCCGCGCTGCGGGCGCGCGTTGAAGCGACGCCGGCTGCCGCTATCTCTACATCGGCAGCATGGACGATCGCTCGTGGATCGCCGCCGACGGCTTCCATCCTGGCGCGCCGGTGTATGCGGAATGGGCGCGCCGCGCCGTCGCCTTGATCGTGACCGATGCAGGTGTCGCTGGATCAACGGTACCACTCGACCAAGACCATGTGCGGGACGGTCAATGCGGAGAGAACGACGAACACTGACGAGAGCAAGGCTTCACCCGGCCCAAGATGCAGAAACGCCGCGCTTGCGGCCATACACGCACCAGCCGCAAGCACTGCATACGGCGCAGCTTCGCGCACGAGATCGTGAGTGCTGTGGGTCCGAAGGGCGGCACGTGTCACGTACAGGTGACGGACGCTGTGCAGCAGACAGAAGTAGACGACAAAGAACGTGATGGGCGGCAGGACAATCGCCGCGACGATGGTGGCAATGGCTTCGCAGGCTGCAAGTGGATTGCAGCGCATGGCCTTGATCAGCACAAGCGTTGCTACAGACAGCGCGTAGGGAGCGACGGTGTGCAAGGCGTGGCCGACCGACTCGGCAACAGTCTGCGGCACGAGCCAACCAAAAATGGCAACCACCTGCTCCTGGTGCATCAGCGAGGTCGAGCTCAGCATCGCTGTGCCGATTGCGACTTGGCCGAATAGCCCGCACGCATCGTCCCAGTCCCCGCCGAAGTGAACAGCAGAGATCGCCAAGAAACCGATCAACGCCACGAGCGGACTCAACCACCACAACAGGGCGACCGCGAGCGCGAGGCTGACATAGCGGACCAGGAAGTGCGTCAGGATCGCGTGATTGGAAAAGTCGCGGTGCATCCCGGCCAGCATGACGTCCAAGGCGCCATGGGGCAGGCCGAACATGATGATCAATGCCGCGGCCGCGAGCGGCATCGATGCCAAGTCAAAGTTCGGGCGAGCGAACTGTACAGCGCAAATAGCGCCGATCACTGCAAGAATTATGTACCGATGGGGGTCCCGATGCGCGCGCGGGGCGAACCTATCGGCTGCCCCGCACACGGGCATCATATCGCAGGTACTGCCGCGCCGATCGGCTTCGGCGCAGTCGCGCCCAGTGCTTCTGCGTCAGACTTGCGAACCGCGATCATGAAGATCAGCACGCCAAACACAGCCTTGGCCGCGACATCCGCTATCGTGTAGCCGACCTGAACCGCTGTCGTTGCCGTACCGCCCGTCAAGCCGAGCATCGGCAGGACAAACACGATCGGATAGAAGCACCAGGACACAACCGTCAGATCCCGCGCCGCTTTCACAAGGCCACGCACACTCGACGGCTGGCTGGCAATCGAACGACCAAGACCGACATAGAGTTCCCGGACGATGATGCAGAACGGGATCATAGCCAAGACCCACCAGAGCCACCGTGTGCCATTCACCTGGGAGATTTCACCGGGATAGCCGAGTGCCACCATAAGCGCTGCAAGGAGGCCAAGCCGCGTGCCCTTGGACCAAGTTTCGTCTTCAGACAGACGCATGACCAAGATCAGCTCGATCAACAACAGCGGCACGGTCAAAAGCCAATCGACATAGCGATAGGCATCGTTGAAGGGCTTGGAACTCGTGCGCAGGGTGCCATCCACGACCGTGAATGCAGCTTCCCAGCTGTCGAAGATGCGGACGTAGTGGTAGAGCGCAATCGCAGTGACCAAGCCGGTGATTGTCAGCGCGGTTTTGTAGTGCGTGCTGACTTGCGAGCGACCCAACCAGAAAAAGGCCGTCGCCGCACCCATGGTCGCGATGGCGAATGAGAATGCATTGTGCACAAGTTCGTATTGCCCGAGAGTGGGATTGATCATTGCAAGTTGTCCAAAGCGGGTGGGAGTTTTGGCGGCAGAATCGATCGCTGCCAGATATGAAACAACACGTCAGGATTTCCGCGTCGGTATCTTCACGGGCACAGGCATGTTTTGACGGCGAACACGGAACAACCAGCCCGTGCCAAAGATGCCGAAGAAAATTAGCACGCCGTGCGCAAGCACATACTCCGGCAACCAGATCAGCAATCCGGCATTGGCGCAGAAGATCGCCGACCACATGAGGGCCAGCACGATCATGAGCTGGAATTTGACCGGTTTCGGCAGACCAGACAGCGCGTTTTGATCGGGGTCCATGACGGACCGCCAGGACGATTTCAACATTGGGAGTGCCTCAAGGTGGGCAATCGGCTGATGCAGCGCATCAGCCGACCGCATGTGCGTTACTTCGGCAGAAGCACGGTATCGATGATGTGGATCACGCCGTTGGTCGCGGCGACATCAGCTGTGACGACGGTTGCGCCGTTCACTTTGACGCCCGACATCGCATCAACCGCGATCTCGGTGCCCTGCACGGTCTTTGCGCCCATCTTCTTGCCGGCGATATCGGCCGCCATCACCTTCGACGGCAGCACGTGGTAGGTCAGAATGCCGACCAGCTTGGCCTTGTTCTCGGGCTTCAGCAGATCTTCGACCGTGCCCTTCGGCAACTTCGCAAAGGCCTCGTCCGTGGGCGCAAACACGGTGAACGGGCCAGGGCCCTTCAGTGTGTCGACAAGACCAGCAGCCTTCACGGCCGCGACGAGGGTGGTGAACTTGCCTGCGCCAACGGCGGTATCAACGATATCTTTCATCTGGGCCTGCGCTCCTGTTGAGGCGAACAACGCCACGGCTGCGAAAGTCATTGCTGCAAATCGCTTCATGGGTTTCGTCCCGATTTGTGAAGTGTCGTGTCAGTGATCGACGCACGTCGGCGGAACCGCGCCCGCATGGAGCGCGACTGCCGATCCTCGATGTCTCGATCACATCAGAGTCAACGCTGTGAGTGCGCCGCTGGACCTAAAGAAAACCTCGTTAAATCGCTGAAAGAAATAAAAGATATTTCGGCTGCCTCTTGTAATGCGAGACACGTGCCCCGACGCGCGGGCGGTCGACCGCAGTGTGGTAGAGGAGGTGGCAGCACGGCTCATTATCGAAACGGCATCCTCATGACTGAAGCTCAGCCACCACGAAGCATTCTGATCGTCGGCGCCTCTGGAGGGCTCGGCCGTGCGCTGCTCGACGACGTGGCGATACGCTATCCAAATGCGACGCTGCAGGCGTGGTCGCGCACGCAACCCGCTCACCTCGATCCACGCGTCATCTGGACGTCCGTCGACATCACGCGTGAAACCGAGATCGCCGCCGCCGCGGCCACGTTCGGCGATATCGTCATGGTCATCATCGCGACGGGTCTTTTGCATCGCGGCGTCGGTTCGCAGCCCGCCATTCGCCCCGAGAAAACCTATCGTGCCATTGATGCCGCAGCGATGGCTGACACGTTCGCCCTCAATGCCATCGCGCCGGCGCTGATCGCCAAGCATGTCTTGCCGAAGTTCCCACGCGAACGCCGGGCCGTGTTCGCGGCGTTGTCCGCGCGCGTCGGCAGCATCTCGGACAACCGCCTCGGCGGCTGGATCAGTTATCGCGCGTCGAAGGCTGCGCTCAACCAGATTTTGCGCACGCTTGCCATCGAACTCGCGCGCACGCACCCGCACGCGCTCTGCGTCGGCCTGCACCCCGGCACCGTCGACACGGGATTGTCGAAACCGTTTCAAACGGGCGTCGCGACCGACAAGCTTTTCACGCCCGCGCACTCCGCCGCGGCACTGCTCAACGTATTGGTCACACTTTCGCCGGCCGATAGTGGACGCGTCTTCGACTGGGCCGGCATGGAAGTACCCGTGTAGCCTGTGTCCATCGACCAACACGGTCGGGGGTCGCTCGTGCTTGCGCAACGATCGCGACAAGATATTTCGGCAACTTCCCACGTTACAGCCACCAAGGTCATTCACCCCGAGCGCGCCCGCGCGCCCGCATGTACATGAGCGCCCCTGCTGCGAGGAAAATCCCGGTCGCAATTACTGCGCCAAGCCAGAGCAGCTCGCGCGGTATTTGTCCTGAAGGCCGCGTCAACAGATAAAAACTCCCCCACGCGATGACAAAGCCGGCTCCGGCAACGACACCAAAAGCGCGCATCCGTGACTTAAGCATTGCCGTGACAGTCTCTCCGTTTGGTGTTGAGGCGCTTTCGGCGTCTTGGGCATGCCCTGAATGCCGCGTTGGTCGGGCAAAGTGTCAGCCGTCGGCAGTTTCTCGGCTCTCTTCTCGACGCACAATTCGCTGGAGTGTCCGGCGATGCATGCCCAACTGCCGGGCTGCGGCTGACAAGTTGTTGTCGCAGTGCGCAAGGACATCCTGGATGTGCGCTAGCCGCACCTCGCGAGGAGGCGCTATGCTGTCAGGCGGCGGAGGCATTCGTCCTTTTGGAGCGCGTAGTGCGTCGACGATCTGGTCGGCGTCTGCGGGCTTGGCCAGGAAATCGATCGCACCATGCTTTGCCGCGGAGACGGCGGTTGCGATGTTGCCATACCCAGACAGCATGACACAGCGCGCATCGGGGCGAAGCCGTCGCAGGGCTTCGACGAGATCGATGCCGTTGCCGTCCTGCAGTCGTAAATCGAACACGGCAAATGCTGGCGGACTCGTCGAGAGCCGATCAAGAGCGGCTTTACGACTGGTCGCTGTTGACGCGTCGAAGCCGCGTGCCTGAAGCGCTTTTGCAAGCCGCGATGCGAAGACCTCATCGTCGTCAACAATGAGTAGCGACATGTCCTCAGATCTAACGACCGACGGGGAATCATGGTTCGATGACATCGTTGCTCTCTCCAGCGCACCCACGGGTGACAAAGGCGGCGTGATGCAAGGGTGCAGACCGACCTGTTTCGACAGGCCGCTAGTCCTGGGCTTGGTATCTCATAAGCCCAGCACGCAACCCTGGTGAAATGGGGACGGATCGGAGCGAGACCAGAGACGCCTGTACCAGCGTGAGCGTCGCGCGCACGCGCAGCTCAGTTCCGCACGTTGCTTTGATGCGGATTTTCATCGAGCTCGATCCAAGCGCAAGGACATTCAGGCCAAACGTGAGCTTGTCGCCGATCCGGCTCGGGCCGACGAAATCACACTCGATCCGTCCCATCGGTACGCTGACGCGTTCTCGAACGACTTGGTCCGCGAAGCTCACGCCAAGACCGTGCGTGAACCAATCTTCGACCAGTTCATTGAACAGCACAAAATACTGCGGATAAAACACGATGCCAGCAGGATCACAGTGGTGAAAGCGGATGACCTTCGTGTCTTCGAAGGTCTCACCGACCTGCTGAACGACCTCCGGTGGCACGGCGTAGAGGTGGGGTTTCACGGTACTCATGAGCACCTCCCGGATCGCATGCGGTTCACGCGGACTGCGCTTCGCGCGAGGATCGGTCGGGCGGGGAGAAACAGCCGATAGAGTCCTTCGAGTGCAGGCAGCATGCCCGGGATTCGTGCCGCGCGCGCGGCATACCGCCAGCCGGGCAGCGCGCTCCAAAGGTGAACAAATGCAGCTGCCCCGGAATGCAACGTGCCCTGCGCATCGCGCACGTGAAAACGTGCGAGTGCTGTCGATTTGTCGAGGTTCGGGCCAAGGTCAGGAGACGCGGCGGACGCGTCGATAAAGAGGACGTCCGTCCTGTCAGCAAGACGTTGGTAGTGGCCTATTTCAGCGGCGCACAATGGGCAAGATTTGTCGTAGTAGACAGTCTTCGAGGGAGCAGACATCTGCTTGTGCTCACGCAGGACGTCCTGCACCAGTGGCACCATAGCGACCGGAGGCAAGGACAGTTTACCTGCTACTGAAAGACTGAACGCCGGCCGACCTTCCACAGATCACCGCGATGTTCCGCGACATCGTAGCCGAAGTCGCTTCGAGCCAATGGCACCGCGCTCACGGCAGGCTCGCGGTGGTTTATCGCCGTTGAGATCTATCGTTCTCGTCGGCGCGTTTACTAACAGTGTATTGAAACGCACGATCGATCGGGGAGCGGCGTCATGGGCAAGTTGGTTGCAGATGCCTGGGCCTATGTTTTCGACCATCGGGTGAGCCCGCTACGGCACCTTCCAAACGTCGGAACACGACATCTGATCCTACAGATCCTCGGCGGTATGTGGGCCATAGCTTTCGCGGTGGCCATCGGGAGCTACACTTTGCTCCCCGTCAGCCTGCTCGGACATGCCGCTCTGATTGCCGCAGCCGTCGTCACCGCGGCGACCTACACTACAGCGGCGACCAAGCCACAACTTCTGTCGCGCGTCCTCGGGCGACGTCATGATGGCGAGCATGAGTAGGGCTCGGCCTGGGCACGCGGTCCCATTATCACATAGGCCGCCTAGGATCTGACTTGCGGGGCGTAACCGACAACGGCGATCAGCGGATCGCCCACCACACCGTCGCGCAGAACATGGGCGATCACGCGATCAAACCCAGCCCTTTGCAAATACATCCCGACAAGATCAGCGCGCGCGCGGCCTCCAAGCTCTCGCCACACGGCAACGGCTTTGGTTGGAAAACACCGGTTGGAAAAGCTCACGATGCAGGGGGCGCTGGGCTTTAGGACGCGGGCCAATTCGACAAACACCGCGTCGGGCTGCTGAAGATATTGCACGCCAACGCAGCATGTGACGGCGTCAAAGTGCGTGTCGGCGTATAGAAGTTTCGGCTGTGCGTTCAGGTTCTGCACGAACCACTCCCGTAGGCGTGGGTTTGCTCTGAGTTCTGCGGCATTCATCCCGTGCCCAACAACATCACCGGTCACGCTGACCGGGAAATGGCTGACCCAACTGGACATCAAATCGAGAATGCGCCCCGCTTTGGGGAGGAGTTCGCCGTAGAACGCCGTCAGGGCCGCGACTGCCGCCGGATCGATATGGTGAACCAACCGGGGCTGCTGATAAAACAGCGCATCGTCGAGGTCGTCGGTCTTCTCGAACAAACCCGGTGGCAAAAGACTCACGTTTTTCATCGGTGATCAAACCTCTTGCCGGCTTAGCTCAGCCGTACCAGCACCCAAACGAAGGCGGCCAGTTGCACCATGTTCAGCGCGACGGATAAGCCATGCAGGCGGTCGAAGCGGCTCTTCGCACCACTGTCGCGCGCGATGTTGATCGCCGGCATGAGGATTTGGCGTGCCAAAAGCGCCACAAGCGCCGTAGCCGCCATCAACGCCGCGCCGAGGGGATCAAGTCCCGCGAGAGAGCCGGCGGCGGCTAGTGCCGTGACCGATACGAACAGATAGTAGTGCGGAAACGCTTTGCGCAGCAGACCACCTGCGACGTCAGCTTTCTGCGCCGAAAACACCATGGGCGCAAACCCGAACGAGTAGAGCGTCATGCCGCCGAACAACAAGGCGGTCGAGAGAAGGGCCGCAAGTTTCATGGCCGTATCTCCGATTTGCGCGTGGCCGGCGTCGCTCGGGTCAGCTTGGGCAGGACATAGGGAACCTGCGCGCAGTAGGCGGCAAAGCGTTCGCCATAGAGACGCGCAAATCGCCGTTCCTTCAGAAGTGGTGCAGCGAGGCAATACGCTGTGAAGCTCAGGGCCACTGCCAATTGATCAGGCGTCCAAACAGGGACAGTCCACAGCGTCAGGATGAACCCTACGTAGATGGGATGTCGGACAAATCGGAACAAGCCGGCTGTCGGCATATCCGGAAAGATCGGCCGGATGTTCTGGAGCAGTGAGAGCCACCCCAAGGCGCCAGATTGTACCTCGACTCCGGCGTCAAAGCTGGCTTTGGAGAGTGCGACCCAGGAGGCGGCATACGCGGCACATAGGACAAAAAAGCCCGTACCGTCCGCTTGCCACCACACGACACCCGATGGCGTCCAGAGAGTGAACAACGCAAGCAGTTGGATCGACGCAACCGTGGCATAGGTCGTCGTCGCCAAGGTCTGTCCGTGCTCACCCGGCACCAGCCGTGCGAGCCAGCGGTTGCCGACGCGTGTGAGGAAAAACGAATGTGCCATCGGAAACTGCAAGATCAGCGCTGCATTGGCGAGCATAGCCCATGGCCACGGAACGGAGCCAAACGTCGCAGTCATGCCGTAGAACATGGCGGTGACCATCGCCAAACCAGCCAGCCCGAAGATCGTGTGGCAAGCCAGTCCCGCCACAAGCGCCAGTCCAATCCGAGCGCGGCCCGGCGGCGGGGCGAGTGCGCCGCGAACGAGCTGTGTAATGCGGGTGAGGTGACCGGCAGGTGGGGGCATTGTGACTTTCGCGACGTTGCTACTTTCCAATACGCTCACACGCGGCAGATCAGACCAATGTCGAGTCCCCCGATAAGCGTCGCTCCCAACGCACGTGCCAAGAGTTTGCGCGACGCACACGTTCTGGTGATCGCGTGCAACCAAGCTGAGGGGCTGGTCGTATACACTCATGCCTATTCCGTAGATCGATCTCGCGGACGCTGAACTGTGTGTGGAGACTGATTTGTCCCGTGATCCAGCCTTTCTCTGCTCTCTGGCCACCGTTGTGCCTGAACACGTCATGACGCAGGAGGAGATCTGCGAACGAACACGCCGCGTGTTTGGACTGCGAATGCCGGAGTTCGAGCGCCTCGCACCCGTTTTCGATCACGCTGGCATCGCGAAGCGACATTCCGTGCGGCCGGGCGCTTGGTATGAAGAGCCGCACACGTGGACGGACCGGACGGCCGTCTACCTCGAAGCCGCGACCGATCTGTTCATCCAGTCCGCAAAGCAAGCCATCGTGCGCGCTGGTTTGGTGCCCTCCGACATCGATATCGTCGTCACCGTGTCGTCGACCGGCATTGCAGCACCGAGCCTTGAAGCGCGTGCCGCCAAAGCCCTCGGTCTATCGCCTCACGTTCGACGCGTGCCAATTTTCGGCTTGGGTTGCGCGGGCGGTGTCACGGGACTCGCTGTTGCGGCGCGACTGGCCGAGGCGCAACCGGGCGCAAACGTGCTCGTCGTTGCCGTCGAACTCTGCACGCTCGCAGCGCGCTTGGACCAACTGACGAAGGCCAACATCGTGGCCCTCGCCTTGTTCGGCGATGGTGCCGCGGCTGCTGTCATTCGGACAGGCGATACGGGTCTTGTGCGGTTGGGCGGCAACGAGGAGCATACGTGGCCTGACACCCTCAACATCATGGGGTGGAACGTCGACGAGCAGGGGTTCGGCGTGATCTTTGATCGCTCGATACCGCCCTTCGCTTTGGCGCATCTGGCCCCCACGATCGACACCATGTTGGAGCGGCAAGGTCACGCGCGTCAAGACATCGATCAGGTGATCTGCCACCCCGGTGGCGCGAAAGTCCTTGAGGCGATAGAAACATCCCTCGAATTGACGCCCGGTGTCTTGCAGCATGAGCGTGCGGTTCTGTCCGAATATGGCAATATGTCAGCGCCAACCGCGCTCTTTGTCCTGGAACGCGCACTGGCAGCGGGCTTGCCGACCACATCGCTGCTCGTTGCGCTTGGGCCAGGGTTCACGTTGAGCACCCTCCTGCTGCACGGCGCATCATCATGATGGACACACTAGGCTGGAGCACACCCAACGTAGCCGCGGTCGTCGTGCTCGCGGCGGTGACACTGCAACGGCTCGCGGAGTTGCTCTACAGCCGTCGCAATGAGGCGTGGTTGCGCAGCCAGGGCGCGGTCGAACATGCGCCGGGCCATTATCCCGCGATTGTCCTCCTGCACGCCGCATGGCTGGTCGGCTTGTGGCTGCTTGCAATCGGCATCTGGCCACATCTCGGCTGGCTTGGGCTATTTGTTGTTTTGCAGCTGCTGCGCGTGTGGGTGTTGGCCACGCTCGGCCGGCGCTGGACCACGCGCATTTTGGTGCTGCCCGGAGAGACCTTGGTGAGCGCTGGCCCCTACCGGCTGCTCCCGCATCCCAACTACGCGGTCGTCGTCGCTGAAATTTTTGTCTTACCGATGGTGTTTGGGCTTACGCTCTACGGTGTCGTATTCTCTGTGCTCAACGCCGCAGTCTTGTGGGTTCGCATCAGTGCTGAGAGTGCTGCACTCGGCAGCGCCAAACGATAACTACAGCGAGGTTCGTTTGGTACATCCCCCATCCGCCGTCGCTACTGATGAACCCCGGGTCGTCACGCGCTGGATCGGGTTCTTGGCCCTGTGCGTTGGCATGTTCATGGCCATCCTCGACATTCAGATCGTGGCGACCTCTTTGCCCGCCATGCAGGCGGCGTTGAAGATCCAGCCGGACGAAATGAGCTGGCTACAGACGAGCTACCTGATTGCTGAAGTCATCGCGATCCCTCTGAGCGGGTTGCTGACCCGCGCCATGTCCATCCGCGGACTGTTTTTGGCATCTGCGACCACGTTCCTGATCGCGTCCATCGGGTGCGGGCTGAGCACGGGTTTCGCAAGCCTCGTCGTATGGCGCGTTGTTCAAGGGTTCGCCGGCGGAGCGTTGATCCCGCTCGTCTTCTCCGCGGCGTTCTTGATGTTTCCGACGCGAGGCCAGGGATTGGCCACCACGCTTGCAGGTATGTTGGCCGTGCTTGCGCCAACCGTCGGGCCACTGATCGGTGGATGGATTACGACAACATGGGGCTGGCCCTGGTTGTTTTTTGTGAACGTCGGTCCAGGTGTGCTGGCATTGGCTGCTGGCGCGCTCTGCCTGCCGCGCGCAACGTCGCTGACGCAGAGGCTGCGGTGGGTCGATGGCTTCGCCCTGGCGATGCTGGCGGTCGCGTTGGCGACGCTTGAGATCGGTCTCAAGGAGGCCCCGAAACACGGCTGGCTGGCGCCTGCGACGGCGGCGCTGATGGGTGGCGCTCTCTGCACGGGTTGCGTGTTTGTCTGGCTCTCGCTGCGGTCGAGCACCCCTGTTGTCGATCTGCGACTGCTCGCGGACCGGCCCTTCAGGCTCGGCTGCGCGATGAGCTTTATTCTTGGCATGGGCCTCTACGGCAACGTGTACCTGATGCCGGTGTTCCTGGCCTATGTCGGCCAATTGGATGCTCTCGAGATCGGCCAGATCATGCTGGTGACGGGTGCAGCCCAGTTGCTGTCGGCGCCCGTTGTTGTTGCGCTTGAGAGGTTCGTATCGGCGGGCCGGTTGAGCCTGTTCGGTTTCCTCCTGTTCGCCGTCGGTCTGGCCATGAGTGGATGGGACAACCCGCGGACCGAAGGTGACGATATGTTCTGGCCACAGATTGTGCGCGGCGTGGCGATCATGTTCTGTCTTCTGCCGCCAACGCGTGTGGCACTCGGACACCTCAGCGCCGAACATCTGCCAGACGGTAGCGCCCTGTTTAACTTGATGCGAAATCTGGGCGGCGCCATCGGTCTTGCCCTCATCGACACGGTCATCTTTGGCCGCGCGCCGGGCTATGGCGACGCGCTCGGTAAACGTCTGCTCGCCCTAGATCCCGCGGCATTTGCATGGACCGGCTTGCCCCTCCAGGAGGCAGATACGATTATCACGACCGAGATGCGGGAGATGGCTCGCCCGGCCGTTGAACGCGCCGCGCTAACGCTGGCGGTCAACGACGCGTGGATCATGTTGGCGTGCATCACTCTGGTCGGGGCTGCGCTGGCGGCGCTGTTTGCCTTCCGCACACGACAAAAACCGTCGTCGGCCTAGAGCCCGCGGTGCCGACGATTGTTGGCTTTGTGGCGGATCTCGCCGCTTGGAGAAAGCTGCCTGTGTTTGGTCGGACGCCCGCCAACGCGCTTGCGCCACATCTCAAAACTTGAGCGCTTGAGGCGCGAGCGCATCAGCTTGATCACGTCGGCCTCGGAGAGTTTGTAGGCAGCGGTGATGGCCTCAAATGGGGTCCGATCCTCCCAGGCCATCTCAATGACCCGGGACACGTCCGCGTCGGACAAATGCGTCTCAGCATCGCTTGGATCCATACTGCACCGCTAATTGTTCCGACATCAGAGGTTACCATATGACGACGACCGCTGCGATCCATCAAAGCAACTAAAGCGTAACACAAACACTCCAAGCACTTCTCCTGCGGTCATCCGCAGCAATGCGACCACCATCCATCCGGCACCGGGTAGGCACGCAGGACGCCGAGACACAATGGCCGTCTTTGAAGGTTGGACATTCGCGGCTGCTCGTGGCGCCTCGCGCAAATCGCTGATCGAGATCGCCCAGGCATCAAAGGTCGGTCCAGGCGTTCTCGACGAAGTCGAGCATGCACGCGATATCAATCCGTCAGATCATCGCTTCGACATGGCCGACATTGAGCGCATCGTCGACGTCTACTGCGTCCTTGGATATCGCATCATGCCACGAACTTGGATGCGAAGCGCCGGCCTGAAGAGGATGCAGTGACACTCGTCGCTCAGCACGTGCCGCTTGGTCCGCAGGCGTCGGCAGTCAAAAGAAAGCAAGACCCGCTATGGTGAAAATCCTGGTAATCGGCGCAAGCCAAGGCATCGGCGCTGCTGTCTGCGAAGCAGCTGCACGGAGCGGACATTCTGTGCGAGCCATGTCACGTCGCGGCACGACCACACACACGGACAAAACAGCGGTCGAGGCGTTTGCCGGCGACGCGCTCAAGGCGGAGGATGTGCGCCGCGCACTGGATGGCATTGATGTCGTTGCTCAGGCTTTGGGCGTACCGCCCTCGTTGGATCTCATTCTGCGGCCTGTGACGCTCTTCTCATCAGCGACGCGCGTGCTTCTACCCGCCATGAAGGCAGCCGGTGTTGGCAAACTGATATGCGTGACAGGCTTTGGGGCCGGCGACAGCAAGCCAGCAATCAATATCCTCCAGCGCCTCCCTTTCAAAGTGCTGCTTCAAAACGCCTACGCTGACAAAACGGTGCAAGAGGATCTCATCGTCGCAAGCGATCTCGACTGGCTCGTGCGTCCAGGGGTGCTCACGAACTTCGCAGCCCGCGGCAAGTATCGCGTCCTGACCACACCTGACACTTGGCGCAACGGTGTCATCTCGCGTGCCGACGTCGCCGATTTCATCGTCAAGCGGATCAGCCATGGGCACCTTAACCGTGAAAAACCGGTCCTGATCCAGTATCCGCTTTGAGACCGAGGCACGGGGGAGGTTTGTCTCGCGCTCAAATTGGAGTTAGCGCGTGGATACGTCCACGTATCGATGATCGCACTCGTACCGATGAGCGCGTGTGTTCCAAACGTGGTTGCACGTTGGAGGGGCCAATAAACTCGGACGACAGGAGCGCTTGACCCGGGCTCATATGCAGGATCGCTTTACAACTCGCATTTTGAGCTGCGCTTTTAAGTGCGCATGTGCTTCGGCGTTTATGCGGTTGTTTGCGAGTCGTGCGCAAAATCGCCCTGGACACGCCGATCGATGCTGACGGGCAGCCTTTTCCGCGTCAGCTGTTTGGACCCTTGCTGACATGGTGCGGTTGCAAGCCTCCGACCGCGACCACCCGCCAGCCGACCGCGTCTATCTGAGCGTACAGTTCGACAACGGCATCGGATTGCTGCAACTGCTCAGGGCAGGTATGGGTCACGAAGGTTGGTCGCCGGCCGGCGCCACTACGCTCGATGATCCCCTCAGACCTGCCAGTTGACGAACGAACTGCGTCCGTCTGACGGTGTGCCTAGATACCGACCGGATCGGCGTCGGCAGCACTTCGGCGGTCCGGGCCATAAGGATGCATTGCTCGACAGCGCGCTGAGTTCCGGTTTTGGTAGGTAACCGGCCTCAGGTTTCGACTTGACCGCTGACTAGAAGAAGCTCGTTCGGACCGCACCATCCGTTAGAGAATTGATAGCGCGCGAACGCGCGTTCGAGGTCGAACCACAACGCGGCGCGCTGCTGGTCGACCAGCCCGTTAGCGATTTTCACGACTGGGCCTGCGGCGGTGCGCAGGAAGTCGACATAGTTGCTTGCCGTCGAAAGTCTCATGGGCGCGGAGACTGCGCGGCACTCGACACCTTGGAACTCGGCGCGCGCGAACTGCGCCGTCAACTGGGCAGGATCACCGAGGCTGAGAAGCCCGCCGGGTTGGCATGGATCAGGGCGCGCAATACCGGCATGACGTGCCGCGATCTCCAGTTGCTCGACGATGAGCGGGTTTCGCGCAGGGCCAGAAAACACCAGCACTGCGGCGCGTGCGCCCGGCTTCAATGCGCGACGCATTTCAATTAGACCCACTAGGGGATCGGCATAGAACATCAGGCCGAGGCGGCAGACGGCCGCGTCGAACGTCGCGTTGAGGCCAAGGGCTTCGCCGTTGCCGACACGGACCTCAGCGTTTTTGTAGCCGGCGCGTTGCAGGTTGATCGTCGCGCGCGCGACCAACTGGGGCGATAGATCGATGGCGACGACGCGTCCGTGTGGGCCGATACGGTGCGCAATGTCGATGGTCTGGTCGCCCGCACCGGCTGCAACATCGAGCACGCGCAGGCCCGGCTGAATGTCTGCGGCATCGAGCATGGCCGCCGTGGCAGCATGGAGCCAGGCCCTGATCAGCGCGCTGTTGTTGTCCCAGCCGGCGGCGGAGGCGTCCCATGTCGCCTGCATCTCCGCCGTGTGCTCGTCGATGTCTGCGCGCGAATTGGACATGTTGCATTGCTCCCGCGCGGTCACGTCACTCGATCTTGATGCCGGTGGCTGTAATGATCTCTTTCATCCGCGCGATGTCGTCGGTGATGTGCTTGGCGACATCAGCGCGTGTCCCGATCATCGTCGAGAAGCCAATGGCTTCGAGGCGTTGACGCACATCGTCTGCCTTCATGATCGCCGTAACGCGGGCGTGCAGCACATCGGCAATGGCTGCAGGAGTTCCTTGCGGCACAAGCATCGCATTCCAGAAGCCGAGGTCATGGCCGGCGACGCCGCTTTCCGTGAGCGTTGGCACGTCGGGGAACATGCGATGGCGTGCGCTATCGGCGACGGCGAGCATGCGCAGCTTGCCATCGTTCACGGCCGCTGCGACGACGGGCAGTGTCAGATGCACGATCTGGGTGTGACCACCGATGGTCGCATTGACGGCGGGCGGGCCGCCCTGATGCGCGACGTGGGCAACGTCGAGGCCGAGCGTGACACGAAACAGCCGCTCGCCCGCAAGATGTGGTGACGACGCGAAGCCCGGGGAGGCATAGCTGTACTTGCCCGGGTTCGCTTTTACCAACGCCGCGAACTCCTGCACCGTCTTGGCAGCCACTGCTGGATGCACCGAGATGGTCTCCGGCGCCTTCGCCAGAAGCGCGACAGGCATGAACGATGTCTGGATGTCGTACGGTGTCTTGATGCCCGCTGCGGCGTGGACCGACGCGCTCGAACTGACGATGGTCAGCGTACAGCCGTCCCCCGCCGCTTTCGCAGCAGCAGCCCAGCCGATCTTGCCAGAAGCACCCGGCATATTCTCGACCAGGGCGGTCTGACCGGTCTCGCCCATCTTCTGCGCAATCAGGCGCGCCACCATGTCGTCCGGACTGCCCGGCGGATAGGCTACAATGATCTTCGTTGTGCCAGTGCAAGCGATGGCGGCCGGTGTGACGGCAAGCAGAGCGAGAGCTGCAAACACGGCCGTCGTGGCCCGAACGGTAGGGGACTTGAGCATGTGTGCCTCCTGGGCGGTGCAAACGTGAAGTGGTCGGCAGATGATGATTGCCGGACTGTAGCCGTGGCGCAGACTTTCGGAGAAGTTCGATTTTGGAGTACAGATGTAGCCAATCAGGCAACCCAACGCTCGGCAGTCACCATGGACTGGGATCAGCGCATCGGCCGACGCGTCAAGCTGCGCGACCTGCACGTGCTCGTCGCTGTTGCGGAGCATGGCAGCATGGCTAAAGCCGCGGCGCAGATGAACATCTCGCATCCCGTGGTCTCCAAGACCATCACGGCATTGGAGCATGCCGTTGGCGTACCGTTGTTCGATCGCACCGCACGCGGCGTGACGCTCACCGCCTACGGCGCGGCACTCGTGAAGTCCGGCACGGCCGTGTTCGACGAAATGCGCGCGGGCATCCGGCGCATCGAGCACCTTGCCGACCCGAACCAAGGCGAGCTGCGTTTCGGCTGTCCCGAAGCCATGGCCGGCGGGCTGATGCAGGAGATCATCAAGCGCTTTCAGAAGGCCCATCCGCGCGTGACCCTCGATGTCGTGACGTTGGACACAGTCGCTGGCAATCTCCGCGAGCTGCGCGAGCGTGAGATCGAGTTTCTGATCGGCCGCATTCGCATGCCGTTCGCCGACGATGAACTCGCCTCGGAAGTGCTCGCGCACGAAGGCTTGGTGATTGTCGCGGGGAAGACGAACCCGCTGCATCGCAAGAGGCGAATAAAGCTGGCCGATCTCCTCGATCAGCCCTGGATGCTGCCACCGGAGAATAGTCTACCCGGAGCCATGGCGCGCAACTTCTTTCGCAATCAGGGCCTGGAGCCGCCGCGGCCAAGCATCATCACGCTGTCGCTCCAACTCAACATGGCCTTTGTCGGCGCTGGATCACATCTCTGCGTGCTGCCGAGTTCGATGCTGCTCTACGGCGCGGCGCGTGACGTCGTAGTGGCGCTGCCAGTCGACCTGCCGCAGCCTGACAGCGCCATCGGCGTGCTGACCGTGCGCAACCGATCGCTGAGCCCGCCGGCAGAGGTGTTTCTCGCAATTGCGCGCACGGTGGCAGACGAAATGGACGAGCCAAGGCGGCGCAGACTCCGCGGTGGTCGGTCTTGAGAAACAAGCGGACGCGGATTTGACAACATGGTTCGGCTGCAATGGGTCAACTGCGCTGGTCGCCTGCCGACACGGCCACGCTCGATGTTACATCGAGACCGTCCGGTTGACGAACAGAGCATGGCCGTCGGACGCTGTAGCCCGATACCGACCGGACGAGCGACGGCATCGCCGCGGCGGTCCGGGCCAACAACGGACATCGAGGGTGCGTTGAGTGTCCGGTTCGTTCGCGGTCGCCATGTGGGCAGGTGCGGACCAGACATTCAGAAGTCGCGCAAATGCGCCGTGTCGTTCAACCTCTCGATAGATCGACTTCCGTCGTCATCGAACTTCAAGTGCGTAATGCTGCACGGATCGATCCGGTACATGAACCGCTCGATAGCTGCTTCGTCGAAATCCAAGAACCAGTTGACCGCACAAATCAGCGAATGTCCGTGGCCAACAACGATCGTGCAGCCAGAATTACTGATGACCTTGTCCATGACGGAAGCGACGCGGTCATGCATCATCCTCCAGCTTTCCGCGCCATCGAAAGGTATCCAATCTAAGATCGGTGTCGTCTTGGGTTTGCGGAGCGTTTCAGCAGTAGATCGCGGCAAACCCTCGGCGAGGCCAGCGCTCATCTCTCGCAGTTCGGCCAGCGCTTCGGCTGTGATCCCGAACGCGGCGCCAATATGCCGAGCCGTCTCGTGGGCTCGGATCAAATCACTACTGACGATTCTTGGCGTGGCTTGCACTGCATAACGCTTCAGCCACTCCGCCGTTGCCTGTGCTTGTTTGATCCCCTTTGAGGTCAAACCAGAGTTCGTCCAGCCGCCGTAAAGGTTCGCGACATGGTGCTCGCTCTCGCCATGGCGAACAAGGATCAAATCTCTCACAGCATGGCTCGCGCTCTGTCGGGCAACTTTTCGATATTCTAGCGCGTCGGCTTCCGAGTGGCGACCGTCCGTCCCTCGCAAAAGCTCCCGGACGGCAGAGATGGGTCAAGTGCGTGAGTGAGGCGGACGCGCCAGCATGCTCGCTGCTCACCTGGGACCGACCGTCGGACACCGTTCGTTCTGTGGCGGCCGCTCGCCCCCATTGTTGGCTGTCTCCGTTGACGACGCTCCGCTGTGCTGAGGGTTTGGGACGGGCGTGTCGTACGGCACACGGCACCATGATCACTCCCGGATTTCGGCACCCTTCCCGCAGGATTGTCATACGCGACCCGCGGGGCGGAGATCCTGAGGCTGTTCCGGGCTACCAACTGGTCCGATATCGGGGCTCCTCGGCCGCCCTAGCCATAATCGTAGTGGTAGCCCCGTGGTAGCCGGATTTGCGTCAGGTGATTTTCGGTGAGCTAAGCTATTGATTTTGTTGGTTGGGGAACTAGGATTCGAACCTAGACAGGCAGAGTCAGAGTCTGGCAAACGCTTCCGACAGCAGTTTTTAGCATTTCGCAAAATTCAATATTTTCAACGTGTTATGGCGCCAAATTTGCGCAGCACTGCTCCGGGCAACTTGCGGACGTGGTAGCTTGGTGGTAGCTTGGCAGGCAGTCAGACTCGGCTGCCAGACAGTCCGGAAAACCAAGCGCGTTCCTCGTTGAGTTCCTGCCATGGCCACCCTCAAAGCCCGCATCTCCGTGACCGTTGTACAACGCCTCATGCCCGGCGATACCGCATTCGATACCGACATTTCAGCCTTCGGCGCGCGCCGCCAGGTCGGGCCGCCCAGTTACTTCGTCAAGACCCGCGTGATGGGCCGCCAGAAGTGGGTGACGATCGGCAAACACGGTGCCCCCTGGACGCCCGACACCGCACGCAAGGAAGCGCGTAAGATCCTCACCGAGGCGTCCGACGGCATCGATCGCAACCATGTCAAGAAGACCGCGTCCGCCGCCTCACCCTTCCGGGAGGTGGCCGAGCACTTCGTTCACCTCTACGGGCCAAAGCTGAAGCCTCGCACCCTCGAAGAATATCAAGGCTTGATCCGCCGCTACCTCGTGCCGACCTTCGGCACCTTACGTATCGACGCGATCGTGCGCGGCGATGTCACCACGGCGCACGCCAAATGGGCCGAGTACCCCCGTGCCGCGAACCACGCACTGTCAGTCTTGTCGAAAATCATGTCCTGGGCCGAGGAACACGGTTATCGACCCGAACGCAGCAATCCCTGTTTCGGTGTCAAAAAATACCGGGAGACCAAGCGACAACGCTATCTCAGGCCCGACGAACTGGCGCGGCTCGGCCAAGTGCTGCGCGAGGCCGAGCAGGAGGCTGCCATCAGTGCGGCAGCGACGGCAGCGTTCCGCCTTCTGCTGCTGACCGGCGCACGTCTCGGGGAAATTCTGTCCCTGCGTTGGAGCTATGTCGATCTGGGGCGACGGCTGCTGATCCTGCCGGACAGCAAGACCGGCCAGAAGACGATTCCCTTGAACGAACCAGCAATCGCCATCCTCTCGGCGATCCCGAAGGTCGATGACAACCCGCACGTGATCGTCGGACACCGCACCGGGTCAGCCATGGTCGATCTCTTCAAGCCTTGGTCTATCGTGCGCACACGTGCTGGGCTCGCGGATTTGCGCATCCACGATTTGCGCCACACGTTCGCGAGTGTCGCGGTTGAAACCGGAGGCTCGCTGCCGGTCATCGGCAAAATCCTTGGCCATCTCGAACCGCAGACCACGGCGCGCTATGCACACCTGTCCAACGATCCCGTGGCCCGCTTGTCTGAGACGACCGCGACCACCATTGCGGCACGCTTGACGGGATGAAAGCTGCCAGAGAGTCGGTGCAGCAACACCGCTTTGATACGGTCCCAGGAGGCAGCATTGCGTATGGTTTCAACTCAAGTAAGTTTGATTTTTAGGTTGCAGCGAGCAGCATAAGCCAGCTTTGATGACCCATAGATCCCCAAATATCAATCAGCCATAAGATTACTAAGTTATTATTTAGTATAACTGATTGACTGTCATGCGATGAAGTGATAACTTCTCTTTTGGTGCACCAATGCGGCATTTGACTCGCGTAGGGCAGCCGGAATTGAGTATGGCACAGAGAACCGCAGAGATCCGCTTCAAAGACCAGCACGCCGGCCTCCTGCACGAGACCGCGCGCGGCGGGACGCGCTTTGTCTACGATCCCGCTTGGCAGACGCCGATCGCCTGCTGTTTCCCTGCCGACCGGCGCGAGCACGACTGGGCGAACGGCCTGCATCCCTTCTTCCAACATCTGGGCACCGAAGGCTGGTTGCGCGAGCAACAAGCGCGCGTCGCCCACATCGACCAGGATGACGATCTCGGGCTGCTGTTGCGCTATGGCGCTGATTGCATTGGGGCGGTCAGTGTGCATCGACGAGCGGATGACGCCGCCTCTGCCCCAATTACCGAGGCGACCGCCAGCCCAGGCCGCACCGTCTCCGGCGTGCAGCGCAAAGTGTTGGTGGTCAAAGCGGCCGACGGCTCGTTTCAGCCGGCCGGACCGGCAGGCCCTGCCCCCTTCATCGCCAAGTTCAATTCCGAGCGTTTGCCGACGCTGGTGCGCAACGAGCGCCTCGCACTGCTCTGGACCGCCGCAGTGCTCGGCAAACGGGAAGTCACCGAGTTCACCGTCGCAACCATCGGCACCATTGGTGAGGCCGCACTTGTCGTCACGCGCTTCGACCGCTCAGCCACTGGTG
The DNA here is from genome assembly GCA_031374735.1 of Hyphomicrobiaceae bacterium. Classification (GTDB taxonomy): domain Bacteria; phylum Pseudomonadota; class Alphaproteobacteria; order Rhizobiales; family Hyphomicrobiaceae; genus JABFRJ01. The sequence continues at coordinate 30,574 of JANMGQ010000166.1, read as the reverse complement.
AAAAGCTGCGGCTGGAGGACTGCGCCCAGATCCTCTGCAAGCCACGCGGCGCCGATTACGGCGGCAAGTACGATGCGGCCTATGAGGATGTTGCAACGATCATCAAGACCAACTCCACGCGGCCAGCGATCGATCTCGCACGGTTTTTCCGGAGATTGGTCGCCTTCGCCATCGTCGGCAATTGCGATGCGCACCTGAAGAATTTTTCGCTGCTGGAGACGCCAACCGGACTTCGCCTGTCGCCGGTCTACGACGTCGTAAACACCGCCATCTATGACGGTTTCGATCAGACGCTCGGGCTGTCCATCAACGGTGCCAAGCCGTCGCTCGATGCCGTCAATCACGCCCTGCTGCGCAAGTTCGGATTGTCGATCGGCATTCCCGCCCGTGCGGTCGATCAAGCCTTCACCGAGCTGCGCCGCGGGATTGCGGCTGCGGCTCCCCTCATTACCCCACCGGCCGCCGAGCCGCCGGACGGGTTCGTCAATCGCTTCTCGGAGATCGTGAGCAACGCATGCCTGCGCATTCTCCCGTAACCCCCATCGACTGGCGCGCGCTGGTCGCCGAAGCTATGCGTCGGCGTAAGGCCGAGCGCATGACGCAGAAGGAGCACGCGGCACTCGCCAGCGTCAGCATCCCGACCATCGTCGCGTTCGATCGCGGTGAGCGCACCCTGTCGCTCGCCAAGGCCTTCGATATTCTGCGCGTGGTCGGTCTTGTCGAGGAGCCGGTCGAGGACGGCGCTCAAGAGCGGTTCGTGCAGGAGGCCTTCACCCGCTGGCGCGAGCTGACCGCCAAGCTGCCGAAAGAGTCGCCCGCTCGCTTTCCGCATGGATGGTATCGCATCGACTACGCGCTCGAAGGCAACTTGCGACCCGTCGAACTCAGCGAGTTCCGACAAATCATGGAACGCGCGGAGCAGAAGCAACGCAACTTCCCACTCTTCGGCGGTGCTCCGCCTGCGGCCCCCTATTCGTTTGACGATGTCTTGGAATACTGGGTCGCGCCAGATAATAAGCCGTCCAAACATACACTCGTCGAACGCGCCTATTGCGATTTCTGGCGTGCCGCTCCAACGGGCCGCTTCGTCATGATCCACAACTATCTTGAAGACGCCCAAGAAACCTTCAAGCCACGCACGATCCTCGATACCACTCTGCCGATCTGGCGCGTTTCCGAGGGATTGCTGCATGCGGCCCGCATGGCGGCAGCACTCAAAGGCGACGCCGACAGTAACATTGTTGTTCGATTCCGTGTCCTCTACACGGGCCTGTCCGGTCGCGTCCTGCGCGCCTGGGCCAATCCGCTGGCCAACCTCTTGGTCGAAGGTGGTGCTGCACGTAGTGATGAGGCGCTACTGGAAGCGGTCGCGTCTGCGACGGAGATCGATGCCAATCTCGCCGCACACGTCACGCCTCTGATCGCCGCACTCTACGAAAGGTTCGGAGTGTCGGGGCTTTCGGCGCAGCAGGTCGCTGACGAGGTGGAGAGGTTCTTGACGAACCGCGCATAGCTCTCATCTGTACTCATACTCGATCATCCTCTCCGCTTCCAAGTGAAGCGCCAGCCGTCGCGCAGCGGCGACCATTTCCGAGGAAGCTCTCCAAGTGTGACGCGTTTCCATCACACAACAAATAACATCGTCGTAATTGCGGCCAATCGGGACTGTGCGTTTGCGCTTTGCCGCAAGGTCTGATTCCTTGAACTCATGACATTCAGTTCGCGGTATTTGTGATCATCTCATTGCTCAATCAAAAAGGCGGCGTCGGCAAGACGACGCTCGCCATCAATCTCGCCGATGCCTTTGCATCACGCAAGCAGCGCGTGTTGCTGATCGATGCCGACCCGCAGGGCAGTGCGCTGGCGTGGTCTGCCGTGCGCACTGCAGAACCAAGGTTTCCCGTCGTCGGCATGCCGAAAGCCTCACTGCACAAAGACCTGCCCGGCTTGGCCGCCGGATACGACTTCGTCTTCATCGATGGACCGCCCCGCTCGAACGAGATCGCCCGCTCCGCCATCCTAGCTGCCGATTTTGTTCTGATCCCGGCGCAGCCATCGCCTGTCGATATCTGGGCGACCGACGACACCGTCCGACTCGTCGTCGAAGCCCAAACTTACCGCGAGCACCTTCGTGCCGCATTCGTCATCAACCGGCGCATCGCCAACACTGCGATTGGTCGTGACGTGCGAGCAGCCTTCGCCGGTCAGCCGTTCCCCGTCCTGACGCAATCGATCGGCCAACGCGTCGGATTTGCCGAGAGCTTCGCTCAAGGATTGAGCGTGCTCGAAACCGCACCGACCAGTGCCGCATCCGCCGAGCTGCGTGTGCTCGCCTAAGCCATCCATGATCAACTGAAGAGGAAGCCCAAATGAGCAAATCCATATCGTTCGACCGCCCCACCAAACAGCCGACGCCCGAATCGTGGGTCCTGGCCAATCCCATCCCGGCGGGAATGCCGACCAAACGCCTGACCGTCGATGTGCCAGAGCCGTTGCACCATCGCATCAAGGTCCAATGCGCCATGCAAGGTGTCAACATGGCCGACGTCGTGCGTGAGTTGCTCGAACAACGGTTCCCACAAGCGGCGTCGTGATGTCCGGCCACAGCATAGTGCTTGCGCCTGCGGACCCGATTGAGACATTTCGCGACGCCGATCTTTTGGCTCAGCTTGACGGTGTCCACGGCGACATGCGCCGCATCCTCGTTCGGCACTTGACCGCCATTCAGAAAAAGCGTGACGCGGCTGATGTCCTGACACCCGTCAAACGGCGACGCATCGAGACCCGTGATTTAATGGCTGCCGAGCGTGCCGAGGAAAGCGACCGCCACCACATCCATAGCGTGCTTGCGCTGTGCGGCAAGCCCTACCGCGAACCCGGCAACGGCGTTCGCGAGCATGTCCGCGAATACGGCAAGAACTCCCTCGCGGTGCAGGCCGGATATTTGAAGGACCCGGTCACAGGCAAGATGACGCCGCAAGGGTTGCCCTATGGCCCCAAGGCAAGGTTGCTGTTGCTGCATATCTGCACGATGGCGATCCGCCAGAAGCGCGCTGAAATCGAGATCGCTGACAGCATGTCGGCATTCATCCGAGACCTCGGCTTTCCGGTGACCGGCGGACAGCGCGGCACGCTCCGCCAGTTCAAGGAGCAGCTCAATCGACTGGCCGCTGCACGCATGCAGATCGGCTTGTGGCATGGCGACACCGCAACCACCATCAACGCTCAACCGATCAAGGCTTTCGAGATCTGGCTGCCACGCAACGCCGACCAGCGCATGCTCTGGTCATCAACCCTACGCCTCGACCAAGACTTCTTCGAGTCGCTGCGCCAGCACGCCCTGCCCGTCGATATCCGCGTACTCAAGGCGTTTTCACAGAGCGCCAAGCAGATCGATATGGTGATGTGGCTCGCTTACCGCCTGCGTCGCGTCGAGCGGCGCTATCCGATCTCCTGGACTGCCCTTGCCGAACAGTTCGGTGCCAACGTCAAGGAGGCATGGCGTTTTCGGCAACTCTTTGCCGAGGACCTCGCTGCCATCCGCGAGGTATTCCCGGCCCTGCCCGTCGAGATCACCGATCAGGGCGTCATTCTGAAGCCGTGTGATACCGAGCGATTGTTCTCGGCGAAGGGCGTGAAGCTGCTGCGGCCATGAGTCAGTAGTGCCGACAGCTGCTAGACTACTGAAGAGGAAGAACCACTTCGCGACAGTTTAGGCGCACATGGCACTCGATCACTACATCTCTCAAGTTCACCTCAGGAACTTCCATGCACCAGATCTTGGTGACTTGCTCTATGCCATCCGAAAACCGGATATGAGGGCCTTTCCCTGCCGGACACGAGATGTCTGCCGGATCGATGAAGGCAACACCAATGAGTATCTAACAGAGCCGCGCATCATCGAGGAATTCCTCACCACCATTGAGCCAAAGTACAATGCGAGCGTCGAGAAATTGCGGACGAACACCATCGACGCTGACACCGTCTATGTCATAGCAGGCTTCGCTGCATATGTTGCCACTTGCTCGCCGGCTGCAATGCGGATCAATTCCGGCCCGATCCGAGGCATGCTCGAAGCAACCGCCTCTGCGATCGATCGCCGTGGCGACATACCGAAGGCCCCACCAGAACTGGGTGGCAAGTCGCTCTCAGAACTGCTGGCCGATGGAACGGTTGTCATCGACATCGACGGCAGGTACCCTCAGGCGATTGGGATCACAAATGTCATGGGTCGCGTCAGCGGTTTCGGGAACTTTGACTGGGACATCCTCATCAACGAAGAGACCAGCAGCCCATTCTTCACGAGTGACTATCCCATCGCCATTGAAGCTGCAGATGATCCGCGCGTGCTCAATCGGATAGTTCCGCTCGCTCCAGATATCGCCATCCGTATCAAGCCAGACGTAAACAGGCCCAAGCGAGACGATTTCACTTTCCCAGATTTCAGCAGTCGGCGCCGCAAGGTTGGCCTTGGCGAAATTCGCGAGATCAACCGACTCATCGTGCAGAGCGCCGAGTCTTTAGTCTTCTTCCGCGATAATCACGATTGGGTTTCGCGCTTTGTCGAACGCAATCGGCGCTATCGGATCGAGCCAACGATCCGCAAAATTCCAAAGGACAAGGGTGAGATCATCTGGTCACGGCTTGAACTTCGGGAAGCGCCACTACGGTGAGAGTTGGTCGAATTCTGGTGACCGATGCCGCATGCACCACTACGCAGACTTGGGGTGGTTTATCCACAATTTCTCCCACGAACTTTCAATAGCTTACCGGCTTGCCACGCTGAGTTGGAGTGGCGGCTACGCAGACTTGGGGTGATTGACCCCGTTTTCTACGCTGACTTGGGGTGGCCTTTACGCTGACTTGGGGTGATGTCCACGCAGACTTGGGGTGCGGGTTCGGCCGGACAGCAAGGATGAGTGCCGCTTAGCGCGCGTCGCATAAGAGTACTGAAGACCTCTGAAGAGTTCAGTACTGAAGATCTACCTAATTCTCATAAAAGAGAGTTTTGGATTTTTGAGATCAGAAAGGGACGTGTCGAAGCGTCACGAGCAAACCTCGTCAGTTGCATCTTACTGCAACACCGACGTACTCTCGAAGCCATCGCACCGAGTGGGGAGCCGCATGGCATTCGAGACTTTGAAGCCGCATCGGTCGTTCATTGAAGACCAGAAGAAATCTGGCAAGACCCTGGCCCAGATCGTCGAGAGCCTCGCTGATGGTAAGAGCGTTGCGACCACGCCGGGCACCCTGTCGCGCTATCTCGCCAGCATCGGCAGCCCCTACCGGCCCCGCGAGCTGTCGCCGCAGGAGCACGTAGGCGTCGACCAGACCGTGCTGCTGACCGAAATTTTCGCCGAAATGCAAGGTGCGAAAGAGGAAAGCCGCACCGTCATCGAGCATCTGGCCGGCAAGGTCGCCGTGCTGACGGCAACAGTCGAGGAATTCGAGAAGTCGCTGTCGCGGGCGACGCCTGAAGCCGGTATGATCCGCCGCATCTGGGGTCGCGCCTTTCTCGCCACGCTCGCCATCAACGCCGTGATAGCAGCAGCGATTTGGTGGGCGCTGCGCTGAGCGCGCATTCGCGCGCTAGCGTCCCAGCTCCTGATCATCGCGATCACGCTCTGGAGGGTTGATGGTTGATGCGGCGCGGGCGGCGTCGCGCTGGTCGTAGCCAAACACTGCAGCCCAGGCGGCTTCGACTTTCTCCGCGCCGATCTCGTAGATCTGACCGACGCCCAACTTGTCGGGCGCGTTGGCGAGATAGCGCATGTCGTTAAGTTGGTCGGTCGTCTGTTTGCCGAACCATCCCTCCTCGACTACCTTCGCCCTGATGTCATCAATCACACCGCGAACCCGCGCACCGTTCAGGCCACCCCAGCTCTGTCGGATGGCTTGCGCCGCCTGATTTTCGATGGCGCGCTTTTGTTCGTCGGTCAGCATGACAGCGCCCTCGTCTCAATGCCCCGTCGCAGCGAGATCACAAGCCAGGGAACCGGTTGGCCGTGGTCGTGTCAATGTCGAATGTATGGGCTTGACTGGTGCTTGGGTCGCTATTTCCGGGCAATGCGCATCAACGCCGGATCGCGCCGTGAAAAGATCTGCCCCAAACCCTAGCGCGAGCGCGAGGCCGAACTGCGCAGCCGCGCCAGATAGCGGTTGGGCTTCGACTGTCCGTTGGCCTTGGCCGCCCGTGCCCGAAATGGCAGCGCGTGGCTGTTGAGGTAACTGACATAGGCCATGAGCAGAAAACTGCCGACCATGACGGTCGCCATCAGCGGCGTGGCACTCTTGATCGCCGGCACCCGATTGGCCAATGCACCCGCCAACCAGATCCAGCAACATCCCATGCCAATCAGATCCGGCACCGCATAGTTGAACCGGCACACCCAGAAGGTGCCCGTGTACCACGGATGTGGTGCCTCCAACTCGCCCATCATCACGCCCAGGCGCTGCAGCAAGGCAAACCCCAGCTGCCCAATCCACAGCACCATGCTCGCATAGTACCATTCGAGCAGCACCGGAAACAGCGTCCCGACCCTGCCCAGATCGACGAGAGGCTCCAGTTCGACCGCCACCATCGGCTGGGCCAGCACCCACACGCTGCCGTAGCCGATGCCCCAGGCTGCCGCCAGGAGCGCCATAAAGCGGTCACCAAAGCGCGATCGTAGGGCCAGCCAGACCGGGGCGCTTACAATCAGCAAAACGAACAGGACGACGCGTTTGGGGCTCATGAGATCCTCCGATCGAAATGGGCAAGCAAATGGGTATCGCCTGTCGACCATGTGCGACCCAGGCGAAAAACAAAGGCTTGTGCGATGCCGCGCAGATGACGCCGCGCAAACGGCAGTTGATCGGTGCCAGTCGCAAGGCCGGTAAAATGATGCGCCTCCAGCACATGCTCAACGCTGGTGCTGGTCGAGTACCCCGAGGTCATCGTGCGGTTGCTGCCACGCGTATCCGTGCTGCCGCTCGAACCTGAGAACGTCATGCCGTCACTGCCAGAGCCGTGCGAGCCCGAGACATTGTAGGCGTAACTGCTGTTGCTGCCGACCGCGTTGGAGCCGCTGTCATTGAAGCGCGTGATCTCGCGTTTGCCGAACAATTTTTGCGCATGCTCGATCGTCGTAGGATCGCTTTGAGCGTGAAACGCATGGGTCTGAAATAAGCCCATCAGCCAATTGGTCAGATCGCCGGAGTTCTGGCTGCCGAGCTTTGCCCGATACGCCGAAATGTTTTGCGTCAGATACACCGTTGCGACGCGCGCCGCGCGCGCCAGCGACTGGAACCGGTTGTCGAATTCAGTCACGAAAAAATGAGCTTCATCGGCCCACAGAAAGACGGGCCTTGTCCGTTTGTCGACCGTCGCCATGCGCCGAAGTGCAGCCGCTTGCCACACCACTTTGAAAAGCGTTTGCGCCGTGGCGTGGGAACGTTTCAGGGCAGCGGGCAAATCCAAAATGATGATCGCGCCGTCGAAGCTGTCTTCTGGGAAGAAATTCGACCCCGTACTGAACAGCTCCCGCGACGTGCCAACGAGCAGATCCTGCAACATCGCCGCCAACGAATAGGCAACGCTGGACCGAGTCCGATCAGCCAAGTTGGGGAACTGGACTGTCAGATAGTGCTGGATCGCATCGAAGTCGGCGCTGCGGCCTGCCGCCTCGTACGCCTTGCGCGCGTCCTCCAGACGAAACGCCATCTCGCTTGCCTTCCAAGCCTCGCTATCAATCGTCTGGCCCGAACGCGGGATCGCGTCGATGAATTTTTGCACGTCGAGCAGTGAGAACTCGCCGCGTGAGGCGACCAACACCATCAACGCATTGCGCAACAATTGTTCAGCCGCCTGCTGCCAGAAGCTGTCGTCTCCCGTCGTGCGCCGCCCCGTCTGCTCGACCAGCGTCATCAGGGTGGAAACCAAAGAATCGACCCTGCCCGCAGGGTCACCGCCGCGACCGAGTTCATATTGGACGAGGTTGAACCTCCAAGGGCCAGACTCGCTGACGATGATCAGATGCTTTTCGCGCCCGCAGGCCTTTGCGTAGCGAATCCAGTTGTCACGTTCGTCGTTCTTCGCACACAGTACCAGACCGCCGAACCCAGCCCTCAGATAGGCCTTCGCCAAGGTTTGCCCAGAGCCGGACGTTTTCCCGGAACCGTTTCCGCCGCAGACATGCACGCCCGAGACCGCATCCTCGATCGTCCAGTTGTCGCCCGGTCCAAACTGAACCAACGGCGTGTCGAGGTCCGACAGATAGGTGCGCCGGTCGACGGCGTGCCGCCGCCTCGGCACCTTCACTGGCTGCGGCGCGGGTGGCAGTGGCGTCAGCTGCACCACAGGGGTCGGAGGCGCTGCACTCGCGATGCTTGCGGCGGCGGCAGGCTTCACGCCCGACAGGCGCTCCAGAACCGTATCGAGAAAGGCCATTGTTCATCTCCTTGTAGGTCGTCGGTCTGTGCACCGCCTTTTGGGAACTACCAGGGCCACGGTATCGGGATCTTCCAGAGTCCCTGCAGCCACCACGCGACCGCGCCATATCCGGCAAGATTTACGATCAAGCGAAGCATGAAGCCGCTCTGCCAGGGTCGGTCTTGGTTGGCATCCTGCGCGACCAATCGGTCAATGCGGTCGATACGCTGTTGCTCCGTCGCGATCTCCCGTCGACGCAAGTCCTTGTGCTCCATCAGTTGTCGATAGTCGTGGTGATCAGACGAATTCATAGTGTTTGTTTCCTGCATTGCGGGGTTCAGCGCAGCGCCGCCGCGATCGGCTTCGAGGTGTCGCGCGCGTGCGCCGGCAGCGGCCACTCGATGGGCTTGAGTGCGCTCTTGCTCAGCTCCCGCCACGCATGAACGAGGAAGGTAGCAACCGCGATGCGCACATCGCGGGGCACATCCTGACCGGCCATGGCCTGCTTGAGCGCTAGGGCAATGCCGATATCGGCGACGATCTGCTCTTTCGAGTGTCCCTTTGCGGCACCGAAGAATGTCTTAAGCACAATGCTCTGGATGCGCTCGTCAAGGAAACGCATCGCCGGTGCATTCTTGCCGATGATCTCTTCCATCATCGTGGCCATCGCTATGTGAGCGAACGCATCCAAGGTCGCGTGGCCCAACATCTGCGGGATGTCGATTTCATGGGCGATGATGGCCAGGCGGTAGTCCTTGCCGTGACGTGGGCGCACGCGCAGCGTCACATGTCGATCCTCATCCCCAAGGATGAACACCCGCGCACTACCGGCCATGCCGGGCATTGAGAAATCAGCCGATTGGTGTACCCCCGTGCCGCGAAGCAGCGTCCGCTCCTTGGTCACCTGCACGTCGACCTCGTCGGCGGAGGCGCTCTGAAACGGGCGCACCGTCAAGACGGTGATGCGCCCAGCCGCAAGGCCGGCCGATTTCGGGATGGTAAAACACATCTCCTGACCATCCGGCCGCGCCACGAGATAGGTATTGCCAGCACCCAGCAGATTGACCGGGGCATGCTCGCGACACGTTTCGGCTGTCGCGGGCTGCATCATGGCCAGCCACGTAAACATGGCCACCGCGCCGATTGAATTCTGTTTCGTGGTCCAGTTCATGACTTTTTCTCCGTTACTTGAATGACGCTGTGACGGGTGTCGGAGTACCAACTCGCAATGGTCGGCCCCAGTTGATCGATGGCCAGTTGCTCCCAACCGCGTCGCGTTTCTGCCAGCGCCGTGCGATGCTCCTGCACGAAGCCGTCGCGGGACAGTTTTTCGTCGATCTTGTTGATCGCGTAATCGGCACCGAGGCCGACGAGTACCGACAGGCCGATGCTTTCAGGCGCGAGCAGCACGCCGAGGATCTGGCCCTTGCGGCTGGCGATCACACGACCTGCCAGCGGCTTGAGTACCTTCGCGCCGATGCGGCTGATCACCGGGGCGAGCAATGGACCGATGGCGATCGACACGCCCATGATCGCAGCCGACCGGTAGACCTTCTCCGCGCGATCCTCGGCATAGTGAGCCGGGATCTTCCAACGCTGTGCCGCCCAATCGAGCTTCACCGCGACACTACCGGTCGGATAGATTTCCAGCAGGCGTGTGTGAGTTTTGATGAAGGTGCGCTCGCGCGCATCGATTTCATCGACCGTTGCTCGAAATTGCGCGTGTGCTTTTTGAAAGGCGGCTTCCAGACCGCGTTGGATTTTCGGATTGCGCTCCTCGGGCCGCAGGACGCGCAGTTGGTAATTCTGCATCAGATAGCCCTGCACACGGGCACTGACCGCCTCCCAAATCTTTGACGGCGAGAAGATGTTCAAGGCTTCCGACCCACCGGCGACGATCGCCTCCTTCATCATCACCCACGACCGCTCCCATGCGAAAAACCAATCCGCATAGGCCTGCAACGATGCCTCGCTATCGGCGAAGCCCTGATCGAATGCACTCTTGATGTCCTGGCGAAACGCAATCGCTGCCGTCTCCTCTTTGCGTTTGAGGAAGAACATCATCTCGCGCTCAAGGTTGGTCAGCGCCGTCCGCTGTGCTGCGACCCGCACCACGCGGCCTTCGTCGTCCGTCAGCGTCAGCTCGATCTCGCCGGGGCGCAGGCCCATCATGTTGCCGCGTGCAGGCACGCTGACGCTTGACCCATCCAGATGCAGCGCTTTTCGAAACTCAGCCAGTGAGGCATCGCCGTACATGGCGCGGGCGCCGATCCAGCTTGCCGTTACGGCGATGATCGACACCGCGATCGCCAAGCCGATCGGACGGGTGAGATGCCACCCCGCGCCCACGGGCTTTGTTGCAATCGCTGCCGACCGCACTGGTGGCAGAATTTCGGTAACAGTTTTCCGGTCCGCCCCGACAGCGATGTGCTGCGGGACGGCATCAACTCTGTGATGCGTCATGGGGATGTCCTAAGCGGAAGCGGTCAGCGCACTGGCAGGCGAGGAGTCGAGATCAGTGGCAGTGGCGCACATGCCCGATATGGATCTGGCACCGGGGTCGATGAACGCAGTGGGGAGGTTTCTGGCGACGCAAGCGCAGCGCAGGTTGCGACTGCAATGCAGCGATCTTGAACACTTGATGCGGTGGCTGCCGGGCAGGCCCGATTATCGTTGATCGTGTCATCCGCTGCGCCTCTCGTCTGGGAGTAGGGCAACACAGGATGCCATAATTAAATCAGAACGCTAGCCCATCAGAGCGGATTGACGTATCTGTGTTCGAATGCATAGCTTCGATTTCAGTCGTTGTTCGAAGCTAAAGCTACGAAACAGCGATGTGAGGTTCCCCAATGCCTTGTCCGCCCCTTGCGATCTGGCGCCTCCAACACATGCGCGCTTTGCGCGTGTTGTTTCGATATGCCGCCGGCCTGCGCAGCGTTCGGACCACGGTTCCGGGATGGGTCGTCTACTGCCAGAAGCTGCAATCGCAATCACGAAAGCCGGGCGCACCATCGCCACGCCGCAAGGACAAGCACGTCGACCAGCTCAACCACTTCAAGGAAGGCGAGAACAATTTAGAATTCGTCGATGGTGGGCAGAACCCAAAACTCGAATATGTTCGCCAGCAGCTCTTCGATTTCTACGATGACCATCCCGACGCCAAGAGCGACATGTTCGACTACTACAAGACCGTTTACGGCCCCGAGCCGCTCAGCCTGCTCGATATTAAGTTCTGGCTCGCCGAGATCTATCAGGCGCAACCAGGACCACGCGCACTGTCGCGGTTGCCGGGCGTATATCATGTGTACAGGTACGGCTCACTCATGGATGCGGAGCCGACGATCGTCAGATCAGCACTGCGCATTCAGCGCAGTTCGGTCGGCTCGACCGAGTACCTGTCGTTTGAGCTGTTCTATCCGACCACCACCGAGCAGGGCAGCGACGAAATCGAACGTGTGACCGGCATCATCCTCGGTACGCTCGGGCACTATTATTTCATCGGCACCGATGAAGGCGCAGCTTCGTCACCCTACCAATTGATCGCCAAGCAACACGCCCAGGAACGCTCGCCCGCCGAACTATCGGGCCTGCTCATGCGCCACAGCCATCAAAATGATGTCCTTGCCTCCCGGATTCTGATCGTCAGGGTGTCAGCCGACAGCGCGGGCGATGCACCGACCGCCGTCTACGACCGTGAGTTCGAACACGCCGTCCATGCGGCGCGGGTGCTGCCATCTGCCGAGTTGCGCAAGGACAAGCATCTCAATCCGCGTCGCCTCGGCAAGTTCACCAACACAATCGACGCGCAGCGTGCGCCGGCCCTGTGGCTCGTCTCAGATGACAGGACGTTGCCGCCATCGCCGCCGGATCAACGATCGTCAAAGCCGCGCCCGTCGCGCCGCACCTGATCGGGTCAACAAGTCAACGCTCTGATCTTGCTCACAATCACTACGCAGACTTGAGGTGCATCGTATCCAGCGATGCGGAGTTCCTCCCACAATAGGATGATGTCCTACGATTTGAGTTTGTACCGCACTATGGGGTTGGGCGTGCCCCTCTCAATCGGGGCGGGCTCGTGCGATCGGCCGGCGGATGTTGCCCGCCGGACCGCCTGCCAAGCCGGCGCGGGTCCCTTCCCACTTGTCTCGGGCCATACGGCCGTTGATCCCTCACGCAAGAGATGCTGACGCGCGTAGTTTCGAGCATCAATAGGCAAATGGGGTCGTCAATATTAATTCGGTTATTAAATATAAGTCGTTGTGCGAAACGCCATTCCTAACGCTTGAGCGCTTGACACTTATTAACGATTTGTTAATATAAATAATATAAAGTCATAAATATAAATTATTCTTAGGAGGCGTGGATTATGGCTGGTTTGGATTTAACTGAAAAACTAAAAGAATACGTGACGCAAGATAATGAGAAGGGTCGAGCAAGCCCGCATGGATCACGAATTTATGGGGCATTGTTAGAGGGAGCAAAGCCAGACGGTCCAGAGAAGATTAAACATGACGGTCAACTGCCGATTACACCAAGTGATGTATCAAATACCCTGGGAGGCTCAGTTATTTCAACCAACGGTACGACGATATCACTGGGTCCGATTGAGAAAGTTCGTGCAGTTTTTGAAGGTGCAAAGATCGATGGGCTGGAGAGTCTTGAACTTGGGACAAAACTACAAGTTACCGAGAGCGATTTAATCAGAGCACTCAACTCTGCACCAAGCAGTACTCCTTCCATAACCAGCGCCTCAGGTCATAAAACTCTCGAAGTTTAATATTTACACAAATTCGAATTCGCCGTGCTATTTACCCTCATGCGCAGTGTGCCACGCGTATCGATCTAAAGTCGTTGGGCGCGCGTGGGGCCGATGATCCCTCACGCAAAAGGCAATGACTGACAATGTCATACAATCTTCATGCACAAACACCCCCGGCTGCATATAATAAAAAATATCAAACTTTAGTTCTAAGGTAAAATTATCTTTGTAGAAAATTCGAATAATGGTCGTGCACCGCGCTGGTTCAGCGAAAAAAACATCTCAAGCATTTGTGGAAGATACGACTATGACGGGCGACATCTGTTGCTCAAAAATCTCCGTCAAGATCTAGAAATCTTGAGGCCGAGCGTCATGCGATTTATGGCTGAGACTGGTTTTACTTCTGAAAACCTCTCCAGCATTTTGAGCAAATCCAGCAAGCACGCCGGTGATGCAATCGGCGCCCTATTCGGCGCGAAAGGCGATCTTCTGCTATTGCTTAGCGAAGGTCGGTTCACCGCCGAAAACCTTTCCAGTATTCTCCACGGCTCCGGCAAACACGCCGGTGATGCAATAAAAGCCTTGGTCGGCGTGAGAGCCGACTTACTGCCATTGCTTGGCCAAGGCCGGTTCACCGCCGAAAACCTCTCCAACATTCTCAACGGCTCCGGCAAGCACGCCGGTGATGCAGTCCGAGCCCTGGTGGGCGCGAAGGACGACTTACTGCTATTGCTTGGCGAAGGCCGGTTCACCGCCGAAAACCTCTCCAGCATTTTGGGAAGCTCCGGCAAGCACGCCGGTGATGCAGTCCGAGCCCTGGTGGGCGCGAAGGACGACCTACTGCTATTGCTTGGCGAAGGTCGGTTCACCGCCGAAAATATCTCCAGCATTTTGGGAAGCTCCGGCAAGCACGCCGGTGATGCAGTCCGAGCATTAGTCGGCGCAAAGGATGACCTGCTGCCATTGCTTGGCGAAGGCCGGTTCACCGTCGAAAACCTCTCCGGCATTCTCAACCGCTCCGGCAAGAACGCCGGTGATGCAATCCGAGCCCTGGTCGGCGCGAAGGACGACCTACTCCTATTGCTTGGCGAAGGTCGGTTCACCGCTGAAAACCTCTCCGGCATTCTTCACAGCTCTGGCAAGAACGCCGGTGACGCGATCCGAGCCCTGGTCGTCAAGGAACCACTTCTGACCGCCATGCTTGAAAAATTCGAGGCGCGTTCGATATCAAGGAAGCTCAGCGGCCACGCTGCTCATTTGAGCGATGCGATCGACGCACTCTATAACTCGGTCAAATCAGAGCTTAACGCCACCACCAACATTCCTGCCGGTGCCGCGCCCGAGCTTGCTGCGCAGTCACCTGTCGCATCACGAACATCTACCGAGCGCGACGCCTCATGACGCAGACTGCGAGACCTGATTTCACGGCGCGGATCGAGCAGTCACGTGCACTCGTTTACGATCTGCGTGTCACACTCAACGCCGAGCGTCGTTACTTCATAATCCGCGTCGAACGATCACGCCATGCCGCGTTTCTGCGCGCCGTCGAACGTGATCAAGGCTTCATCTTCGAAGATTTTGGCGACATTCTTCATCGCGGCTGGGACGAGCCCGATGAAGACTTGAAGGCCGACCTACGTCAGCGATTCGGCATGTACGCAGACTAGCCCCATCAGCACGTCGCCGCGCCGGCATTTCGGTCGTCCGGGCATCGCTAGTATCTGCACAACACTGCGGCACCGTCAGCCAGCAACCTCGCGTCAGAGCACTCGCGCCCAGGCCTTCCTTCAGGGTGCCCGCATAGCAGGGCCGCAGTCGGTCGCAAGGCAAGCCTCCTCCACTTCGTTGCGGCCCTTCGGGTGCGTCCGCCTGCTTGAACCCTGCTCAAGGGCGGCCATCGGAAGGCTGCGATGGGCGCGGCCTCGACCGAAGGAGGACGCAGCCATGACCGACAAAACCCGCATCGACGTGCACCAGAAAGTAACCGATGCCCTCATCGCACAAATCGAATCCACGCCCGGCGACTGGCAACTGCCGTGGGCACGTCCCGGCGTCACATTCAGCATCCCTCAGAACATCACCGGTCGCGCCTACAACGGCATCAACATCGTTTCGCTGTGGTGCGCCGCTCTCGATAAAGGCTACCCCCATCATCTCTGGGGCACCTATCGCCAGTGGTCCGATCACAAGGCGCAAGTCCGCAAAGGCGAGAAGGCATCGCTCGTCGTCTTCTTCAAGGACTTCGACGTCGAAGTCGAGAACGCCGACACCGGCGAGACCGAACACGAGACCCGCATGTTCGCCCGCGCCAGCTGGGCCTTCAATGTCGCCCAGGTCGACGACTTCGAGGTTCCAAGTGCAACGCCACGCATCGATCTGACCGAACGACTCGTCGAGGTCGACTGCTACATCTCCAACACCGGAGCTATCGTCCACCACGGCCATCCCATGGCCTGCTACCGTCCAGGCTTCGACGCGATCTACATACCCGACCGCAACGCGTTCATCGCGACAGCAACATCAACGCCGACCGAAAGCTACTACAGCACACTTAGTCACGAGCTGACCCACTGGACCTCAATCGACAAACGCTGCAATCGCCAACTCGGTAAACGCTTCGGCGACGACCAATACGCCGTCGAGGAACTTGTCGCCGAATTGGGTTCCGCCTTCCTTTGCGCCGAACTCGGAATCACACCGGCACCACGTGCCGATCACGCACAGTACCTCTCCCACTGGCTCAAGGTCTTGAGGGCTGATAAGCGCGCCATCTTCACCGCTGCCGCCGCCGCGTCGAAAGCCGTCGCCTACCTCAACAGCAAGCAGCCCAAGCGCATATCGACCGAAGCACACGCTGCATAACGGCAGCTGAGCGGCGTGCAATGCGCCGCTCTACGCTTTGCCGCAATCGACGGACTACGATTTTCCGTACCGTCGCATTGTC
The DNA here is from genome assembly GCA_031374735.1 of Hyphomicrobiaceae bacterium. GTDB lineage: Bacteria > Pseudomonadota > Alphaproteobacteria > Rhizobiales > Hyphomicrobiaceae > JABFRJ01. The sequence goes on along the minus strand of JANMGQ010000166.1, from coordinate 14,461 downwards.
GTAACACCGGATCGCCGCCGATGCAGATCGAAACGGAGCAAGCCGAGCACAGCGCCTGCGTTCCGCCATGTGCGCGACCTGCGTAAGCAGCTCAATCTTCACTGAAACGTCACACACGACCGAACTTCCATCGCTATGCTCGGCCGCCATGAACAAAACGAATCCCAGTCCTGGACATTATCGACACAGCCGCGAGCAGCGTAAAAATGAGACGCTTCTTACGACCGTCCAAGCCCTCTTTGGCGGGAGCGTGGTCTATCGGTTGTTCGCGCATTTCTTAAAGGACCCGGAGTTCGAAAGCCATGTTGCCAAACTCATCCCGAAGGATAAGCTGCCGCTCATCGCTGCGGGGACTATTGCCGCTGGAGCAATCGGCCTCATTAGCCAGCGCCACCTGTCGTTGTCTGCTGAAAAGCAACTAGGGCATGCCCTCGAGGAAATGGCCGATGAGTCGAAGGACCTTCGCGTTGAGAATGAACGGCTTCGCGATGAGCGCAGTGGATCGGCTATGCCTCGGAGCCGTATCAGCGGAGCCGAACACCGATCAACGCTCGCCACAAAATCGCTGGGAAATACAAAATAATTCTGTATAATGATTGTATGCAACGTGCGTTTTCACTCGTCGAGCTATCGATCGTTCTCGTCATCCTCGGATTGTTGGTCGGCGGAGTATTGGCAGGGCAATCGCTCATTCGTGCCGCCGAGCTGCGCAGCGTGACGACAGAGTTCCATAAATATCAAGCCGCCGCAAATATTTTCCGCGACAAATATTTTTCTATTCCGGGTGATATGGCGAATGCGACCGCGTTTTGGGGTGCCACGGCTTGCCCCGCCTCAGCGGGCACTGGCACGCAAACCTGCAATGGCGATGGGGATGGTACAATAGACAACGCACCGGCAGCTAACCAATATGGCGAGCCATTTACGTTTTGGCAACATCTCGCCAATGCCGGATTAATCGAAGGCGGCTACACCGGTATCGCAGGCTCGGCGAATATATTCGACTCATCAGCAACGATCAATTCACCTAAATCTAAGCTTGGCAATTCAGGTTGGAGTGCCTTCTGGCTGACAAGCAGTTTTTCCGGTAACGGGAATGAGTTTGCTGTTGATTATGGGAACCACTTTCGTTTTGGCGCAGAGATTTCCGGCGGCGGACTGTTTTACGGTTCCAGCATAAAACCAGATGAGGCATGGAACATCGATAGCAAAATAGATGACGGCAAACCTGGTACCGGTAAGATTATTGCTTACAACTGGGATGGTTGCACAGACGCGGCAAGTCATGGCGGCGTGACCGTCAGCGATAGAACTGGGGCCAGCTACTTAATTTCCGATATCAGCGTTGTTTGCTCGCTGGCATTTGTGAAATCTTATTGAAAATTGTCCTCTTGGTCGAGCTTGTTACTCGCGATCAATTTATATTACTCCGGAGTTCGAAACCATATGTCGCGATCGTCGTGCACCGACTAGGCTCGCTGGTTCGATTTCAGTCGAGCACCACGGTACACAATGCGGCTGCTGACTTTGTCGCGCACGAGCCCGAGCTCTCCCATCCAGCTTCCGAAGGCTGTCACCGTCAGTGCATTTCCCCGCCCTCTCGTCTCGGTCCATATCCGATAGTCAGCGTATAGCTCCGCTGCGCCCATCATACCGCCGGCGGTGCGGTCCAACCGCTCACGTGCCCAATCAGCATCGACCGGCGCAACCACTTCAGCGTCGATATACAGCTTGCGGTGATCGGCGACCCGAGACAGTGCAGCGTCGGCATCTTCGCTCAGTGCGCGATGACATGACATCACGACGAACAGCCCAAGGCCGGAGCCTAGCTCAATCAGCAGGCACACGAGAACAGCGAGCCCTGCCTTGATCGTGCCTTCGCCAAGGCCGCTCAGCGATTTGAACAGATCCAATTGTGGATCGGGTGTGCGCGCAGAGGCGGTCGCCGGCAACTTGTCGAGGCGGGTTTTGATCGCACTCAACTCCCCGTCGAGATTTGCCACTTGGTGGGCAACGCCAAGCTCGGCCTGCAGTTTGAAGTGGCGCTCGCAGAATACGCGGGAATCACGCGATGTCGGTTCCGTGCATTGGCGCGACGCCGACCAGCGCGGCTGCTGTAGCGATGATTGAATGTCCGCATCGATTGTTGCGATCGGGCGAGCGGCCGGTAGCTGGCTTCGCTCGGATCGCTTCGCCTCCAGTTCGATGCGCAGATCCGCAAAGTCGCGGCCCTCTGATAATTTCCGACCGGCGATCTCCTCGCGATTGACCGCCGCGAAGCTCAATGCCGACACCAGCGAATAGACCGTGATCACGATCCAGAGGCAGGCGCCCGAAAGCCATTCCGCAACCTTGCGCCGCTGCCATGCCCACGCGATTGCGAACGGCAGAATGATCTTGAGTCCGTCGGCGCAACCCGATGCGAGGCCATAGGCCCATGCGTCGCCGTCCTCGGCGCCGAGCCTGACGCCGAAGCGCCAGTTAGCGATCATCGAGACAAGACACAACCCGATAGATACGGGGAGACCGATCAGCAGAACAAGCCAGCGCATGAGATCACCAGAGCTGCAAATACGACGACGCACATTTGCGTCGACCTGATCCTACGGTGATGCACATTTTTGGATAATCGCAGATCTTTACGCGGCATTGCGCTTTTGAACGCACGAACCGGCCGCCATAAATCGTCATCGAACTTTAACAGAAACGACCCGAAATCGTAACGCAATGCCGTTACATCGCAGCGGGTTGGCGCTATTGCCCACAGAGTTACTAACCAACCATTTCATGAAGGAGATTTTACAATGACCAATCGACAAGCACTTGAACTCGGCGATGCCAACCAGATGATCGAGACGGCACGCCGCCTCGCATTCGGTTCGAACAAGTACGCGACCAAGGACCAACGTCAAGCAATGGCCAACCAAGCCGGCGCAACAGCAGCAGCCGAGATCGCGACACACAATGTGGTTGATCTGCCGACCCGCAACGTGGCTGACGCTGCCGAACAGGGCACTGTCGAGCAAGCCGCCGAGCGTGCTCGTGGCTAATCCATCGGCGTGTGACGAGGGACGCGCATCGCGTCCCTCTCTCACTTCATTACAATCCCAAAAACCATCGTTTCCAAGACACGCATATGCACACCTCATTCGATCATCCGACTTTTCAGCACTTCAGCCGCTCAATTTCCCGCAGCGATGCTCGCGTTGCGTCACTTCGCGACCACGGTGGTCGTGTAGAAGACGAGCCGTCCCAGAACTATGTCTCGATTGTCTGTCCCGATTTTACTGGCATTTCACGACTATCTGGACATAATGTCCGTATGCGTATTGGCTATGCCCGAGTGTCAACGAACGACCAGTCGACGGATCTGCAGACCGACGCCCTGACGCAATCGGGTTGCGAGAAGATCTTCACTGAAATCGCCTCCGGCGCCAAGGCCGATCGTCCGGAACTCGCCAAGGTCATCGACTATCTGCGCAAGGGCGACACGCTCGTCGTTTGGAAGCTCGATAGGCTCGCAAGATTAATGTCGCAGCTGATCACCACCATGAACGAGCTGGAAGTGCGCGGTATCGGATTTCACTCGTTGACGGAAGCGATCGACACGTCGACATCGACCGGCAAGTTCACCTTCAATATCTTCGCGGCATTGGCCGCCTTCGAGCGCGAGCTGATCAAGGACAGAACGCAAGAGGGATTGCGCGCGGCTGCTGCCAGGGGCCGACGCGGCGGTCGTCCTCGTGCGCTCACCGAGGAGCAGAAGCTCATGGCTATCGCCATGCTCAAGGTCGAGGACATCACCGCCAAGCAGATTGCCGAACAGCTTGGCATTGGGCGCAGCACGCTCTACCGGCATATTCCCGAAGCCCGCAAAGCAGCCAAGGAAGCCGCTTGATCAATGCGCCACAGCATAGATTGTGACGAAGCCAATCCCCAATTGCTGCGTGTTGAAGGTCGAGTACTTTTAAAACACATTCCTGAAAGTAACTGCGGTGAACTTGCCTGAGTTCGTAAGAAGATGATTTGCAGACATCCACGCTGGACTACTAAAAACCATTTATTACAAATAGCGCGCATTCGACACTTGTGGTGGTCAGCCTGTAGGCGGCCGCATAGTTGGTATTCGATGACGCATTAGTGCAATTATTATTCCAGAAATTGACTATTACCTTGCCTCTTGCGGGTATTCCGTCATCTATTTTTGTGTCGAGATTCCATGCTTCTTCCGGCCGCAATGCAGGAGTTCCGGGCCCGCCGCCTCCAGCGTCAGTTCCAAATTCCATCACATTAGCAGCGCTGATATTAAAGCGGTTTGTGTCGGTACCGTCATAATACCACGAGGACCATGCAGCGTTACTCAACTTACTTTTCGGAATATTTATTCCGGGGATGGCATCGAAAGCGTCAGTCGAACCTACAAAGCCATTATAGCTTCCCTCGATTAAGCCAGCATTCGCCAGATGCTGCCAAAACATAAATGGTTCAGAACGTTGACTGGCGGCTGCCCCAAACACGATTCTGCCATCGCCATTTCCATTGCATGTCTGTGTGCCGGTCCCGGCCGTGGTGAGGCAAGTACCGGGCGTGGCATGGGCTGCGCCCCAGAAGCTGGTCGCATTGGTCATATCGCCCGGAATTGTGAAATACTTATCACGGAAGGTGTTCACCGCTGCTTGGTACTTGGAGAATTCCGTCGTCACACTGCGCAGTTCAGCGGCACGGATGAGCGACTGCCCCGTGAGCACTCCGCCGACCAACAGGCCGAGAATGACAAGTACGATTGAGAGTTCGACTAATGAAAAGCCATGACGCATATATGCACTATACAGACTGAAACCATCTTTTGCAGCCATTTTTTTGCTAATACTTGGCGCGCATGCTTTTCATCGGATGAATCACTTCGACCCCGCGCCAGCACACGCATGGCCGACATCGCCCGGCAATGCCGAGATGACGTCAAACAGCTAAATTCGTGCCTTAATCATCGCCTACCTGTGCTGCCTGCGTTTCATGCCGTTTTACTCGACTATGCTTCTCGCCTTTGGAACCGCATCATTACGCGCTCATGGGTTTCGTCCGCTAGCCGTTGTGCCCGGTACTTTTCTTCCCCCTCTTTGGATCTGCCACCACCAACGCGGCTGATGGTCTGAGACCTTAGGCCCATCGCCGCCCTCACGCCTGCAACCCCTGAAGGGGTCCTCCACTTCGTTGCGGTCTTACAGATGCAGCCAGGCAGCGACGCGCCTTGTTCGGTGCTCAGACGCCACGATGGTCGGGGCGTCAAACCGAAGAAGGAGAAATCTCATGACAACACAACAAGCCAAACAGCGGCCGGCATTACGCGCCGTCGTCAACACCGGAACTCGCGAGGCACCCACTTACGTCGAAGTCGGCGCAGCATGGCCGCACAAAAAGGGCTTCACGTTGAAGCTCAAGGATCAGGCTGGCGTCGTCACCGACGTCCTGCTGTTCACGATCACCTCGAAGTCGGCAGCTGTCGCGGCAGGCGCGCAATGAGCGCGCCTCGCACCTACGTCGTGGCGTTCAGCGACACACGGCGCTTCCAGACCACCGTCGTGGCATGCAGTGAAGCCGATGCTATCGAGACCGCAGAGCAGCTCTGGGACATCGACGGCGTCGACGGCGACCATCCATTCGATTTGATCGACGACTGTACTTTCGATCAGCCCGAAGCGCGCATCCAAGATGCGCCGCCGCCCGAGCGAAACTGGTCGGTCGCGTTCCATCGCGCGGGTGTCCACAAGACGGGCGTGCGTGCGCACACCGAGCACGAGGCCGTCGGCATCGCGCAGGCGATGCTTTTCGAGACCGATATCACGCTCTTCGATCTGGTCTGGTGCGAAGACACCGAATGGCAGGTCAATCTCATCGAACGAGGTGTGTCATGAGTGCCGTTTCCAACTCAAAGGCCTACCGCGTCTCGTTCGACGAGACCTTTCGTCGATACGTCGACGTCGTCGCCTGCGCCGAATGGCAGGCGATCTCGATCGCCCAACATCTGCGCGACAATCATTGTGATGTATTCTGCGACGACAGCGATGATCCCGTCGATATCGGCAACTGGACCACATAGCCGCTCAAGCTCGGAGGTCAGCCATGACCTCGCTGCGCGATATCTACGCGCTGGCATGCCCCAGTTGCGGGCAGGCCTACGCTCTCGACATTCAGATCTTCTGCATGTCTCGGATCACACCCGATGGAAGCGAGCCATTCGGTAATCACGAATGGGATCGTGACAGCTTCTGCTCGTGCCCCGACTGCGGGTACTGCGGTAACGTTTCGGACTTCACCGTCCAAGGAGGCCGGATATGAAGCGCACATCTCAATTGGATCTCGCCGAGGACGTGGCACTGGTCACCTTCACCATGTACGAGTCGCTCGTGTTCAGGGCAGTCGAAGGTCACGGCTTTCGTGAATTTGAAGGTTTTCCAGGTTTCTGCGATCATGCCGGTGCCGCTGGCGTCGCATTGTATCGGGCTTTTCAACAACTCGACTGCGACCTGTGGATCGACATCGTCGTCGACTATGCCGAAGGCATCGTGCGATACGCCCTGGCTCATGGTCGTCCTGCCGATGGACAATCGCTTGCACGTCGCGCCCGTAACGCCCGACTGAAGGCTATACGCGACAACCTCGCGTGTTCCCGGGAGGTTCGGTCATGAGCGCGGTGATCTTTTCCTTCGATGCGTTCCGTCCTGCAGGGCGTGTCGAGCCCAATTCGGTATCGAGACTGTCGGCCGCCGAGCGGCGTTCCCGCAACATCGCCGACAATTTCTATCCGACGCCGCCCGAGGCGACGCGGGCGCTGCTCTCGGTCGAAGACTTCGATGGACCGATCTGGGAGCCCGCCTGCGGCGAAGGGCATATCGCCCATGTGCTGGAAGCTGCGGGTCACTGCGTCGTCGCCACTGATCTCAACGATCGGGGCTTCGGCACGGTCGGGGTGGATTTCCTGATGCAGAGCGCGATGCGTGGAAAGCACATCGTCACCAATCCGCCCTATGGGTCTGGGTTGGCCGATGCCTTCATTGAGAAGTCGCTGGAGTTCACTTCGGAGACCGGCGGCAAGGTCGCGATGCTCCTCAATCTCAACTCGCTGTGCCATCACACCCGCACGGAGTGGTGGCGCACGCATCCACCGGCACGGATCTACGCGATCGACAGTGTCGTGTGCTGGTCGGAACCCGACCGCGCGCCGCCGCGTCACTTCTCGGCCAACCGCTACTATTGGGCGGTGTGGACGCCGGAGCATGCCGGTCCGTCGGCGTTCTGGTGGTTGTCTGCGGCCGAGTTCAGCAAGCCCGTTGTTACCGATTTCAATTCTTCAATTTCAACCCCAAGGAGTTTTCCATGTCAGACCATTCAATCGATCCTACCCGCGTTGCCATCACCGTCGCCCTCGAAGCCCTTGAGCTTCGCCTGGCTGAAGCAGGCGCATGCGTGAGCCAAGCGCTCACCGCTGTCGCTCGCGGTCATCTCAATGGTGCAGTAGGCGCGGTCGTGCCGTTGGCTATGACGCTGCTGGAGGCGAGTGCGCTCATTGCAAGCGTGCTGGTTATGCATCGACACGGACGCTGCGATATCGATGCTACGCCCAGCCCGTTCCCAGACTGAGAGCCGTCGACACCACGCGTGCGGCTCTTCGACGACTTTAATTGAGATATCAATTCGTTTGGCTCACCTCCAATTGCAGCCTGCAAAAAATTATCTTTTTCATGGAGTGTGTCCGTCTTTTTGAGCCGGCTTGGTAGACGGGAATAACGGTGCAGGTAGGCGTCCAGACTCAATCTTTGGCTGAGAGTGTAGGTATCCATCTTTCCGATCTTCGAAGGGAGAATCAACAGGTTTTTGCTTGTAGTCACCTCTATGTAGAGTCTCCTTATCGTTATCCGGCGGTGTGCTAACATTTAAATTCGGTTCAAAAGACTTTAGGATATCAATCGTAGAATTCAGTGGAGAGATCTCCCTTTGCACTCTATCCATATCTGCTTGACATTCAGGTCTCAAACTATCTTCACGCTCCGGATTATTTTCCACCTTCTGATTGCGGTCAAATGACTTCATGTCGCGAGTCTCAGCAATCCATGGAGCCGCGTCTTGTTGCACACGTTTTATTTGGTCTTTTAAGCTATCTTTTGAATTGTAATCTGACTCGCTCGGCATAAAAACCCCACCTAATGAATTAATCAACAAATCTATAATATACGGTTATAGTTAAACTTTTATTAATAATATTAAAAACATAAATAAATATATATTTTGCTAATCTTCACTCCTCGGTTTTTATTAGTCCGCGATCCTGATTACAGACCACCACTGACTTATCCAACATCGTGCATTTTGCCGCGTCAGACCTCGGGTTTGAACAAGTTGATTCCCGTCAGCACCGCTGCTTCGAAGAACAGACCGATTTCGACCTTTTGGGGACGCCCTTTTCAAGCAATTGCAGTGTGCTCCGGGCGAAACCAATGCGAGCGGGTCTCGTCGGTTCAGCCATTGCAGCAGTCCTAGATCTTCTCCCACATGATCGTCTCGACGTAGCAGGCCGTCGGCAACACTGCGAAGTCGCGGGTGTGGCGCTCGATGATCTCGCCGATCTCTTCGGCTTCCAACTCGCAATAGAGCTGCTGTAGGTTCTGGCCGCTGAGCGTGACGCGGTGGCCGGCGAACTCAAGGATCACACCGATGTCGGGATGAAACTGCGTCTCGATCAATTGCAGATAGGGCAACGACCGCATCTGTCCGTCGGCGAAGCGGAATCCAATCCGGTTGCCGAGCGCCTTCTGCTGGAAGGGGCGGTACGCTGTCTCTTCGGTTTTCTGGCTGATGTCGCGGCGCATGGCTAGTCTCCCAGCTCCGCCGCGCGTTCCTGCACACGCCCTTTGTATTCGGCGACCATGGCTTGGCGCGCGATATCGCGCAGCGCCTTGATGTCGTCGCGATCGAGATCACGCTCGAGACCCGTGGCCTCGCGCAGGCTCGCGCGCGCGGCGCGGCCGAACTGCTCGGCAAGCCGAGTGGAGAAGTCCTTGAGGCGCTCGGTGCGGTTTTGCTCGGTGATCGGCTTGAGCTTGCGATCGAGCTGGCCTTCCACCAGTTCTGTTGCCGAGCCGCGATGCGCCGAACGCTGCACCGCCTTACGCACAGTTTCAGCGTCGTCGGTGTAGACGTGGCACTCGGTGCGTGCTCGCGATGCACTCACATAGAGCTGCTCTTGCGACATGGCGGCAATCGACGCTGTGCCCATGGCGATCAGCACGGTATCGACGGTGCGTCCTTGCGCAGCAATCGACGTACTGGCGTAGCCATGATCGAACGCGCCGTAGTCCTTGGGGAGCGTCTTGGTCTTATCGAGGGTCAGGTTGCCTGTCTTGTCGAAGCCGGTCACCGTATGAACGGCACCGTTGACGAACGTGCCGTGGGGCGTGCGGCCGTTCTCGGTGATGCGCACGAGATCGCCGACCGCGAAGGATTTCTCTGTCGTCGTATAGACCTTGAAATTCGCGGCCTTGGCGAGCGGCAGCGCGATGGTCTCGTTGTCGGCGTTGCGGGCGAGCACTTGGCCGGTGTCGTCGCGCCCCGTTACTTCGAGCTTGGCGCCTTTGGTGATGCCGGCCGCGTTCTGGGTGAAGCGGACCCACTGGCCCGGAGCGTAGCGAAGCGGATCGGTCTTCTGAGCCTGCGTCCATTGCAGGTCGCGCCACACCGTGAAGGTGCGCGCTTCGCCCAGACGGCCCGCCGACTGTAATTCATCGCGGATGGCCGCAGTGATCTTGTCCTTTTCGGCATGCGTCGGCGACACTACGAGCACTGTGCGATGTCCTTCGACGGCATCGAGATAATCTTGCGCCAAGCGATCGATGCGGGTTTCCTCTGGCAGCTCGTGGATGGAGCCCATTTGCTTGAGCAGTTCCCAGCCGCGCGTGACATTGCCGACGGCGAGAGCCTGCACGGCTTCCTTGTAAGCGCCCTTCTGCCGCACGATCTCATTGACCGTCGCGGGGCGGATGCCCGCGCGCTCAGCCATGATGCGCAAGGCGTCACCTCGGGCGACCGAGGAGTGCTGCTGGGGATCGCCTGACAGGATCACGCGCGCATTGAGACGCTCAGCGAGATCGAACAGTTTCGCCATATCCGGCACGCTGACGAGACCGGCTTCATCGACCCACAAGACGGACTGTTTCAGTGCGGCTTGCAGTTGCAAATCAGAGAGCAGGCGTTGCAGGGTTTCCGCGCCGTCAAAGCCTTCGGCTTTCAACACATCGCGCGCGGCCGAGGTCGGTGCAAATACTGCGACGCGGTGACCCGCTTTCGTCAGTCCGTCGGCCGCTTCCACCATCAACGTGGTTTTGCCAACGCCGGCACCACCCTTGATCGCCATGACGCGATCGGGCGAGGTCCATATCTGCTGTACCGCTTTTTTCTGGCCGGCGTTGAGACGGACATCGGTGATTGTTTTCTTAGGTGCCATGGGACGGCAGGCGAGACGGCCACGGCGGGCGAACTCGATGAGGCGGCTTTCCTCTGCCAGAATGTGGCGTGTCGTGACAACCTTGCGGCCGTCGATCATGCCGGTGACCAGCTCGAAGGTTTCGGCAGCGGCTCTTACCGTCTCCGGCATCACGTCTCCAAAGCCGCGTCGGAGTGCCGTCGCGAAGATGCTCTTTTCCGTGGCGACGCTGGCGCGCTCGAAGGCATCGCTGAGCGCGTAGTCCATCGCCGCTTTCGCGGTGATGTCTGGGTGGTCTTTGGACGCGCGGTTGGCCGCCTTGGTGACGGCGGCGATGGCCTGACGGCCGGTGATACCGGCGCGTTGTTGCCAATCCTGGCGGATCTGCTCGGGCGGCAACTCTTTCGTCTTGCGCTGGCGCGTGCGCTTGCCAAGGGACGCCTTAGCATCGGCGGATTTATATCCGAGATCTGCGGCTGCCGCCTCGATCTCCGCCGTGCGGCGCGAGAAGGTTTTGAGCAACTCGTCCGGCAGGCCCGCCACGTCCCAGAACTTACCCTTACGCTCGATGCCGTATCCGAGCTGGCGCATGCCGTGTGCAAGGCGCGCATGGAACACCGCCTCGTAGTACGGGCGATCTGCGACGATATCGCCGAGCTGCACCGCCTTGTACCGTGCCTCCACCTTGTCCCAGGTGGCATTGACCACGAAAGCGTGGGTGTGCAGATGCGGATCGGGCACGCCGTCGATCGGCCGTGCCGTGGTGTGCAGGAACTCCGCCCACGCGATGTTGCCGGTAGTGCGGTCATCGTCACGGCCATCGACGCGAATACGGGTCTTCACGTCGCGCTCGATCTCACGCATGGTGTCGCGGACGGCATCGCGGAACGCATTGCGGATGCGCTCGTCGTCGGTGAACGCATAAAGCATCGAGACGCCCTTGGGTGCGTTGAACGTGAAGTCGGTTCCCGGGCGGCGGGTCTCTCGCGTGCGCGCGGTAAGACGCTCTCCAGTCAGCGGGTTCTCGTTGCGCATGAGGGCCGCGAACGTGTCCCGCTCAACTGTCCCGATCAATCCCAACCGCGCAGCACAAAGGCCATGCCAGACGCCGGGAGCCTCGGCGGCATAGTAGTCTCCCCTCGACAACGCGCCGTCGAAGTAAGCGACGGCGGCAGCAGGATTATCACTGTGCGTAATGCGTAACATAAACACTCCTGCTATAGTCGAAACCAGCAGAAAAGCTCGTGAAGTTTGTGTGACAGACGTGTCCCCTTAGCCAGCTAAGGTGGCGCCAAGTTGCAGGCCGGTCGGCGTGCTGATCGGACGGTCGAAAACCGCAGCGGAAATTGCAGAGCGAATTGCGGAACGTTTCACCCATGGCCTTCGACCGTCTGGAGCCAAATCGCGCTCTGATCCTGAGGCTCCAGGCCGAAGGCAAAACCCTCACGGACATCGCTGAAGAGCTGTCCCGATTGAAAGCAATCGAGACGACGCCAGCCACGCTCTCACGCTTCCTGAAATCGATCGGCAAGCCGCAGAAACTACGCGCGCTGTCTCCCGCCGAGGAGCAGGAGCTTGACGTTGCTGCCGTGCTGGCCGAGCTGCTCGCCGAAATGCGCGGCCGATCCGACGAACAGCGCACCGCGATCGAGCAGCTGGCCGGCAAGGTTGCTGGTGTCAGCGCGGATGTCGCCGAACTGGAAAAGCGCAGCGTCGCATCTACGACGATACGGGAAGGCGTACCGCCACAGATACTGCGACGCGTCTGGCTGCGGGCGTTTGCGGTAGCATTCGCGGTGGTCGGCGGACTGGCCGTGGCGGCGTGGGTCGTACTGCGGAAGTCGTGAGGCTCAATCGACCATCTCTCAATCGCCGAGTTCTGGGCCATTGGCTGCGCGTTCGGATTTATCCGCGACGGTCTCGTCACGGGCAAACACGTCCTTGGCGTGGGCCAGTCGGATGATCTCGTCGAGCTGTTCAGGCAAGGACTTTTGACCCCACGTGCCCTCCTGCATCCGCACCCTGACCTCGGCGACGACATCGCCGAGAGCGCGCGGATTGACATGGCCCCACTGGGCACGGATGCGGGTGGCCGCATCCATCTCAATCCGCTTACGATCCTCGTCGCTGAGCACAACCGTCGCTCCCGATCACTCCAAGCGTCGCTTGTACCATGGCCGCGACCAAAAGGCGACGCGGCGACGTGTTGTTGTCGACTGCGGGCCGACACCTGGGCGTCGTGGGCGCTGGTGTCGGCTCGGACAAAAGCGCGCTGATCTTCCGCCTCTTCTGTGATCCGGAGGGCAGGAACATCGTTGTTCTCGCCGATGATCTCGAACGTGAACATCCAGCCGTTAAGCGACAGGCATTCGCCGTCGTCGGTCAGGACATACACCACGCCGTCGAGATCATCGTGGTCGCCGAGCAGGCGGCCGGTGATCGAATACGGCCCGCCGTCGGCAATGAGTGCGGTGCCATGTCTGTAGATGATGGGGTCCAACATGGCTGCCTCACGCGATGTATTCGGAGGTCGAGCTGTAGGTCCGGCTCTCCAGCCATTGATCGAGATCGGCTGGCCGATAGAGCACACGGGCACGGGTGCCCCGCCCGGCCTTCAGGTACTTCGGCCCCGAGCCTTCGACGCGCATCCTTTCCAAGGTGCGGGCGGAAAGACGCAGGATGCGGGCTGCCTCCTCGGAATTGAGGTAGCGGCGTGGCTCAGGCGTGCCGGTGGCTGTTGTCTGGCGGGTGGTGAGGGTCATCGTTAGCTCCGTCGTGTTAGAGGGGAACGATGACGAGGGAGCAGCCTGCAAAATCGGTAAGGAAGCGAAATCCGCAGGCAGTCCCGTTACCGTAATTGCGGGGCAGGCATTGCGAAAATTGTCGAGTTGAATCAAGGCTTTACAGTCACGTTTCAGGATGCTTCCAAACCGGTTGCCGCAAGGTTTACGGGCCGCCTGCAAGGGTGATCAGAGCGCGTTGCAGCAGGTTGCGACTTGCGCAATTGTGCAACGTCGTCTGCTATCGCTATGACGGCAAATCCTCAACGCCGAAGTGCCTACAGACATCGCTCATCAAGTGGAGCAGCAGACCCGCAGTTAACACCTGTCAGGTGATTTCCGAGGAAAACTGAGCTTTTGTCCTCTCACCTGACTTCAATGCTCGCACACGGTGCCAACGCGTCAAGGCCAAGCCCTCCCGGGCGCGCGAAGTGCGCGGCCTTGACTCGCCGGCCCCGCGTGCACTTCGGACTGCAGTCGGCTCCGAAGGGAAGTCGGACAGTCCCGTCTCACCAAAGGGAACCCTCACGCCAAAACAATCATCATCCATGCTCAACCAGCGAGATGCATACCGCGTTGCTACAGTTACAAGTTTTCCGTTAGCAAGCGGTACGCCGACGAGCGGCGCCGGTTGCTTTTGCCTTCGACGGCCGTATGCTGTTTTCGAGGGCAATGATGACGACGGATTCACCCATATTGTATGAGCTGTTTCGAGCGTGCTGGCGCAATCGCGGTAGACTGTCGCCGCTGAACCGGTCGGTCGACCCGGTGCGCCGGTCACTCTTGATCGTTTCAACCTATTGGGAGCGTCACAAAACATCCGAATCAAGCTCCGCCGATCGAGGTCAAAAGCCATGACTTCGCCCGGCGGCAACTTCGGCTTCTTAGCCGAGCATGACACCCAGCTGTCACGGTTGGGTGCCTTGGCCGAACGCTATTTCGCCGACGATCCCAGCACATGCCTGATCAAGCTCCGGCAATTGGCGGAACTGCTGGCGCAGCAGGTCGCCGCCCGCATGGGAGTCTATGCCTCACCTGACGAGCCGTTCGCCGATCTGCTGCAGCGGTGAGCACGATCACGCAGTCTGATGTTGCGATGACCACGGCATTTGATGGTCGCGGCTGAGACGTGCCGGCATCATCCCGGTCCGATCGAGCTTGCCGCCGTGCTCGCAGCCGTCAAGGACAAGCCCTCGCGGGCGGCCGA
>JANMGQ010000225.1:0-30463 GCA_031374735.1 Hyphomicrobiaceae bacterium | reverse complement strand
CTCCTGCAGCACCGGATCAGCCGCAATGCCGCGGGCGAGTGAGCAGTGGAAAACGGATCCGGCATCGAGCTTCGTCGAGCCGATCGCCTGACGTACGGCCCCTTTGAGCGTGTTTGCGCGTGAGAGGCCACTCGACTGGGGCATGTCGGCCACATGTTCGGCGGCGCGGCGCAGCACTGTCAGGGCATAACCGGCGGCAAGATGCTCAGCCAAGATCGGGTGGCTGAAATCAACGGCGCCAGGCTTCTTGCCAGCGCCGAAGAAAGCAAACTGCACGATCGCCGTTGTGACGCGCGCACTGTCGGCAACGACGAGCTTGCCATCGACATAGGCTGGCCCGAGCACGCCGCGCAGGTCAGCCACATCGACCTCGCCGGCATTCGGCTGGCGCACGCGGGCGTGCGCGACCTCGCCGAGCAGTTCGCGCATGTTCTCGCGACCGGCTTTGTCGAGCAACTGCTCCATGACCTCGCGGCCCTTGCGCCCGTCCGCCATGGAAAAGCCAAGCATGCTCTCGCCCGCCGCCAGCACATCGTCGACCACATCGAGATCGACGAACTCGCGCCATTCGAACACCAGCTTACCGCCTTCGCGCGCCAGCATCCGCTCGACGATGGTGTCGAGCACGCCGAGCGGATCGGCCGAAAGCTTCGAGTTCTTGCGGAACTCGTCCAGCAGCACCGTGCAATAGAACGGCAGCGAGGCCAGCTGCGACAGCTCTTTCGAGTCCGACAGCGCCGCGACAAAACTCTCCACACGCGGCGATGATTGCTTGTCGTTGAGGCCCGACTCGAGTTCCATCCAGGCGAGTTTTCGCCATGCATCGACGCCCCAGGGCGCAAGTTCATAGAGTTCGATGGCGCTACCCTTGGCGAGCTGTTGTGTGACAAACGTCGCGAGCGCGCTGCTCGATGTGAGCAGGCTGTCGCGCGAGCATATGAGAACTTGCGCGCGGCTATCGGGGTTGGAAAGTTCGTTGCCGAGGAACTCCAAGAAGTTGTTGTCGTTGCCGAAGAACTCGTCCAGCCCGTCAAACATCCACACGCCATGGCCGTGATTGAGCAGGAACTTCAATTGCTCGGCCTCGACGGGCTTAGCGGCCTCCGCCTCCATCGCGGCATCGATGACGTTGTCGACATAGCCAGCGAGATTTTCACCGCGGATATGGTCGGGCAGAAACACGATCGGCCGCGGGCGCCCGATCTGGCGCTTCTTCGCCTCGATGAACTCGTCGTACAGCGCAACCGTCAGCGTCTCAAAGGCGACCGATTTGCCGCCACCCGCGGGGCCGTCGATGATGCGCAATGTGGCGCGTGAGACGGGATCGCGGAACAGCACGTCCAAGTGTTCGACGATGTCGCCGTCGGCGATCTTGCGGTCATTTGGGCCGAGGCCCGTGCGGCGCATGAAGGGCTGCGCAACGCGGCGGCGCGACTTTACGCGATCGAACAGCTGCCCGAGCGCAGATGCCTTGGCGCGGCTGCCCGTGCGCGTGTCGAGCTTGTAGTCGGTGTCGAAGAACTCGCTTGGAATGCGGATGCCGCCGCGCTTGTCGCGCCCCGCCCGCTGCAGCGTTTCCGTTGCCGAGGCGATGAACTCTGCCGACAGCCCTTGCCGGCTCGGCACAACATAGTAGCCGACGGCGTCGGTGTGCCCGCCCATTTCGGCAATCATCTCACGCAGCAGCGTATCCTCTCGGCTTGCGCGCGCCTGCCGCCCGGCGGTGTCGAGCGTGCGTGACGCCGGCAGCGTCTCGTCCTCGACCCACACCAACACGCGCAAGGGCTTGTCGCGCGGATCTTCGCCCGCATACTCGCCCCGTGCAAAACCGGGTGAGGCATCGTGCATGCGATAGTCGCCGCGCACGAGATAGCGGGTGACTTTTTCGTACAGCGGCAACATCGGGGCCTCGCATCGGCGGGCAGTCACGTCTCACCGGTACGATGCCGAAGGACACGAGGCGAGCGCAAATGTTTTCACAAGGCCCACACAGTTTTGGTGCGCAAGCGTGATCGGCTGCCAAGGAGCGTGGGCCGCGGCTGAGCTGGCGAGTGCTCAGCTTCAATATCTCCCCGGCCCAAGCCTGCGTCAGCTCGCCAGCCACGCAGCGTGTCGTGGCCCGTCGTGCAGAACCGAAGGTGTGCACCGGCGGTCATTGAATCAACCGCGCCACCAGTTGGGACGATCTGGACGACACGTTCGCCGACCACGGTCTTATTTTGGAAGCAAAGGGCGCCGGCCTCGTGGTCGGGGACGCCGGCAGCTACAGTACGTTCTCGGCGCTCGGCCTCACGGCATCGGGCAAGGGTTTTGAAATGCGGTTCGGCGGGCCGCATGCGCCGCGTTCGGCCCGACCACTTGATGCACACCGCTGGTTCACGGTGGATGCCGTCGACATCACGCGGTTCTTGGCCGCCTACGGGTTGGCCGACGCCTCCGACGTGCGTCAGGCCATCGACGAGGTGTCAGCCACGCGCAACGCCCAGCTGGCCGCTGCACCGTTCTCCGGACGCATGCAGCGCCAACTCAAGCAGGCGATGAGCACCACCAGCCTCAAGCCGCCCCACAGGACGCAAACTCCGGTGCCAAAACGACCGCCAGCCAAGCCGCAACCTAAAAAGGAAGGCCGGGTAACTTGTGCTGCGTTGCATTTCACCTGTTGCAGCGCGCCGCGCAGGCGCCATTGGGCTTGCCGCGACCGGCGCCTTCAGCGACAAGCGGTCCAGGTTGGGAGGACACACATGCGCCTGAGTATCGGAATCATCGCCGCCATAGTGTGCGTCGGCTCAACAGTCGACGTTGCTGAGGCTGCGCAGATGTGTGCCGGCCGCAAGATCACTGCGACCGGGGTGCCATCCAACCTGACGTTCCTCGCGCGTTCACGCGCCAAAACTGCCTGGATTGCAAAGGTCAGTGCCGACCCACGCCTCGGTCCGACATATGCGCAATGGCTCAAGTCTCAAGACCGCAGAACCGTCTGCCGAAAAATCGACACGCAATCGATCTGCATCGCTGCAGCCCTGCCGTGCCGCACGGCCGGTGCGATCAGTGCGCCGCCGCAAAAGCCGTCCGCGTCCCTGCGGCCACTCTGAAAGCCCGTCATGTCAGATCTCAAACGTGCAGCGCTCGACTATCACGAGCAGGATCCGCCTGGAAAAATCTCGGTCCGCGCGACCAAGCCACTGGTCAATCAGTCGGATCTGGCACTCGCCTATTCGCCGGGCGTTGCGCATGCGTGCATGGCCATCTTCGAGGATCCGAGCCAGGTTTCGAAGCTGACCGCGCGCGCGAACCTCGTCGCCGTCATCACCAACGGCACCGCCGTGCTCGGCCTCGGCGATATCGGCCCGCTCGCCTCCAAGCCCGTGATGGAAGGCAAGGCGGTCCTGTTCAAGAAGTTCGCTGGCATCGACTGCTACGACATCGAGATCGACGAGAAACAGATCGAGCCGTTCGTCGAGGCCGTCGCACGCCTGGAGCCGACGTTTGGTGGCATCAACCTCGAGGACATCAAGGCACCCGAGTGCTTCGAGATTGAAAAGCGCCTGCAGGCGCGTATGAAGATCCCGGTCTTTCATGACGACCAGCATGGTACAGCTATCGTTGTAGCAGCGGGCATCCTCAACGGCCTTAAGCTCGTCGGCAAGAAGATCGAAGATGTGAAGCTTGTTGTGTCTGGCGCGGGGGCTGCCGCGCTCGCCTGTCTCAATCAGCTCGTCTCGCTCGGCATGAAGCGACAAAACATCTGGGTCTCCGACATCAAGGGCGTCGTCTACAAGGGTCGCAAGGAGTTGATGGACCCTTACAAGGAGCCTTACGCTCAGGAGACGACCGCGCGTACGCTGGCCGAGATCATGCCCGGCGCCGATATCTTTCTCGGGCTCTCGGCTGGCGGCATCGTGACGAAGGACATGGTTGCCACGATGGGGCCGAAGCCGCTGGTGTTTGCGCTCGCCAACCCCGACCCGGAGATCTCACCGCCAGACGTCAAGGCCGTGCGCCCGGACGCCATCACCGCCTCGGGCCGGTCTGACTATCCTAATCAGATCAACAACGTCCTGTGCTTCCCCTTCATCTTCCGCGGTGCGCTTGATGTGGGCGCGACGACCATCAACGACGCCATGAAGCGGGCCGCCGCCCAGGCGCTCGCCTCGATTGCCGATCGCGAAACATCCGACATCGTGACATCCGCCTACGGGGCTGAGACGTTCGTATTCGGCCCGGATTACATCATCCCAAAACCGTTCGACCCGCGCCTGATCACGGAGATCGCGACCGCCGTCGCCAAAGCTGCAATGGACAGCGGCGTCGCGACCCGTCCGATCACGGATTTTTACGCCTACCAGCAAAAGCTTTCGGCCTTTGTCTACCGGTCTGGCTTCGTCATGAAGCCGGTGTTCGAAGCCGCCCGGCATGCGCCCAAGCGGCTGATCCTTGCCGAAGGCGCGCATCCCTATGTGCTGCAGGCGGCAGCGCAGATGATCCACGAGCGCATCGCGCGCCCGATCCTGATTGGTCACCGCGAAGACATATTGCGCAGCGCCAACCATCTCGGCCTGCGCATCAAGCCGGAGCAGGACTTCGACATCGTCGACCCCAAGACCGACAAGCGCATGGATGCGCTTGCGGAGGAATATCTGCGCCTGGTTGAGCGCAAAGGCGTATCGCCGACCCAGGCTTCCCGCGTGGCGCGCACATCGAACACGCCGCTCGGTGCGCTGTTGTTGCGCCGCGGCGATGGCGACGCGCTCATCTGCGGCCCGATCGGCCGCTTTCAGCGTCACCTGCATCACGTCGACCAGATCATCGGCAAGGCGCCCGGCGTGCGCGACTACGGCACGCTGTCGGCGCTCATTCTGACCTACGGCCCGCTGTTCATTGCCGACACCTACGTCACCTATGATCCGAGCCCCGAGCAGCTGGCCCACATGACCCTAATGGCCGCTGAAATGGTCAGCCGTTTCGGTCTCGCGCCAAAGATCGCATTCGTCTCGCATTCGAGCTTCGGCAGCGCCGACACGCCATCGTCGGTGAAGATGCGCCAGGCTCTGGCCCTCTTGAAAGGTCAGGCGCCCGAGCTCGAAGCCGAAGGCGAGATGCATGCCGACGCGGCTTTGTCGGAATTCATCCGGGAAGAGATCTTCCCCAATTCCAAGCTGAAGGGCAACGCGAACCTGTTGATCATGCCGTCGCTCGATTCAGCCAACATCGCCTTCAACCTGCTGAAGGCGGTGTCGACAGGCGTCGCCGTCAGCCCGATTTTGCTTGGGGCTGCAAAGCCCGTGCACATCGTGACACCATCGATCACCGTGCGCGGCTTGCTGAACATGGCGGCACTGGCTGTGGTTGGGTGTTCGGCGAGCTGATGGATCACGACACAAGCGGATATCGGTAAGCAGGCCGAAGACATGGAACCTCACGTGTTCGCGGCCGTACTGTTCGCTGGTGCACTCCACGCCGGCTGGAACGCCATCATCAAGGTGCGGCTGGAGCCGCTGCTCGCGATCACTCTCATCTCGGCAGCGGCGTTCGTCGTCGTTGCGCCGGCGGCGCCATTCGTGCCATTTCCAGTCGCCAGCGCCTGGCCCTATATCTTCGCATCTCTGGTCATCCACGGCGCCTACTACTACGGCCTCGCGCAAGCCTATCGCGCCGGCGATCTCGGCCACATGTATCCGATCGCACGCGGCACCGCGCCGCTCATCACCGCGCTCGGTGCCTTCCTGCTGCTCGGCGAGAATCCCGGCTGGCGCGGCACGCTCGGCGTGCTCGTGTTGACCAGCGGCATTCTGCTGCTGGCGCTCAAAGGCGGGCGCGCAGGCGTGGCCTTCGACAAGCGCGGGGTTGCATTCGCCGTGCTCACGGCATGCGCGATTTCGGCCTACACTCTGGTCGATGGCGTCGGCGCGCGACAGGGGCCGAACGCTTTTGGGTACATCTACTGGCTGTTGTTTACCGATGGCCTGATGATGCTCGGGTTCGGGATTTTTTGGTTTGGCAAGGCGGGCTTTCAACACAGCCTGCGGACGTGGGCCATGCTGGCCACTGCCGGCACCATGTCGATGGTCGCCTACGCCATCGCCATCTGGGCCATGTCGATCTCGCCAATTGCCGTGGTCGCGGCACTGCGGGAGACGAGCGTCATGTTCGCAGCCCTGATCGGCATCGTTTTTCTGCGCGAGCCGGTCGTGCCGATGCGGCTTGTTGCAGCCGCCATCGTCATGGCCGGCATGGTGTTGGTGCGTCTTCGGTAAGTGCAACAGGATCAGATTGATCGCGTGCCGATGTCGACGTGCCAGCGATCGCGTCCGGGCGTGTCGATCGTCCAATCTTCAGATGCGGGAATGCTCCAGGAGCCGCTGAGCCTCGCCAATTCAATCGACGCCTTCTGGTGTGACCACGACACGGCGATGCCGAGGTCAAGCGCTTGGCCGGCACGCAGGCCCCAACTTGTGCCGTCGTCCTCGAAATGGCGTCCACCGCCCGTGCCGCTCGCGCCTGCCAGTGCCACATAGAGCCGTCGCGCCGGCGCTTTATGGGGTTCGATCGCGGGGGTCGTGCTGGCCAGAACCAGCGCGGCGCCCACACGGACAAAGATTGGCGGCTGGCCGAGTGCTGCCGGGACAGTTGCGACAGTTCCCGCAGCGTGAAGCGCGCCCGTGTGAAAATCGATCCAACCCGCGGGCCCCGCCGGCAGATACTGCCGCTTGGTGTGCGCGCCCGCCTCAACCACGGGCGAGAACAGCACATCCGGCCCGAGCATCATCGCGTCGTGCTCGTCGAAGGCACCGGGATCGTTCGGGAAGTCATAGAACAGCGGCCGGATGATCGGCGAGCCGTCCTGATGCGACTGATGCGCAAGCGCATAGATCAACGGCAGGAACGTCGTGCGCAGATGCAGTGCTGCGCGGATCTGTGGCAACACCTCCGGGTGCGTCCAGGGATGTGTCGCGGCCTGCCAGTCGGGTGCGACGTGCGGCTTCCACGAGTTCATCACAGCGCGCGGATGCAGCGCCATCATCTCGACGAAGCGGCACAGCAGCTCGCCGTCCGCACGCGGGCCGGTAAAGCCGCCAATGTCGTGGCCGACATTCGATTGGCCCGAGAGCGCCAGCGAGAGGCCATTGCGCAGGTTCCACTTGAGTGTGTGCCAGGACGTATAGTTATCGCCGGTCCACGTCTCGCCGTAGCGCTGGATGCCAGCTGGGCCCGCGCGCGTGATGGTGAAGGGGCGTTGGTCGGCTGCGTGTTTCTGCGTCGCCTCGAACGTCGCGCGCGTCATCAGCAGCGCGTGCAGCGGGCGCGTAGCAACCGCATCCAGCGTCTTGCCGAAACCCGTCGCGGTTGATTGCTCCCGGCCGATCTCGTGCTCGTTGTTGTCGTTCCAGCCGGCGGTAAAGCCCACGTCGAGCACCTGCTTCGACAAGCGCTCCCGCCACCAGCTGACGGTCACGGGGTTGGTGAAGTCGAGATACGACCCCATGCCATCCCAGAACTGCTCCAGCACCGGTTGGCCTTGCGCGTCTTTGATGAAGCCGCCCGCAGCTTTGACCGTTGCGTAGTCTGGGTGGTCGTCGATGAGCACGGACTTGATGTTGGCGACGGTCGGAAAGCCCATGCCGGCAAGCTTTTTGAACAATGCCGGCGGATCAGGGAACTTGTCTTTGTTCCACGTAAACACATACCGCCGCTTGCCGCGGCTCGAATAGCCGGAACCCAGGTGAATGGCGCTGATGGCAATGTCCTCGGCGCGGCATGTGTCGGCAAAGGCGCTGATGACGGCTTGCGCGTTGGCGTCGTCGGCGTGGTGCATGGTGGTGAAGGCAAAGCCAAAGCTCCACTTCGGTGGCAATGCGGGGCGCCCCGTCAGCAGCGTGAAGCGCTTCGTCACGGCCGCCACGTCCGGCCCCGCGATGAGCCACAGATCCATGCCCGTCTCTTCGGCTTCGACGTAGCGATAGATGCCGTGATAGTTCGACCGCTCTTTACCAAGATCAAATGTCAGCGGTGCCAGCGTGTCGTAGAACATGCCGCCAGCGACGGCCGTGTCGCCCTCGCCCGCGCGCACGATCATAAACGGCACGTGCTTGTATTGTGGGTCGCCGATCTCGGCGTCGTAGCCGAGGGCATCGAGCTGCAGCACACGAAAGCGCCGGCCAGTGCGATCGAGCGGGCCGGTTTTGTCGCCGAGGCCGAAGTGCTTGTCGGTGAAATCGCGCTGCTGATAGTGGCGCACGCGCGTGTCGCGCTCCGTTCGCGCGAAGCCGCCGGTTGCGCGGTCACGGATCCACGGCTTCCAGCTGCCGTTGACGCGCTGTTCAACGGCGATGCGCACAGGCGAGCCCGTGACTGTCAGGCGGAAGTTTCCGGCGGTAACGGTGGTTGCTCCGCTGCTCGTCGTGACGTTGACGGCGCCTGATGTGAACCCCGCAACGTCGTCCCGGTTGCGGCCTTCCCATGGGACGTCGCCTTCGGGCGCGACCATCCACGTGCGATCGACGGGGAGACCTTTTTCAGGCTCGACAACGACGCGCAGCAGATCATCCGACAGCGAACGAACATGCAAGCGCCAGGCGTCGTCGAGCGTGGCGTCCAGACCGCGCGCGTGCGGTGTCACGGCTGTCAGCGACTGAAAAATGCGCATGGTGATCTCTGTTCCGCTTCAGCGCTGACGCTTCGTGCCCACGCTCGCCAAATCACACCGTCACCCTGGCCATCGCGTACCGCGTGGAATGCACGACGCCAAGATGATGTTGTGGTCGTAACCTACCTGCGGCGTCTAGGTGCCAAGAGAGTGATCGCAAGGCCATCGGGTGAAGTTCCCTCTCCCCGTTCTTCACGGGGAGAGGGTGAGCCGCAACCCTGACACGCCATAGCCACGCAGTTGCTTAATGAGCCCTTGCAACCCGGAAGGCTTCACCACCCCATGAGCATCTTGGTGCTCTCTTCGTTGGCCTTCAGGAACTTGAGGTAGTCCGCCCCGCTGATGACTTCGGGCTGGAGGCTGAGCGCTTCGGCCTTCGCGCGGTGTTCGCTGGAGTTGAGCACTTTCTCAAGCGCTTTCACCAGGCGCGCTTCTGCCACCTTGTCGAGACCGGCGGGTGCCGCAAGGCCACGCGACACGGACCAGATCTGCTTGAAGCCTTGCTCGGTGAACGTCGGCGCATCCGGCATGAACTTCGAGCGGGTCGGTGACATGACGCCGAGAATGCGCAAGCTGCCGGCCTTCACCTCCTCGGCCACTTCCGACACGTTGGCGCCCAGCACCCGAATGTGACCGCCGAGG
Organism: Hyphomicrobiaceae bacterium; assembly: GCA_031374735.1. Lineage (GTDB taxonomy): Bacteria > Pseudomonadota > Alphaproteobacteria > Rhizobiales > Hyphomicrobiaceae > JABFRJ01. The sequence continues at coordinate 21,177 of JANMGQ010000225.1, read as the reverse complement.
GCCTGAGTCTTCGCCTCAGCGGTCGAGCGCGAGTGGATGACGGCGAACTTGACCCCGGTTTCCCGCTCCATCGACAAGATCGCCAGATGGTCGTCGCTGCCAGCGCCATAGGCGGTCACCGTGATGCCTTCGGGATCCTTGCGCGCTGCATCCACCACGTCTTTGACAGTCTTGTAGGGGCTGTCCGGCTTCACCGCCCAGATGTTGTAGTCGATCACGTGGTTGATCAGTGGCGTAAAGCTCTCGAGCGTTTCGCGGCGCTTCAGCGATTTGTCGAGATAGCCGGCGTACATACTCGGCACATTCAGATAGCCGAGGACGTAGCCGTCAGGTTGAGCGGCGGCCAGCCCGCCCCAACCGACCCACCCGCCACCGCCGGCACGGTTTTCAACGACGACCGTGCGGCCGAGTTCGGTTTCAAGGTCCTTCGCGAGCAAACGGGCCGTGATGTCGGTGCCGCCTCCTGGTCCGTACGGGACGATCAAGGTGATGTTGCGCTCGGGGTATTGTGCTTGAGCCGTCGTGGCTCCGAGCGCCAGCGCTGCGACTATCCCGAAGGCTGCAAGCCACTTGCATGTCGTGGTCATCATATCCGACCCTCCCTGAAGCCGTTGGTGAATCGTCGTGTTGGCCGTTCACCGATTGGTCTGATGCTTCGGCGTCCACCGGTTTGCATCGCCCATCACGAGCTGGTCCGGCTGAACTGCCGACGCTTGTCGACAGGTCAAGGATCGCTGCCGACTGGCCTCGCTGTCAAACACGGTGTTCTGATTGCAGTGATCAGTGATCTTGATACGGCTTGCTTCGCAGTAAGATTCACACGTCGCGCCTGCAGCGGATCGAGCCCTATCTGCACGCGGGTGAGGGGCAGCCGCTGGCGCCGACGAGTTATCTGCTCGCGCATTGCCAGCTGATCGATCGCCCGTTGAGCAAGTGGCTGCCCCACCTGCACTCCACCGCCCTTTCAGCGCGCGGTGGAGTCCCGCCCTCTCCCCCTTAAGAAGGGGAGAGGGGAAAGGCAGATTTGTGAGCCTCAGCGCAAGTTGCCACAGAAGCGCTGAATGCGCGTGCAAGCCTCTTCGAGGTCCTTGGTCGCGGTCGCGTACGAGATGCGAAACGCCGGCGAGCCCGCAAACGCTGCGCCGTGGACGCCGGCGACGCCTTCCTCTTCGAGCAAGGCGGACACGAACGCCTCGTCATTGGTGATCTTGACGCCGCCCTTGCTGGTCTTGCCGATCGCGCCGGCGCACGACGGATAGACGTAGAAGGCACCTTCTGGTGTCAGGCACTTCAAGCCGCTCGACTGGTTCAGCATGCCGACCACGAGATCGCGGCGCTGTTTGAACACGGCATTGTTTTTGGCGATGAAGTCCTGCGGGCCATTCAGCGCCTCGATGGCGCCCCATTGCACGATCGACGTGGGGTTCGACGTGCACTGGCCCTGCAGCTTCAGCATGGCCTTGATCAGTGGCTCGGGTCCGCCTGCATAGCCGATGCGCAGGCCGGTCATGCAATAGGCCTTCGACAGGCCATTCATGGTCAGCGTGCGATCGTACAAGCCCGGCTCGACCTGTGCCGGCGTCGCGAACTTGTGGCCGTCATAGAGCAGGTGCTCGTACATGTCGTCGGTCAGCACCCATACGTGCTGGTTCTTCGGCTGCATCAGCACGTCGGTCAGCGCCTTCACCTGCGCGTGGCTGTAGGCAGCACCCGTCGGATTCGACGGCGCGTTCATAAGCAGCCACTTGGTTTTCGACGTGATCGCCGCATCCAGAGCTGCAGCCTGCAGGCGATAGCCGTCTTCCATCCTGGTCTGCACGTACTTCGGCGTGCCGCCGCCGAGCAGCACGATATCGGCATACGACACCCAGGCCGGCGCAGGGATGATGACCTCATCGCCCGGGTTGAGCGTGGCAAGCAGTGCGTTGTACAGCACTTGCTTGCCGCCTGTGCCGACGCTGATCTGGCTCGTTTTGTAGTCGAGCTGGTTCTCGCGCTTGAACTTGCCGACGATGGCGGCCTTCAGCTCGGGAATGCCGTCCACATCTGTGTATTTCGTTTTCTTGACGTCCTGCAGCGCCTTTGTGATGGCGTCCTTGACGTTTTGCGGCACGTCGAAATCAGGTTCGCCTGTCGAGAGTGAGATGATATCGCGGCCCTTGGCTTTCAGCTCACGCGCTTTCGTCGACACGGCGATCGTGGCTGACGGTTGGATGCGGTTGAGGCTGTCGGCAAAAAAGCCCATGGGACCCAAGCTCCTGGCGAGCGAAAACGCGTTGGATGTTCAACGCGGGCGGACCTATAGGCGCGAGCGCCCGAGAGGGCAAGGCGCGGTTGGGGCGCTGTCCTCCGCGACGCTACACCGGCTTGCGCACCAGGCCGCCGCACCGTATCCCAACCAGCATTCGCGACTGCGCCGAGATCGTCCCATGACCGCCCGTATCTTCAAGCCCGCCAAGACTGCCATGCAATCCGGCACGGGTCAGACCGAAGCTTGGACGCTGGTCCACGAGGCGAGCGCGCCGCGCGAGATCGACCCGCTGATGGGTTGGACGTCGTCATCTGACACGGCGACGCAGGTAAAGTTGTCTTTTGCAACCAAAGACGAGGCCATAGCTTATGCCGAGCGCATGGGCCTTGCCTACACGGTGAGCGAGCCGGAAACGCGGTCGCACATCCGCAAATCATACGCCGATAACTTCAAGTTCGGCCGGGTTGGCAGCTGGACGCACTGAGGCGGTTAAAAAGGCCCCCTCAATACAGCGTCGCGGCCTGACGCGCCGGCAGCGCCGCGTCATAGCTTGTGGCATCGAACGTTGCATCGGCTGAGCGCGACATCTCTCCGGCCGTTGGCACCCGCGAGCGCTCGACATGCCGTGATGCATCCCATAGCTGCGAGCGGATCAGGGCACGAGCGCACTGAAAATACACGGCCTCGATGGCAACCGACACCACGCACATCGGCAACTTGCCGTCCATGGCGAAGCTCTGGAGCAAGGCCGGCTCGCGCGACAGCGTCGCGCGGCCGTTGATGCGCAAGGTTTCGTTCACACCCGGCACCAGGAAAAGCAGCGCGATACGCGGGTCAGCGATCAAATTCTTCAACGTGTCGAGACGGTTGTTGCCGCGCCGGTCGGCAAACGCAACCGTGCGCGGATCCAGCACACGAATGAAGCCGTTCGGATCACCGCGCGGCGAACAGTCGAGGCCACCCGGTCCGCTGGTCGCGATGGCACAAAAGGGCGCGGCGTCCAGCATGCGTCGGTATTCGGGCGTCAGGTGGTCCGTTTCCTTGCGCAACGAATTCGGGTTCACGGCGCCATACAGCGCCTCAAGGTCGGCCAGTGTCGTAATGTTATGTGACATGAGCGATCTCACCGCGATGGGATGACCCGATGTAGGCGGTGAGCCCCGACTTGTCACCTCACCCGTTCAGTGCTGGCGTGGGCGGCAATAAGATCGAGTGCGCGATCGATCTGGTGCACCTTAATCGAGTTCTGCAGATCACGGATGACCAGGATCGGGCCGGCGAGAGGGCCGTATTTGGCCTGCACGGCGGCACGTGCACTTTCGCCACCATCACTGATGCGCTGGATGTCGCCGTTGTTGCCGTTGCGGGCGCCGTAAACCTTGGCCGCGATGTCGCCGTCCACAACGTAGTTGGTGATCCACAAGCGCGCCGTTTCAGGCAGCTGGCCGGCTGAGATCGGGTTGACCACGATGGCGCGAATGCCAAGCTCGGAGGCTGCGTAGGCGCATGCGGCACCGCCGAGCGAATGACCAACGCACTCGGATTGATATCCCTGCGACTGATACCGCTTGATGACGGAGCGGATGTATGATTTCGCCAGAAAAAAGTGTTGCGGCGACTGCGATTGGATGAGCGCGCGCCAGATATCGGCTTCGATGAAGTCGCGCCGCAGATCCTGCGTTCCAGCGATCGCGATGACGATTTTCTTCTCGGTGTCGTTGACGTAGGCATTGGCCTCGAAGCCTGCGGCGCGCGACGCGGACAGTTCAGCATCCGTCCAGGCGTCGCGTGCGCGCTCGAGAACGCGCCACTCCGGGCGCGAATTGAACACGGGCTGTCCGGCGATCTTGGCTTCGTCATAGGTTCTGCGCGCAAGTTCGAGCTTTACAAGATCGATGCGGGTCTGCGCACGTGCCGCCTCGCGCACAATCTGCGCCTCGGCATCGCCCGGATGCACGCGCGGCGGCTCGATATGCCTCGATTCTAGAGGTTGATGTGTTGCAGGCGGTGCAGCCACGGCAGGCGTGGGCACAGGGGCAGGAGGTACGGGTAACGTGCCGGTTGTGATGGCAGCACCTGTGCGCGGAACCACTGTGGCTGGTGGCCGAGCGGTGCGGACACGTTGGCTCTGTTGCTGGGGCGCTTCGATCCCGAACAGCGTTTCGACGACATCATCGAGCCAATCTCGCTGTCGCGCCACCTGGGGCGCGGCCGGTGGCGGAACCGGCCTTGCTTGGCGACGCTCCTCAGGCCGACGCTCCTCAGGATCGCGAAAGTCCAGCGTTCCACCGGTCAAAATCAGCCGACCTTCGCGCCGCTGCTCGACTGCCGTCGGCAGCGGATACGAGCCCTGCGCCGCAGCTGTTCGAGCCCCGGCGATGACCGAGCAGGCCGCAACGGCAAGCAGAATACAGCTGTCAGCGCGGCGGTCACGCATGGCGTTCCTCTTCGTCGAAGGCGCTGGGCGGCGCTGAAGCGGAACGAGACTGCGGCCCTGAAAGGTCTGACTAGCAGACTGAGGCACCTTCGGGCGTGACTGGATTGCCGTGATCCACAGGTTGTTGATGCAGGGCGGTGCGCGGCCGCATGTTTGCTGCACGCACCGATCACATGGATGGGCATGGCCGTGTTGCGCGCGGGATGGTACGCCCAAGCCGAAGCGCTGACACGAGAGCTCGCCCATGAACTTTACCGAAGCTGCCGCCAAGCCGCTGCTTGCTGCTGTCGGCATCCCGACGCCGCGCAGCTATGTCGTGAACACGCTCAACGGCGTCGAACAGGCACAAAAGCTGCTCGGTTTGTGCGTGATCAAGGCCCAGGTGCCGACGGGCAAGCGTGGCAAGGCCGGCGGCATCAAGATGGCGAACAGCGCTGTCGCCGCCAAACGGCATGCTGAGCGCATCCTCGCCATGACCATAGGCGGGCACAAGGTCGAGCGGTTGCTGGTCGAAGAGGCGGTGCCGATTGGCATGGAGACCTATGTCGCCGTCATCAACGATCCCGTCACGAAGGGACCGTTGCTGCTTTATTCCATGTCCGGCGGCATGGATATCGAAGAGATCGCTGCCAAGAAACCAGAGTCACTTGTGCGGATACCCGTCGACATCCGCAAAGGCGTCGACATCGAGGCGATCAAGGCCGCCGTCCCGCCGACGTCACCGTTCACGCCCGATGCTGTCGCATCGGTGCTTGAGCGGCTTTATCGCATCTATATCGAGATGGACGCTGAACTGATCGAGATCAATCCGCTTGTCCTGACCAAGACGGCGCGCATGCTGGCGCTCGATTGCAAGCTTGTTGTCGATGACAGCGCCGTGCCGCGGCAGGCCGACATCGCAAAAGTCGGCTCGCCTGAAACACTCACCGTCCTCGAAAGCAAGGCGGCCGCTCTCGGCTTGAAGTTCATCGAGATGGACGGCGACGTCGGCGTGCTCGCCAATGGCGCCGGCCTCACAATGACCACCATGGACGCCATCCGACACTATGGCGGCGCACCCGCGAACTTCATGGAAATTGGCGGCGAGAGCTATACGAAGGCCAAACCTGCGCTCGAACTTGTGCTGGCAAATCCCAAGGTCAAAGCGCTGCTGGTGAATTTCTGTGGCGCCTTTGCGCGCACCGACGTGATGGCGGAGGGCGTGGTGAATGCCTGGAAAGAGTTGGCGCCGAAAATCCCGATCATCTTCACGATCCACGGCACCAACGAAGACGAGGCCATTGCGATCGTCAAGAACGGCCTCGGCATCACCCCCCACGACCTCATGGACGATGCCGTGAAAGCGGCCGTGGCCGCCGCCAAAGGCTGATGGACACATGCTCCGCCCTCTCCTTGTCGCCGTTGCCGTCCTGGCCACAGCCGCTCTGGCGCACGCCCAGGCGACGATGAGCTATCGCGTCGTCGGCGATGCCATTCCTGAGCCGCTGATGGACTTCAAAAGCGGCGGCGGCGTCTTTGCAGGTGACGCTGGACGTGGACGCGTCATCGTCATCGATCGCGCCATGGGCAATTGCCTCATCTGCCATGCCGTGCCCGAGCCGAATGAGCGCTTCATGGGCGACCTCGCGCCGGATCTGAAAGGCGTCGGCTCACGGCTCACGGCCGGGCAGATTCGGTTGCGCATCGTCGATCAATCCATTGTATCGCCGAAAACGATCATGCCGCCGTATCACCGGACCGATCGCCTGACGCGCGTGCCGTATCGCTTTCGGGGCTGGCCTTTGCTCACAGCCCTACAAGTAGAGGACGTGGTTGCGTATTTGTCGAGCCTGAAGGAATGATGTGTTCGCAAGGTATCCGTCTCACGCCAATCTGTGCGTGGCAAAGGAGCGGCCATGACATCCCCAGTTACACCCGCAGCGACATCTCCCACCATCAGCGCCTTTTTCGACGAGGCAACCAACACCGTCAGTTACCTCGTCAGTGACCCGACAACGCGGCGCGCCGCCATCATCGATCCCGTGCTCGACTTTGACCATCGCACCGGCAACGCCTCGAGCAAATCATCCGACGCTATTCTTGCGGCCGCGGCGAGAGAGGGGCTGACCGTTGATTGGGTCCTCGAGACGCACGCCCACGCCGATCATCTGTCCGGCGCGCCCTACATCAAATCCAAAACCGCGGCCAAGGTTGGCATCGGCGAGCACATTCGCTCAGTACAGAAGATCTTTCGTCCGGTGTTCAACGCCATTGATCTCAAGGGCGACGGCAGCGAATTCGACAGGTTGTTCAAGGATGGCGAGACTTTTGCGCTCGGGTCGTTGACGGTCGGTGTCATCCACGTGCCCGGTCATACGCCCGCCGACATCGCCTACCGGTTTGCCGATGCGGTGTTTGTGGGCGACACGCTGTTCATGCCTGACTATGGCACGGCGCGCGCGGATTTTCCCGGCGGCAGCGCCCGCGATCTCTACCGCTCAATGCACAAGCTCCTGACCTTGCCGCCCGAAACACGCCTGTTCATGTGCCATGACTACAAGGCGCCCGGCCGCGATCATTTCGCCTGGGAGACCACTGTCGCCGAGCAGCGCGCCAACAACGTTCACCTCAAGGGCGGCGTGACCGAAGACGCCTATGTCGCGATGCGCGAAGCGCGTGATGCCAAACTGGCGACCCCGCTGCTGTTGATGCCGTCGATCCAGGTCAACATCCGCGCCGGCCAGTTGCCGCCAGCTGACAGCGACGGCGTGCACTACTTGAAGCTCCCGGTGCGACTGAACCCTTGAGAGTTCCAGAGCAAAGCTTTTGTCAAAAGCCACGTTTGTCAAAAGCCACGTTGACCTGCGCCCGATACAAGGCTTAGTGCGGCGCGTATACGTGCGGTCCGCTGTGAGCGGATCGGGAAAACGGGGGAAGACACTATGTGGGACTGGTTTGCCGCCAACGGCGTGGCGTTGTTCAACGTCATTTTGATCGATGTGGTGTTAGCAGGCGACAACGCCATCATCGTCGGACTGGCGGCCTCGCAGGTCGCCCCCGAAATGCGCAAGCGCGTCATTTTCTGGGGCATTGCTGGCGCCGTTATCCTGCGCATCTTGTTTGCAGCTGTCACGGCACAGCTGCTTGCCATCACAGGCCTCATGTTCGGTGGTGGCCTACTTTTGCTTTATGTCTGCTGGAAAATGTACAAGCAGATCCGCGAAGGCCAGCATGGCGCGCCCGATGTCGATGGCATGCCGGCGCCGATCAAGCCGATGAATTTCAGGGCGGCGGTGACGCAAATCATTCTGGCCGACGTCACCATGTCCCTCGACAACGTGCTGGCCGTTGCCGGCGCCGCGGGAGGGTCGCCCCTGGTGTTGATCATCGGCTTGGCCGTCGCGGTTGTTCTGATGGCGGTTGCTTCCAGCTATATCGCCAATTTGCTCGTGCGTTTCCCCTGGATCACCTGGATTGGCCTGCTGATCATTCTGTGGGTCGCCCTGTCGATGATGTGGTCCGGCTGGAACCAGGTGGAAGCGGTCTATCCGAACCTGCTGTCGGGGCCCGAACTGATCGAGCTGTTCCGCAGTTGGATGGCGGGCAACGCGCGCTGAGATGGTCGACGCCTGGCCGCTTTGGTCCAGCAGTTCTCATGTGGAAACGGCCCACTTTCCCTCTCCCCTTGCCCTTGCAAGGGGAGAGGGTGCCCGCCCGCGCGAATGCGCGAAACAGTGGGGGGCGGGTGAGGGGCTGCAACGTGCACGGTCGGTGTTGGTAACATTCTGTATGACCTGAAGGATCACGCGCCGTTGGAGCAAGCGGCTGCCCCTCATCCGCCCTGCGGGCACCTTCTCCCCTCATGAAGAATGAGGGGAGAAGGGACGTCTGATCGTTCACATCGAGAATTGCTGGTCTTGGTCAGGCGATTGCTGCCTTGTCGGACGCCTTGGCAGCGCCGCCGCGGCGGTTGCCCGTGAACGGTGGTGGCAAATCGAGTGCCGCCTGCACTTGCTGCGCCATGCGCTCGGTGCGCGCCACGATGGCGTCGGCCGTCCAGTCGCCGTCGGCTGGCACGTCGGCCAGAGTTTTGTAGTCGGACGCAGCGGTCAAAAGCACCGTGCGTTTGGCTGAGAAATCAGCATTGCGCAGGCCTTCGTTGCGCGCCTTGTCGAGTGCCGCCAGATTGCCAAAGGCGTTGCAGGCCATGTAGCGCGCCTCGGGATCGGGGAAGGCTGCAATCCAGTCGGAGCCGGCCGCGGGCCTGCGTGGGAGAATGTGCTCGACGGTCGCGTCCCGCACGTAGGCTGGCACCACGTCGGCATGCTGCATGCTCTCGAGCCAGCGTACCAGCGTCAGGCGCACATCTTTGTCCGTCAACGGCGTGCGCAGGCTGTCGCCGATCCGCGTGATCTGCACATCCGAGAACGCGAGCGCGCCGGACGAGGCCAGTGGATTTTCGCCCCGGCTCGCCTGCCCGATGGCGCGCGCAAAGATGCGCTCGCGATCGCCCGACGAAAACCCAGCCAGCGTCATGGCCACGCAGCGCCGGTGCAGGGCACCAAAGCGGCGCGTCGCGGCATCCACCTTGCGTTTTGATACGGCGTTGGGATTCTGCGTCGCGCGCCGATAGTCGGCAAACCAGAGTAGAGCAAGTGGCCGCCACGTGTCCCACCGGATCAACTGCAAGCGCCAGACGGACGCTGACAGCGCATCCGTCGGCGGCGTGGCCATGAGGGCGTCGAGTGCCGCCATGTCGCTTGCCAGTTGTCCGATGCGCTGCGTGAACACGCCGACGCCCTTGGCACCTTGGGTGGACGCGATGTGTTCGGCAAGCGCGTTGAGGTGATCCTCGCTCTGCGGCGCCTGCCGCTCGAGCAGATCGACCGCCGTCAGCAGGCGCTCGAATTGATTGCCCGCGATCGCCCGTGCCGCGTTCCAATTGGCGACCACCGTTGCGGCCGTCGCGTCGTCGTCGGCGATGTCGACGAGCTGCCCTTTCAAGAGGTCGACGCGATCCAGCGGCTCACCGCGCATGTTCGTCGTCACGAATATCTGGCGCGCCAGACGCGGGTCAGCAGCCGTCTGCAAGTCCACATGCACATGCCGCAACAGAAAGGCGGCGAAGGCATCCCGCCGCTCGGGGGGCCAGGGTTTCAAGCCTTCGCGGAATACCTGCGCCGCTATGCGGACGCGCTTGCCCATGTCGCTGGTTGGCGGCGTCCGACGGGCGCGGATGGCTTCTCCGCGCGGCTGAATCTGGCGCGCCAAGGTCGGATCTTTGCCTGGCAGCACGATACGGAACTGACCGTTCTGCATGCGGATCAACCCGTCGAGCCGATCCCGCACAGCCGGCGTCTTGGAGAGGTCGCGCAGGACGGCCATCAACACCGTCAACGTTGTCAGTCGTTGCAGGCCGTCATAAACATGGAACCGCCCGTCCGCGTGCTCCACCACCACCATGGCGCCCAGCATATAGTGGTCGAGCGGCGTGGTTTCGGAACTCGGCTTCTCAACGGCCAAATCTGCATCCAAACGATCCGCATCGGACTCGGTGTTGAGCGCGTCGTTCTCGCGCGGTGGTGCCAGACTGCTGCTGGTGAATGTCCGATCGATGTCGGCCAGCAAGTCGCGGCAATGAACGGTCTGCCACTGATAATCACGCTGCACGGGCGCAGGCGCGAACGCGCCGGCCAGAAAAAGGTCTTCTATGGCCAAAACACGAGAGGATAGGGGGACAGACGGCATCGCGACTTCCGGTACGCAGGGAACAGAACCGAGCCTCTCCTATCGCGCGACTTGGCGGCCGTCTCTCGTTTTGTGACGGCCATTTCGTTGAAGCCGTTATGTGTGGCGAGGGTGTTGCGGTTTGGCCAAACGCTGAGACGCCGCTAGCGCACGCTATCCAGCACGCCCTTTACGCCGGCCATGAGCAAGCTCATGTCCGTGCCGGCGGCGAGCATGTTGAAGCCGTGCGCCTTATAGGACTTCGCCCATGTGGTGTCGGCGGACAGGAAGCCGAGGCCCTTCTTGTGGCGGCGGCCAGCAGCCACCACACGCTTCAAGGCGTCGAGATAGGTCGGATGCTCGAACTGCCCGGGGATGCCGAGGAAGTTCGTCAGGTCGAAATGCCCGACCCACAACACGTCAATGCCGGGCACCGCTGCAATGTCCTCGACGTTGGCAAGGCCACGCTCCGTCTCGATCTGCGCGATCACCAATGTGCGGGCGTTGGCGAGCTTGATCTTCTCGGCGGGATCGCCCGGGGCATAGTGATCATGGGCAAAACCGAAGGCCGCACCACGGCGACCCATCGGCGGATAGCGCGTCGCCTCGGCGATCACCTGCGCTTGCGCGACGGTCTCGACCATTGGGATCATGACGCCTTCGGCACCGACATCGAGCGCGCGCGCGAGGAACTGATAGTCGCCGCGCGGCACCCGCACCATCGGCACGATGCCGGTGCCACGGCAGTGCGCCGCCTGCGCCTTCAAGCTCTCATAGCCGAGGCCGGCGTGCTCCATGTCGTAGAGGACGAACTCACAGCCGGCACGGCGCAGAATTTCAGCAATCCCTGGCGTGAAGAACTCAAACACCATGGCGCCGAGCACCTGCTCGCCCGCCATAACGCGCGTGCGCAGATCGGCGGTTGGTGAGCCGGCCTTGGTTGGCTTTGCCATTGAGATCACCTTTCCGGAATGCCGAGTTCCAGCAGCCGCGCGCGCGCCAGGCGGAACGCGTCCGCCGCATCCAACGAACTCGGCGCGGCCTGCAGGCTCTCGCGATAGTCCTCGATGGCCTTGTCGCGCTGGCCGAGTTTCTCGCGCGCCTGCGCGCGTCGGACATAGGCGAAGGCGTAGGCCTTGTTGTTCTCGATCGCGCGGGTGAAATCCGCCTCGGCAGCCGACCAGCGTTCCCGGTCCGCATGCATCTGGCCACGGCCAAAAAGGGCTGAGACGTAACGCGGGTTGATGGCAAGTGCCGCTTCGTAGTCGCGGATGGCAGCCTGAGCGTCACGCAACTCGCGATACGCGTTGGCCCGGCCCGAGAGGGCTGCCGTGAACCGCGCGTTGAGGCGGATCGCTTCGCTGTAGTCGGCGACGGCACCGTCAAAGTTGCGTGCCTGCGTCTTGGCGTTGCCGCGCGAGAACAAGTAGTTCTGGTTGTTCGGCGACAGCGACAGCGCTTTGTCGAAATCGGCAATGGCCTCGCTGAAACGCTTGGCTTGCAAGTAGGCTTCGCCGCGGAACCAATAGTTGTCCGCCGTCGGATTGGTTGCGATGCGCTGGGTGGCGGTCTTGATCTGGGCGTCGAAGGTCGGCGGCGGCGCAGGTTGGACGGGCGCCGGCGGCGTTGTCGCGGGCGCGAGAGCGAGCCGGCAAATGTTGCGCAGCGCCTGCCACTGCTCGGATGTCAGCGCCGGCGTTGCCGCATACTCGGGCTGGCCCTCGATCGTGCGGATGCGCTCGGGCGACGAGGGGTGTGTGTCGAACACCTCCTCGAAGCGACCGGTCGAAGGGCTCTTCTTGTCCGGCCGGTTGCCTTCCATACGTCGGAAAAAGCCGGCGAACGCCTTTGGCGAGATCTTGGCCTCGCGCAGCATCTTGATCGCGACGGCATCGGCCTCGCGTTCAAAGCCGCGGTTGTGGGCCAGTTGCACCAGCGACGAGCCGATATTGCCGAGCGCACCGGGCGTGCCTGTGAACACCATCTGGATGAGCGCCCAGAAACCTACAGCCCGGACCAGCCCCGCCTCCGGGTGCAACTCCAGGCCATGGCCGATCTCGTGTGCGAGCACGCCCGCGATCTCATCTGGCCCCGACGCCTTCTCGATGATGCCGCGTGTGAGGATCACCTGCCCACCTGGCACCGCAAATGCGTTGACCAGAGGCCAGTTGAGCACCACGACCTTTTTGGAGGGATCCTTCAGGTCTGGCATCAGGCGCTTGGCTAAAGCATCAATGGCCGCGCGACCGGCCGGGTCCTCGCATCTGCGTTTTTCGTCTTTTTCAAGCGGTAAACTGTCCAGGACATTGCGGCCGAGACGTTCGCGGGCAGCGTCCGGCATCATGCGCGCGACGGCCTTCGTCGGTGACAGATCGAAGCCGTAGACCATGGCGGTGAGCGCCAGCGCCACGACGCCGACAGGTGCACCAGCTTTGAGGCCGGCAAAGCGGGCCGCACGCACGGTGATGTGCGGCGCATGCTCGGCAATGCGACGCGCGAATTGCGCGTCGGCAACGAACAGCGTCATACGCGTCGCAGACTTGGAGGTGATGAGCACATCCGTTGAATCTGCCCGCACGGGCTCAGCCGTTGCGACATCGCCATAGGCCCAGACCGCGCTTGGCGTCTCAGCGCCGGGGCGCGTCAGGCCGATGCCTGTCTCCAGCAACGTCACCTGCACAGGCCAGGACGACGCAGACACGCCGTCTGTGATCGCGCCGGTCCACAGGTGTTTGGGCGCAGCCGGCGTGGCCGGTGCGCCGTTGGAGAACTCATAGGGGTTAGAATGCATCGAGATCAAAGGCCTGACCGAGCCCCTCCCCGGATTGATCGATGAGGGCCCGGTTCTGTCCAACGCTCGCGCCCTCGAACGGACCTTCAAGGCGTAGGTTCTCGACGAAGTACTTCATCGAGCGTGCCGTTGCGACGGGGCGCAGAACGTAAAGCGTAAAGTACGTGATCAGCATGTTCGAGACGAACAGCCAGATGAGCTTCATGCCGCGCACATCAAGTCGAAAGCGCAACGCTTGATCGCCTTGCTGCACCGGCAGCATGACGGTCGAGGAGGCACACAGACTGTAGAGCTTTGCATAGTAGAACGAACTCATGATCGACCAGATCACAACGGCGGCCGTGAATACGCCGACCAGTTCGAGCCAGTCGGCGGTGGACAACGACAGCCACCACTGCGATCGGCTGGGACCGGGCTTGGAGCCGAGCACGTGTCCAAGCGCGAAGAAGACGACGAAGATCAGCACCACCGTGCCAAACCAGAGCAGGGCAAACGGACCATAAAGTGTCGATGACGAACCGGTGAAGCTCAGCTGCCGGTCGCCGAGTTGGGTGTCCTTGACGATCGTCCTGTTGAGCGCGACCGCGCGATAGGGCGCGATCCAGCCGAGCGTGAAGGGATAGGCCCACGCCGTTGCCCAGCTCAGGAAGCCATAGGTACTGGACGAGCCGTTGAGACTGCCGCGAATGCCGCGCCATGACGTGCGCGACAGGCGATAGCGCCGGGCACGGTAGAAGGCGACCGCCGCCAAGACCGGATAGATGCACAGAAACAGCCCGGATTGGTAGAGTTCGAACACGCCGCTGCCTTGCCCGTAGATGATGACCACCGCGGTGCCGACCACAAACAGCGGCACCAGCACGGCCAGCAGAACGGCAAAGAACCCCTTGAGCAGTTCCTGCGGCGTTCCGTGATACGCCAGCGGCTCGCCCAGAAAACGCACCGACGACCACATGCGCCGTCTGATCTCCGTGCGGCCCCAGAAGCCATAAATGCCGAGCGTCAGGATCATCAGCACGGCATTGACGACACAGGCGCCCGTCAAGCTCCACGGGTTGCCTTGCCATGTGAACGGCGTCATTGACGGTGGATGTTCCGGAGCTTGGCCCGTGACCACGCTCCATGGTCCCGGCGCGACCGTCGGTACGCTTGTCGACGCGCCCCCCGGTGGCAGTGCATGCGGCTCTGGGGTAGACGGAGGCTCAGGGATAGGCGGGGGCGTCATTGGCGGTCCTCGTTCCGCGGTGAAACTAGAGCATCACACCACTGCACGTCGAGAGGCCGCGTTGCGTTCTCTCGGGCTCCGGTCCTATAGGGACACGTCCCCTTCAGACGCGCTATTCGAGACCAAGGTTCGAAAATGTCAGCGGAAATCACAGCCACCCCCATCGAAACCGACGCCGTCATCATCGGCGCAGGCCCCTGCGGATTGTTCGCCGCATTCGAACTCGGCCTGCTGGATATCCGCTGCCATTTCGTCGACATTCTGGAGAAAGTCGGCGGACAGTGCTCCGAACTCTACCCGGAGAAGCCGATCTACGACATTCCGGCCCTGCCTGTGGTGACCGGCCAGGAGCTGACCGACCGGTTGATGGAACAGATCAAGCCGTTTTCTCCGACGTTTCACCTCGGCGAGCGCATCGATGTCCTCATGAAGCTGCCCGACGGGCGGTTTCTGCTTGGGACCGACACCGGCAAGGTGTTCCACCCCAAGGTCGTGATTGTTGCAGCCGGCGGCGGCTCGTTCACGCCCAAGCGGCCGCCTCTAGAGGGTATCGAGGGCTTCGAGGGCACCTCGGTGTTCTACGCCGTGCGGAAAATGGAACAGTTCCGCGATCGTGATGTTCTGATTGTCGGCGGCGGCGATAGTGCGCTCGATTGGACGCTGAACCTGCAGCCGATCGCGCGGTCCATGACCTTGCTGCATCGCCGCGACGACTTCCGCGGCGCGCCACACTCGGTCGAGCAGATGCGAACGCTTGTCCGCGAGGGCAAGATGAAGTTGCTGATCGGTCAGGTCACGTCGCTACAGGGCAGCGGCGGCGAGTTGTCAGGCGCGATCGTCAAGACCAAGGAGGGCGATGTGCCGCTGGCCATCAACCGCCTGCTGCCGTTCTTCGGCCTGACCATGAAGCTCGGCCCGATCGCCGACTGGGGGCTGAACCTCAACGAAAACCTTGTCACCGTCGACACCGAGCGCTTCGAGACCTCGACCAAGGGCATCTTCGCCATCGGCGACATCAACACCTATCCGGGCAAGTTGAAGCTGATCCTGTCCGGCTTCCACGAGGCCGCCCTGATGAGCCAGGCCGCGCACAAGATCATTTATCCCGACAAGAAGCTGCTGTTCCAATACACGACGTCGTCGTCGAGTTTGCAGAAGAAGCTCGGGGTGAAGTGAGGGGCTACGCGATGCGTGCCGCTGCAAGGGCGGCGGTCCGTGCAGGGTCGAGGTGCTCGGCGTGACGGTGAGGTGTGCCGGTTGGCAGTCCGGCCACGAAGGCCTCAACCAACGCCGGATGGATCGACGTCGTGCCGCCGGCGAGGATCGCTTCGCGTGGCCCGAGGCGCGACAGCAGGGACATCGCGAGATCCGCGAGTTCAGCCCCTGCGTCCTTCAGAATGCCAAGTGCCACGGTGTCGCCGGCGCGTGCGGCCGCGGCCACCTTGGGCGCAAGGGCTGCTACGCGCCCGCGATCGCCGCCATAGATGAAGGCACGGGCCTGATCCCAGCTGGCGCCTCCGAAAGCCTCGGCAAGGGATAGGCCGAGCAGCGTCGACCAGCCCGATCCTGGCGCGCGATCCTCTTGGCGAAACAACGCCTTGATGGCTTCCTTGGCAATCCAGAAACCTGAGCCGCCATCATCGATCATGACGCCGCGTCCGCCAACCCGGATGTGCTCGCCTGATGCTGTCGCATGACACGCGACTGAACCGGTGCCGCTATAGATGAGTATGCCGGTTCCTGGCGCGCACGCGGCCCGGTAGGCAATGCCGATGTCGTTCTCGATGCGGACGTTGTCGTGGGCGCAGCGGAAGCGCAGGGCCAGCGCTTGCGTGTAGAAGTGTGCGGAGGCGGATGCTTCCTCGAGGCCCGTAATGCCAGCAAGAATATGCGTTGGCGCCGCGTGAGGCTGGACGGCGTCACGGATGTGATCGAGGGTCGCCGAAGCTTCGTTTTTTGCGACCTCCGTGAACACGAGCCCGGTCATCGGCGCCACACTTCCGACTGCAATCGTCTGCCCCACGCCGTCGACCAAATGCCAGCGTGTTGCCGTGCCGCCGGCATCGATGCCAAGTCCGATCACGTCCCGCATGTCCGATTACTCATACCACCGGTTAGAATTTGTGACGGACCAATCCATCATCGTCATGTGTGGACGGCACCCGGATTGCAAGGGCTCTTTGGTGCAACTGCGCGCAACTCGCAGCTATCGCGTGTCTGGGGTGCGGTCATGTGTACGGCCTTTGAGGTGTGGCGTTGATCTGCCACGGGCACAAGATCTTGGCCCAAGATCTTGTCCATGATGCTGTCCGCTGAAGAGGCCCCGATCATCCCGACGAGCTCTTGCGCCACTGGATCATCTCGGTCATTCTGTCGCAGCTCGACCTGGAGTTCGGCCGGTCGGCATATCCTTGAAACATAACAGTTCCGGGAGACGCGTCATGACAGTGCAGAGCATCCTCAAGCACAAAGCTAAGGGAAACGGCCCGACAGCCGTGACGGTACAAAGCTCGGCAACCGTGATGGAGGCCGCCCGGAAACTGGCACAATTCAAGATCGGCGCCGTCGTGGTTACCAAGATCGATGGCGGCGTCGCCGGCATCCTGTCGGAGCGAGACATCGTGCGCCGCATCGCCGAGGTTGGGCCTGACATCTTGTCGGTGCCCGTGCGGGACGTGATGACCCGTGAGGTGGTCACGTGCACGGCTGAAACGACCGTTGATGAGGTCATGGCGCGCATGACGCACGGCCGATTTCGCCACATGCCCGTCATCGACGCCAATAACAGGCTCGTCGACGTGATCTCGATCGGCGACGTCGTGAAAAGGCACGTCGAAGACGTCGAGCACGAGGCAACAGCGCTGCGTGAGTACATCTACACGCATTGACCAAGACAAATCGGCGAGAGGGGGTAGGGCCGCCGCACCCGATTGCCCTGACGGCTCCAGGTCGACGGCTCTGATTGACGGGGGCCCTCGATTGCAGCACTGCGGCGAAAACGCTGGAGACGCGCTGCATGACCGCTGCAATATCGCAACGTGCGATCCCTTTCCCTGCGCTGGCGCTCGGGGTGGCGGGCTTGATCCCAGTCATGGCGACAGCATTGCAGGTGGCAGCGGGCTGGCCGCTCTCACCTCGCATGACAGGCCCCGCGCTTTATAACCTCACCCTCTATGCCGGCGTCATCCTGTCGTTCCTCGGCGGCGTGCAGTGGGGCCTTGCGCTGGCTCAGAGCAGCACCGGCGACGCTCGGGATTGGCGGCGCTATGGGATCAGTGTCCTGCCCTCGCTGATGGCCTGGGCTGGCCTGTGGTTGGCCGCGCGCAACGGTCTGCTAATCCTCGCGGTCAGTTTCGTGGCTTCGCTTGCCTATGATTTGTGGACCGTTCGCCTCGGAGAGGCCCCAGCTTGGTACGCGCGCCTACGCATCGGTCTGACCGCCGTGGTTGTCAGCGCGCTGCTGGCCGCCGCCATGTTCGGCCCGTTGTCGTAAGGTCAGTGCCGTTGCTCAGCTGCGCACGATGACCACGCACATGCGGCGCGGTCCGTGTGCGCCCATCACGATTTTGCCGCCGATGTCGCCTGTGCGAGATGGACCCGAGATCAGGTTCACCGTGCGCGGCATCTGGCCTTTGCCGAATCTGGCGCGCACCTTGGCGAGTCCAGCCTCGTAGGGCCCGACGAGATCCTGATCTTCGACAACCACGATGTGGGTTTCGGGCACGAAATTCAGCGTCACGGGATTGTCGGCGCCCGACGTGAGCATCAGCGTACCCGTTTCGGAGATACCTGCCGAGGCGTGGCTGACGCTGGTTTCGTCTGTCGGGGCGGCGCGACCACTGTCGCGCTCCAGGGCCGGCACCTTCGACCAGGGCAGGGCTGCGAGATAGGCATCCGCGCCGACGCGCACACGGCTCGGCAAATTGTTTGAGCGCAGATAACCCGCGATGGCCTCGGGCACATCCGCCGCTGTCGCCACCTCAAGCACCGTCGCCGATTGACCCTCGAGATAAGCCCGGAACTGTGTGCGCAGATCGTCATGCGATTTCTGAACGCGCGCGGGCAGATCGTGCGCCGGCGGCGTGGCAAGACGTGCCGCGACCACCTTGCGTCGCTCGGCATCCGAGCGCGTGTCGTCGGCAAGGCCGGCCCGGATCTTGGCGAAGATGGCTGAGCGGGACGAGGACATGGGGATCTGGATCTCAGGTGGGACGTGTGGGCGATCGATGAGCTTCGAGGTGGCCGCCGCGGGAGCCGTTGTCAATCTTCCTGTTCGCCGTTGGTTCGCTCAAAAGTGTGCGCAGAAGAACCCGCGCGTGCGCGGAGCCGAGGCATCTGTGTGGGCCGCTGCCAAATCCGACATGCGGGTTGGGACTGCGCGATAGCCGCCGTCAATGGCGTGGTTCTGTGGTCGGGCGATGTCTGGTCAAACTGGCGCGACTTCAAGGCCCAGATCGTCGCCGGCTTGCATGCCGGCCTCTCCGGCATCGGCGTGTGGACCACGGACATCGGCGGGTTCTACGACGGCCACGGCCGCGATCCGGAATTCCGTCAGCTGCTGGAGCGCTGGTTCCAGTTTGGTGTCTTCGGCCCGATCTGCCGCCTGCACGGCTTCCGCGTCCCGGAGCACGTGCCATTTCCGCAGCCCGAAACAAGCAATCCCTACGGCCAGGAAAAATCGCATGTATCGCTCGTGGCGGTGCGAGAACGAGTTGCTGCATCTGATCGAAGCCTGTCGACGTGATGCGGCCCTCAGCGCTCCCTTGCGCGATGGTCAGTACCGCCGCCGCCTTGCCGATGCGCAGGTCGACATCGAAATTCTCAAAGGCCGTGTCGAACTCGGAGTCGAAGCGCTTGAAGCCGGTGCGCCTGTTGGCGCGCGTGGCAGTCTCGCCAAGCTGCATTGGAGCGAGGCGCATCAACGACTGACGGCGCTCGGTGTGGAGATGCTGGGGCAGGCCACGCCGAAGCCCGATGCATATGTGGTGCAGGCGCAGAAACGTTTCCAAGACCTCTATCTCAGCGCACGGGCCGAGACGATTTACGCCGGCACGACCGAGATCCAGCTCGGCATCATCGCCGATCGCATCCTCGAACTCCCGCGCGGACGGTGATGTCATGAGCACGACACAAGACGCGCTTTCGCCCGACGAATTTTCAGCCACCGCCGCCGAAGCCGTCGCGTCCTGCAGTGGGCGAGGCGTTGATGCGTGTGCCCAACGTCTCGCGAAAGACGGCCTGCTCGGCGTGCTGGCAAGCGAGGACGTTGGAGGCTTGGGCCTGTCGTTGGCCTATGCCGTTCCCATCGCTATGCAAGCCGGCGCTGGATTGCTCGGCTTTCCGCTGATTGAAACGCTGTTGCCCGCG
Source organism: Hyphomicrobiaceae bacterium (assembly GCA_031374735.1). Lineage (GTDB taxonomy): Bacteria > Pseudomonadota > Alphaproteobacteria > Rhizobiales > Hyphomicrobiaceae > JABFRJ01. Next base: position 1,400 of record JANMGQ010000225.1, on the reverse strand, counting down.
CGCGCCTGTGCGCCAAGCAATGCGACGCTGTCGCGCGCTCTCGTGGCTGGCGAGGTCGTCGCGACGATGGCATGGCGCGGTATGTTGAACGGTCGCAGGCAAGGGAACAGCACGACGCTCGACGGGACGGCTAGCCGATTGAAACGATCTTCATCGTTCCAGACGTGCCGATCGACGTTGTGTAAGGTGTCGTGAAGCCGGCCGTCGGCGGGTCCGGTATGGTGCCCTGCATCGTCAAGGTCATGCTCTGGTCGCCGGAGAGGATAAGGCTGTTGCCCTCGCGCTTGTAGGTACCCTTGCGACCGTCGTCGCTGGCAACGGTGCCGGTTGCCCGGTCGAATGTCGCGGTGGTGACTTTGCCGTCGCTGGTTGTAAACTGAGCTATGATTTTCATCGGTGTTCTCGCTGGACGTTGCACCCGCATGCCGCAACTCCCACCAGGACTTGCTTGCACCGGTCGGCCAACGTTGCACCTTGCGCCGGCACCTACAAGTGCGATCCACACTGCGCGCGCCGTCGCTCCGGTGGGCGATGCCGCACCATCTCTTCTTCGCCGCATTCCACTCGGGCGTGGCGTGACGGTGGGCGAAGTTGCGGCCCATGTGCGCTTTCTGATCACGCCGCCATCGTGCTCAAGGAAACGCCGGGTGAGCGCGACGTAACACTGGCTGATCTGCGCAAGACGTTGCCCGTCGGCAGCGTCAACTACGTCATCGACCGATTGATCGAGGAACTGTCCATCCTGAAGCCCAATCAGGTTGCCATCCAGACACAGCTCGGCGACTTCGACCACAAGACCATGCTGAAGCAATTCGATCTGTGGGGTGAGCGCATTATCCATCCAGTGCGGAAGGCTCTCGGCCCTCGGTACGTTCAAGCAGCGGAGTAGTACCAACGACCAAAATTTCCGACCCATCACAACGATGAGCGTCATCCCGGAATGCGATCACGCGTCCCGCGTGATCTCATATCCGGGGTCCATACCTCTTTCCGCAAGCTAAGAGTGCCAAGGCGCGAAGGGTAAGGATTCCGGATATGCCTGCCGCGTCTCGGCGCGACAGGCATTCCGGAATGACGGTGATGGGTTGGTCAGTCACAAACTCTCGCCGATGGTACAATCGGCTACATCGCTTGGGCTGGCCATGACAGGACGGGGCGCGGCGCAAGACTGATGTCAGTTGCGTGTCACCTTCGCCGGTTCCTCTCCCGCCGCGGCATTCTGCGTTAACCGCAACTAAAAGCTGCATTGGTGCATTTCCCTCTCCGCGTGTATATCTGCCGTGTCCTTGACCGGGCCGGGATGATGCGCATCGTCCGCAGCGGGGTCGGGGATGCTGCGGCCCGGTGGGGTCAGGTCCAAGCCAAGCGCTGGACGTACCACCTTGGTGGCGGGGTGTGCC
>JANMGQ010000193.1:0-5552 GCA_031374735.1 Hyphomicrobiaceae bacterium | reverse complement strand
CGTGAAGTTCCCTCTCTCCGTCCTTTGCGGGGGTAGGGTGAGTTACCATGTGCGGCGCACACCTTGATCTATGAAACAAGCTGCCGCGCAGCGGCGATTTTTGCGATGCAGCATTCGTGCTGCGCTGCAGCTAGTTACAGGAGAGGGGCGGCTGCTTGCTCGGTCGGTGATCGAACCGCTGGCAAAGTGCTCGCTGAGCGATCAATAGCTGTGCGGATGCCGCCCCTCCTGGCGGCTGCGGCGGACCTTACGCTGCCATGCAGCATTTCTTGTGCTTTTTTCCGGAACCGCAGGGGCATGGATCGTTGCGGCCGACCTTCGGGCTCGCGCGCCGCAAGGTAGTCACCGGTGCATGATGGTGGTGGCCGCAATTCTCGTCATGCACGTGTCCGTCATGTCCGTGGTCATGCCCGTGGTCTGGGCTGTGAGCCGCCTGGATTTCGGGCACATTGGTTTTCGCGGTGGTGGTCATAAGACGGCTCTAAAGGTTCAATCGGCTGGTCGCATGGACATGAGTGTGCGCGCACACGGCGTCAATCCCACATCGCAGCAAAGTGCGTTGATCGGGCCCTGGTGAAGCGGGCCCTGGTGAAACGGGCCCGGGTGAAGCGGGCCCTGGTGAAACGGGCGTTGAGTTGTCGGCGGCTCTGCGGCACACAGTCGAGGCTGCCTTTGGAGCCCCGCAATGACCGCCTTCATCCTCCGCCGCCTGATGCAGAGTGTGGGCGTTGTCGCCATCATGTCGGGCATCGTCTTCTTCGGCGTCCACGTGGTCGGCGATCCCATTTACCTGCTGATCAACCCGCAGGCCGATCAAAAAGACATCGAAGCCGCCATCAAGGCGCTCGGTCTTGATCGCCCCATCTGGGAACAATACTGGCACTTCGTGTCCGGCGCGATGCGGGGCGATCTCGGCAAGAGCTTCATCTTCGGCGAGAGCGCCTTGAAGGTGATTGTCCAGCGTATGCCGGCGACACTCGAACTGGCCTTCGCCGCCGTCGCGATCTCGATCCTCCTTGGCATCCCCTTGGGCCTGTATGCGGGCCTCTACCCGCAGCGGCTTGGCTCCAAGGCCATCATGGCCGGCTCGATCTTCGGCTTTTCGCTGCCGACATTCTGGGTCGGCTTGATGCTGATCCTGCTGTTCGCCGTGGTGCTCGGCTGGTTGCCGTCGACCGGTCGCGGGCCAACGGCGACCTATCTCGGCATCACATCGAGCTTGTTCACGCTCAAGGGCCTGCAACATGTGCTGCTGCCGGCGATCAATCTCGCGCTGCTGAAAATCTCGCTGGTCATTCGGCTGACCCGCGCCGGCACACAAGAGGCCATCCACCAGGACTATATCAAGTTTGCGCGCGCCAAGGGCTTGTCGCCGCGACGCGTCATCGGCGTGCATCTGTTGAAGAACATTCTCATTCCCGTGGTCACCGTGCTCGGCTTGGAGTTCGGCAATCTCGTCGCCTTCTCAGTCGTCACCGAGACGATCTTTGCCTGGCCTGGCATGGGCAAACTGCTGATCAATTCGATCCAGTCTCTCGACCGGCCTGTCATCGTCGCCTATCTCGTGCTGATCGTTCTGATGTTCGTGGTCATCAATCTGTTGGTCGACATCGTCTACTCGATCCTCGACCCGCGCGTGCGGCTCGGTGAACATCGCGCCTGAGGGTGGGCTGATTCACCACCATCATTCGTACCCCTCGGCGATAGACCGCGCGACGAACGTTTCCATGTCCGACCGATCCGTATTGCCGGCCGGCAGCGCCTTCGAGGGCATGCGGCGGCGGAAATGCAAGTAACGCTCGCGCGCGACGGCCTGCAGGCGCGTCAGCTCGGCCAGCGGATCGGGGTGATCATCAACCCGCAGATCGTAAAGCGGATAGTCCTCGCCGTCATGGATCAATAGCGCCGCCGATTGCTTGCCGCGCTTGTCGCCGCCGGCGGCTTCGCCGGCCTTCATGGACGCGATGAGCCGTCGGGCGAACGGCATGGCCATGTTGGCCTCGTAGGCGCGTGCCGTCTCGGTGATGACGGCTTCGCCCGCGAGCATATTGCCGGCGACGGAGAACGTCGCGCGCTGGAGGCTGCCACACCAGTCGACGCAAGCTGTGCCGGTGTGTGCCGCGAAGCGGCCGGCGGTGTCCATGACGTGGAGCTGACGAGAAGAGCGGCCCTCGTCAGCGGCCGTCAGAGTCGCGATCGTTTCGGCGGCTGATGTGCCAGCGGCAATCAGATCGAGGCCGCGCGGGCCATAGTGCGGATTGATGAAAGCCTGCGTTGCCACGGCGCCGATGCCGGTGCGAATAAATGGCACGCATGCGCCGACGGCAAAAAACTTCGTCGCAACGATGACGCCGACGCGGCCGGTGGCCTCGTCGCGGGCAATCATGGACCAGGTCATTGCATTCTCCCTCAGCGGCGTTCGCCTGCAAGCCAGGCACACAACACCGGCGCAATGCCGGCCCAAGCGAGCCACGCGCCACCATGATGCACGACCAAGGCCTCTGCGCCATAGAGCGACGGCCAGATGACCAAGGCAAGCGCATGGCAACCGATGACGACAACGGCGAGGCACGCAGCAGCCGGCAGACGCTTGCCACGCTCGATGCCCAGTATGGCACCGAGCAGCATCAGCAGAAGCTCCGCGAGCGGAACGGCAGCAGCGAGCGCCAGCAACGTGCGCCAGCGGCTCTCAAACAAGCCCGGCAGCACGCGCACGATCAGGGCACCGATCACCCACAAACCGACACCGGCGAGCGCCAGCGGCAGCGCATGCTCGCCGAGGCGCCCTGTGCGGTTCATTGGGGTTGGCGGCATTCACAGGCACTCCGCGGTTCGGTCGGATTTCAGCCCCGTTATCGGCCAGATCGTCTGCTTTGTCAGGCCCGGAGAGGGCCGCTGGATGTTCTTTGTTAAGTGTTTGCTAACCAATACTGCCGATGACTGGCGGCGCCCGGGAGCGTGGAAGTCTCGTCGGGCTCTTGTTGTATCGCGTAGGAGCCATTCATGATCGCGTTGTCCCGGCGTCGCTGGCGCAGTGCAGGCGCAGCCCTTATCACCGCTGCCACCCTCTTGTGCACCGAAGCGAGCGCCCAGATTGCGCCGCCGACCAATCCGAGTTGCAATTGCGGGCCAAGCGCGATGCCGTCCTATGTGCCAGCGCCTCAGCCGGCTGTGCGTCCTCTCGACTATTCACCACGCAGCGGTTCCGGTGTCACTGTGAGAGAGGGCGCCATCTACCGCCCGGCCCGCACCGATCTTGGGGCGAGCGCATCACCGACGTTTAGCGGCCCAGCGCTCTGGAGCGGCCTTTACGCTGGCGTGCACGGCGGGTTCAGCTCCGGCACGACGCATGCGAATGATCCTGGTCTCGGCGACATCGCCAACCGCGGCTGGTTCGGCGGCGCCCATGTCGGCTATCTCGCCCAACGCGGCGCGATCGTGTTCGGGGTCGAAGGCGATTTCGATTTGAGCCGTGCCTCAGGCCGCAAGGGCTTTGCGTCAGGGCTCGACGCCATCTCGGATCGCAACTGGACCTCCAGTCTCCGCGGGCGGTTCGGCTATGCCGTCGGCAACGCTATGATCTACGGCACCGCGGGCGCCGTCTTGGCCGAGCACGAAGTCACCATCGCCGGCAGTGGCTTGAAGACCAGCGGCAAGACCCTCTTCCCCGGATTTGTGATCGGCGGCGGTCTCGACTGGAAAGTCATGAACAACATCAGCCTGCGCGGCGAGGTGCTGCACTACAGGTTCGGCACGCGCAACATCGACTTCGGCGGCTTCACTGTGCCAACCAAGATGGACGAGACGGTTGTGCGGGCTGGCGTGTCGTATCACTTCAACTGATGATCTCGGCGGGACTGACGCTATGAGCAAAATCAAGCGCTCTTCGCCCTGGGGCGGCCTGCTGCACGAGGTCGTCGAACACCAAGGCACGCTCTATCTGGCCGGCATCGTGTCCGAGGACCTGTCGCTCGACATGACCGGTCAGGCTGAGGACTGTCTGCGCCAGACGGAGGCCGTGCTGAAGGCACACGGTTCGGACCTGGAGCATCTGTTGCAGGTGACGATCTACATCGCCGACATGGCGCAGAAGCTCAAGTTCGACGTTGTTTGGAAACGTGTGCTGGCTGAGAAACATCTCCCCGCACGCGTGGGTGTCGGCGTTGCCGATCTCGGCCCGAACGTGCTGGTCGAGATCGTCGTCATCGCCGCGACGCGCCAAGGCGACCGGCGAGCACAAGGCTGATCAACCAACCCGAACGATCGCATTCTGGGATCATGATGTGGGTTCAGGGGCAGGGTGTCACCCCATTGGCGCTAACATACCCCAATTTTCCGTCATCCCGGCCAAGGGAGGCCCCTTCAGGCCGACCGCCGAGCCGGGATCCAGCGCAGGGCGTGTGCGAAGCACGCGATGTATCGACCGCTTCGCGGACAGATCCGGAATGACGCGGAAAATTTGTTATGTTCGCGCGTATCGGGTGTCACCCGCTTCCCCTCACGATGCCAGCCGCGCCCGCTTCTCGCCCCAGATGTTCAGCGCGTTGGCTGCCAGAATGAAGGCGCCGCCGACAAGCACCAGCGGACGCAGCTGTTCATTGTAGACGAATACGCCAACGAGCGCGATCAGCGGCACCCGCATGAAGTCCATCGGCGCAACAATGATCGCATCCGCCAGCTTGAAGGCACGCGAGATCGAATAGTGTGCAGTCAGGCCGCCGATGCCGACGAGCACGGTCCAAAACCACGTCGTCGCGTCGGGCCACGTCACGCCATAGAACAGGAACCCCGTGCCGATGACGGCCTGCAGGGCGTTCATCCAGAACAGGATCGTGAAAGGGCTATCGGTCCGCGTCAGGCGCTTCACCGCCATCATGTTGCAGGCAAAGCCGATGGCTGAGGCGAGCGCCAGGATAGAACCTTTGCCGAGCGTCATCTGATTGATGAAGCCGGTGATCGACCAGCCGGCGCTGGGCGGCCATATAACGATCAGCGCGCCGGCAAAGCCGAACATGGCCGCCGCGGCACGAATGGCCGTCAAACGCTCGCCGAGAAACAGGGGTGCGAGCACGGCCACCCAAAGCGGGGCCGTAAACTCGAGCGCGAACAACTCGACCAACGGGATCAGAGTCAGCGAGAACAGCCACGCGAACTGCGCGCCAAAGTGGACGATGGAGCGTGCGAACTGGAGGCGCGGTTGGCCGCTCATGAGGTCCGCGCGCGTGCCGTTTGTCAGCTTCCAGATGACGAGCAGCACGATGACGCCGATCAGCCCGCGCCAGAACATCAGCTCCGTCGTCGTGATCACGCGCGAGGCCTCGCGCCCGGCGATGGCGATGACGGAAAACGACACAAGCGCGCCGACCATCCATGCGACGGCACGCATAATGGAACCCGAAGGTGCGGCAACGGCGGCGGCATTCGAAGTCATGGCGTCTCCGCGACGGTTGGCGCTGCGCGCGCTCTCAACCATGCCACAGTGCGGCCGTCGATGATCAGGAGCGCAAGCGCGATGATGAGGCCGCCACACGCTTCCCGCCAGAGCAGGCGTT
>JANMGQ010000187.1:0-3643 GCA_031374735.1 Hyphomicrobiaceae bacterium | reverse complement strand
AGCTACTCCGGACGCGCTCCCCTCCGAGAGATGACGTCGCCGCCACCTCATGTGCCCCGCCAGCGAGGAGAAAATCTCCCAACCCGGGGCTCGGGTCTTGTATGGGCGCGAAGATGCCGTTTGCGACGCGATCCGTCTACTGGGTAAGTACCTAGTCGGTATGTGTGCGGTTTCTTGCCAGTCTCGGACGTTAGCTCTTCGTAATTTTCCACGATTGATGGCCATCTTGAGCGATGGTCACGAGAGGCGTGATCATCGAAGTGGACGGCGCGTTCGCCTCGGCTGGACCACGGCGATGCGTCCTGCTCGGCGCAGCCGTCAGCCTGGTCTTCACGAGCGATCGGACCTGCTTCAGATGCGGCCATGCGCCTCACGGTTGACGCTGCAACTCACGCCGGTGGCAAGCAAGACGCGCTGCCACCCGCGCCTCTCAACCGGCCGCTCGCTAACCCTATGGCTGTCACACGCAACAGCAAATGATCATAAAAACCAATCACTTAAAGTCCAGCTCCGCCGAAACGCCATTCTGCGGCTGTGGATATTTTACGCGCGAAATAAGCCGCATTCCGAAGCAAAGTAGAATTTTTATACTGCGCTCGACCGTTAACCAATAAACGTTAATTCGGGTTTTCAAATCACAGACCCAACATGTACGGGCGCTGGCCTGCGGATTTAACCATTCGCTTTTGTCTCGCCGTTCGCGGCGGACACTGAAGTCAGGAGTTCGTAAGATGCGTAAGGGGCAATCTAGATTTGGGGGCACAGCGCGCCCAGGTACCTCAGTCAATCATATCTCGCTCAATCTGTTTGGTCTCATTCTCGCTCTGGCCGCCATGTCGGTCGTATCGATCCTCGGCGCTGGCACTGTCCGCGCCGAAGGCGCAGACGATTGGAGTCGAGCCGTGTTCGCAAAGCCTGCCAAGGCTGCCGCCCTCGGTTCAGCCTCCGGTTCATCCGGCAAAAGCCGCGCGTCGGGGGGTGGTAAAGCATCGTCGACGAAACTCGCAAGCCTTGGCAGTGACATTCCCGCCAAACGCAAGGCGAGTGCTCCCGTGACCGGCGGCGGCGTCCGCTGGGTCGCAAGTTCAGGCTGCTTGAACGGCACGTTGCGGTCCGCGGTCGCCTCCATCGCGGCGAGCTATGGTGCGGTGACCGTGTCCTCCACCTGCCGCAGCGCCGGCCACAACCGGTCCGTCGGCGGCGCGCCAAGAAGCCACCATCTCACTGGCGATGCTGTCGATTTCCGCGTCCACGGCAACTGGGGCGGCGCCTACGCAGCTCTGCGCTCCATGGGACTTGGCGGCGTGAAGCACTACGGCGGCGGCCTGTTCCATGCGGACACAGGGCCACGCCGGAGCTGGTAAACGTTCACCGATCTGCAGGCACAGACTGCTCAAGGCCTCCGCATCCACGTGCGGAGGCCTCTTCCATGTCCGATCGATCGGGGGTAGCGGTTCAGCTCCACGACGATGGCCCACGACGCCGGACAGCAGATGACCGCTTCTCCCACTATCGCATTTGTCGGCCTTGGCGCCATGGGCGCGGCGATGGCGCGCCGGCTCGTCGAAGCCCAGCGCCGTGTGGTCGGTTTCGACCTGCGCAAGGAGGCGATCGCAAAGCTGGTGGACGGTGGTGGGCATGGTGCCGGCTCTATCGCTGAAGCCTGCACCGGCGCTGACACGCTGATCGTCATGACCGTCAATGCCGACCAGGCCGATGATGTCCTGTTCGCCAAGGGTGGCTTGGCAGCCCTGACACCGAACGCAACCGTGATCGTCATGGCGACCTGCGCACCCGGCCGCGTCTCGGCCATGGCCGAACGCGTGGTTGCCAGTGGTCGCCAATTTATTGATGCGCCCGTCTCTGGTGGCGTGGCCGGCGCCGACGCGGGTACGCTGACCATCATGGCCGCCACGCCCAAACCTGTATTCGCTGCAGCGGAGGCAACGCTGCGCACGCTTGGCACCAACCTGTATCACCTCGGCGAAATTCCGGGCCAAGGCGCGGCCATGAAGATCGTCAATCAGCTGTTGTGCGGCGTGCACATCGCCGTCGCAGCCGAAGGCCTCGCCTTCGCCGAACGGCAAGGCATAGACCCCAAGCAAGCATTGGAGTTGCTGTCAGGCAGCGCGGCGTCGTCCTGGATGCTCAAGAACCGCGGGCCGCGCATGGTCAACGACGATCCGACGGTCACCAGCGCCGTCGATATCTTCGTCAAAGATCTGGGCCTGGTGCTCGATGCCGGGCGCACGGCAAAGATGGGCTTGCCTTTGGCCGCGCTTGCGCACCAGCAGTTTTTGTCGGCCTCTGGCCGGGGCCTTGGTGCCAAGGACGACAGTCAGGTGATCGAGGCCTATCGTGCGCTGTTTGGCAAAGTGTGACGCTGCGAGATGATTGACGACCAAGGACCCGTTCCGCTGCCGACCAGCCCGCACCGGCTCGTGAAGGTCACATTCGAGAGCCGCGGACGCGGCCGGCCGGAGATCGAGCACGAGCGCGAAGTCGCGATCTACGACATCATCGAGAGCAACTACTTCTCGCCCTGCCATCCAGACGGAAACCAGCGGACCGATGGTCCTTATGTACTGAGCATTGGCATGGTCGAGGATCGGCTGGTCTTGAAGATCGCAACTGAAGCGAAGCCCGACGACACACACACATTGATGCTGTCGCTGTCGCCGTTGCGTAAGATCATGAAGGACTACTTCATGGTCTGCGATACCTACTACCAGGCCATTCGAACGCAGCCACCATCCAAGATCCAGGCCATCGATATGGGCCGGCGCGGCCTGCACAATGACGGCAGCCGCATTCTTACCGAACGTCTCGCTGGGAAAGTGATCCTCGACAATGACACGGCGCGGCGGCTGTTCACGCTCGTGTGTGCCCTGCACTGGAAGGGATAACCCGTGATGCAGGCGGAGCCGGCACCGGGCGTGCGCGAGCGGGTGGAGCTGCCGCCGGCTGTCCTGTTCGTCTGCACCATGAACGCACTTCGCTCGCCCATGGCAGCGGCGATCTTGCGCCATCTCGCGGGCAGGCGTTGCTATGTTGAATCAGCTGGCGTGCGCGCCGGTGAACTCGACGGCTTTATGGTCGCGGTCATGGGTGAAATCGGCATTGATGTGTCCAGTCACACGCCACGCACCCTGCGCGATCTCAACGATTCCTCCTTTGATCTGATCGTGTCACTGTCACCCGAAGCCCATCACCAGGCGCTCGAGCTGACGCGCACCATGGCCGTCGACGTCGAGTATTGGCCGACGTTCGATGCTTCGCTTGTGGCCGGTCAGGGCAATCGCGAGCAGATGCTGGGCGCCTACCGCCAGGTGCGCGACCATCTGTTTGCCAAGATCAAGCGACGCTTCGGGTTCGACGGCGGCCCAACCGTATGAAAGGCGACCGCAAGAAAGGCGATGGTGTCAGACCGGCGGCCAAAATTTGTGACTGACCAACTTTCATCGTCATCCCGGACTGCGATCACGCATCCTGCGTGATCGTGTATCCGGGATCCTTACCTGTCGTGGTTAGGCACTCTTGCCATGCGGACCAAGGTCAAGATCCCGGAATGCGATCACGCAGGACGCGTAATCGCATTCCGGGATGACGTCGTTGGATGTGATAGCAACGGCCAAAATTATTG
>JANMGQ010000020.1:0-6853 GCA_031374735.1 Hyphomicrobiaceae bacterium | reverse complement strand
GGCAATGTCACATAATCGAACGTTTAAGTGATGCGCCACGGCGCGCACAAGGAGACACGAGGGAACCATGCTCATCGGCTACATGCGCGTCTCGAAGGCTGATGGTTCTCAAGTCTTCGACCTGCAGCGCGACGCATTGCTCACGGCCGGCGTGAACCCGGCGCAGTTCTATCAGGACCAGGCCTCCGGCAAGCGCGACGACCGTCCGGGCCTGGAGGCGTGCATCAAGTCCCTCCGTGAGGGTGACACGCTGGTCGTCTGGAAGCTCGACCGTCTCGGCCGGAACCTCAAGCACCTGGTCAACACGGTTCACGACCTTATGGAACGCAAGATCGGCTTCAAGGTGCTGACCGGACAGGGCGCCAACATCGACACGACGACGGCCAGCGGCCGCCTTGTCTTTGGCATCTTCGCGGCATTGGCGGAGTTCGAGCGTGAGCTGATCCGCGAGCGCACCGTCGCGGGGCTGCAGTCAGCCCGTTCCCGTGGCCGCAACGGTGGCCGCCCCTACACGATGACGCCGGCGAAGCTGCGCCTCGCGCAGGCCGCCATGGCCAAGCGCGATACACGGGTCGGCGACCTCTGCACGGAACTCGGGATCACGCGACAGACGCTGTCGCGGTACGTTGATCCGAAGGGTGAACTGCGGGCTGATGGGCTGAAGTTGTTGGCGAAACGGAGCAAATGGGAGTTAGGCTAGCAGCAGGTCACTCCGGCGCGCTGGCGATCCTATATTTATGTCTGCATGCAGACGGAATCGTCGAAGCCGTGCGCATGGCCGGATGCTTGGCATTTGTCGGCTTCGAACCGAAGGCAGCGGAAAGGGCACCAACCAGTGAGCTTAAGCTACTGCTGACGAAGCCGTTCCGCCTCGTGATGAGGCAGATCGGAACCCGCACGTTGAGATCGACCTGGGGGTAGGCTCGAAGGCTCCCCTCTTCGATGTCGGAGCGTACGAACCGAACGGGCATGACACCAATTCCCATGCCGGCTTCCACCAACGCTTTCTGAGCCATTAGGCTATCGCATTCAATAATGGTTGGCTCTGTACCGGTTTTAGCGCGAAGCTGCTGGAGGACTTCTTCCTCCAACGTATCGCGGGTTCGACGCCGCGACGAAAAGGTGACCCACGTGGTCGACTGCAGGCTGTGATTGCTAGTCGCGACGACGGCTATCATTTCTTCCAGGCCAACACCGCGAGCCGTCACGGCTGTATTCTTGTCGGAATGGTACCGCAGCCCGATGTCGGCATCGCCACAGAGCACCATCTCACTAATCCGGGTGCTATTCGCTGTCATCAGCTCGACATGGCTGGAACCGCCGTTGCAAGCGCGCCAAGTTTCGAGAGCTCTGACCAGTTCTCTGCCAACGAGAGTGCCAACGATAGCGAGGCGAGGCGTGATCGGAGCTTCGATGGTACTCTTGCAGGCACTGCGCGCGTCAGCCATGGCGGCAAGCATGGCTTCAGCGTAGGGCAAGAGTGCCGAGCCGGCGGCCGTCAAGCACGCGCCGCTTGGTAGGCGCTCAAGCAAAGTTGTACCGCAGGATGCCTCAAGGGCTGCAATACGTCGACTGATTGCTGGCTGTGTTCGATTGAGTTCGCGCGCAGCGACAGCGAAACTCGATGTGCGGGCAATCACCACGAAGGTGCGCAGTTCGTCGATGTCCATGTCGGCTTCCTGCTAAGCACCCCCCCGTGCATGGTTTGCATTGGACAACTACAATTCGCAATGTCTTTTTGCTGAGCATGGCAGCCGTATTCTTCGGACGCCGCCGGCCGCTCAAGCGGCAATTGCCGCCAGTATTCCCCCAAATGTTTCGGGAGCGTCACATGACAAGCAAGGAACCGACTATCCTTCAAGGACAACTGGTCCCGGAGATCTACAAAGAGCGCGTCAGTCGCAGTGAATGCTTCCTCGGCCGGGACCTGTCTGAGATGCGGCGATCACAGGAATTGCTTTCAAATTCTACTGTCGGCATCGCGGGCTCCGGCGGTATCGGCGGAGCCATGGCATTGCGGTTGGCGAGGCTCGGTGTTCGGCGCATCAAACTTGCTGATCCCCAGCATTTCGACTGGACCAATGTGAACCGGCAGCTTGGAGCCGCAACGGCAAACATCGGTCGAAACAAGGCCTTGGCAGCCGGGGAAATCGTGCACGCGCTGGCTGGCGATGTGACCGTCGAAATCTTTGAAGATGGGATCACTGTCGACAACGCCGAAGACTTCGTTGCTGGCTGCGACCTTGTGCTGGATCAGTTGGAGTTCTTCGTGGTGCGGGAGAAGTTCGCGTTGCATCGGGCGTTCCGGAAGCACAAAGAAGTGAAGTGTATTCTGGCGTGCAGCGTTATCGGTTGGGCCGCGCATCTCTATCGGTTCGATCACGACAGTATGCCGATTGAGGAATGGTACAGCATTAAAGATGCGAACGAGTTGACGCCAGAAGTGGTTGATCGCCTGATCGCCTTGTGGGCGCCGCGCCACCCACATTTTCCTTCATACGAGGAAATTAGGCAGTGGATGGCCCGCAATAATGCGGCACCGATCTTCGCAGGTGCGCCGCCGCTTGCTGAAGGCATACTTTCTCAGCGTGCTGCCCTCGTGCTTGCTGATCTAGAGAAGGCGCCCTTCTGCGCGCCGCTGCCACCTATTCCCGCAATGTATTGCTATGACGCAGCGACCTTCGAGGGCGTCTGGGTGACGGCGGACGGCCGCACACAGCAACCGGTGCTCACGTCGCCGGTTCGGTCCGTCGCTTAAGCCGGACTTGCGGAACGGGCAAGACATAGCTCAGACCCGCGCATGCGAGTGCTGCGGCTTCGACGCCGCGGCCTCGCTAGCCACTGTCCACGATTAGGCCAACTGTAGCGTTTCGAGAGGCTAATCATGTCAGATCAGGTGACCGTAAAGCATTTTGCCGTGGCGAAGGGCGCACCATCACAAATCAGGCAAAGCGCGCATGAGCTTCTGTCACGTACGATCGCCGAAGGAAGCGTCGAGCTACCCTGCGATACCTATGATGCAGCCGACAGTTGGACGCTCGCTCTCAAGGATGAACAGCACGTGGTCGGCTTCGCTGCGCATAGGTATTTCGCAACACCTGTCGCGACATATGTGCAGGTGATGGGCACGTTTCTCGATCGGACGGTGAGAGGTCGGACGGTGGTGCCCGCGATCAACGGCCTTGCGCCACTTCAGGCATTCAAAGGGGCGCCGCGCGTCCCGGTGTATCTGTGTACACGCACAAGAAATCCAGCCGCATACGCGGCGGCCAACCGCTTCTTCGATGTGTATCCCAAGATCCCCAGCACAAGCGACAGCTGCAAGAACGCGCCTTATGGACAATTTGCGGAAGGGGTTGCGAGGATGATCTACGGCGCGGGGATCGAATTCGATCGCGCAACATTTCGAATGCGTGGCTCTTACCCATCTGCATCGCGATTTTTGCCCCATGGGCCCGACAAGGAGAGCTCGGAGATCCGTTGTCACTTTCACAACACGATCAACTACGCCAGCAACGAAGCAATCTTCATGATCAGCCGGGTCGGCCTGAAGCATCAGATGGCTTCATGCCTGTATCTGCTCAGAGGCAAACTTGTCGCGTAGCGGGCGCCATTGCAATTGGAGAGGTGCAGTCATGACCTATAAACCACAGAGCCAGTTGGAACCGACCCTCATCGAGAGTTCGAGCAAGGGTGTACGGCAGGCGCTCTGGCGCTTGACAGGCGATTCGGTATCCCTGCCAGATCGGCGTGAGCCGGTGCTGTTTATCCACGGCGCGACTGTTCCAACAGTGATGAGCCCCGCCTACCAGATTGACGGTGTATCCTGGTTCGACGAACTGGCACATGCGGGTTTCGACGTCTGGGGACTGGACTTTCCGGGACTTGGCGCGTCGGACTCCTACGTCGAGCAGGAGGCGGCACGAGGTGAACCGCCGGGGACAGCGGCCAGCAATGCCAAGGACATCGAACTAGCTGCAAAGTACGTGCTGGCCGCGACAAGAGTCGAGAAGCTTCATGTGGTGGCGATATCGCGGGGTACTATCCCGACGGGTTACTTTGCAGCGAAGCATAGTTCGATGCTGCGAACGCTGACGTACGTGTCTCCAATTGTCGTGAGATCGTCAGCTGACGAGGTGGACCAATCGGATATCGCGCGCAGACTACTCGGCAGCGCCGGGCGTCCAACGCAACCGTACTACAAGATGGGAATTCAACGACGGCTTGATCTGCTGGTGCATGATCGACCAGCTGGCACGGATCCAGAGATGGCGCCTTACGTGTTGGCGAACTGGGTGAAAGACTATGAGTTGATTCAGCGACGCGTGGCGCGGACTGCCGGCCCAGTGACCAGTTCGGGTCCGGCGGGTGGGACGGATCTGTCTGGGGGCGGGGATTCGGAAGCTGCCGCCGTGCCCGGGGGATTTGCGGCGGACCTACACGATGTGTGGAACGGGATGTTCTATGACGCGTCGGCGATTGCAGTGCCGATGCTTGGTGTTCGGGGCGACTACGATCGAAACCTGACGACCGCCACCGACATGTCCACACTGTTCCGGAAGCTGACGGGAGCCCCGCAGAAGCGGTTTGTGACGATCGATCGGGGAACTCACTCGATCCAATTGGAGCGAGTTCGCTGCCAGTTGTTCGACCAAGTGCGGTGGTTCCTGACAGAGTTCGCCGTGTAGGACGATCATCCGTTGCGCGACGTTCAGAACAGTGATGTCGACATTGTGGAGTGTCGGAATGACGGCTTCTCATGCGCTCTTTGCGCAGACCCAGTTTGCGAGGTTGGTATCTCACTTCTCCCTGCGGGGCTGTAAGTTCTCGTTGATCGCACATCCTCCGCTTGGGGAGACCGTGGCAGCAAGTCGTGCACGCGGTCACTCCCTCGCATGCTCGGCGAAGACGATCATCGTCTGTTTGCGGCAGACGAGCCGTGCGGATGCGTCGTTCGCTCTGCTTGTTGTTCCAGGAGACTGCCGGGTCGACTTCGGAAAAGCGAAAACGGTGCTTGGGTGCAAAAAGCTTGCATTTGCTTCGACGGGTGATGCGGAGCGGCTGATGTGCTGCGTAAGTGGGACGATACCACCAGTCTCTTTGGACGGTGCTCTGAAGGTGGTCATGGACACCAGACTTCAGCGCCAGGAGTTCGTTGTGTTCAATGCTTCATTGTTGGACGTGTCGATGAAGATTGAGACGTCTGACTACTTGCGCGTGGTCCATCCGCTGCTTGCCGACATAAGCACACCTGTGGCCATCGATCCTCTACCTCAGACGAGCTTCGCAGAGCACGCGCCGCCCTGCCTCAACCGACACTCCTAGGAGGCGACACAATGACCGAACGACATGGAGGAGCAGCCGTTGCGGAGCGGACGAACCCGCGATTGGTCGCCTACGCGATGTTGGCTGGGATGGTTCTGGTCTGGTCCCTCAACTGGGTGGTGGTCAAGACGGCAGTCGCCGACACGCCACCCTTGTGGTTCACGGCGTTTCGATTCATCGGTGCAGCGGTGGTCACGTCGGCGCTGTGCATGTGGCTCAATCAACCGTTGGCCCCGAGAGGCAGCGAGGAGCGGCGGCGGTTGGCGATCGTGGGTCTTTTCTCGATGGCGGGGAATCTCACGTGCCTTGCGATCGGCTTGCAATACGCGAACGCCGGCCGAGGGGCCGTCCTGGCGTACACGATGCAGATGTGGGCGATCCCGCTCGGCTACTACATCAACAGTGATCGAATTTCGATGGCGAAGATCGTGTTCGGAGCCCTCGCGCTCGGTGGCACATTACTTCTCGTCGACCTGCAGCGTGGCCTCGGCGCGGCCAGCGCAGAGTTCGGCTACTTGGTCCTCGCCTGTGCTGCGATCAATTGGGCGATCGGCTCGTGCCTCTATCGACGGTTCACTTGGACGGTACCGTTTTGGACCCAAATCAATGTTCAGCTATGGGCGAGCGCCGCGGCGGTTCTGGTCGCTGCTCTGTTGTTCAATGACGCGCGCCAGATCAAGCTTAGCAGCGCGGTGACGTCAGGGCTCGTTTACAACTGGGTCCTCGGAACTGGTCTCTGTTACTGGTGGTGGAGCAAGGTGTTGCGGGTAATGTCCGCGGCGCAGGGTGGTCTTGTCCTCTGCGCAATACCGCTCGTCGCGATCGCATTCTCGATGATCGTGTTCGGAGAGCGTTTATCGGGCTCAGATCTCGTCGGTATCGCGCTCATTTTGACAGGCATCACGGGTGCGCTGATTGGCGATCTACGGGCACCGAAAGTGTGAAGCGCCGGCAGGCGGCAGCAAGTGACCGAGCAACGTGTCGGCTTCTGCATGCTTTACCTGCTCGGGTACGATCTGTTGACGGGTGTCTTCGTCCTCACACCGCTGGCTTGGCTCGACGGGCGACATGGAGTTACAGGCACACGCATTTTGCGCAATTGGGGGCTTGTGTTTGTTGGCAACTTTGCCGGCGCGTTCACGGTCGCCTTGATGATGGCGATCATCTTCACGTTCGGGTTTTCAACAGCGCCTGACAAGGTGGGAATTGCTATCGGTCAGATCGGCGAAAATCGGACACTAGTGTTCCACTTCAATCAGATGATTCCCATCTGGCCGCAAATCAGTCAGTAAGCGGTTATGAGACGCGATGACATCTGCCTTTTCGTCAGCCCTGCCAATAGGGAGCGGCTGAATGCGATCGTGGCCGATCGCAATAGTGCGAGCAAGGCCGTGTGGCGTGCGCGGATCGTGCTGGCGACCGCGGATGGGCACGGGACGGTTGCCATCATGAAGCTCACGGGCAAATCCAAGCCATGTGTGTGGCGCTGGCAGGAGCGGTTCGTCGAGGCAGGCGTCGAAGGCCTGTT
>JANMGQ010000156.1:0-75728 GCA_031374735.1 Hyphomicrobiaceae bacterium | reverse complement strand
TCAAGCGATCGCGATGTTGCCCGGCACGCACGACGAGGTCACTCGACATGCCGATATAGATGACGCCGCGTGGCGCGCTCGCAGTCATGTAGACATGAAACTGTTTGCCGAAAAAGTCTGTCATCGCGTGAGCGTAGCACACCATTTCGACCGGGGTAGATCCCGGATATTTGTCGTGCGACGGGCACGCCAAATTCCGGGACACCGACGTTGGGAGTGAATGTCTCCTTGGGGTCAGCTGCGCCCGGACCATCACCGATCTGATGCCGGTCGGTCAACACTCCGAACCCACCGGTTGACGAACGGATGGTGTCCGTCGGAAGCTCTACCCCGAGACCGACCGGACCGGCACTGGTGGCGTTGCGGCGGTCCGGGCCCATGACGTCGCAAAGTGGAGGAGCAGCCGCGGCATGGGCGGTCGCAGGGCACACTTGGCTCTTGCAAAGCGCAACAGTTCGAAGCGAAGCGCCGATCTCGCATGGCCATCGTGGTCTACACGTTAGCTACACTTTGTACCGGCGGGCAAAATTTCTGACCTATCATATCCAAAGGCGTCATCCCGGAATACGGTCACGCGCCCAGCGTGATCGTATATCCGGGATCTACCTCCGTCCGCATTGCATGTGTGCCTCACCACGACAGGTAAGATCCCGGATATGCCTGTCGCGCCTCGGCGCGACAGGTATTCCGGGATGACGATGGTGGTTGGTCAGGCATAAATTCTAACCGCTGGTTCTACTGCGCCGCCTGTCGGATCTGGATCGACATGGGGCATTCCGCCCACAGCGAGGTCAGCGCTGCCGCGAGTACGTCCATATGAGCATCCGTGTGCAGCGGCGTCGGCGTCAGGCGCAGGCGCTCGGTCTTCTTTGGCACCGTCGGATAGTTGATCGGCTGCACGTAGATGCCGAAGCGGTTCAGCAGATCATCGGTGATCGCCTTGCAGTGTACGGGGTCGCCAACCAGCACCGGCACGATGTGGCTTGGGTTGCCCAACACCGGCAGTCCCGCCGCCTCGAGTTTGCGCTTCAAGGTCGCCGCGCGCTCTTGATGGCGCGCGCGCTCAAGCTGGGACACCTTCAAGTGCCGGATGCTGGCGAGAGCACCCGCCGCGATAGCCGGCGCGATCGAGGTCGAGAAGATAAAGCCCGGCGCATAGCTGCGGATGGCATCGACCAGATCGCGGCTGGCTGCGAGATAGCCGCCCATGACGCCAAAGCCCTTGGCGAGCGTGCCGTTGATGATGTCGATGCGATGGGCCTGCCCGTCGCGCTCGGAGATGCCGCCGCCGCGGGGGCCGTACATACCGACGGCGTGCACCTCGTCGATGTAGGTCAGCGCGCCGTATTTTTCGGCGAGGTCGCAGATGGCAGCGATCGGCGCGATGGCGCCGTCCATCGAGTAGACGCTCTCGAACGCAATGATCTTCGGACGATCGTTGGGGACGCTGGCCAACTGCCGCTCCAGATCGGCGACGTCGTTGTGGGCGAAGATGCGTTTTTCGCCGCCGCCGTTGCGGATGCCAGCGATCATGGACGCGTGGTTCTTGGCGTCGGAGAAAATGACGGCTCCGGGTAGCAGCTTCTGCAGGGTCGCCAGCGTCGTGTCATTCGCAACGAAGGCGGATGTGAACACGAGGGCGGCTTCCTTGCCGTGCAAGTCAGCGAGTTCGTGCTCCAACTCGACGTGATAATGCGTCGTGCCCGAGATGTTGCGTGTACCACCTGAACCGGCGCCGACCTTGTCGAGGGCGTCGTGCATGGCGGCGATGACTTTTGGATGCTGTCCCATGCCGAGATAGTCGTTCGAGCACCAGACCGTAATCGGGCGCACCGAGCCATCAGCGAGCACCTGTTCCGCGGCCGGGAAGGCGCCGCGCGCGCGCCGGATATCAGCGAAAACGCGGTACCGGCCTTCGGCGTGGACCGTGGCGATCGCGTTGGCGAAGGTGGCGGCGTAATTGGTCGTACGCGACATGTAACGTTCTCCGGCGGCGCGTGGCACCACGATGCGACCCGTAGATGCAGCCCGAGGCGAAGCGGAACGGGGCTCATTCACTCCGCCTCGGGGCACGACCGACATAGCGCCGGTCAGCTCTGAGCCCTATCCGCCGTTTGTCGCAGGACATTGCGCGCCATCAACGGGAATAAGGCTTTGGTCGAAGGCGTCCCGCGTCACTTTTTCTCGACGATGTCCTTGCGCATGGGGCCGAGGATGGCGAGCAACTCGCCTTGCTCGCGTGCGGGCACCTTGAACTTGTTCAGGGACTTCTGCAGGTCTTCGACCAGCGCGCCGAAATCTGCGCCGGATACGCCCATGCCGCGGTGCGCGTCCTTCATGTTCTTGCCCTTGTATTTGCATGGGCCGCCGGAGCCCTGGCAGATCTGCTCGACGAGGCGCAGTTTCAGGCGCGGGATGTTGGTTTTGGCGAAAAAGCGGTTGATGCGTTTGTCAGCGGCGACATTACCGACGAAGTCATCGACGACGGCACGAATAGCGGGCAAGCCGCCGAGACGCTTGTAAAGCGTCGCCTGTTCCATGCGAGCCTGGACCGCTGTCGAGACAAGTGAAACGGCGAGGGCGGTTGTGAGCGAGGCAGCAGCAAGTAAGGTGCGCAGGCGCATGTGAGAGCTCCCGGGGTTTGGTGCAACGCATGCCGCCGGTTTCATGGGTCACCGGAGGCATGTGGTGCAACTACGACCCGAAGCGCCCAAGGTTTCAGTTGGCCGTTACGTCAAGCGGCTCATATGCAGTGCCGGCACGCGGCCAGCCCACGGCATCGCCTGTTCGAGGGCGGCTGCGACCTGCAGCACGACATGATCCTCGGCTGGCTTCGCCGCGATCTGCACGCCGATGGGCATGCCCGTCGAATGCAGAGCGAGCGGCAGTGAGATCGCCGGTGTGCCCATGATGTTGTGGGGGATCGTGAATTGCACCGGCTCGCGCCAGCTGATGCCGTTGAGCTGTTCGGCCGTAACATCAGGCCGCGCGAGATTGTATTTGCCCCAGGCTTCGGAAACACGCGCGGTCGTTGGCGAGAGCCAGATGTCGTGCTTGGTCCAGAACTGCGACAACATCCGACGTGCGGCGTTGGCGCGGCCCCAGGCCGCCATGAAATCTGCAGCCGTGAGCGTTTTCGACCACTCGTAGATGCCATGGATGACCGGCTCCAGCGTATCCTTGCCAGGCTTCTTGCCGGTCTTCTTGCCGTAGGCGTCGAGCCGGTCAGCGAAGCCGAAGAAGAACAGCTTTTGGATCGCGCCCATCGTCTCCATGCCGCCCATCTCGGCGCTGGCAATTTCGACACGATGGCCCATACTCTCGAGCTGCTTGGCGGTCGCCTTCACGCACTCCGCCACTTCTGGATCGACCTTCACACCAACGATCTCGTTGAGCACGATGCCGACGCTCAGTTTACCTGGCGCCTTGCGATACAGCGTGCCGTAGGGCTCGGCCGGTTTTGGGATCACGAAGGGATCACCGGTCTGCGGGTGCGAGATGCAATCGAGCATGGCCGCGCTGTCGCGCACGGTGCGCGTCTGCACATGGTTGGCGGAATAGCCGAACCCTCCCTCATCAACACTTGGGCCGACGGAAACCCGCATGCGCGAGGGCTTCAGGCCGACGCCGCCGCACCAACTTGCGGGGATGCGGATAGAGCCGCCGATATCGGAGCCGTGCGCGATCGGCACCATGCCTGAGGCGACGGCGGCCGCTGCGCCGCCGGACGAGCCGCCAGCAGAAAAGCCCTTTTTCCATGGGCTTGAGGTGTTGCCGAACATGAGGCTCTCGGTGGTTGCCGACATGGAGTATTCGGGCGCGGCCGAACGGCCAAGAATGTTCACCCCAGCCGCCCGCAGTTGCGTGGTCATGTGGCTGTCGACCTCGGTCATCAATCCCTTGCACAGGCGCGAGCCGAATTCGCACAAGCGACCCTTCTCGTGGCCAAACACATCTTTCAACAGGAACGGGACGCCCTTGAACGGGCCGTCTCCCAGCGTTGCCTCATCGAGCTTGCCGATGCGGTCGCCATAGGTTTCGACCACGGCCTTGACGTCACCGTTGAGCGCCTTGATGGCCGCGGCCGCAAGGGCTGCCAGCTCCTTCGGCGTGACCTGCTTCTTGTGCACGAGTTCGGCAAGACCGAGGGCATCGTATGACGCATATTCGGAGAGGTTCATGGGCGGTCCCGTTCGTCAGAGGGCTCAAGTCAGATCAGTGTAGGCTGCCCGCAACGCGTCTGCCAATCGGTGCTCACTTGCGGTCGCCGCCAAACCGCGCGTAGGAAACATGAAAATCGAACGCCGGACATCGGACGGCTGAACGGAAGGTGGGCGCCATGTGGTTCCGTTTCGCAGTTGCGGCGTGCCTCGTGTCGGTGAGCGGCGCACCATCTGCGCTGGCCGAATGCTTTGTGGCGGGCACCGCGCGCCAACCCATGTCAGCCACGTTTGCCGATGGCGCCAAGGTCGACATTTTGGAACGCTCGGCGCAATCGATCCGCTACACGAGCAAATCAAGCCCAACGGCGGCACCCATTGAATTATCAGCCTACGGCGGCTTGTTCACGCTCTACGCCCAGACCCCGACAACGCGCTTCGCGTTCGATTGGCAGGATGATCTGTCCAAACTGTTTCCGCTGCGCGTGGGCCAGAAGGCCTCGGTCAAGGCTGATATCAAGGGGGATCCGCCCCGCGTGTTCGCGATCTCGTTTGAGGTCGTCGGGGCCGAAACGGTGCGCATCGGCGCCTGCGACTACCCGGTACTCAAAGTCGTGCAGACCAGCGGCGATGTTGGCAAAGCCACAGTCACCATCAACCGTTATGTGAACCCAGACTCACAGTTGACGCTGCGCACGGAACGCGTGATCCCGGCGACAGCGACGGAACCCGCCAAGACGATCACGAATCAGATGATCGCTCTGGAGTAATCGACAGTATGGAAATCTGGAACGCGCTTCTGATCCTCGCCGTCGTGCATTTGTTCGCCGCCATGAGCCCTGGCCCTACGTTTTTGCTGGTGTCTCGAACAGCGCTCATTTCAGGTCGCCGCTCCGGCATCGCGGCAGCGCTCGCATGTGGCTTTGGCGTGCTGCCCTGGGCCATCGGGGCCATGCTGGGCTTGGCGCTGCTGCTCAAACAAGCACAGTGGCTCTACAGCGGCTTGAAGATCGTCGGCGGGCTGTATCTGATCTATCTCGCTGTCATGGTCTGGCGTCACGCACCCGACCCGATCGCGTCGGCCGGCGATAGTCCCTCGTTGTCCAGTGGTCAGGCTTTCCGCGAGGCGTTTTTTGCGCAGATCGCCAATCCGAAGGTCGCCGTTTTCTTCGGGGCTATTTTTGTTTCCGTGCTTCCGCCCGACCCGCCGCTGTGGCTCATCGGTGCGATCCTGCTGATCGTGTTCCTCAACGAGGCCGTCTGGTATGGCTTGGTCGCGCTGCTGTTTTCGGCCGAGCGGCCGCGGGCCGCTTATTTGTACGCCAAGCCCTGGGTGGACCGCATCATGGCTGCCCTGCTCGGCGCACTGGGTGCGAAACTGCTGCTCGACGCCCGGAACACATAGCAAACAGAACGCGCTTTCCCTCGATCTTGCGGCGTGTTAACCATCGCGTGCAAGTTTGTCGCAGTGATTTGCGCATCTCACGTGCTGGGTCGCGGGTTGTGTGTACGATCGTCTTGCGTCACAGACGGTTGAAGTCGTCAAAGGCTGCAGTCGTCAAAGGCTGGCGAAGTCCACAGGCATCGGCACACGTGATCGGGTTGGGCTGTCGGGCTTGAGGCGAATCGGCCGCAAGGCTACAGCGACATTGAAGACGCAAGACGTTGACGACGCAAACAGTGTGAGCAGGCGTCGAGCCTCCAGGGGAATTGGAATGAGCGACATCGAAAGCCGCGTGAAAAAGATCGTTATCGACCAACTCGGCGTCGAAGCCGAGAAAGTCGTCTCCGGCGCAAGCTTCATCGACGATCTCGGCGCAGACAGCTTGGATACCGTCGAGCTGGTGATGGCGTTTGAGGAAGAGTTCGGGTGCGAAATCCCAGACGACGCTGCCGAAAAAATCCAGACGGTTGGCGATGCCGTGAAGTTTCTGGAAAAGGCCGCGACCGCGACCTGATCTGCGAGCTGTAGACGGCCCGGTCGGCCTGCACACCGCAGGATGGCCGGGCTGTATGCGTTTTTGGGCAACATTTGCCATTTTGCACGTTTACAGGCGTTTCCTGGTTTCACCTCAGACGGAAATCTGTTCATCTCGCGGATCTCCAGGAACCCGCCAATGAACACTGTGCTGATCGCTATCCTCGTCTACGTGCTCATCCAGTTCGCCATCGGCCTTTGGCTCTCGCGGGGGATGCGCGACGACAGCGATTACATCGTTGCCGGGCGATCGCTCTCGCTGCCGCTTGTGGCATTTCCGGTCTTTGCCACATTCTTCGGCTCGGAAGCGCTGACAGCGACATCCGCGTCCGTCTATGAGAAGGGTCTTGCGGGCGCGCTGGTCGACCCGTTCTGCTACGGCGCGGCAATCATCATTGTCGGCCTGTTCTTCGCGGCTCGCCTGCGCGGCGACGAACTGATGACGTTCGCCGATCTGTTTCGCAACCGCTTCTCGCCGTCGGTCGAGCGTCTTGTGGTGCTTGTTCTGCTCCCGGGCTCACTGTTCTGGGCCGCGGCACAGATCCGCGTGTTCGGCGTCATGCTGAATGCGACAGCCGGCATGGGGCTTGCGACTGGCCTGCTCATTGCGGCACTGGCCGTCGGCATTTATTCGGTCGTTGGCGGACTGCTGGCTGATGCTGTGACCGACATGCTGCAAGGGCTTGTCGTTATGCTTGGCCTCTTGCTGATGGCCTATGCTGTCTCGAACGCCATGTTGGCGCGGGATCTCCAGCTCGCGGCCATTCCCGCCGACCGCTGGATCTGGCTCGACGTTGAAACCACAGCGCTGCAATTGCTTGAGAAGATTGCGGTTCCCGTGTGCGGCACCATTGTGGCCGTGGAGTTGATTTCGCGCTTTCTCGGCGCCCGCACAACGCAGGTTGCAGCCTGGGGCACCGTCCTTGGCGGCGTGCTCTACATCGCCTTCGGCTTGCTGCCCATCTACCTCGGTTTTGCCGGCTCGTTACTGATGCCAGGCGTCAAAGAAACCGAGGAGATTGTTCCCAAGCTCGCCGAGACGTTCCTGTCGCCTACCATCTATGTGCTGTTCGTCGGTGCGATCATTTCAGCGGTTTTGTCGACCGTGCATGCGACGCTGCATGCCCCCGCCTCGCAGGTCTCACATAACCTGATCAATCGCATGCTGCCGACGCTCAGCGAGCGTGGGCGCTTGACCCTTGTGCGGGCCGCCGTCGCAGCGCTGACGGCCGTTGCGTACCTGTTGGCAACAACGTCCGACACCATCAAGGAACTGGTCGAGACAGCTTCGGCCTTTGGTTCGGCCGGTGTGTTCGTCGCCATGCTGTTTGGCATGTTCAGCCGCTTCGGCGGCGCCAACGCGGCGCTTTCAGCCATCGTTGCGGGTATCGTCAGCTGGGCTTGGAGCAAGTACGTCTGGTCTCTGGGAACGCCGTACCTGCTGGCCCTGGCCGCGGCTTTCGCCGCGTATGTTATCGTCGCGCTGGTCGAACAACGCAGCGACAGGCGTCAGAATGCGTAATGCTTGCGTGCTGAATTATTGACGGATGCGCCTCCCCACACTGTCATGGCCGGCCTTGTCCGGCTTGTCCCGGCCATGACAGTGGGTGGGACAAGTCTTCAGTCAGAAATTTTCGCCGCTGGGATAAAGCAGCGCTGGAGACCCCTCCAATCGATTTTATATGCGCTCAAGCGATCGGTGGGCCGTGGTCTGAGGTCGAATAGACGAGTTTTTTCAGCTCCCGATCCTTTGGCGCGACATACAGCGGATAGCCAAAACCGCCAATCGTCGCTCGCGCCTCAGCAATCTTTTGCGGGGCGTTGAGGTACTCCACCGCCAAGACAAGTTTGCCGTCGCGCGTCATCAGATCGAACTGCTTGCGTGACCAATCGACCGCCTCGGCGTCGTTGCGCTTTTCCGGACCGTCGAGGCCGAACAGCAGCTCCTCTTTTGCCGAGCCATCGAGCACGCGCCGCAAGGCGGCGGTTTCGAGCAGGCTCTCGGCATTCTGCATGATGACGAGGAAATCTGGCTGTTGCGCTTTGGCATGTTGCGACAAGCGCGTGATGAAGCGGACCATGTCGCCCTCCAGATCAGGACGGGCTTTGGCTTCCTTCATTTTGTGCTCGCGCATGTCTTCAAACACATCGCACTTGTCGAGATACACACCATCAAAGCCAGCGGTGAGGATGCGATCGAGCCGCGCATCGGCACTGCCGCACATGATCGCCTGCCAGCCGGGATCCCAGAAGCAAACGGCATAGTTTTCTTCCCACTCTGGATTTTCAGCCAGCAGCCAGGCGGGTCTGTTTTTCTGCCATTCCGGCCGCCAGTAGCCACGATAGCTTTCAGCTTCGCCGATGGAGAGGTAGGCGACGACGAGCCGTCGGCTGCCATCGGGCTTGCGCTTGAGACGGCTCAATTCGGCCGGCGTCAGCGCACTGTCGTCGGAGCCGTCCTTGGCCGGATCGATGACGAGCAGATCGAAGGGGCTCGCGGCCGCGTGGGCGATGTCGAGGTTCTGGAGTTGATATCCCCAAGAGTGAACCGCGACTGGGCCGGTCGTGGCGGCAAGTGATTTGGCGGGTTTGCGCGGCATGGTGGGGATTTGATCAGCCGTCTCGCGCGTCACAGGCGTCGTCGTTTGCGGGGGCGTCGTTTGGGGCGCCGTCATTTTGGGGGCTGGCGCAGGCTCATGGGCGATGGTTGTCGCGCTGCGCCGGCCGTACACATAGGCGACGGCTGCGATCACAACGGCTGCGGCAAGGAGGAGGAGAAAGGTGGTCATCGAGCACGTGGTTCTGGATCTGCGGGGGGCTGATCTGCGGGTCAGCGGTATCGATAGCACAGGTTTTGGGGCGCCAGTTTGTGCCAACACGATGAACGCGAGCCGCCCGTCGCCGTACCAAGTCTAAGATCGTGCAAACCAGACCGCCGGTTTACGCTGTCGGCGTCCGTTAGATGTGCTACCGGTCCTTTCGCCCAGGCGGCTGGGTAGGCGTGGCGTCGCGAACGTCGAGTTGAGGCGGCGAGATCTGTGCGATGAGAATCGTCGTGTTTTTGGCCTTGGCGGCCATTCCGATCCTCGAAATTGCATTGTTGGTAAAGCTCGGCCAATGGCTCGGCGTGTTTCCGACTATTCTGCTCGTGCTTTCCACGGCCGTTCTCGGCACCTACGTGCTCCACCGCCAAGGCTTCAAAGTGCTGAACCGGGTGATGGACAGCATCAACGCCGGCAAGACACCGGTCGGGCCAGCCGTCGATGGCGCGTTTCTGATGGCAGCCGGCGGGCTGTTGATCGCCCCGGGTATCATCACCGACGCGATCGGGCTGTTGCTGTTGATCCCGCCCTTGCGACATCGGATTGCCGCTTGGAGCGTCCGCAGGTTCCTCCGTTCCGCAGTTGTTCGCTCTGAGACGTTCACGCGTGCCACCTACAAGGCCCGCGCTGATCAGAACCAGTCCTGGCCCGGCGGCAGCCAACGCGCCGAACATCAGGCCGACGAGGGCCCCGTGATCGATGGCGAGTTCGAGCGCATTGATGAGCGCACGATTGACCCGCGCAAGACCGCACAAGCCAAACCCGGTCAAAATCAGCGTTCGCAGACAAACGGCGCCAAGCCGCCGAGCGACCGGCCTGGAGACCGGATCTAATCTCGTCGGTAGGCCCATCTGCCACCGCCCATCGGCACGTGCTATCAGCGGTGCCGTGGGTTGGGATCGCAACAGCGCAGAGCAGATGAGGTTGACACTGAAGCATCGGCTTCAGCGCCAGCCTTTGCTTGGCGTCGGCGTCGGGCTGATGGTCGTCCTCGTGCTCATGGGACTGCTCGCGCCGCTGTCGCGCCACGACCCCGCCGAGATCAATCCGCTCGTCCGACTATTACCGCCCTCGGGTGTCCATTGGTTCGGCACGGACCATCTCGGTCGGGACGTGTTCACGCGTACCCTCTACGGCGCGCGTGTTTCGCTCACGGTTGGGCTGACGGTGGCCGCGGTTTCGACGGTGATCGGCCTTGCCATCGGACTGCTTGCGGGTTTCGTGCGCTGGATCGAAATCGTGATCATGCGCTTGATGGATGGTCTGATGGCGATCCCTGGCGTACTGCTTGCCATCGCACTCGTGGCGCTCACGCGGCCGGGCCTTGGGATGGTCATTGCGGCGATTGTCATACCAGAGGTGCCACGTGTCGTTCGTCTGGTCCGCGCGGTGGTCCTCAGCGTGCGCGAGCAGCCCTTCGTCGAGGCCGCCATTGCCAGCGGCACGCGGCTGCCGACGCTGCTGATGCGCCACATCCTGCCCGCGACCCTGCCGGCACTGACCGTGCAGGCGACATACATTTCAGGGGCCGCGATTTTGATCGAGGCAGCCCTGTCGTTCCTCGGCGCCGGCACACCGCCGGAGATCCCGACCTGGGGCAACATGATTGCGCAATCGCGGCTGTATCTCAGCCTTGCCCCGTGGACGATTTTCGCGCCGGGGGTAGCACTTGCGGCCGCCGTGCTGGCGGTCAACCTGATCGGCGACGGGCTGCGCGATTGGCTCGACCCGCGGCTGCGGCGGCAGCTGTAGGTCAATCACATGCTCGAGCGGCTCTCATCGTCAGATCGCCAATCCAGTGTCCCGACCGATGTGGATCAGCGCACGTTCGGCGAGCGCCGTGATGGTCAGCAGCGGATTGCAGCCGAGTGATCGCGGAATGATGGACCCATCGATGACATGCAGGCCATCATGCACACCGCCACCTTTGGGATCGAACGCCTGTCCCTTGTGATCGACAACCCCGCTTGCGGCGTCTGTGCCCATGCCACATCCGCCGAGCGGATGAGCAGTCGCGGGTTGATGGCCCATGACCGCGCCGAGCGGGTTTTTCACGTATGATCCGCCGACAGCGCCGACAATCTTGCCGAGCGCATCGTCGAGACGCTGGTACACGGCCTCGTCCTTGGCGTTCGGCCAGGCGAGGTCGAGGCGATCGCCATCGAGTGTGAAGACGCCCGACGCGCTGTCGTGGGAGACGGCGAAGAACGTCTGCAGATGCTGGAATGGCCCTTTGTAGACGCCGGACACCAGGCTTTGCAGCGCCCCTAGCAGGCGGCCGTTGGGCACAAACATCACGGGCAGGATGGGGGCGAGGGCGGACGGCAACGCGCCTTCCTGGATGGTCATGGAGTGCGTGAGATCGTGCGTGTCTACGATTTCGATCTGTCCCGAAACGGATGCGCCAACGACGTGGCCGTCGAGCTTTGCCGGGTGGCCGACGCCGACAGCATTGACCGGCACCTTGGCGCCGTAGCCGAAGGCGATGATGTCGCCGTTGGCCGAGAAACGGGCGCCGAGGCGGTCTGACAAAGCCAACCCCTTGTCGCGCGAGCGCAACAGGATCTCCGTCGAACCGAGCGTGCCGGCCGAGACGATGACCTTGGCAGCTTCGACATGGCGCTGAACGCCAGTCGGCTTGCCGCCCGAGAGGTCATCGATGACGACGCTCCAGGCCCCCGAGGCTGTTTTCGTGATGTGCGAGACGCGGGCCTCGGTGAACAGATCAGCCCCATGCTGGACTGCAAATGGCAGATAGGTGAGTGCAACGGTGTTCTTGGCGCCAACATTGCAGCCACCGCAGCAATCGCCGCAATCCGTGCAGGCGGGCTGATGAATGCCGGCGGGGTTTGTGTTGGCCTCAAATGACACAACGACTTCAGGTGCCATGGCCGGGACGCCAAGGCCGATCTTGGCAGCTGCATCGAGGGCCTGGTACTTGGTCATGGCTTTGGCGCGCGGGCTTGGGTTCGGTCGCAGCCAATAGCGCGCGCGTGTGTACCCCTCGTCGAGCAACCCGTCCTGGCGGATCTGGCCGGGCCAGATCTCGTCGGCGAACACACGCGGATCGGGTCTGAGCGCGACGCCGGCATTGACCAGCGATCCGCCGCCAAGCCCACAAGCGACCAGCACGTGCATATCTGCGCCAAGGCGCACATCGTAGAGGCCGGTATCTTTGCCAACGCGCCAGGACTTGGCGCGCACCTGCATTTCCTGGCGCATGTCGGGGAACTTTGCCGGGAACGATCCCGTCGGCCACTCGCGCCCGCGCTCAAACACAGCGACCCGCTTGCCAGCCGCAGCAAAGCGGGCGGCCGACACGCCACCGCCATACCCGGAGCCGATGACGACCACGTCGTAGCGTTCTTTGGCCTCGGCCAACGGGCGGGCGAGCCGCATGGTATGGGTGCTCCAGGAACTTGCGCTGCCCGCTTATCGCAGTGCGCCGTGCCCGGCAATGACACGGCTGGCGAAGCGTTGAACGCGCCCGCCGCCGGCACGTTCGCTGTCGGCCTAAAGGCGTCGTGATCGCGAGGTCTTGATGCCGGCGCATTCCTGAACAAGCATCTCAATGTGTGCTTCGCGTTGACAACCCGGCGGCGTGGGGCGATTCTCTGTTGGCGGCCCCCGTTGAAAGCGCGAGCATCATGACAGTGTCCGGACTCTTGAAGACGCACAGCACGCGCGGCGTGCGACGGCTTGCGGCAACGACAATTTTCAGCGTCGTTTCAGCCGGTCTGCTCGGTGGGGTACTGCTCAGTGGGCTGGTCGCGCCCACCCCAGCCGCGGCCCAAGCGCGCGGCGGGCCGCAGTCCCTGTCACCATTGGCCGAAAAGCTCATCGATGCCGTGGTGAACATATCGACGTCACAGACGGTCAAAGGTTCCGACGGTGTGCCCCTGCCGCGCGTCCCCAAGGGCTCTCCCTTCGAGGAGTTCTTCGACGACTTCTTCTCCAAACGTGGTGCGGGCAAAGGCGGGCAGGATCGTAAGGTGGCATCCCTCGGCTCCGGCTTCGTGATCGACGCGGAAGAGGGGCTGATCGTCACAAACAATCACGTCATTGAGGGCGCCGACGAGATCATCGCTAATTTCCACGATGGGTCGAAGCTGAAAGTCGACAAAGTGCTCGGCATCGATAAGAAAATGGATCTGGCGTTGTTGAAGGTGACGCCCGGCAAGAAAAAGCTGGCAGCTGTCAAATTCGGCAACTCCGCCGACATGAAGCTCGGCGATTGGGTCATGGCCATCGGCAACCCCTTCGGCCTCGGGGGATCGGTATCGGTCGGTATCGTTTCGTCGAAAGAGCGCGACATCGGCTCAGGCCCTTACGACGACTTCATCCAGACGGATGCGGCCATCAACAAGGGCAATTCTGGTGGCCCGCTGTTCAACATGAGCGGCGACGTGATCGGCGTGAATACAGCCATCATCTCGCCGAGTGGCGGATCGATCGGCATCGGCTTTTCGGTCCCCTCCGATAGCGCGGCCGTTATCGTTGATCAGCTGCGCCGCTTCGGCGAAACCCGCCGCGGTTGGCTCGGCGTCAAGATCCGCTCGGTCTCCGAAGATGTGGCCGAGACCATCGGCACAACGGAGAAGGCCGGTGCTCTGGTCGAAAGTGTCACAGCGGACGGTCCGGCTGCAAAGGCCGGTATCAAGGAGGGCGACATCATCGTCCGCTTTGACGGCAAGGAGGTGCCGACCAACCGCGCGCTGCCCAAGGCCGTCGCGCGCACGCAGCACGGCAAGGAAGTCGACGTCGAAGTGATCCGCCAGGGCAAACGCCAGGTGCTGAAGATTGTGGTCGGACGCCTGCAGGAGGATGACGACAAGAAGCCGGCAGCCAAGCCAGCAGACAAACCCGGCGACAAGCCGGGTGATGCGCCGAAGTCAGCCACGCCGCCGGCTGCTGCCGGAGACGTGGCCAAGCAGCTTGCGGCCTCGCTTCCGGGCCTCAAATTGAGCCCGCTCGACGACGCGCTGCGCAAGCAATATGGCATTGATGCCAAGGTGAAGGGCATCCTGGTCACCGAAGCTGACCCCGCAAGCCCGGCGGGGCAGAAGGGTGTCCAGGCCGGCGACGTGATCGTCGAGGTCGCCCAGGACCCCGCCAACTCCTTGGATGATATCGTTAAAAGCATCGACAAGGTTAAAAAAGCGGGCCGCAAGGCCATTCTGATGCGGATTGAAAACGCCAAAGGCGAAATGCGCTTCGAGGCTGTGCAGTTGCCGTGATAGAGGGGCTGCATGATCGATAGGCAGGCGGCTGACACCGAGGGCCTCATCGACGAGCCAGCACACCTCGGGAGACCGCATTGTCCGCCGGAAATCACAGTCTGTTTGAGACCATCACCGACAACCTCGCGCCCGTGCATCGGGACGGCTACAAATTTCTGATTCCGGCGGCGATCGTTGGGGTGATTTTGTGGATCCTGTTGCCGGCCTGGGCCAATATTCTTGCCTATGTCGCGCTCGGATTGGCGGTTTACATCGCCTACTTCTTCCGCGACCCGCCACGCGTCACGCCGCTGCGCGACGGGCTTGTCGTGTCGCCGGCCGATGGTCGTATCTCGTCGATCGAGCGCGTGCGGCCACCGGCCGAACTGGCTCTCGGCCATGACGAACGGCTGCGCGTTTCGATCTTCCTGTCCGTGTTTGATGTGCACATCCAGCGAGCGCCCGTGGCGGGCCGCATCGCGCGATCGGTCTATGTGCCGGGCAAGTTTCTCAACGCTGCCCTCGACAAGGCGAGTGAGGAAAACGAACGTCGCTCCATTGTGATCGCGACACCGCAGAACGGCGACATCGCTGTGGTTCAGATCGCAGGGCTCATCGCGCGCCGCATTGTGACCTTTGTCAAAGATGGCGATCAACTGGGCATCGGCGAGCGCTTCGGCCTCATCCGTTTCGGCAGCCGGGTCGACATCTATCTGCCGCCGGGCAAGGATTGCCTGGTTGCGGTCGGGCAACGTGCTGTTGGCGGAGAGACGATCTTTGCCGACCTGAAATCAGCCGAACCCGAACGCGAAGCCCGTCGCGCTTAGCGTCACACACAGAGAAAGCCGGCAGCGGATTGGTCTCATGGAAAACGATGCGAACGACGGCCTCGAAGATCGCCCGCGGCGGACGCTGTTCCGTCACAGCCGTATCCCCGTGAAGGCCCTGCTGCCGAATTTCTTCACGCTGCTGAGCTTGTGCGCGGGCTTGACGGCCATCCGCATGGCGATTGAGCAGAAGTTCGACGCGGCCCTGTTGCTGATCGTGGCGGCGGCGCTGATCGACGGCATCGACGGACGCCTGGCGCGCGCACTGAAGGTTCAGTCGCGCTTCGGGGCCGAGCTCGACAGCCTGGCCGATACCGTAAACTTTGGTGTTGCACCCGCCATCATCCTCTACATCTGGGGCTTTGGTAGCCTGCAGGCGTTCGGTTGGGTGGCGTCCATGGTGTTCGCCTGTTGCATGGGCCTTAGGCTCGCGCGCTTCAACGCAGCCCTCGACGTCGAAAAACCGAAGTGGATGTCAAACTACTTTACAGGCATTCCTGCGCCGGCCGGCGCCATGACCGTGTTATTGCCGCTCTACATCCACGGCACCGGCTTGATCCGCGTCACCGACTACCCATTGCCCATCGCACTGTTTACGCTCGCCATTGCCTTCATGCTGGTCTCGACCATTCCGACGTGGTCGGGCAAACTGCTCGGTGAGCGCATCTCGCGCGACTATGTTCTGCCGATCTTTGCAGGCGTTGCGCTCGTCCTTGGCCTGCTGTGGAGCTATCCGTTCCAGACCGCCAGCGTGCTGACTATCGTATACTTGGCACTGATCCCGTTCAGCTACCAGCGCTACCGGGCGAAACTGTCCATGGACAAGGCCACCGGGTATCCCGTGCCCCCGGGGCTGGTCGAACGGGGACGCACATCCGAGGTGTCCGTACCACCGGGCGAAACGAAGCATTGAGACCCGTTTGGCCGTGCTGCTACAGATCAGTCTGCTTGCATCCAATTTGCGATCGGACGGTTCATGCCGGTATTGAATGAAGCCGGACATGCGATTTCCGGTACGAAGTTGCAGCAGGCGGCGGCTGTTTCGACGTGGTGCGTGATCACTTTCTATATCGCCAATCCGCTTGCCGCGCCTCTGCTTCTCGTTGCCGTCGCTGTAGCCGCTTACGCCTTTACGCCGGCCCGCGATGAGCTGTCGGCGCTGGCCATCGGTTTGTCGGTCGCGTTCTTCGTATGGATGTGTCTGTCGCTGTTCTGGACGCTCGATAAGCGTCCGGCGCTGGCCGCGATTGCGCTGTATGCCGTTGTCTTGCCCGCCACGCTGTTTAGCCTCGCTGCAGCCGGTCAGATGCCTAAGGCTTTGCAGCGCACCATCGCCGTCGCCTTTGTCATTGGTTTCGCCGTCGCGGCGTGGGTCTCATTGGAAGAGATGCTCACGGATCATTTTTTGCGTCGGGCCTTGAATACATACATTCCACTCACGCGCGGGCGATCCATTCAGACGCGCGCAGAGTCTGGCTGGATTCTGTTGCTCCAGAGCTATGCAACGAACAAAAACGTGGCCGCCTTGATGTTTCTGTTCTGGCCAGCCCTCTTGATGAGCCGCGTGGTGGCGCGCCAGCCGATCGAACACTGGCTGCGATGGGCGACAGTTGCAGCTCTCACATGCGCTGTCGCGCTTTCAGATCATGAGACTTCGAAACTTGCGTTGCTCGTCGGTGCCGTGGTGTTTGGCATGGCGTTCTGGTCTCGCCGCGTTGCATTCGGCCTGGTGGCTGTCGGCTGGGTCGCCGCGACAGTGCTGATCGTGCCCGCCGCACGGACCATCTTTCTGGCTGGCGCCTACAAGATCGAGCAACTCCAATTCAGCGGCCGGCATCGCGTTGTCATCTGGGGCCACACCAGCGAACGCATCCTCAAAAATCCACTGCTCGGTTATGGCCTCGCGTCCACGCGCGTGATCGACGAAACCGCCGATGTGCCAGACAAGGCCGTGATCGCGGGCACGAATATTCCGAGCGGTACAAACGTCCACTCGCACAACATGTTCCTGCAGATCTGGCACGAAATCGGCGGTGTCGGTGCGCTGCTTATGATGCTCGCCGGGTTGCCTGTGCTGGGCTGGCTGCGCACGCGATCTGATCAGACAGCGCCCTATCTGATGGCCGCCTTCGCGACAGCCGTTTGCATTGCAAGCCTCAGCTGGTCACTCGTCGCTGTCTGGTTCGTCGCGTCATTCGGCTTCATGGCGGTATGGACACGCTTCGCCGACGTCGTCGCAACCAGCCTGACGCCGTCGGTTCAGCCGAGCTTGCCGGACAAGGCCTGAGTGTAGAGGCGCAGTGCTGCCGCCTTGTCGAGCGGACGCATTTCAGCGCCGTCTCAAAGTCTGATCCGTGATTGATCTGATCGCTGCAAAGGTTCTGATGGTCCACTGAATGTGCAGTGCCATAACCTCGGGCCCCATAGGAGCAGCGCCGCTAAAAATGCGCACGACATCTTCCGCGCGCGGAGTGCTTGGCGGCTCGGGTCCACCCATCAATACGGAGATGGCTATCATCATCATGTGGATGCCGGCAATCCTCTGCGCGTCGGTCAGTTCTCTGTATGCCTCGACCGCTGTCCCACTTGATGTCGCAAACGCCGTCGTATAGATTGTCTGGGCAAAAGTCGTGCCGATGTTTATCTGATAGAACGTGAGCGTTTGATCGAGCATGCCTGACTGATCCACCTCGTACTTGAGCCGATACCCGGTTTGTCCAAAGGGATCTGGTTGCCGCGTCGGACCGACAAGATCGATGTCTACGCCCTTGTATCTAAACCCGCGATGATATGCCTGAAACATTTCGTCACCCGCGCGCGGGGCTTGAAGTGAATTGGTCAAACGAAGACCAACAGTGTTCGGCGGCCTCGGGCGGTGGATGATAAGCGCTACACTTGACTGCGGCAGAATGAGTTCGTCGCAATAGAAGCGTCCGTCTCCTGCGCGCACATTTTGACTCAAGTGACGAGTATCGCCACTCGGCAAAAGTTGAGTGCAGCGCATTTGTTGCGGAGCTTGGCAGAACGCCTTTGCGGCGAACAAGATGGTTAGACCCAATATGAAAATGTAACGAAGCATCCGTGACACGCCCCGATGTGTTTAACGCGTCATGCCATTCGGCCGATCAATGCCTGCCTATAAAGGGTTAGGGCTGCAGCCTTGTCGAGCGGCACAGGATTGCCGCCCGCGGTTGGATCCTTGGGCGCCATGTCGCTCATGATGTCGAACTTCGCGTCGTCGAGTTTCAGGTCGGCGAGCGAATGGGGGATGGCAAGCGTCGCACGCAGGTCGAGAACAAAATCGAGGAAGGCTGTGTAGGTCGGTTTCAGGCCGATATAGGCCGCCGCGCGCTGGATCTTGGGCTCGATGGCTTGGCGATTGAACTGCAGCACATAGGGCATGAACAACGCACATGTCATGCCGTGGTGCGTGTCGTAATGTGAGCTGATCGGGTGCGCGAGGGAATGCATGGCGCCGAGCGCCTTCTGGAATGCCGTTGCCCCCATGGCCGCCGCACTCATCATGTGGCCACGCGCTTCGAGGTCGCTGCCGGTCTCATAGGCGAGCACCAAGTTATCCTTGACCAGCCGCATGCCCTCGACCGCGATGCCATCCGCGAGCGGATGATAGAACGGTCCGCAATAGGCCTCGAGACAGTGAGCCAGCGCGTCCATGCCCGTGCCGGCGGTGATAATGGCCGGCATGCCGGCGGTCAGTTCCGGGTCGCAGATGGTCACCTTTGGCATCATCAAGGGATGGAAGATGACCTTCTTGGTGTGCGTCGTCTCGTCGGTGATAACGCCGGCGCGGCCAACTTCACTGCCGGTCCCGGCCGTGGTCGGTACGGCGATAATGGGCAGGATGCCCTTCGGGTCCGCCCGCGTCCACCAATCGCCGACGTCTTCGAAGTCCCACATGGGGCGTGTCTGGCCGGCCATGAAGGCGATGACCTTGCCAGCGTCCAGCGCCGAGCCGCCGCCAAATGCAATGACGCCGTCATGCTTTCCGGCGCGCAGCACCTGGATACCGGCCTCGACGTTGGCCGCAACAGGGTTCGGGCGGATGGCGGAGAACACCGTTGTCTTGCAGCCATCTGCAGCCAATTGCTCCAGCACCGCCTTGGTCATCGGCAGCTTGGCGACGGTGGGGTCGGTCACCAGCAACGGGTTCTTGATGCCAGATGCTTTCGCGTGAGCAGCCAACTCCTTGATCCGGCCGTTGCCGAATTTCACAGTGGTCGGATAACTCCAGTTGCCGATCAAAGACATGCGAGTGCTCAAGGTTTAGGCCGACGCGCAAGCGTAAGCGAACAAGGCAGGCGACTATTGATGTGTGGTGTCCTGATCGACCACGGGCGGATTGGCGTCATCCCTCGCCCGCGCCTGATCCTTGCGGCGACGCAGGTTCGCGCGCAAGGCCTCGGCACGGCGGCGTTCACGCAGGGCAGCTTCGCGGGCACGGCCCGAGGCTGGAATAGGTTGGTCGGGCATGTTCGATCTGCATTCGATTGAGATGTGCACGTGACCTTCGCAGGAGCGCTCGTCAGGGGCAAGCACGCTCAGATCTTGTTGATGCTCGAAATACGGTCGATGAGCCGCGGTTTGCGCGGCGCAGGCTCCGTGGCGGGCTGAGGCGGCCCCGTTGGCGGCTGGCTATCAGCAGCATGCCCATTTGTGGCCGGCGCCGATGGCGGCGCATCAACAGGGGCGAGCGGTACCACGTTCGATGATGCTTTGGCCGCTGCGTCAATATCGGGAGGCGACAGCGGTGTTACCGTCGGCGGCGTCGGCGACAGAACGGGCGGCTCCCCTGGCACACCAGCCCCATTAGGTTTGCCGGGTTTCTCTGGTGCGGGCGCCATGCTTGTCCCGGCCATTGGTGCAGGCGTTTGCGTAACGGGAACCAACTGCGGCCGGCTTTGGGCCACGCGCTCCGACAGCGTCAATTTCTGGTTCTGCGTGACGGGGCGACGTGTCTGGCCGTTGGCCGGCAACGTGCCGGCGCCGAGACGGCGCATCTGCTCCATGAAGTGCGCGCCCTGCAGAGCCAGTCGTTCGTTGGCTGCCGCCAACTCGGCGCGCAGCCGCTTGATCGTCTCGCTGTTCTGCTCGGACTGTGCCTGCGTCGCATTCAAGCGCGCCTTCAAGGCGATCTTGCTGTCTTTCAGGCCGCTGCCTTCGTCGTTGCTCTTGAACGTCTGCAACTCGCCAGAGAGGCGGGCTATTTCAGCGGCCTGATCATCGATGCGTGCTTTGAGACCTCTGATTTCGCGGTCGGCTCCAAGCCGTGCGTCGTCTGGCACCATCGGGACGAGCGCAAGGCCGTTGCCGCCCTGACGTTCAGCCGGCCGCGCGTCGGCACCGTTGGCCGCGCTCTGGGCCGGTGAACGTACACCAAGCGGCGCCGGTCCTGCTTCGCCTAGCGGTGCGAACACCCCCATCTGCTGGGCTTGCTGACTTTGTAGGCGGCCGATGAGCCCGGCTTGTTCTCGGGTCTTGGCACGCAGCGCTTCGATTTCCGAGCGCAAGGCCAATTCGCCGTCGTAGTTCGGGTCGGACAAGCTGTCTTGGTTGCGCGCGCCACGGACAGTGAGCGCCGTGGTCAGCCGGTCGAGTTCGCTGGTCTGCTGCTTGTTGATCGAATGCGCTTCTTCCAGCGCCAAGCCTTGTCGTGTGGTGGACTGCGTCAGCTCGGCGATCTCGCGATCGCGCGAGAACAACAGTTGCTTGGCTTCGTTCAACCGCGACTCGACCTTCGGCAGGCGGTCGGCGACAGTCTGTTCAAGGACAAGACGCGCGTTCTGGTTTTCTTCAACGGCCGCTGTCAGGCGTCCACGGTCCTGTTCAAGCTGCGAAATCGTCCCATCACGCCGGTTGATCTCGATGGTGTCGCGGGCGCGCTGCAGGTTGGCCTGCTCGACCTTCATCTCAAGCTTGTGGACACGGATGGCGTACTCGGCGCGCAAGCGATCTTTGTCCGCGCGAATCTCGGCGTCGCTGAGCGGCAGCTGTTCCTTGAGGCGGCGCGTGGTCAGGCGAACGGCCCGGCGCCAAAAGGACGGCGCAATCAACAGGCCAAGCAACGTCGCGGACAGAAATCCGAGCGCGACAAGCATGATCGACTGGATGGAGATCACGTCAGATCTGTCCTCACCCCGGCAGTCCACTGAGAGGCTGGTGGATGCCCACTTTCGACGCGCACCGCCGCACCTTTACGTTAGGTCGCGGTAATGTGCATCCCGAAAACCACACAGCGCGACATTGCGCCGACCGTATGTTTCCCATGCGCCTCAGATTTCGCCTCGGCGTGTAGATGCATACGAACCAATCGCGACGGATCTGTGGACGAAACGGCACGCCGCCGCGGGATCACGGCTTGGAAAGGCGGCGCAGTTCGGGCAGTCCGTCGAGAAGCGCCTTGGGCAGCGCCGACAAATCATGTTTCTTGAACTCGAGACCAAGCAAATCAGCGACTTGGGCGACCGCGATTGCCTGCCCAACGTCTCGCGGGCGCTTTTGAGCCTCACGCATGGGTTGTTTTGAAACCCACAATTTGTGCAGTGCAAATGCACGTGGATCGACGCAGGCCAGCCAAACCGGCTCGCCGTCCTCCGCAATTGCAACTTCATCGAACCGCGGCGCGTTGACGAGCCATTCTAAGCCCTGGATGGCAACCGGCGTGAGGCCGCCAACCGTCGGATCACGCCGCCGTTGGAGTTCTTGCGTCATCGGACGGATGACGTCGACAATGTAGCCGTCGTCGTTGACGGCTTGATACGAGCCGGGCTGCGTGCGGAACGTGCGGTCCGCCTTCATCAAAGCTGGCAGAATCCCGCCGCGGATGCCTGCATCAAGCGCCAGGACAAGGCGCGTCCGAACGTCCGTCAACAGGTCCAGATCCGTGGTCGCCAGCAGACCCGACTCAAAAATGACGCCGCTGCGTGCTTCATATGCGTACAGCGCGTGCGTTCCGACGATGTGAATACCGTTTCCGAGCAGACCATCCCTATCAAGTGCTCGCGCGATCTTGGCAGCAAGCCTTGGGACTCTAGCGAGGCCAGCCGCCCGGTTGAGTGCGGCATCACCAACAATGCCTTTGCGCATCTTCGTTACACGAGCGCGGAGGTCGGTCCGGGCGGCGACGTAACTTTCCTTGAGCCGCTCGGTCTTTTCAGAGCGCGGGCCGAGCGATTGTTGCACAGTGGCAGACATGATCCGATATAGATACGCCTTGCCACCGACGCGCTTCCAGGTCATCGCCCCCTTGTAGCTATGGCGGAATTCGCGGTCCGCCTCTCGCCACAAGCGGAAGCGCTGCTGCGCGTCAATCAGACGGCGCCGTTGATCTAGTGTGATCTCAGGCAGGGGCACGGTCTTAATCCATTGATTTTTCGATATTTATCATAGTGCAACGAGAAATCCATGTCCACTATGATAAATCGTTATTTTTCAAATGGATAGAGCGTTTGTCGCCGTTTGGGATGCCACGTTCTCGCCTCACCTGTTCGTCAGCTTCAACTCGATGCGGCGGTTGCGGCGCAGCACTTCGTCCGTGTTGCCGTCTTCCAGCGGCTGGAACTCGCCATAGCCGGCTGCCACCAGACGCCGAGCCGGAACGCCGCGGCTGATGAGATACTTGACCACCTGGGTGGCGCGCGCACTCGACAGCTCCCAGTTTGAGGGAAACTGCGGGCTGTTGATCGGGCGCGCGTCGGTATGGCCGTCGACTTGCAGCGACCAGTCGATTTCCTTGGGGATCTTATCCGACAGCTCCACGATCGCCTGCGCCAGCTGATCGATGGCCGCCAAACCTTCAGCCGTCATCTGCGCCTGCCCCGAAGGAAACAGCACCTCGGACTGGAACACGAAGCGATCGCCGACAACACGGATATCGCGGCGATCTTTCAGTGCTTCACGCAGGCGGCCGAAGAAGTCCGAGCGATAGCGCTGCAGCTCCTGTACTTGCCGCGCCAGCACGACGTTCAAGCGTGCACCGAGATCCGTGATGCGCGACTGCGCGTCCTTGTCCTTGGCCTCGGCGGCAGCCAGTGCCTCTTGTATGGCCGCCATCTGCCGGCGCAGCGCAGCCAACTGCTGGTTCAACAGATCGACCTTGGCCATCGCCTCGCTCGATACCTTCTTCTGATCGTCGAGGTCTTTCGACAGGATCAGCGCGCGTGCTTCCGCCTGAGTCGCCTTGTCGTCGCCGAGCCCGGCCATGCCGGCCATGCGCTGGTTTTCCGCGCGCAGCGACGCGAGTGAGGCCTGCAGGGACGCGAGATCGTCGGCGGAGGATTTGCCCTTGCTTTGTTCAAGGCTGAGGAGGCTGGTCAGTTCTGCAATCTGCCGGTTCAGGCGGCGCAGCACGTTGTCTTTGCCACTGCTCTCCTGGGCGACAAAGAACTGTGCCAGCATGAAGATCGACAGCAACAGCGTGAACACCATCAGCAGCGTCGACAGCACATCGACGTAAGCCGGCCAGAATTCACCGTAGGATTCGCGACGACGGGAGCGTGCCATGGGTCAGCCCTCCTATCGCTTCGGCGGCTTGATGGAGCCGGACAGCTCGCGCAACAGGCCGGCCACCTCGCTTTGCTGGGCGGCCTGCTCGTCGACCCATTCGCGCACGACTTTTTGCTCAGCACGCATCTGCTTGACGAGCGTATCGACGCCTTGCGCCAAGTCGCGCACGGAGCCGTCAGCGGGTGGCGCGCCGGGCCCGCCAGGCATGCCACCTCGCTCCGAGATGTCGGCGAGCAAGCGTTGGATGTCATGCAGGACTACGGTCAATTGGCGATCCACGCCGCCGGACGAGGCGCCCGCCGGCGACAACTCGGTGATGCCGGACAACCATTCTTCCAGCTGATTGTAGAAGCGCGTCTGCGCGTGGCTGGCTTGCAGCTCAAGGAAACCGACGATCAGCGAGCCCGCAAGCCCAAGGAGCGACGCTGAGAAGGCCGTCCCCATGCCCTTGAGGGGAGCCGCAAGCCCATCCTTGAGGTCCTGGAACATGGCCGCACTGTCGGCGGCCTTGCTATCGAGCGAGCCGATGGCCTTGCCGACCGCACCGATGGTGTCGAGCAATCCCCAGAACGTGCCGAGCAGGCCGAGAAAGACCAGCAAC
Source organism: Hyphomicrobiaceae bacterium (assembly GCA_031374735.1). Classification (GTDB taxonomy): domain Bacteria; phylum Pseudomonadota; class Alphaproteobacteria; order Rhizobiales; family Hyphomicrobiaceae; genus JABFRJ01. The sequence continues at coordinate 51,598 of JANMGQ010000156.1, read as the reverse complement.
CCCGTGATGTAGCGGCCGGTATCGCGGGCTTCGTCCAGGCGCGCGCCGATACTGTCCATGATCGAGCGCATCGAGGTGGTCGACAACGACAAGACGCCCGTGCGGTCACGCAACATGGTCGCCATTGGAGCGAGCAACACCGGCTGAAGGCCCGCACCGATGCCGGGATCAGCAATTCGGAACGCGTTCACCCAGCGGATTTCAGGGTACAGGCGCAGCACCTGTAGAAAGCTGTACAGGATGCCAAACAGCAGCACGCACAAGATCAAGCCGTTCAGGAAGATATTCGTCAGCACCGCTTCCTTGATCTGGGGAATGATGATGGCGACCAGGATGCCGACGAGCACCAGGAACAAGCACATGTTCAGCAAACTGCGGCGCGGCGGCGTCAGCGTGCGGTGCAAAGGCGCAGACGTTGGGTCGGCCGATCTCTGTCTCGCCATCGGTCTTTCATCCCTCCGCTCGGCTTCAATCTGTCATCTGCCCCGCAGATGGCTCCCCTAGCATAGCCACACACACAAGCGCGACAAATCGGCAACTTCGGGGCAAGACCAGATATCATTGTATCGAGAGCGACTGTGGGCCGCGGCGGCTTGATCAACGCAGGCCGTCCGTTGCTGCTGAAACTCAACGTCTCGTCGGCGGTTTCCTGACACGCGTCGCCTAGCACTTCGCGCTGACACATACTTGTTGGGTTCATCGAAATGCAGTAACTCGGAACAATCGAAGTCCGTAATGCTATCAAAGCGCCCGTAGCTCAGCTGGATAGAGCACTCGCCTTCTAAGCGAGTGGTCGCTGGTTCGAATCCAGCCGGGCGCGCCATTTTGCTCACGCCTTGCGCGCAACACTATCCCGCATCGTCGTGAGCTGCGGCGATAGGTTCGCCGGTTTCGTCGGCCGTTGGCTCGGTGAAGCCGCCTTCGCGCACGAGGCGGGCAAACAGGCCGTTGTCGGCGACGAGCGAGCGGAACGTACCGCGCTCGACGATGCGGCCTTTGTCGAGGACCAGGATCTTGTCGGCGTCGGCGACGGTCGAGAGGCGGTGGGCGATGATGAAGGTGGTGCGGCCCTGGCGCAGCGTGTCGAGCGCACGCTTGATCTTGGCTTCCGTCTCGGCGTCGAGGGCCGAGGTGGCCTCGTCGAGGATCAGGATCGGCGCGTCCTTCAGAATCGCGCGCGCGACCGCGAGGCGTTGGCGTTCCCCGCCCGAAAGCGACAGGCCGCGCTCGCCGATGACGAACTGATAGGCGCCCGGTTTGCGCGAGATGAACTCGTGTGCTTCAGCGAGCTTGGCGGCGCGTTCGACGTCCACGTCGGTTGCGTCGGGGCGGCCGATGCGGATGTTATCGGCGATGGAGCGGTTGAACAGCCCCGCGTCCTGGAACACGACAGCGATATGGCTGCGCACGGAGTTGACGGTGCAGTCGGTGACGTCGGTGCCATCGATCAGGATGCGGCCTTTGTCGGGCGCCCGCATGCGCTGCAGGAGGGCAAGCGTCGTCGTCTTGCCTGAGCCGGTCGGACCAACGAGGGCGACGGTTTCGCCCTTCTCGGCTTCGAAGGTCGCGTCGAACACGCCCTGGTCACTGTTGCCATACTGGAATGAGACGTTGTCGAACAGGACGGCGCCGTCGACCTTGGCCATCTCTGTCGCCCCTGCCTTGTCGAGCACCATTGCGGGAGTGTCGATCAGCTGGAAATAAGAGCGCAGCGTTGGCGCCTGCTGGAAAATGTGCACGATGAAGCCTGACAACTGGTCGAGCTTTCCGATCAGCAGGCCGGCAAAGCCGACGAACGTGACGATGGTGCCGACAGTCGCTTCGCCGCGCGCAACGAGAATGGCGCCAACGCCGAAAATGACGACCATGGTGATGGTCGAGGCGGCCTTGGTGAAGACAGTCAGCAGGCCCCACCACGTCAACACGGGATATTGGGCGGAGAGCAGGTCGGACATGATCTGACGCATGGCCTGCATCTCGACGCCAATGCGCGTGTAGCTCTGGACGACGGTGACGTTGCCAAGCACGTCGCCGACGCGGCCATAGACGTTGTTGTGATAGGTCTCGACGGCGGCCTGGCCGTCGCTGGTTTTGCGCACGACAATGGTGTTGAGCAACAAATAGACCGCCGCAAGCACGCCGAGGATGGCGGTCATATAGACGTTCATGTTGAGCGCGACCGGGATCAGAAATAGAATGCCGACGACCGCGGTCAGCTGCTCGCGCATGAAGGAGAGCCAGAGCCAGAAAAGGGCGTCTGTGCCCGACAGGATCGTGCGGACGACGGCGCCGGAGCCCTTTTCGGCGTGATAGGAGATCGGCAGGCCGATAGCGCGTTCGAAGGCGAGCCCCATGGCGGCAAGGCGGCGGCGGTGCGCAAGGCGGTCAGCGGCGACAGCCACCACCACCGACGCCAGGATGGAGCCAAGGCCGAGGGCGGCCCACATGCCGATGATGGCAAAGGCGCCTTGCCCCTGGGCGAGCGCATCGACCATCCAGCCATACAGCTTCTGCTCATAGACCTGCACCAGGCCGATGACGATGCCGGCCAGCGTCAACCACGTCGTCAGCACGCGCTCATGCGTGAGCAGGGCGAGGGCGCGCTTATAGACCTCGAAAGCGGTCAAAGGTGCGGGTTTCGCGGGCGTTTCGGTATCTGGCTTCGAGAGCATATCGACCCGGCGCGCCTCATACTGTCGCCTCGGGGAATCCTTGGCGTGCGAGGGGGGGTATACAGGTGTTAGGCTGGGCGGGAAAATGGCCGCTGGTGGTAAACACCTGCGCTGCGATGGCGCGGGGCGCGCGTGTATACGGCTCCGTGACTCAGAAAGACTATGACGATCTGGCATGCAGCGTGCGGGGATGCGCCCCTTGCAGGGGACCAGTGGGACGGGCAAGAACTGGGTCCAGACATGACGCTGTGGCTGTTGATAGCGGCAGCTCGCAGCCACACGCGCTCGAAGATCACACACGCGAAGATCCCCATGCCCACGTCGATTCTGATGCCCGCGCTGTCCCCCACCATGGAGGAGGGCAAACTCGCCAAGTGGCTCGTTAAAGCGGGGGATCGGGTTAAACCCGGCACGATCCTGGCCGAGATCGAGACCGACAAGGCCACGATGGAAGTCGAGGCCATCGACGACGGCGTCATTGGCGACATCTTGGTTGCAGCGGGGGCTGAAGGTGTGAAGGTCAATACGCCCATTGCAACGCTGCTGGCCGAGGGCGAACAAAGGTCTGGCGGCCCCACGGTCGCGGCGCCGGCTGCGAAACTGGATCGACCAGCCAACCCTCTCATTCCCGCCCCGAGCGGGCCAACAGTGGTGCCCATGCGGCCAGCCGCTGCGGCCCCTCCGCCGAACGCGATACTGCCAGCTGCCGCCCCGATCCGCGAAGCACCATCCATGGCGCCAGCCGCCACGGCAGGGGCGCGCGTGTTCGCCTCCCCCCTGGCGCGCCGGCTTGCCAAAGAGGGCAATCTCGATGTCGCGACGCTCTCGGGATCAGGCCCCCATGGCCGCGTGGTGCAGCGCGATGTCGAAGCGGCGCTGACGTCGGGTGTGGCAGCCCGCAAGCCGGCAACGACTGCATCGCCACTGACGGTTCAAAAGCCGTCCGCCACGGCTGTGGCCCTGCAGGCCATGCCTGATGACAAGGTGCTCGCACTCTACGACAAGGACACATACGACCTCGTGCCTCATGACGGCATGCGCCGGGTTATCGCCCAGCGCCTGACGCAATCGAAGCAAACCATTCCGCACTTCTACCTGTCGCTCGATTGCCGTCTGGACGAGTTGCTGCGCGCGCGCGAGCGCATCAACGCGGCCTCACCGAAGGACGGGCCGAAAGCATACAAACTGTCGGTCAACGATTTCGTCATCAAGGCCCTGGCGTTGGCTTTGCAGCGCGTGCCCGCGGCCAACGCCAGTTGGACCGAAGGCGCCATGATCCGTCATCGCAATTCTGATGTGGGCGTTGCCGTCGCCGTCGAGGGCGGATTGTTCACGCCGATCATCAAGCACGCCGAACTGAAGACGCTCGGTGAGATTTCAAACGAGATGAAAGACCTCGCCGAACGCGCGCGCAAGCGCCGACTTGCCCCGCATGAATACCAGGGCGGCACGACGTCGATCTCGAACCTCGGCATGTACGGCATCACGTCCTTCGATGCTGTCATCAACCCGCCGCACGCAACCATTCTGGCCGTTGGCGCCGGCATCAAGCAGCCGGTGGTCACGGGTGAAAAAATCGAGATCGCGACGGTGATGAACTGCACGCTGTCGTGTGATCATCGCGTGGTCGATGGCGCGCTCGGCGCGGAGCTGCTGAACGCGTTCAAGAGCTATATCGAAGACCCCGTGCGCATGCTGGTGTGAGCAGAACGCGCAGGGTTTGGTGCACATATGCAAACGCGCCGGACGATGATGTCGCCCGGCGCGTTTTTCTCTGTGAAGCTGGACCGATCACTTTGGATCGACGATGACCTCGGTGCGACGGTTCTTGAGCTTGTTTTCCGCTGAATCGTTCGGCGCCAGCGGTTTGGTCTGCCCAAGGCCCACGGACGACAGGCGATCGGCAGGCACGCCAGCCTTGATCAAGAAGTCTTGCACGGCCTTGGCCCGGCGATTGGAGAGGTCCAGGTTTTCCTGTTCGTCGCCATCGGCATCGGTATGCCCTTCGACACGCACCTTCGTGCCCTGACAGCCGTTGATGGCGGCCGCAATCTTGTTCAAGGTTGCCGCGCTGTCCGGTTGGATGGTCGCGCTTGCAATGCGGAAGCGGATCGAGCCTGATGCGATCAACTGCTTGATGTCGGCTTCGCACGCCTTCGCGACAGCGACCGTCGCTGGAGCAGCAGAGGGGGCGGCAGCAACAGGAGCCGGGGCGACGGGCGCTGGCGTCGCTGTTCGTGCCGCGGCAGCCGCTGCGGCTGCAGCCGCGTCAGCTTCGGCTTTGCGCTTGGCTTCGGCCTCTGCACGTTGGCGTGCTTCTGCATCGGCTTTGGCCTTCGCCTCGGCTTCGGCACGAGCCTTGGCCGCCTCGGCGTCAGCACGCTGCTTGGCTTCGGCTTCGGCACGGACCCGTGCGGCAGCCGCGGAATCGGCCTCCGCGCGCGCCTTCGCGGCTGCTTCAGCATCGGTACGGGCTTTAGCCTCAGCCTCGGCGCGGGCCTTGGCTGCCACGGCATCGGCCTCAGCAAGCTGACGGGCCTGCGCTTCGGTCCTGGCCTTGGCTTCGGTCTCCTGACGGGCTTTTTCGGCAGCGTCGGCATCAGCCCGCGCTTTTGCGGCATCGGCCTCAGCCTTCTGACGCGCTTCAGCTTCTGCGCGGGCCTTGGCTTCTGCTTCAGCCTTGGCCCTGGCTTCCGCCTGGGCTCGTGCTTCAGCTTCGGCACGGGCTTTTGCTTCGGCTTCGGCTCGGGCACGCGCGTCTGCCTCAGCCTTTGCCTTGGCGTCCGCTTCGGCTTTCGCCCTGGCCTCGGCGTCTGCTTTGACTTTGGCGTCCGCGGCTGCCTTATCGGCGACGACGCGTTGCTGCTCGGCAACGAGGCGCCGGCTGCTTGCGGTGGCACTCGCCAGATACCAAACGCCAGCCACGAAGAGGGCGGCGAGCGGCAAGACCCAGAACAAGGCCCGCGACCGGACCGGCGCGGCGTACGGTTCACTCAATGGGGCTGCGGCGCGGACGGCCGCCTGAGCATTCGATGTTGCAGTCGTGATATGGCTCGGTTGGCCGCCGGGACGGATGGCCCCGCCAACCGCCGAGGGTGCGGCGCCGCCAACACCGGGCAGTGCATTGAAGCCCGCTGGCAGGGCTGCCTGAATGTTGGCTGCCTGCCCCGCCAAAAGAGTTCCAAGACCGGATGAATCGAGCCCCTGGCTGCGCTTCAGAGACGCAAGCGAGCCGAGCACGCCCGTGCCGACAATGCCCGTCAGCGCATTGGCTGAAAGACCGTCGATGCCGGCAAAGCGACTGAATGCAGATGCCAAGGCGTCGCTTGGAGGTCCGCCAAGAGCAAGGCCGAGCAAGGCGTTGCCACTGCCGATCATGGTTGCCTGGTTGGCGCCGCCGATGTTGGCTGCCATGCCGCCGAGCCCGGCAGGGTCTATGGAATCGAGCACACCCGCCAGGTGGGCCGCGCCGACTGGTGTCGACGCACCCGACGCCAAGCTGCCAAGCATGCCCGGGACCAAGGCGCCGATGGCGCGTGACGCCAGATGGGACTCAAGCCCGAGCGCGCGCGCGATTTTTGCGACGACCTCGGGGCCGAGATGCTGCATCACGAGCGAAACGATATTGAATGACATGTTTTTACTCCCCTAATCCCGTGCGCAAGGCGACGTGGCCATCGCTGCGTCGGGCACACACTTTCCCAATATCTTCGTCACCGACCGGGGTGTTAAAAGTCAATGACAATTGCGCTTTTCAGTATCAACCATTCGGCGTCAGACATTCTTCCTACCGTGGAAGTTCTCCCAAAGTCTAAGAGGTGCTGGCCGTGCCAAAGGCACGGTCAATGGTCACAGCGGCTCCACCGCGCGAATCTCCACCATGCAAGCCTTGCGACCGAAAGTCTTCGCAGACGTGCCTGTGTGTCATTTCCTAGGAAGCTACTGCTTCAGGGCTTCGCCTAGAACGCCGCACGGGCCATAGGGGCTGGTCGGAGCCTTGGTGCCCGCATCCCGGTCGCCAACGCGCTCTTTCCAGGTCATGTCGCCGGAGCAATAGGCCTTGTGCAGGCGAGCCTTTTCGGCGGCGGCCATAGCCTTGCGGCGCTCTGGATCGGACACTTGTGAACTGAGGTCAGGTTCGCCAGCGGCACCGGTCCCTGGCTCAGGCAAGCGATTGGCGTTGGGTGGCATCACAAGACCAGTGCGCTCGCGCAGCTTTGGTTCAGACTTTGAACTTCGCTGCGCCGCTTCGCTGACACCAAGCGCGTCGAACAGCTTGCCGTTCAATTCCAAGCCGTCGCTGCATCCGGCCAGCGCCACAGCCGCCAAGCCGACCAGGGCTAGGCCCATAACATTCGTCGTCTTCATGGTCGCGATCATGTCCGATGCTCCCCCGAGCGTTGACGCACACTCAAGCTCGATAGTCCTATGTTCGTCCGTCTCCTGCCGCCCAACTGTGGCAGCGCGGTGGTCGTCGTCACGCTTTTTGAGCCCGACTCGGCCAAAACGAATCGTACAACAGCCCGACCACGCCGGCAACAATGGCGACGTCGGCGATGTTAAAGACATACCAGTAGTAGCCAAAGGCGTGCAGCGAGATGTAGTCAACCACGCCGCCGTGCAGGATCCGATCCAGCCCGTTGCCGAGCGCCCCGCCCATGATGAGGCCAAGGCTGATCGCCAACAGCCGGTTCTCGGACAAGCGCGCGAGCCAAACACCAAGGGCAACTGTGGCCACGAGCGCAAACAGCGCCAGCAGATATTGGCCGGTCATGCTGCCCTGGCTGAACAAGCCGTAACTGATGCCGCGGTTCTTGACGTAGGCGTAATCGAGAAAGGGCGTGATCCGCAGGCGCTGCCCTTCGACGATCTGATAGGCCCACAGGAACCAGGCCTTGTGCGCCTGATCGGCAATGAAGGTGGCCGCGCAAACGCCAAGGCCGAGCCGCGACAGCGGCCCCCAAAACGTGCCCGTTCGATGTTGCAAAGCAGTCATGACGATCGTCTAGCATGCCTGCCCCGACAGACAAGCGGTCCGATCCTGATCAACTCTGATCAGCGGTCGGGAAGGCCGAGCGCCCTTGGCTCACGGGAAGTTGCACCGGCCTTGATTGAGAACGAAGCGTTGACGGGCTATATCTCTGTCACGCGCCGCCGACCGCCCACGCATGACGCGACGCAATCTGGGCGCGGTCTGACCGGCACCTCATCTCCACGCTGGCTCATGGGAGTCTACATGACAACCGTCCCGCTCAACCGCCGCAGCCTCCTGGCCGCTGGCGGATCATTGCTCGCAACCGGCGTCTCCGGTGTGCTTATGCCCACCTACGCTCAAGGTCTCGCACCCACCCGCTCCATGTCGGGCGGCGCCAACAACTATCGCAAAGGCGCAGCGGTCGTTGAGCGGATCGGCCGCGGCGGCTTTTGGATGTCGGGCACCGTGCGGCGTGCAGGCGATGGGGCCCCACTGGCCGGTCAGCGCATCCAGATCTGGGCGCACACGACTGAAGGCTATGAGGATAATCCGAAGAGCCATGGAGCCACGCTGACCGATGCCAACGGCGTGTTCCGTCTCGAGATGCCGCAGATCGTTCCCGCATTCGGCCAGCCACACGGCCACCTCGCGTATGACAGCGGCGAGTTCGAAACGGTGTTCCTGCGCCCCGTGATGGCGAGCTCCAAGGTGACCACGCTCGAGGCGCATTTCGTGCTCAAGCCGGCCTGACCGAGCTGAGTTCAAAGGGGATGTGTATTTGGCTCGGTCTATCTTGATTTGGGCCGCCCTGGTGGCGGCTATTGCGGTGCCGCTGGCGGCAGCCGTCGCGAGCCCGCAACTCGCCTGGCGCCACCCTCTCTATATCGCGGGCGGCTTTGCCGGCATCGTTGCGCTCGGGCTGTTGCTGGTTCAGCCTGTGCTGATCGGTGGTTCTCTGCCAGGGCTGTCGCCGCGTCGCAGCAGACATGCGCATCGCTGGATTGGCGGGTTGGTAGTCGCGGCCGTGGTTGGCCACGTCGGAGCGCTCTGGATCACCAGCCCACCGGATGTGATCGATGCGCTCTTGTTCGCATCGCCGACGCCGTTTGCTACCTGGGGCGTGGTTGCGATGTGGGCGACGTTCGCCGCGGCCCTGTTGGCATTGCTGCGGCGCCATTTGCGGCCGCGCACATGGCGCATCGGTCATACCGCACTGGCTGCAGTTATTGTCATCGGCAGCGTCGTCCATGCCATCCTGATCGATGGCACCATGGAGACCATGTCGAAGGTGGCGCTGTGCGCACTGGTTGTCATCGCGAGCGCAAAGGCCATCGTGGGATGATGAATACCTTTGTGAACCAGGCGTCCAACAAGGGACTGCTTCAGCGTCGGCGTCCGCCGGTATCGCGTCGTGCCGGTCGATGCGGCTCCTTGCCGTGACACACCTGCGCCAACGGCACAGGATGTGGCGGAGACAGGGTGTCCGTCATGCCAACGTCATCGCTTCCGAAAATCGTGCGAGCCGCTGCAGCGTCGATGGTTAGCGCGCTTGCCGCCGTTACCCCCGCTATTGCCAACGAAAAAGTCGTGTTCTCGCGTGACGGCCAATCCCTCGCCGTCGCCCATGGCCGCGACGTGCTCGTGGTCGATGTGTCGAGTGGCGCCACGCGGCGCACCATCAGCGTCGGCGCGCAGCAAAACGGCCCCGGCGGCCTCGTCTTCTCTGACGACGGCAAGACGCTCGCCATCGGCAATGTCCAGCGGCGTCGCTTCAGCAAAGGACAGGCCATCGAGTTCTGGCCGATCGAGGAGACGGCGGCGCCGCGGACCGTTACGGATGAGGGATGGGCCGCCGTCATGGTGAGTGATGGCGCAACGATCGCGAGCATCGGCCGTGGCTTCGATGACGCCGTGCGACTGTGGGATTGGGCCGGCGGCACGTTGCTGCGGCGTGTGCCCGTCGCAGCTCACTTTGCCGGCGAAGTCGCAATCGCGCGGGGCGCGCCTTGGGTCGCCACGTGGTCAAAGGCGAACCGTGGGCCTGTCCGCAGCGCGCCCGCCCCGGTTCGACTTTGGAGCCGCGATACAGGGGATGAACTGGCGTCCTTCGGCAGCCTCACCGAAGCCGTCATTGCCTTTGCGGGCAGCCAACAGCTTGCAACGGGATCCGTTGGCGAAATCGCGGTATGGGCCCTACCGTCTGGCCGCAAAATCACCCACGTGCCAGCATTTCATAACGGTGTCGTGCGTATCCACGCGACCGAGTCCACGCTTTGGGCCGTGGGCCAGCAGGCGGACAAGGCCAGGGATCAGTCCTGGGAGCTGCAGTCCTGGAGCCTGCCAACACTGCAACCGACGGGGTGCTGGGTCCTGCCAATAGCTGCTGGCGATCATCCAGACGCCGGGAGGTTTGGGTTTTCGCCCGATGGTCGTCTGATGGCATTGTATCGTGAGCAGGTCTGGCTGCCTCAAGCATCGCCCGGCTTGGCGCTGATCTTTGACACGGCGACCGGGCACGACGTGCAGCGCGTGGTGCTTCCGCCCGAGCGAATAGAGCGCTAAAATGCACAAATGTTTCGTCGAAAATGTAAAATGAGCCCTGTGCAATGATCTCCGTTTTCGGCAGCCGAACGCCCATTTGTGGCGGTCAAATCGACCCGACCAAGGTGCTATGAGTGCATTATGTTGTTGTAAAATATCAATAAAATCATCGTTCAGTCGTCGTTCAGATGCGCTGCGGCATGTTATCGCCACAAAGTTCGGGCAATCCTGATGTCAAGTCACACGCAAACCGTGACTTGTCTTGGGGCCTCCGGGGTCGCTTTGAAAAGCGGGCTTGGGCGAAGTGGGCAAGTTGCGGCGGAGAGGGCCAATGATGATTCGCTTGACGGGGGTTCGGTCACGCGCGGTTGCGATGTCGGCCGTCTTGGCTACATCGGTGCTCGGCATGTCGACAGTTGCGTCGACCGTTGCACGGGCCGATCAAGCCGCAGCTCATAAGGCGCGACAGGCGGCCGACGAGCAGGAAATGCTTGAAAAAGCGCGCTACGAAAGTGGCCAGGTAAACATCGGCTCACTCTCAGACAAATCCGCCGGGGCCAAAGAGGCCGAAGAAATCAAGCGTCAGGCCGAACTGCAGCGCCTGTCTGACAAGCTGCGCCGCGCGCAGGCTGGCCGCCCATCACGCCCCTTGGCGCAGGTGGAGACGCCCTGGACGACAGAAGTCATCGTTGCCCAACCCAGCCAGCCGATTGCGCCGGAACAGCGCTCGGCGCTGGGCCACAAGACCGCGCCGCAGTCAGCTTACGACAGCCGCGTCACCGTGCTGATGGTGATGACGCCGGGCAACAAGGGCATCCGCCGCTTTGAAAAGACGGCTGACCCGATCCTGTGCGCCCGCGACGGCTGCTACATCTCAAACGGAACTGAAACCGCCTCACGCTTCATCTCGCTCAGCCGCTCGCTCGGACCGGCCAACACCTTTGGCGCACGTGCAGGCGCCTGCAATCAAAGCACCGGCTGTGTCTTCCGCGGCGTTGATGTCAGTGGCGCCGATGCCATCCTTCAACCGGTCGACCTGAAAGTTATGGTCCACGATCGCCGCAACACCATGCCCGCTTACGCCGATATGAGCTGCAAGGTCGAGACGGGGCGCCTGTCGTGTGGCCGCCCGATCGTGGCCGACGATTACACGCTGTGGGTCGTGCCGGAGCGCGTGGCCGAGCAGGCCGGCGCCGCCCTCTTGCAGCAGGCGCTCAACGACGGATTGCCCGGCGTCCAGCACCGCGCAGATCTGCCTTGGCTGAAAAATTGAGCCGCGACCTGAGCCGCGGCTCGGGGGTACGGGGGTCTGACCCGAGGTCAGACACCACCGGACCCATCACTTGACCTTGAACGCCTCGTCGACGGGCACCTGCATCGCGGTCATCATACGATTGCCGGCTGTTGCCAGGTCAATGACGGCCAGCAGTTCCGAATACTGCTTATCGGTCATGCCTTTTTGGCGCGCGAAGTGCGAGTGACTGTGGATGCAATACTCGCAATTGTTCATGATCGACACGGCCAGATAGATGTACTCCTTGGTCAGCGCGTCGATCGCGCCCGGCGCCATGACGTCCTTGGCCGTCGCCCACTGACGGGCAAGGTGGGCAGGGTGGTTGGCCATCGCGCGCCAGGCGTTGTTGACGAAGTCGGTTTTGCGAGTCGCGCGGATATCATCAAAGACGGTGCGGGCTTCGGGGCTGGCTTGCTCGTCGGTCAGGATGCGCACAGTGGTCATGGGGCTCTCCGTTCAGTGATCAGCTCAGTGATCGGCCAACGGTATCGAGCCGGCACGTTTTGAACAATGCCAAGCCTGAACACACGCCACCTCGACCACGAGATGGTCCCTCAAAGCACGGCGGGATGCGCGCTTATCGGTGCAGCGATCCGCTGGCGTCATCGATGGCAGCCTGATGATACCAGCTATCGCCGACAGCCACCGTTGCGACCGTCGATTTTTCAGCCATATCGAGGTCGCGTGTCGGCGTCGGGGGGCGGTTGGGCCGGGCTACGACCGGGAACGGGATAACCTGGGCTGTGCTGTGCTTTTCGGTCATTGACTTTGTCCCTCAAGCATATCGTGAAGACGAAGCGCTTTTACATGTAATGGCTCTGCGAAGCTTTTAAACAGGTCGCCCAATAAATATGCATAATTGCCTTTTAATTGGGCACTCAGAGACTTGCTCCTTTGCAGTGCATCTGCTGAACACCGTCGGGCGCACACGGGTGTGCTGGGCAAGCACCGACTCAGAGGATAGCCCAAGTATATATCATCTGCAGTTCGTATCGGTGAATAACGGGAACGCGCATGTTCGGATTGTTCAGCCGGTGGCGCCGGTCAGCGAAAGCAGCTCCTGCATTGGCACCGCCGTCAGCCCCAGCTCCGATGGCTACAGCTTCGCCTGCCCTTACTGGAGCTCCGCAAGCAGCGGCGCCGCCCGCCCCACAGCCAACGTCGCCTGCGCCAAAAGTTGAAGCCGCAGCACCTGCAGCACCAAGCCCGACCGCCGCGACACATCAACGTGCCATCGCGGGCACCGATCGGCCTGCACCGCCGCGTAGCGTGCCGGCTCCAACGCCTGTCGCCCCAACAACTACAAACACATCAACGACACCCAGAGGAGAGAGGTCCCCTATGACGAAGTATAAACTCGAGTACATCTGGCTCGACGGTTACACGCCCGTTCCAAACCTGCGCGGCAAGACCCAGATCAAGGCCTATGAGAGCTTCCCGACGCTGGACCAGCTTCCGCTCTGGGGCTTTGACGGCTCGTCGACGATGCAGGCCGAGGGCCGCTCGTCCGATTGCGTGCTGAAACCAGTTGCAGTGTTTCCCGACGGCGCGCGCGCCAACGGCGTGCTTGTCATGTGTGAAGTGATGATGCCTGACGGCGTAACACCGCACGCGAGCAACAAGCGTGCGACCATCCTGGATGACGCCGGGGCCTGGTTTGGCTTCGAGCAGGAATACTTCTTCTACAAGGACGGTCGTCCGCTCGGCTTCCCGACTTCAGGCTATCCAGCTCCGCAGGGTCCTTATTACACCGGCGTCGGATATTCCAACGTTGGCTCCGTTGCCCGTGAAATCGTCGAGAAGCACCTTGAGCTCTGCCTCTTCGCCGGCATCAACCACGAAGGCATCAATGCCGAAGTGGCGAAAGGCCAGTGGGAATTCCAGATCTTCGGCAAGGGCTCGAAGAGAGCAGCCGACGAAATGTGGATGGCCCGCTATCTGATGCAGCGCCTGACCGAGTCATACGGCATCGATATCGAGTTCCACTGCAAGCCGCTCGGCGACACAGACTGGAACGGCTCGGGCATGCACGCCAACTTCTCGACCGAGTACATGCGCACGGTCGGTGGCAAGCCCTACTTCGAAGCCCTCATGAAAGAGTTCGAAAAGAACCTGTTGGAGCACATCGCTGTCTATGGTCCGGACAACGAGAAGCGCCTGACCGGCAAGCATGAGACGGCGCCCTGGAACACGTTCAGCTATGGCGTTGCCGACCGCGGCGCATCGATCCGCGTGCCGCATAGCTTCGTCAAGAACGGCTACAAGGGCTACCTCGAAGATCGTCGCCCCAACTCGCAAGGCGACCCATATCAGATCGCGTCGCAGATCCTGAAGACGATCAGCGCCGTTTCGACCAGCGGTGTCAAAGCCGTCGCCGCAGCCTGAGCGTTTGTGACCTGAGACTGAACGAACGGTGACTGTGGCGGCTCTCAGGGCCGCCACAGTTGTTTTTGGGATGCGGGCATCGGGATGCCTGACGAACTTCGATCGGCAACGGAGCGCCGGAGGCGCCGCGCTGATCGGAGGAGACGCCGAGGGCGCGCAGTTTTCGGCCACAAGCCGTATGCGCCCGCAGCTCGGCCTCAGCGTTCTCTCCTGGCCGATCACGCTGCCCTTTACGATGCTGCTCCGTCGCGGCGACAAGGACATTGCGATTCTGCGCATCGTTGACGGAAAGCGTCGGATCACGCGCCAGATGGTGAGAGGCGAGGAGGTCTGACGGGGTCGGTTTTGTTGAGGGGTTCGTCCGTCAAGAGAGCAGAAGTCGACGCGAATGACCCGGTCATTCGCGTCGTCTGTCCGGACGCCGCAGTCAGAGTTGCCCTTGGACCACCCGAACGCCGCTGACGCCACGCCGCGTTTTCTCTGGCGCTCCTGTCCAGGCCAAAAAATAAGCGTCGCTTCGGTGCGTTCCGAAACGAAGCATTTACGCATCTCGGGCAGTCTCTTTTTCGTACAGTCCGTCATCGATCGTCGAGACGGAGTTTGAGTAGGGCGCTCGGGGGTTCGAGTGTTCCATCTCGTAGCGTCGAGTAAGTTCACATGGCTAAGCGCGTCCTCATCGTCGATGATGATCCAGTTCAGCGTCGTCTGCTGGAAGAAAATGTCAAACGTCTCGGCTATGACGCCAAGACCGCGCAGGGTGGCGAACAAGCCCTGCAAATCCTTGAAGGCCCCGACAGCGGGTCCATCTCCGTCGTTCTGCTCGATCTCGTGATGCCCGGCGTCGACGGCATGGCTGTGCTTGCCCGGATGGCCGAGAAGCCTGGCACGCCGCCGATCATCGTGCAGACCGCCCACGGCTCGATCGATGCCGCCATCAACGCGATGCGCGCTGGTGCCGTCGATTTCGTTATCAAGCCGGCAAGCCCGGAGCGTCTTGAAGTGTCGCTGAAAAGCGCTCTCAAGATCGAAGCGCTGCAAGGCGAAATCACTCGCCTGAAGAAGAAAAACGAAGGCACGCTGACATTTTCTGATCTCGTCATGCGTGGCGAAGCCATGCAGCGCGTCATCGCACACGGCAAGCGCGCCGCTGTGTCGAACATCCCCGTGCTGATCGAAGGCGAGTCCGGCGTCGGCAAAGAGCTGATCGCCCGCGCCGTGCAGGGCGAAAGCGAGCGCCGTCAAAAGCCGTTCGTGGTCGTCAACTGCGGCGCGATCCCGGAAAACCTCGTCGAAAGCATTCTGTTCGGCCACGAAAAGGGCTCGTTCACAGGCGCCGTCGACAAGCGCATCGGCAAGTTTCAAGAGGCCGACGGCGGCACGCTGTTCCTCGACGAAGTCGGTGAACTGCCGCTCGACGCGCAAGTGAAACTGCTGCGTGCGCTGCAGGAAGGCGAGATCGATCCGGTCGGCTCCAAGAAGTCGGTGAAGGTCAACTTCCGCCTGATCTCGGCCACCAACCGTGACATGATCCAGCAGGTCAAAGACGGCAAGTTCCGCGAAGACCTGTACTACCGCCTGAACGTGTTCCCGATCCGCGTGCCGCCGCTGCGCGACCGCTTGGGAGACGTGACGGATCTCGCACGCTACTTCCTCGCCCGCTTTGCGGCCGAAGAGGGCAAGCGCGTCACCAGCATATCGGCTGAAGCGCTTGAACTGTTGGCCGGCTACTCATGGCCCGGCAACGTGCGCCAGCTCGAAAATGCCGTGTTCCGCGCCGTCGTTCTCAGCGATAGCAACGAAATCGGCGTCGACGAGTTCCCGCAGATCGCAGCCCACGTCGATGGCTTCAAGGCCAACGTCCCAGCCGCACCGGCCCAAGTCGTCCGCATGCCTGTGATCAGCGGCCCAGTCGTGCTCGGCGCTGAAAAGTCTGTGCCGCACACATTGGCCATGGGCTCGGGGCGTGGTTCGCTCGGCATTCCGGCCGTCGACGATAGCGGTGAAATCCGTCGTCTCGAAGACATCGAAGCCGACATGATCCGCCTGGCTCTCGGCCGCTACCGCGGTCACATGACGGAAGTCGCCAAGCGCCTCAACATCGGCCGCTCGACGCTGTATCGCAAAATGAAAGACTACGGCCTCGAAGAGCGCGAAGCCGAAGTTGTGTAATGCGCATCGCCTGATGTACCCAACGGCCGGATCGCGAGATCCGGCCGTTGGCGTTGTGCTTGGCGAGAGACGTGAAACGATGCTGGTGCTGTCGGTGATCAAAAGGTCATGGGGATGCAGCGTTCGATAGTCGCGGCCGTGCTCTTGCTAATGAGCGCTGGCGACGCCCGGGCTCAATCGCCCTTGGCACACTCGTCGGTGCCGGATCCTGCAGGCGCAGCCCAGCGCCTCATCAAAGCGTACCCGGATTTTCTGGATCGGATCGAAGGCAATGATCTCGTCTGGAAAGACGGCACGCGCATGCCGATCAACGATGGTCGCGGCGCCAAAGAGCACGAACGTCTGCTGGCGACGGCAGACATCAAAGACATGCTTGCGATGCCCTACCCGATCGGCACGCCGATCACTCCGCCCGCTCGCAATGTCGATCCCGGCCGTGCCCGCAACGCCGCTTTCTTCAACAAGATGTATGGCGACTGCATGAAAAACGACGTCGCCGGCAAGCTGGTAGATGTCGTGTGGTTGGCGAAGAAATCG
Organism: Hyphomicrobiaceae bacterium; assembly: GCA_031374735.1. Taxonomy (GTDB): domain Bacteria; phylum Pseudomonadota; class Alphaproteobacteria; order Rhizobiales; family Hyphomicrobiaceae; genus JABFRJ01. The sequence goes on along the minus strand of JANMGQ010000156.1, from coordinate 35,025 downwards.
GGCAAGACACTCAAAGTCACATCCGTCAATGGTGCTGCGGAAAAACTAGCGGCCGTTTCGACAGAACTCGACGCCCTGCCGGCGTCGTTCGACCGCTACCTGTTTCCGTCAGCCGGCACCTATGTCTGCCGCCCGATCGCTGGCACGACGCGCGTCAGCGCCCATGGCCACGGCATCGCGATCGATCTCGCGACAGCCACCACAGAGTACTGGCTGCGAGACGGCGGCAAACCAGGCGCAGCGATCCCTTATCGCAACAGACTACCGATGGAGATCGTCGCCATCTTCGAGAAGCATGGCTTCATCTGGGGTGGGAGATGGTATCACTACGACACCATGCATTTTGAATACCGCCCCGAGCTGATCTCTGTGCCGTGAAACACGGCTTCGACGATGGCCGCCTCGACAGCCGGCGCTTCGACAATCGCCAGATGCGAATATCCGGCCACAGCAATCGTGTTGGCGCCGGCGAGTTTTCCGCTCTCCGGCGGAACGATAATGGCGTCGTCCGGTGTCCAGATCGCGGTCGCCGGGCACCTGTGCGGCTGCGACCGAAGGGTCTGCAAAACAGCACTGTCGAGGCTCGACTGGCGCGCGGCGTGGCCGACGCCGAAACGCGACATCCACGTGCCGTGGTGGGGCGAGCTGATCGTGACGAGATGAGCAATAACTGGCGCATCCGGATGTAACGTCGCCAAGCGCGCCACGATGCCGCCCATGCTGACGCCAACGACAGTGATCGGCCGGTCCGGAGCGCTGCGTGAAACATCATTTAGCCAACGTGCCGCCTTGGCCGCGTTGGCCTCCAAATCTCCAATCGGATCTCCGGCTTCAAAGGCGACGCACTCCAAACCGTGGCCGGCCAATCTCTGTGGCAACGTGCCAAAGCAACCTGCGTTGCAGCTGTATCCCGGCAAGAGAGCCACGATGGGCGCCGTGCCGCGTGTCGGCATTTCTGGCAATCGAGGTGGAAACGCCATGTCGACCTGATTGCGCCAGATCGCGACGCCACCGCTCAAGACAAGCCTCAGCCAAGGCCGGCTGAGCACAGGCGTTGCCTCCGGCGTATGAAACAGGCGGCGCGACAGCGCCGTGAGCGCAGCCGCATAGAGAACCCGCCACACCAGCGGCGATACCACCAGCATAAGCATCGTCACGTGTCTGCCCTTCAGGGCCGCCGCAAGCGCAAAACCACCAATCACAGCGGCTTCGATGCCCAGTCCGGCGGCGTGGGCGACGCGGGCATTGAACGTCATGATGCCAGTGCTCCAAAGTGCGCGCGTGGCTCTGCCGCAACGGCACGCCCGGATCTGCGTCTAGGGCACGATGGCTCGCGGTCACAAGGCATATGACGGAACAGGCACAACGGTAACCATGATCAGCGCTTGCGATGCGCCGTTTGTCCTCGACTTGGCTCGCGCTTGAACGTCTGGACTGTTGATCGCGGGGCATCGGTGGCTTGCGCCGGCCATATTTCTGCTATTGTTGCAGCCGACTCGGGTGCAGGCCACAGCCTCGATCACACAGATGCGGCGCCGCGAAACGAGGGGGCACCTCCATGTTCGGATGGCGCAAAAAGCCGGAAGCGTTCGATTGGCACGCTTACGTTCGCACGACCATCAAGCTGCGCCGCGAGGCGCGGCGGGATCGCATTGATGCTGCCCGTCAGGCGGCCCTCGACAAGGCGCATGCAGCCGGCCAGGCCGTTGCTGCCGGATCGAAAGTGGCCGGCCAGGCCGCTATCGCTGGCGCACAGGCCGGTGCCGAACAGGGCGCCAAAGGCGTGTCCTGGTTTGCGATCAATCTCGGTCGCGCATTTTCGGCCGCGTTTGGGCCTCTCTTCACTGGCGTCCGTGGCGCTTCAGCCCCGATGTTCGAATGGCTGAAAACGTTCGATCTCGCGGGCCCGCTCGCGCTTGTCGGCGCCATCGCGTTTTCGTCTGGTGCATATCGGGCTTATGTCCAAAAATTTGATGCAGAAGCGCTCGTGGCTCTGGGGCTCGGCGCCGTCATGCTGCTTGCGGCCGCGCCTGCTGTGTTGACGCGCTCCGGCGTCACTGCGCCTCGCACCTGGATGCTCGGCCTTCTCGGCCTAACCGGCGTTGGCGCCGCTGCGCTGGCGCTGCCGCTGCTGATCGATCCTGCCAAACGCCCCGGTCTCGGCATGCTTGGCAACGTGACGATGCCTGGCCGATCCACGGGGATCGAGGGCCGCGCCCAGGCGCTTGCTGGCGACGCCCTGCGCCTCAACGGCATCACATATAAGCTGTCCGGCATTGAAGCCCCTGAGCGCGCGCAAGCCTGCATGCGGCCCGGCAAGCGGCGTTGGCGGTGCGGAGAAGCCGCCCAGAACGCGCTCGAACGCTTGGTGCGCAGCAAGACCACTGTGTGCGTCCCATCTGGAAGTCCTGATCCTGCCGGACGCATTGCCGCCGCCTGCACCGTCGAAGCCAAAGACGTCGCCGCAGATCTCGTGCGCGACGGCCACGTGTTCGCGATCTCGTCCATGTTTGGCGGCTACGGCGCGCTTGAGACAGAGGCGCGCCAGAAAAAGGCCGGGATCTGGAACGGTGAAGCCGATCGCCCATCGGAGAACCGCGCCAAGATCTGGGAGGCGGCCAAAAAGTCGAGCCCTGAAGGCTGCCCCATCAAGGGCACGATCGGCCAAAGTGGCGCCAAGCTTTACGTGGTCCCCGGTGCTCGTGAGTATCGCAAGGCCAATGTGCGCACCGCCAAGGGCGAGCGCTGGTTCTGCACCGAAGCAGACGCCATCAGCGCCGGATGGAAGCCGGCTGGATGATATCAGGCCAGCGGCCAACATTACTGACGCACCAAGCCCCCCTCACTGTCATGGCCGGGCTCGTCCCGGCCACCCATTCCTCAACGTTCTCAGAAGCCTCAATCGCGCTGAGACACGTCAACGAATTCAAGCCAGCAGCGCTTGCTCTACCATGGGTGGCCGGCACGAAGGGCCGGCCATGACAGTGGGGGGTAGGACGAACCGTCACGCATTATGGACGACAGTATCACTCGTCTTGGCGCTTCATCAGGCTGGCATACTTTTTCCAGCTGGCGGCGTAGTGGACCGCGCCGCGCTTGATGCGGGCGACGTTTTCGGGCGTGAGTTCGCGGATGACGCGCGCGGGCGCCCCGACAGCAAGGCTGTTGGGCGGAATCTCTTTGCCCTCGCCAACGATGGCGCCCGCGCCAATGAGTGCCCCCGCGCCGACCTTGGCCCCGTTGAGCACAATCGCGCCGATGCCGATCAGCGCACCGTCGCCGATCGTGCAGCCGTGCAGCATGACCATGTGGCCGATGGTGCAATCGGCACCGATAACAAGCGGATACCCCGGATCGACATGCAGAACACAGCCTTCCTGGATGTTGGTGCGCGCGCCGATATGGATCGGCTCGTTGTCACCGCGGATGGAACAGCCGAACCAGACGCTGGCATCTTCCTCCAGTGTGACGTCGCCGACCACAATCGCGTTGTCGGCAACCCAATACTTGCCGCGGCCAGGAGTCTTCACCCGTTTACCGTCGAACTCGTAGAGCGGCATGTCATCGTCCCCGACTTAAGAGCGCAGCTGACCGCTTCACGCGGTAGCGGTCGAACCGCCTTCGGCGCCAGCCTGGTTCTTGCGCTGCAGGTAGAGCGACGCGAAATCGATGGGGTCGAGCAGCAGCGGCGGGAAGCCGCCTTCGCGCGTCACGTCAGCGGCCATCCGGCGCAGGAACGGGAAAATCAACGCTGGACAATTGACCAGCAGAAACTGCTCCAACACCTGCTCCGGCATGTTCTGCAGATCGAACAGGCCACCGTAGACGATCTCGAAATCATAGAGGACGCCGGCCTTGGCATTGCACTGCGCCTTGAGCGTGATGGCGCTCTCATACACCGAATCGCCGAGACGCTGGGCATTCACGTTCACCTCGACGCCGAGGTTCGGATTTTCGCCTTGGGCCAGCATCTGCTTGCCGATGCTCGGATTTTCAAACGACAAGTCTTTGACATACTGGCTGAGCACGCGCACCTGCACTTGCGGACCCTGTTGGCCATTTCCGTTGCCCTGGCCGTTGGCCGGCGCGCCGCCGTTCGAGTTTGCGGGATTCGGCGGAATAGCCATGGGAGATGTCCTTCGCGATAAGATTTAGCCGGCGCGAGTCGCCGCGATGATTCGGGCTGTGGGCTAGCATGAGCCCCCAGGAGCGGCAACCGATCGTCAGGGGAGATCGGCAGGCCGGATCATACGGTTCCGTCGACCATCACTTCGAGCAGCCGCGGGCCGGTGCCATTGAATGAGGCGTCCAAGGCACGTCGCACTTCGGCGGGATCGTCGATGCGCTCGGCCGACACGCCCATAGCGTGGGCAAGGCCGACGTAGTCCACGGGCGGATCGGCGAAATCCATGCCGACGTATGCGCGCGAGCCGTGAAAGGCCGTCAGGCGCTGCTTGATGATGCGATAGCCGCCGTTGTTGGGGATCACAAACGTGATCGGCAGCTTGTGGTGTGCCGCCGTCCACAGCGACTGGATCGAATACATGGCGCTGCCGTCGCCGACATAGGCTGCCACGCGCCGCTTCGGCTGCGCCAGTGCGACGCCAACAGCGGCCGGCAAGCCCCAGCCGATGCCGCCGGAGGCGAGGCCGTGGAAATTGTGCCGGTCACGGTATTCGTGCAGCGCGCCGATATAGCGACCGGAGGTCAGCGATTCATCGACCAGGATCGCGTCCTTTGGCATGGCCTCGGTCAGCTGTAAGGCGAGCCAGTCCGGGTTGATCGGTTTGCCGGCGCTTGCAGCTGTGATCTGGGCTGCGAGCGCCTCGCGCTTCGCGTTCCAGTTTTTGCCAGCGAGCGCGGCAACGCGCCGCTTCGCCAGGGCTTGCAGCTTTGCGCCACCGTTCGCGACCAACTGCGCCGCGAGTGCGAGTGCCGTTTCACGCACATCGCCGAGGGCGGCCATCTCGACGGAGAAATTCTTGGCCATATCCCAGTCGACCAAACCGAACTGCACGATCGGCAGCCCCTCTGGCAGCGGCGAGACCTCACTGTAGACCGACATACGCAGCGGGTCCGTGCCGACGGCGATCATGAGGTCATAGGGTTCAAGCAGCTTGCGCGTCGTCGGCTGCTGGCGGGTGAGCGCGCCCAAATACACCGGCGAACGCGAGGGAAAGTGCGCGCCGTAGGCAATCGTCTGCTGATGCACCGGGCAGCCGATCGCAAGTGCCAATGCCTCGACCTCGGCGAACGCGTCGCTCTTCACGACCTCGTCGCCGACAATCATAACGGGCCGCTCGGCCTTCAGGATGCGCACCGCCAGGCGCTTGACGATATCTTCGGATGGCCGCACGCGCGTCTCGATGCGCGAGGATGTCATCAGGTCGACAGGACCTTCCATGTTGAGAATATCGCCGGGCAGCGAGATGAACACCGGCCCCATCGGCGGCGTGGTCGCGATCTTCGCCGCACGCCGGATGATGCGCGGCAGATCCTCCAGTCGCGTCACCTCGACAGCCCATTTCACCAACGGCGTCGCCATCTCGACCATAGGGCCATAGAGCAGCGCCTCCATCAGGCCGTGTCCCTGCTCTTGCTGGCCGGCGGTCAGGATCATGGGTGTGCCCGTGAACTTCGCATTGTAGAGCGAACCCAAGGCGTTGCCGAGGCCAGGCGCAACATGCACGTTGGCTGCCACCAGTTGTCCCGTCGCGCGAGAGAATCCGTCGGCCATGGCGACGACCAGGCTCTCCTGCATGGCCATGACGTAGGTCAGGTCCGGGTGCTCGGCGAGCGCATGCATGATCGGCAACTCGGTCGTGCCGGGATTGCCGAACAGATGCGTCACGCCTTCGGACTTCAACAGCGCCAGAAAAGCCGAGCGGCCGGTCATGGTGTTGCGCGCGCTGGATCGAGATGTGGTCATGATGGGTCACCATGTCGAGAGATCGACGGAACCTGAAGCAACCACGGCGGCGTGGCAAGGGAAGCCCGATTGGCACAAGCGGCGACCTGCCAGCAACGATCTGATTGACGCCCATCGATTGCGCATCTAGCATGCGCACAATGAATGCGCATTTCAGATGTGGAGCACCGTCATGCCCGCGCCAGCACCGGTCAAGAAACGCGCGATCAACGTCTCGATTGACCCGCAGATCGCAGCGGAAGCCAAGGCCGCCGGCCTCAATGTATCGGGTATTCTGGACGCGGCCTTGCGCGCCGAACTCAAAGCCAAGCGCGAAGCGCAGTGGCGCGAAGCCAACCGCGAGGCGATCGAGGAGAGTAACGTCGAGCTCGAACGCAACGGGCTGTGGTGCGATGCGCATCGGGTGTGGTGATGCAACAGTTTGATATCTGCCGTTTGCGACCAACGGGCGATCGCCGGCGTGCGGTGGCACTGGTTGTCATTTTGCAAGCTGACCTGATGTCGGATCTTGAGACACGTGTGGTCGCGCCCCTTGCCCCGATCAATGACTTCAAGCCGATCAGCAAGATGCGGCCCGAGTTCGAAGTTGCCGGAAAACGCTATCACATGATCGCCGACCGCATGAGCGTTTTGACGCGCAAGGAAATCGGATCAGTGGTTGCATCTGTCCAGGACCGCCAATGGGACATCCGCCGCGCCCTCGATCTTGTGTTTGTTGGCGTTTAACATCTCAACCCGCCGACAAAAACCGCTCCAGTTTCTTGCGCTGCACGTCCGCGGGTTCCTGATAGTTCAGCGAGCCAACGAACTTGCCAGCCTTGTCCATCAGATACACGGATGCCTCGTGGTTCATCGTGTAGCCCGTGGATGTCGGCACCTTCTGATATAGCGCGCGATACTTTTTCGCGATGTCGGCGATCTCGGCCGGTGTGCCGGTCAAACCGACAATGCGCGGGTCGAAGTTCGACAGGTACGTCGTGAGGAATGCGGGCGTGTCCTGCTCAGGATCGACGGTTATGAAAGCGATCCGTAGATCCCTTGCGAGCGGGCCGAGTTCGCCCATGCGGTTGGTCAATTCCAGCAGCGTCGTCGGACAGATGTCCGGGCAATTGGCAAAGCCGAAAAACAACGCGAACGGCTTGCCCGCGAAGTCCTTGTCCGTGACGCGCTTGCCTTCATGCGAGATAAGCGAGAAAGGTCCGCCGATCTGTGCCGAGAGTGGCCTGTTGCCGCCGCCTGGCTTCATACCGAGAGCCACGAGGCCGGCCACAAGTGCCAGGGCCGCGACCGCGGCCCAGGCTGTGTAGCGGATGATCTTGAGCGCGGTCATGGCAGGCCCTCAATGATGGTGCTGTGATTTGGGTGTGCTCGCCCCCATCGGCGTAACAGCGAACTCCACGTCGACTTCACCGGCTTTCTCGAACCGCAGCTTTGCCTTCATAGGCTTGCCAGGAACCGGCGCCTCGGTCAGATCCATGAACATGACGTGATAACCGCCCGGTTTCAGTTCGACCTTTTCGCCGGGCTTGATCTCAAGGCCCTTGGGCAGCTCGCGCATTTTCATCATGCCACCGTCCATGGTCATCTCATGGATTTCGAAGCGCTTTGCGAACGCGGCGCTGCCACCAAGCAGCCGGTCCGGCGTGGCGCCCGAGTTGGTGATCGTTGCAAAGCCGCCGGCAACGCGCGCGCCCTTCGGCGGCTCGCGGGTGAAGGCGCCGGTGATTGTCAAATCTCCGGCCTTAATGGTTGGCGATTGTCCGAGAGCGGGCGCGAAGATGCTGCCCAAGACTGCGAGCGTAAGCGCGGTTATTCGCGCGCGGCTGATACGTGAGGTCGACATGGGTGATCCATCGCAAGTGCTGACATGAGGCGGTGTTGATGCCGGTTGACCGGCCGCGCGTCAGCGTGCGGGAGGACCTGTCGGCCATGGTCGGCCGCGGATTGGCGTGGACACCTCGGCAGACAAAGTGGCTGCCGATGCATCGACGATGGCAGGCGCCATCAGGGCGATCGACATCGCTGGCGGCGCAAAGACCGCGGCGGTACCGCACGCCATATCGCAGCAATCGTGCGCGGCAGCCTTGGCCGGGCCGCCCGGAGACGTCGGCGCCTCAGCCGTCGTGTGGCAGAGCACACTTGCAAGACCAACCGGACGCGCGATCGCGCTTGTCGCCCAGACGAAGGCGTTCACCACCAGCGCGTACACCAGCAGCGCAACCCATCGCACATTTGGCCTAGCAGCAGCCATGCCTCGCTATCGGCGCTGCCCGCCGTGTCTGCAATGCGACGGAAAGCGCGAAGCTGGAAAAATCGTATGAACGTGATGCGACAGTGCCTTGACCCAAAACGGCGAATCGCCAAGCCAAGACTGGCAATTCCTGGTCTCCTTTGCCACACAGGGCCGGTCGAGGACCACAATCGGAGAGAGAGACATGTCACACGGGCACGGTGCCGGACACGGCGCAGACGGCGAAGGCAACAAGAAGATCGCGATCTTCATCTCGATCATTGCGTTGTTCCTGGCCGTTGCGGAGACCTTCGCCAAGAGCGCGCAAACGAACCAGATCAGCTATAACGTCGAGGCCTCGAACCTGTGGTCGTTCATGCAGGCCAAGACCATCCGCCAGACCACCTTGCGCACCGCCGCCGAGCAGATGTCCATCGATGTGGCGCTGGCTAAGGATCCGGCGGTGAAGGCTGCCCTTGAGACGCGCGTCAAAACCTGGAACGACACCGCCAATCGCTATCAAAGTGAGCCAGCGGTCGATAAGTCCGGCGCGCCTGTCATCGACCCCAAAACAGGCTTGAACAAGGGCGAAGGGCGCGTCGAGTTGATTGCCCGCGCTGTCGCGATGGAGAAGCTGCGGGACGTTGCCGCCGACAAGTATCACCTGTTCGAGATTGCCTCGGCGCTGTTCCAGATCGCGCTGGTGCTGACATCGGTGTATCTGCTCACCCACGCCGTGCTGTTGCTCTGGGGATCCTTTGGCCTGTGCGCGGCAGCCTTTGGCTTGATGGCGGCCGGTCTGTTCAAGCCCGACCTGATCCATCTCGTGCACTGACGGGTACAAGTGTCGGATGGTCTGGCATCGGACTTGCTTCACAAGTGATACACCGAAGCCTGCGCGACCCGCTGGCGCAGCGCGCTGCCCGACCCGAGAGGTGCCGGACAGCTGCTCTGAGCCCCCAGGACGCCGCTTCGGTGATGAGTTTTAGCCCCACCACTTCGCCGGCACCAGGAAGCGGCCGGCGGCATCCTCGATGGCCTGGCTGGCGCGAAACAGCGTGCCCTCGTCGAAGGGCTTGCCGATCAGCTGCAGGCCGAGCGGCGTGCCTTGCGACGAGAGGCCAGCCGGCACCGAGATGCCGGGTAAGCCCGCCATATTGACCGTCACCGTGAAGATGTCTTCCAGATACATAGCCAAAGGATCGCCGCTCTTCTCGCCAAAAGCGAAGGCGGGGTTCGGCGTCGTCGGCGTCAAGACGACATCGACCGTGGACCACGCGTCATCGAAGTCCTTCTTGATCAGCGTGCGCACTTTCTGCGCCTTCAGGTAATAGGCGTCGTAATAACCGGCGGAGAGCACATAGGTGCCGATCAGCACGCGGCGTTTCACTTCCTTGCCGAAACCCGCGGCGCGCGTGTTCTCGTAGGTCTCGATGAGGTCTTTGCCTGGCACGCGCAGGCCATATCGCATGCCATCGTAGCGCGCGAGATTGGACGAGCATTCGGCGGGGGCCACAATATAGTAGGCCGGCAGCGCATACTTCGTGTGTGGCAGCGAGATGTCATGCACTGTCGCGCCAGCAGCCTTCAGCCACGCGATGCCCTTCTGCCAGAGGTCGTCGGCTTCCTTGGACATGCCGTCGATGCGGTATTCCTTCGGCACGCCGACGCGCAGGCCTTTAACACCCTTTTTCAGGTCGGCCTCATAATCAGGCACTGCCATATCAACCGAGGTCGAATCTTTCGGATCGAAGCTCGCCATGTGCCTGAGCATGATGGCCGCATCGCGCGTGGTCTTGGCGATCGGGCCTGCCTGATCGAGCGAAGACGCGAAGGCGACGATGCCCCAGCGCGAGCAGCGGCCATAGGTCGGCTTGATGCCGACAGTGCCGGTGAGAGCGGCTGGCTGGCGGATCGAGCCGCCGGTGTCTGTCGCGGTTGCTGCAAGGCACAGGTCGGCTGCGACGGACGATGACGAACCGCCCGACGAGCCACCGGGCACCAGCTTGGCGTTGTCGACCTTGCCGTCCTTGAGGCGGCGCCAGGGGTTGACCACGCTACCAAAGCAGCTCGTCTCGTTCGACGACCCCATGGCGAACTCGTCGTTGTTGAGCTTGCCGAGCATGACCGCGCCGGCGTCCCACAGGTTCTGCGTCACGGTCGATTCGTAGGTCGGCTTGAACTCGTCCAGGATCTTCGAGCAGGCCGTCGTGCGCACGCCCTTGGTCGCGAACAGGTCCTTGATGCCCAGTGGCACACCCTCGAGCGGGCGGCCCTCGCCTTTGGCGAGCTTGTTGTCGGAGATCTGCGCCATGGCCAGCGCCTGTTCGGGCGTCGGCAGCACATAGGCATTCAGCGCCGAATTGCCTTTTTCGATAGCGCTGTTGAATGCCTTGGTCAGCTCGGTCGAGGTGAATTTTTTCGCACGCAGGCCGTCGCGGGCGTCGGCAAGGGTCAGTTTGGTCAGATCGGTCATGGGCGGCGATCCTGCGGGCCGGTCGGGCGGCACTGGTTTGGCGCCCTGATAGCCGAAATCTTCCGGCGCGTAAGCCCCATGGCATTCGCGTGAGCGCCGCAACCATGGAACCATCCCGGACCGATTGACCGGCCTTTGCCGGTCAATTTGGCATCCGGATCTTTGCCCCTATCCGCAAAGCACGAGTGGCTTTGCACGACCGGTTGATCAATCACACTTTCTGACCGTTGGCGTTACCGCGTCGGCACGGGCTTCTCGCCGCGATAGTCGTAGAACCCGCGTTGGGTCTTGCGGCCGAGCCAGCCGGCTTCGACGTACTTCACCAGCAAGGGGCACGGGCGATACTTGCTATCGGCAAGGCCCTCGTAGAGCACCTGCATGACGCTCAGGCAGGTGTCCAAGCCGATGAAGTCTGCCAGTTCCAACGGGCCCATGGGGTGGTTGGCGCCGAGCTTCATGGCCTTGTCGATGCTCTCGACCGTGCCGACGCCCTCATACAGCGTGTAGACGGCTTCGTTGATCATCGGCAGCAGGATTCGGTTGACGATGAAGGCCGGGAAATCTTCGGCGACCGCGATGGTCTTGCCGAGCGAGGCCACGAATTCCTTGCACTTGGAAAACGTCGTCTCTTCCGTGGCGATGCCGCGGATCAACTCGACGAGCTGCATGACCGGCACAGGGTTCATGAAGTGTATGCCGATGAAGTTTTCCGGCCGGTCGGTGGCCGCGGCCAGACGCGTGATCGAGATCGACGACGTGTTGGAGGCGACGATCGCGCTCTTTTTCAGCTTCGGGCAGAGCTCGGCGAAGATCTTCTTCTTGATGGCCTCGTCTTCGGTCGCAGCCTCGATGACGATGTCACAATCGGCGAGAGCTGCGAAGTTCTCGGCAAATGTAATCCGCTTCATGGCGACGCGCATCGTCTCGTCTTTGATGATGCCGCGCGACACCTGACGGGTCAGGTTCTTTTCGATGATGCCGAAGGCCTTGTCGAAAGCCTCGCGCTTCAAATCGTTGACGGCGACGTCATAGCCGGCGACGGCCACCACGTGGGCAATGCCATTGCCCATCTGCCCTGCGCCGATGACGCCGACCTTGCGAATACTCGTCTGACCTGTCACGGCCGGGCCTTTCGTGTGTTGCTCTTCCCTCACCCCTCAATTCTGAGGGGTGAGGGTGCCCGCAGGGCGGGTGAGGGGCGGCGACTTGCTCCGACGGCGTTAGATCAATAAGCCCAGGCCAATTGATCGGTCCCCGCTGATGCTGCCCCTCATCCGGCCTTCGGCCACCTTTTCTCCCAAAAGTGGGAGAGAAGGGAATTCGTTAGCCCTTGGACTTCGAGATTTCGGCTTTCAGCTCGGGCATCAGCTGGAAGAGATCACCGACGAGGCCGTAATCGGCGACCGAGAAGATCGGTGCCTCCGCGTCCTTGTTGATGGCGACGATGACTTTGCTGTCCTTCATACCGGCGAGATGCTGGATCGCGCCGGAAATGCCGACAGCGACATACAAATCAGGTGCGACGACCTTGCCGGTTTGGCCGACCTGATAGTCGTTTGGCACGTAGCCCGCGTCAACTGCGGCGCGTGAGGCGCCGACAGCGGCACCAAGGGCATCGGCCACAGGCTCGATATATGTCTTGAAGTTCTCGCCCGAGCCCATGCCACGGCCGCCCGAGACAACGATGCGGGCAGACGCCAGTTCAGGCCGGTCGTTCTTTTGGATCTCGGCTTTCTCGAACGTCGAGAGGCCCGCGACTCCTGCCGCAGAAATGCTCTCAACCGCCGCGCTGCCGGTCATGGCGACCGCTGCGAAAGAGGCCGTGCGGATGGTCATGACCTTCTTGGCGTCGCCGGATTGCACGGTCTGGATGGCGTTGCCGGCGTAGATCGGGCGTTCAAAGGTGTTAGGTGAGATGACCTTCATGACGTCAGAGATCTGCATCACGTCAAGTTCGGCGGCGATGCGTGGCAGCATGTTCTTGCCCGAGGGCGTGGAGCAGGCGAGCAAGGCCGTGTAGTTGGCCATCATCGGTGTCACGAGGGCGGCCATTTCCTCAGCCAGCGCGCGTGCATATTGCGGCGCGTCCGCGAGCAGCACCTTGGCGGCGCCATCGAGTTTGGTGGCTTGTTCGGCGACGCCTTTGCAATTGTGGCCGGCTACGAGGACGTGCACCGCACCGCCGATCGCCTTGGCCGCGGTCATGGCTTTGGCGGTGGCGGCGTTGAGGTTTACGTTGTCGTGCTCAGCAATCAGAAGAACGCTCATTGCAGCACCCCTGCGTCTTTCAGTTTCGTGACGAGTTCGCCCACGGTCTTGACCTTGACGCCGGCTTGGCGGCCCGATGGTTCGACGGTCTTGAGCACTTTCAGGCGGGCCGCGATATCGACGCCGAGGTCGGCCGGCTTTTTGGTGTCGAGCGGCTTTTTCTTGGCCTTCATGATGTTGGGCAACGACGGATAGCGCGGCTCGTTCAAACGCAGATCCGTGGTGACGATGCAGGGCATCTTGAGGCGCAAGACTTCCATGCCGCCGTCAACTTCGCGCGTCACGGTGGCGTCGCCACCTTCAAGGACGATCTTGGAGGCGTACGTCGCCTGCGGCCACTTGAGCAGGGCAGCCAGCATCTGGCCGGTCTGATTGCAGTCGTCGTCGATGGCTTGCTTGCCAAGGATAACGAGGTTTGGATTCTCGGCGGCAATAACGGCTTTCAACAGCTTGGCGACGGCGAGAGGTTCGATCTGTTCGTTTTCGCCGACCTCGACCAGGATGCCGCGATCAGCGCCCATAGAAAGCGCTGTGCGGATCGTCTCGGCGGCCTTTGCCGGTCCGATGGAAACAGCCACGATCTCAGTCGCGACACCTTTTTCTTTCATGCGGACCGCCTCTTCGATGGCGATCTCGTCGAAGGGGTTCATGCTCATCTTGACGTTGGCGAGCTCGACGCCCGACCCGTCGGATTTGACGCGGATCTTCACGTTGTAGTCGACAACTCGCTTGACCGGCACGAGGACTTTCATCGAGCAGGCTCCTGTTCGGCGCCAAGAAGGTTGACGCGCACGGCAATAAACTAGCGCCTCTGTCTAGAGTCCCGGCATTGTGCACTGCAACTGTCCAAAGGGATGCAGCACCCTAGATTAACCGTGGCCTTTTGTCTCGCATATGCACGCAAGAAAGGCAAAGGCCGCCGTTTGTTCGCACGTGCGAAACGGCGGAGGCTGATCGCGTCGGGCATCATTGGGAGGCGATCGGGCCACCACGCCGTGCGGCGACCATCCGCCAGAGGGCTGGGCCAATCACAGCCGCAAGCGCAAGCAGCAACAGCGTGAGAGACAGCGGCTTGGTGACGAAGATGCTGAGATCGCCGTTGGAAATGGTCATGGCTTGTCGGAACGACTGCTCCGCCATGGGGCCGAGGATCATGCCGATGATGATCGGTGCGGTCGGAAAATCGAACCTGCGCATGAAGAAGCCCATGATGCCCATGGTGTAGAGCAGCAGCAGGTCAATGGCCGAGCGACTGATGCCATAGGTGCCGATGGTCGCAAACATCAGGATGCCGCCATAGAGCCAGCGCTCTGGAATGTGCAGCATCTTCACCCACAGCGACACAAGCGGCAGGTTCAACACCAGCAGCATGACGTTGCCGACGTAGAGGCTCGCGATCAGCCCCCACACCAGCGCGCCCTGTGTGGTGAACAGTGTCGGGCCAGGATTGATGCCGTAGCTCTGGAACGCCGACAGCATAATGGCAGCTGTCGCCGAGGTCGGCAGGCCGAGTGCCAGCATGGGGACAAGCACGCCGGCCGCCGACGCGTTGTTGGCGGCCTCCGGCCCGGCGACGCCTTCGATGGCGCCGTGGCCGAATTCTTCCGGGTGTTTCGACAGCTTCTTTTCGAGATAGTAGGACAGAAACGTTGGAATTTCCGCGCCGCCCGCCGGCATGGCACCGATTGGGAAACCTATGAGCGAGCCCCTGATCCACGCCTTCCACGACCGCGACCAATCCTCAGCGGTCAGCCAGATCGAATCCGTCACCGACAGCACTTCAACGCTGTCTGCCTTACGTTTGAATGCGGCGAGGTACAGTGTCTCGCCGACGGCAAACAGGCCGACCGCCACGACAATGACGTTGATGCCATCGTAGAGTTCGGTGACGCCAAATGTGAAGCGCGCCTGCCCCGTCTGCTGGTCGATGCCGATCATGCCGAGGAATATGCCCACGGCCAGGCTGGCCAGCCCGCGAACCGCGGAGTTGCCGAGTACGGCCGAAACCGCGACAAAGGCCAGGATGGCGAGCGAAAAGTATTCGGCTGGCCCAAACTTGAGGGCGAAGTTGACGATCGGGACGGCAATGAACGTCAGGCCGATGGTGCCGATGGTGCCAGCCACAAACGAGCCGATGGCAGCCGTCGATAGCGCCGCGCCCGCACGCCCCTTGCGGGCCATCTTGTTGCCTTCAAGCGCCGTGACGATGGACGCGCTTTCGCCGGGTGTGTTGAGCAGGATCGACGTGGTCGAGCCGCCGTACATGGCGCCGTAGTAGATGCCGGCAAAGAGAATGAACGCCGCCGTGGCATCGACCTTGTAGGTGATGGGCAACAGCAGCGCGATGGTCAGCGCTGGCCCGAGGCCCGGCAAGACACCGATGGCCGTGCCAAGTGTAACGCCGACGAAGCACCACATCAGGTTCCAAGGCGTCAGCGCGATCGCGAAGCCTTGCATCAGGGCCGAGAGGGTCTCCATTAGATGAACCTCTCGATCAGCCCAGTGCCGATCTTATAGCCAAGAATGCGGTCGAAACCGACATAAGACACGAGAGCCAGCGCGAGGCCGATGGCGGTGTCGCGCAACGGCGTCGTGCTCTTGAAGGCGCGTGCCGTGAAAACGAACAGCACCGTGGCGCAGAGGATAAAGCCCGCGATCTCGATCAGCGCTGCGTTGATTGCGAGACCACCGCCAAGCCAACCGATGGCGGGCCAGTCATAATCGCCGGGCGCCTCTTCATGGGGCCAGCCGCCACGCAGTCCCTGGACGGTTAGAACCAAACCGAGAAGGCCAAGCATCCCTGCCAGCAACCATGGGATCACATTCGGCCCGACCTTCGCGTAGATGGCGTTCAACGGGATAATCGACGTCTGCCAGGCAACGACAGCCGCGAAGACCAGGATGACAACGCCGAGCAGCGTGTCATCCCATGCCGGTTTTGCAGACATGTGCCCCCCACCCCAAATGTAACGCCTACTGTGCGAGACCGAGGTCGACCAGAATGCCCGTGATGCGGGTGATTTCAGTGTCGAGATACTTGCCGAAATCGTCGCCGGTGAGCAGGATCGGCGTCCAATCCTTTTTGACCAGCTCACTCTTCCAGGTTGGGCCTTCCGTCATCTTCACGACGACGTCGACCAGGGCCTTGCGCTGATCGGCCGTGATGCCGGGTGCGCCGAAGACGCCGCGCCAATTGAACAACACGACATCGACGCCCTGTTCCTTCAGGGTTGGGACTGTGTCGGCGCCAGCGAGGCGCTTATCGGCCGAAATCGCGAGTGCACGCAGTTTGCCGGCCTTGATTTGTTCAGAAAATTCGCCATAGCCGGAGATGCCGGCGCTGACTTGATTGCCGAGCAACGCGGCCTGTGCCGGGCCGCCACCTGCGAAGGCGACGTAAGCAACTTTCTTCGGCTCGACGCCGGCTGCACGCGCGATCATTCCGGCCATGATGTGATCGGTACCGCCAGCGGAGCCGCCGGCCCACGAGACCTTGGCCGGATCGGCTTTGAAAGCCGCCATCAGGTCGGCCATGGACTTGAACGGCGATTCCGCGGGAACCACGACGACCTGCGCTTCGCCTGTTAGCCGCGCAATGGGCGTGAGGTCGGTCATCTTGACGGGGCTCTTGTTGGCGATCAGCGAGCCAACCATGACCATGCCACCCACTAGGATAGCGTCCGGCTGGGCTTTCTTGGCGCCGAGGAACTTCGGCAGACCGACGGCACCGCCAGCACCCGGGGCGTGCTCAAACTTGAAGTCCTTTACGATACCATCCGTACGCATGGCCATTTCAATCGTGCGGCCGGTCTGATCCCAGCCACCGCCCGGTGCGGCCGGCACGAAGATCTGCAGCGCGGGCATCGACTGCGCGACAACGGAGATTGAAAGGACGATAGACAGGGTCGCTGCGCCGCCAGTGGCGAGCAAAGTCCGACGGTCGAACATGAAAGTCTCCCAGGGTCATCCGTCACCACGTACGGGCGGATGTTTCACGGGGTTATAGAGCCTCGCATAGGGTTGGTCCAGATGACCTCGACAGTGGGACCTCGATTGCGCGACCATTCAGCGTGACGCTGCCGTGGCACTTCGAGCGGACCGCGTGTAGAGGTGCTCAAAACCGATACCGAACGGACACGCGATGGTTCTCCGATTGTCGACGACAGCCGAGGGTTTCGAAGCCCAGTTCGCGGCTTTTCTGACCACCAAGCGCGAGGTGTCAGAGGACGTCGATGCGCGTGTGCGCGCCATCATCGCCGATGTCAGGGCACGCGGGGATCGCGCCCTGCAGGAGCTGACGGCGACATTCGATTTGCTCGACCTCGATGTGTTTGGCATTCGTGTTCCTGACAGCGAGATCCAAGCCGCGTTTCGGTCGGCGGACGATGCGACACGTGCAGCGCTTGAGTTTGCCGCCGAGCGCATCCGCAGCCACCATGCGCGCCAGTTGCCGAGGGACGACCGCTATACGGACTCGGCCGGGGTCGATCTCGGTTCGCGCTGGACGGCGATCGAGGCGGTCGGCCTTTATGTACCGGGTGGGCAAGCGAGCTATCCAAGTTCCGTGCTTATGAACGCGGTTCCGGCGAAGGTGGCCGGTGTCCCCCGGGTCGCGATGTGCGTGCCGGCCATGCGCGGGGTGCTCAATCCGCTGGTGTTGGCTGCGGCGCGTATTGCTGGTGTCGACGAGATTTATCGCATCGGCGGCGCACAGGCCGTTGCAGCATTCGCCTATGGCACGCAGAGTGTGCGTCCGGTCGCCAAGATTGTTGGTCCCGGCAACGCCTATGTGGCGGCGGCCAAGCGGCAGGTGTTCGGCACCGTCGGTATCGACTCGATCGCGGGCCCGAGCGAAGTGCTCGTGATCGCCGACGCGTCAGCCAATCCCGAGTGGATCGCCGCTGATCTCTTGGCCCAAGCGGAGCATGACGCGAGCGCGCAATCGATCTTGATCACGGATGATGCAGCACTGGCCGATCGCGTCGCGGCTGCGGTGGAGCGGCAATTGAAGCTGCTGTCGCGCGAAAGTATTGCGGCCGAGAGCTGGGCGACGTTTGGCGCCATCATCGTGGTCAGCCATCTCGACGAAGCGGTGCCGCTCGCCGATCGGATCGCGGCGGAGCATCTGGAAATCGCGACGAAGGACGGTGGCGAGGCGCTCGCCGCGCGCATCCGCAACGCTGGCGCCATCTTCCTCGGCGCGCACACGCCTGAAGTGATCGGCGACTACGTGTCGGGCTCGAATCACGTACTGCCGACGGCGCGATCGGCGCGCTTTGCCTCGGGCCTCGGCGTGCTCGACTTTATGAAGCGTACCTCGATTTTGCGACTGACCGAGCCAGCGCTGCGCGCACTCGCACCTGCGGCTATGACGCTCGCGACTGCCGAGGGGCTCGATGCGCATCGTCGGTCGGTTGCCATTCGGTTGGGGTTGAACGCGTGACGCTCTGTGTTCCGGCGCGGCCTTGCTTGTGCGGGAGGACGAGGTTTTTGTTCATGCGATTGGCTTGCCAAGTGCTCCAAGCGCCCAAGGCGCTTGATTGTTTTCGGCTGCCGCTCGAAAACGACGTATGTCCCCAACGCTCACAGTGACAGATCTTGCGACCCACTTCTTCACCAAGGCAGGTGTCGTCAAGGCCGTCGATGGCGTGTCGTTCGAGGTGGCCGCAGGCGAGGTGCTTGGCATCGTTGGTGAATCGGGCTCGGGCAAATCGATCACCGGCTTTTCGATCCTCGGCCTCATCGACGCGCCCGGCCGCATCGTGTCGGGCTCCATCCGCTTTCAGGGCGAGGACCTGACAAGGGCTGCGCCGGCGCGTCTACAGGCGCTGCGGGGCAACCGCATTGCGATGATTTTCCAGGACCCGATGATGACGCTCAACCCGGTTCTGCGCATCGACACGCAGATGGTTGAAACGGTGCTGGCGCATCAGGACGTGTCGCGCAAACAGGCGCTGGAGATCGCCGCAAACGCCCTCGTCATGACTGGCATCTCCGCGCCTGAGAGCCGCCTGAAAGCCTATCCGCATGAGTTGTCGGGCGGCATGCGTCAGCGCGTTGCGATTGCCATCGCCATGCTCAACAAGCCCGATCTGATCATTGCCGATGAGCCGACGACTGCACTCGATGTCACCATTCAGGCCCAGATCCTGGCGGAGGCCCAGCGCCTCGCACGGGAGACCAAGACCGCGTTAATCTGGATCACGCATGATCTGGCCGTCGTGTCGGCTCTCGCTGATCGGCTCGTCGTCATGTACGCAGGCCGCATCGTCGAAAGTGGGCCGACGGATGCGATCATCGCCAAGCCGCTGCATCCCTACACGCAGGGACTGATCGGTTCTGTGCCGAGCCACAACAAGCGCGGCGAACGGCTGGCGCAGATTCCAGGCATGACGCCGTCGCTCTTGAACCTGCCGGCCGGTTGCGCATTCCAGGCGCGCTGTTCATTTGCGACCGAGGCCTGCCAAGCGCCACAGCCCATGCGCAACCAGGGCGGCGGGCGCACCGTGCGGTGCTGCCGCGCGCCGATCATCTGACGCGGACCACGCGTCGCTCGTTTTACTCTTCGAGCAACATGCGTCCGTTGCGCATCTCGTAGCGGTGGAGGCGGCTGAGGAACGAGTTGCCAAGCAGCGTCGTTTTCAGTTTCCCACGTTCGATCACGGCGGCCTGAACATTGCGCACCAGGATGTCGCCGATCATCACCCGATCGAGCGTGACCGGGGCAACGCGGGCCACCCCGTTGGCGGTTGAGACCTGATGGGTGAATTCGCTTGATGCTGGCCCAACACCGATGGCAACCGCATCATCGTAGGTCAGCGCCACGATGGAGGCACCCGTGTCGACCATGACGTCGATGCGGCGACCATTGATTTCAGCGGGCGTGAAGAAGTGGCCGTTGTCGCCGACGCGAAGCTCAGCCGTGTTGCGGCTGCCGGTGTCGGACTTGCGTTCTGGCGTGGTCGCCGTTGCGATGGTGCGAGCCGGCGGCTGCAGACCGAACAGGGCGTAACCCGCTATCTTGATTTCGGGCGCATAAACGATGGCGGCGATGCCAAGAATGATCGCCATGGCCCAGCCGGCCAAATCGCCCAATATGCTCCGGCCACCGTTTGACAGTGCCATGGATGCCTCGATACGCAGAGAACAAACAGGAGCCACTCGCGCGCTGCGCCCAAGGCAAAGCCTAGATGCGCAACGTCAAATACTCTCCCGCAAATTCATATGACCGCAATCTGTTTAAGAAAGTCATACCAAGCAGGCTGTCGCGCAAAGTTCCGGGCTTGGACACCAAGGCGTCGACGTCCTGGACCAGGATCGGCCCAACGGCCAACGAGCGGAGCTTCACAGCCGCCGCGTACGTGGTGCCGTTCGCCGTCTGCACTGGTACCGTGTAACGCAGACGATCGACATCGATGCCCAGACGCTGGGCATCTGCGGGCTTCAGCACCACGGTCGAGGCGCCCGTGTCGATCAACATGGGCATGGCGAAGCCGTCGATCTCGGTGCGGGCGATAAAGTGGCCGTCCGGTCGGCGGCGGATGCGCACAGCATTGTCGCCATCGGGCTCTGCGTTGGCGCGGAGCGTCGAAGGGCGCTGCACATATTCGCCCGTGACCCGATGGACGGCCGAAACAATGTCAAAGCGGTAGTTGTAACCGGCAACCAAAGCGGTGGCGAACATGAGGCCAGCTGCAAAGCCACGGACCGAGCGCACCAGCTCAAGGCGGTCACGCGACAGGAGGAGGGTGGCGACAAACGCGGTTGCCGCAATAACACCAGTGACAACAACGAGTTCGCGCACATCGAGGCCGGACGCCGCCTCGATCTCTGGCGCGTACAAAGCCATGGCCGTGGCGACGACCAAGCCGACAAAAGACGATCCCAGACGCATCACATACTCCGGGCCCAGCACAGCGAAACACACACCGGGAACAGGCTGCGGTACGTGCGCCCGGCAGACACACCTGTCAACGATTTGTTGACCATTTGGTGGCGGGGTCACGTTGGGGCACGGCGGACGGCAACCCGCATGAGTCCCCCAATATGCCGCAACAGGCGGAAGTGCTGGCATGACAACGGGTATGGACACGAGCCCGTTGTTCCAATTTCGCCACGGTCTGCTTCCACAGGCATTTCAATCGTAATGGTCGACGATCGACTTCTGGATTTCACCCACGCGGTGCACTAGGCTGAACTGGTTGTCAGGGAGAGTACCTATGCGTTTCCGGCATGCGCTCGCCACGGCCGCGGCCCTGGGTGGATTGGTAACGGGCTACGCGGCACAGGCGGCATCGCCGCCGGACGCGGCCGCCGGATTGCCACCGCCCGTCGGGTTGAATTGGCCCCCGCAGCCGCCCGTAACCACATCACCGACCGCAACGACCGCTGAACCGAAGCCTGAGCCGGCAGCTCCCGCGGAAGCCGAGAAAGCGCCCGCCCCGGCCCAGCCCGCGCCCGTTCAAGCGACAGCCACGCCGGACAAACCCGCGTTTACCCTCGGGCCTGATCTGACGGCCCGCCTGAGGGCGATGAAACCGGCCGATGCCAGATCGCGCGCCGACCGCGATGCGGCCGTCAAGGTCTATGATGCCCGCCAAGGCGCCCCGCTCTGGGTGAGCGAGGATGGTTTCACGCCGGAAGCCATCGCGCTGATGAGCGAGATCAAGAGCGCCGACAGCTATGGTCTGCAGGCCTCAGCCTATAAACTGCCGGCCGAAAGCTGGAACGGCAAGCCGACAACTATCCAGCTGATTGAGGCTGAGAGCACGCTGTCGCTCGCAGCCCTGGCCTACGCGCGCCACGCCCGCGGTGACCGGATGGACCCGACCTCGCTGAGCAAGCTGATCGACCGTAAGGCGCAAGTCTATGAGCCGGCCAGTGTGTTGACCGAACTTGGCAATGCCGCCAAGCCTGACACCTACATCCGCTCGCTGCACCCGTCTCATCCGCAGTTTGAGCGCCTGCGGCTGAAGTACCTCGCCGTGAAGACCGGCCAGAGCCTTGCGATCGCCAGCGCCCCTCCAGCCCCCGCCTCTGAACCGCCGGCCGGGCAAACCGCCGCCAAGGCCACGGCTAAAAAGGGCCCCGTCGCGCCTGCGCCTTTGACCAATGCGCAGCTCGAGAAAAAGCTGCTCGCCAACATGGAGATGTGGCGCTGGATGCCCGACATGGGCACAACGTTCATCCAGAACAACATTCCCGAGTTCACCACACGCATGTATCGCGACGGCAAGCTCATCCACGCGGAGCGCATCGTCACCGGCCGACCCGATACGCCGACGCCGGTCTTCTCGGACGAGATGACGCTGGTTGTATTCAAGCCGTTCTGGAACGTGCCCGAGAGCATCAAGTGGAAGGAGCTGCAGCCGCAGCTCGCCCGCAATCCTGGCTCGCTCGCCAAAGCCGGGTTGCGCGCCGCCTATAATGGCAAAGAGGTCGATCCGGCGTCGGTCGATTGGACGACGACGGACCTGCGGGCGTTCCATGTGTTTCAGCCGCCGGGCGCCGGCAATGCGCTTGGCGTGGTGAAATTCTTGTTTCCGAACAAGCACGACGTATACATGCACGACACGCCACAAAAACCGCTGTTTGAACATTCAAGCCGTGCCTACAGCCACGGCTGCATGCGTGTGCGCGACCCGCTCAAGTTCGCCGAGCTGCTGCTGTCGCATGATCGAAAGATGACGCGCGAACAGGTGAACCAGCTGGCAGTCTCGGGCCCGGAGAACAACGAGATCCGCCTGAACAAGAAGGTGCCGATCCATATCACGTACTTCACAGCGCATGTGGATGACGAGGGAACCCTCAAGACCTTCAGCGACATCTATGCGCACGAGAAAAAGGTGCACCTCGGCCTCGAAGGCAAACAACACCTGATCGAGCAGCCAAAAATCGAGAGCGAGAAAGCGCCGCCGCGTTCTGGCACCATCGCGTTCCGCAAGGAGCGGCAGCAAAACGGCGATCCCGTCGGCGATTGGATGAAGAAGATCTTCAATTTTTGATCGTGTTGTACCAGCGAATAAAATTTCTGACTGGCGACCTGTTCCTCCCGCTGCCATGGCCGGGCTTGTCCCGGCCGCCCAGTGCGAGACGGCCGCGACGGTCTCTGCAGCGTTGAGCCGTCGTTACGTAATGGCAACCAGATGCGTGCGTTGCAGAATGGGTGGCCGGCACAGGGCGCCTTGTGCCGGCCATGACAGTTGGGGGGAGGCGGATCCGTCACCGCTGGCATTATATGCGGGCCAGACCGTGCACTTGCCCGCACAGACGGCTCAATAAATCGGGAAGCGCTCGCACAGCGTCATCGCACGGTCGCGGATGCGGTTTTCGACTTGTGCATCGCCCGTGTCACCGTTCTTGGCTAGGCCGTCCAGCACTGTGACGATCATCTCGCCGACTTCGCGGAACTCGGCTTCCTTGAAGCCGCGCGTCGTGCCGGCCGGTGTGCCAAGGCGCACGCCTGAGGTGATGAACGGGCTCTTCTCGTCGAACGGCACGCCATTCTTGTTGCAGGTGATGTGTGCGCGGCCGAGGCCGATTTCCGAGGCCTTGCCGGTCAGCTTCTTGGGCCGCAGATCGACCAGCAGCAGGTGATTGTCCGTGCCGCCGGTGACGATATCGTAGCCGCCCTTCTTGATCGTGTCTGACAGCGTCTGGGCGTTCTTGACCACCTGATGCGCGTAGGCCTTGAACTCGGGCTGCAGGGCTTCCTTGAAGGCGACGGCCTTGGCGGCAATCACATGCATCAGCGGTCCGCCCTGGAGTCCTGGGAACACGGCCGAGTTCATCTTCTTGATGATGTCCTCGTCGTTGGTCAGGATCAGGCCGCCGCGTGGGCCACGCAGAGACTTGTGCGTCGTCGAGGTCACGACGTGGGCGTGCGGCACGGGCGAGCTATGCGCACCACCGGCGACGAGGCCCGCAATGTGCGCCATGTCGACCATCAAATAGGCGCCGACGGCGTCCGCGATCTTGCGGAAGCGTGCCCAGTCCCACTCGCGCGAATAGGCCGTACCGCCGGCGATGATCAGCTTTGGCTTGTGCTTGATCGCGAGCGCTTCGACGTCGTCGAGGTCGATCCGCTGGGTATCCTTGCGTACACCGTAGCCGACGACGTTGAACCACTTGCCGCTCATGTTGACGGGCGACCCGTGGGTGAGGTGTCCGCCGGAGTTCAAGTCAAGGCCCATGAATGTGTCGCCGGGCTTCAGCAGCGCCAGGAACACGGCCTGGTTCATCTGGCTACCGGAGTTCGGCTGCACGTTGGCAAACTTGCAGCCGAACAGCGCCTTGGCGCGTTCGATGGCCAGCGTCTCGGCCTGGTCGACGAACTGGCAGCCACCGTAATAGCGCTTGCCCGGATAGCCCTCGGCGTACTTGTTGGTCATCACGGAGCCGCAGGCTTCCATGACCGCGCGCGAGACGATGTTTTCGGATGCGATCAGTTCGATCTCATGACGCTGGCGGCCGAGTTCACGGATGATGGTGCCGTTCAGTTCGGGGTCGGCGTCGGCAAGGCTCGCGTGAAAGAAGCTGTTGAGCGAAAAGCTGTCCACGGCTCGTCTCCTGATCGCGGCAAGGGATAAACGGCGATAGCACGACGCGCTGCGGTGCAACAAGAAAACGGGAGGTCGCAGGCAGAGCGATCACAAAGGGTGCACCGGCATGCATTTTGCCCCCGGTGTTGCGCGCTCTGGATCGCTTATGCGCCAGCCCCGCTTACACTAACCGTGACTGCTCGACCGCCGCCGCGATGAAACTCTTGAACAGCGGGTGCGGTTCGAACGGGCGCGATTTCAGCTCCGGGTGATACTGGACGCCGATGAACCACGGATGGTCGGTGTACTCGATCGTCTCGGGCAGCAGGCCGTCTGGCGACATGCCGCAGAAGCGCATGCCCTTGGCCTCGAGGCGGGTGCGATAGTCCGTATTGACCTCGTAGCGGTGACGATGGCGCTCGGAAATGCGCGTATCGCCGTAGATCTTGGCGATGCGGCTGCCTTCGGCGAACACGTTGACGTAAGCACCGAGGCGCATGGTGCCGCCGAGGTCGCCGCCGGCCTTGCGCGTCTCGAGATCGTTACCCTTCATCCACTCGGTCATCTCGCCGACAACGGGCTCGCCCGTTTGGCCGAATTCGGTCGATGAAGCGTCAGAGATGCCAGCCAGGGAGCGGGCCGCTTCGATCACCGCCATCTGCATGCCAAAGCAGATGCCGAAGTAGGGCGTCTTGCGCGTGCGCGCGAAGCGAGCGGCGAGGATCTTGCCCTCGGAGCCGCGCTCGCCGAAGCCGCCGGGAACGAGGATGCCGTGGACGCCCTCAAGGTAGGGCGTGGGATCTTCGTGCTCGAACACCTCGCTCTCGATCCACTGGATGTTGACGCGCACGTTGTTGGCGATGCCACCGTGCACCAGCGCCTCGTTCAAGGATTTGTAGGCGTCCTTGAGGCCCGTGTACTTGCCGACGATGGCAATCGTCACTTCGCCCTCCGGGTTGGCGATGCGGCGCGAAATGGTCTCCCAGCGCGACAGATCAGGGCGCGGCGCACCGGTGATGTCGAAGGCTTTCAGAACTTCGCTGTCAAAACCCTCGCGATGGTAGGCGAGCGGCACATCGTAGATGCTGGCGACGTCGAGGGCCTGGATGACCGATTCCTCGCGCACATTGCAGAACAGCGCGATTTTGCGTCGCTCGCCCTTGGGGATCTCTCGATCCGCACGGCACAGCAGGATATCCGGCTGGATGCCGATGGAGCGCAGCTCCTTGACCGAGTGTTGAGTCGGTTTGGTCTTCAGCTCGCCAGCCGTGGGGATGTAAGGCAGCAGGGTCAGGTGCACGTAGATGCACTGGCCCCGGGGCAGGTCATTGCCGATCTGGCGGATCGCCTCAAAGAATGGCAGGCCCTCGATATCGCCGACCGTGCCGCCGACTTCGATCAGCACGAAGTCGATCCCCTCATTGCCGTCGAGCACGAATTCCTTGATGGCGTTGGTGACGTGCGGGATGACCTGGACGGTACCGCCGAGGAAGTCGCCGCGCCGCTCTTTGGCGATGATCTCCTGATAGATGCGACCGGTGGTGATGTTGTCGGACTTTTTCGCCGACACGCCGGTGAAGCGTTCGTAATGCCCGAGATCAAGGTCGGTTTCAGCGCCGTCGTCGGTGACGAACACCTCGCCGTGCTGGGTCGGGCTCATAGTGCCCGGGTCGACATTGAGGTATGGGTCCAGCTTGCGCAGCCGAACCGAGTAGCCTCGGGCTTGTAGAAGCGCTCCAAGGGCCGCTGAAGCCAGCCCTTTGCCAAGCGAAGACACCACGCCGCCGGTGATGAAGATGTACCGCGTCATGGGCTTTCTGGTTAGACCCGTTTCGGCCGATTCGGAAAGGCTAAGTCGTCGCGGGGCAAAATCGTGCACAAGATTGCGCGTTGCTTGGCCTCAGCCCATCTTGCCGTGCTCGCGGACGTGCCGGGCGACATCGGCGTGGGTTGCAAACCAGACGCCGCCGTGGCCGCGGATATGCTGGATCAACTCTTCCAAAATTTGCAGACGGCTCCAGTGCCCGATGATGTGGGGGTGCATGGTCAGCAGAAACAGCCCGCCGGGTCCTGAACGATAGATGCCGTCGAACTCGCGGCGGAAGATTTCGAGCACGCCTGAGGGCGGCGTGTACGGACGCGCCGCGCTGAAGCGATCCATGTTGAGATAGGGCGCATCATCGCGGATCCACTCGACGGGAAGCTCGACGACACCGGTCGGCTCGCCATCTTCAAGCAGTTCGTAGGGGTCGTCGTCCGCCATCAGCGAGCTATCATAGAGAAGCCCCATTTCCCGGGTGATCGCGAGCGTATGTGGGCTAAAATCCCACGACGGCGTGCGAATGCCGACCGGGCGCACCCGCGTGATCTTTTCCAGGGTGTCGGCGGCCCGCATCTGCAGGTCACGTTCGTCGGCAGGAGGCAGCTGGCTATTGAGTTCGTGGATCCAGCTGTGAATCGCGACTTCGTGCCCCTCGTTCACATTGGCGCACTGCTCTTCTGGGTGCAGGAGCGCGACGACGGCCGGCACGAAGAACGAGGCTTTGATATCGTACTTGGCGAGCAGCTTGCGGATGCGCGGCACGCCGGCGCGTGCGCCAAACTGGCCGACGCTGAGGCGGCCAGGAGACTCATGCCCCCAGCGCAGCACGGAGGTCTCATGGTCGGAATCAAACGACAAGGCCACCGCTGTGTGCGCTCCACCAGGCCAAGTCTTCGGCCGCAAGGATCGCCCCGCCCGCACCTTGGCGACAATCTTGCGCCACTTTTCCTCGGGCCAGCGCCATGCGTCTGCTTGCTCGGGTTGGCCTTCGGTGGACTTGTTCGACATGGGGGCCTCGGGGCGCTCGATACGGGGCGGGTTCCGACACGGCACTAAGCTCAACAGGAGGAGATCGGACATAGGCGCACCTGCCTCCTCGACATGGCACGTGCATTCTTCCCTGTCACACGGCACGCAAAATGCTCAAAGTCTCAATCGGCCAAAAAAAATGGGCGGCCAAAAAAATGGGCGGCTGGTGGAGCTGAGCGGAATTGAACCGCTGACCTCTGCAGTGCGATTGCAGCGCTCTCCCAACTGAGCTACAGCCCCAGCGCGCGCCTCGTAGCGGCCGGGGACATTCGCTGTCAAGAATCGAGCGAGATTTCGGGCCATTGCGCGGCATTTCGAGCCCGGGATAGGCGGCTGCAATGACCTCTTCAACAGCACTCGGCCAACTGACACCCGGCAAGGCCTGGGGCATGCGCCGGATGGCTGGCGCGGACGGCCGCTTTGCAATGTTGGCCGCCGACCAGCGGCCACCGATTATGAACCTCGTCAAAGGCAAGCGCGGCGAAGCCGAGGCGCGGTTCGACGATGTGGCGCATATCAAAGAGCTGATCGTCCAGCACCTTGCGCCTGAGGCGACCGCTGTGCTCCTCGACCCGATCTGGGCCTACAAGCGCGGCATCAAGCACGTCTCGCCGCGCCAGGGATTGCTGCTGACGCTCGAGGACCATGCCTTCAAGGATACGCCCGACGGCCGGTATTCGCATGAGATTGCCGATTGGTCCGTCGACCACATCAAACGCTACGGCGCGGATGGCGTGAAAGTGCTCGCCTGGTATCGCCCTGATGCCTCCAAAGCCGCGCTTGAGCATCAGGAGCGGTTCATCCGCAAGATCGGCGACGATTGCCGTCGCAACGACATCTGCTTCCTCCTAGAGTTTCTGCTGTACCCGCTTGGCGGCGATGTCGGGTATGCAGAAGATCCAAAGAAGCATCCGGAGATGGTGATCGACAGCGTCCGTCGATTTGCGGGCAAGGAGTATGGCGTCGACATCTTCAAACTCGAAAGCCCGCTTCCGGCGAAAGCCCTGCCACCATCGGGCGTGGGCGGGTTAGACACCAAAGCTGCCCAGAAGCTATTTGATGATCTCGGTACCGCGTGCGGACGTCCATGGGTGATGTTGTCGGCTGGCGCATCGGCCGCCGACTTCAGCAACGTGCTGACCTACGCCTATCGCGCGGGCGCCAACGGTTATCTTGCGGGGCGCGCCATTTGGTGGGAGGCGATGCAGGCCTATCCGGATGTGGCCGCGACCGCAAAGCGCCTGCAAAGCGAAAGCGTACCCTATATGCGCGCCATCAATGCGTTGACGGCTAACGCGGCGCAGCCGGTTGCCCTGTCGTAGTCACGCGCCTCGCAGCACCTTCATCGCCGTCGCATGCAGTTTTGCGTCACCTGCGGCGATGACGGCGCCGCCGCCGATGGCTGAGCCACCGTCCCAGGTGGTCACGACACCGCCTGCGGCTTCAATGATCGGAATCAGCGGTGCGATGTCGACCGCCTTCAGGCCTGCCTCGATGACGAGGTCGACGTGACCTGCCGCCAGCATGCAGTAGGCATAGCAATCGCCACCAAAGCGCGTGAGCTTGGCACGCTTGCTGACCGCGTCGAAGGCGGCGCGATCGGCCGGCGTTTTGAACATGTCTGGCGACGTGCACGCCAGGACGGCATCGGCCAGCTTCGGGCATGCGCGCGTCGCAATCGACCGCTCGCGGCCGTCCGGCCCACGAAAGCGCGCAGTCTTTGCTCGTCCACCCGGCGCCGCCCAGAAGCGCTCCCGCGTGTAGGGCTGATCCATCATGCCGACGATCGGCCGGTCGCCGTCGACCAGGCCGATCAGCGTGCCCCAGAGCGGATAACCCGTAATGAACGCGCGCGTGCCGTCGATCGGATCGAGGATCCAGTTGTAGGCACCAGCACTCGCAACGTCGCCGAACTCCTCGCCGATGATGCCATGGTCGGGATGCAGCCTGGCGATCAAAGCCCGCATGGCCTTTTCGGCCGTCGTGTCCGCAATCGTGACGGGGTCGAAACCCTTGGCTGCCTTGTTGTCGACTGCGACACCCTTGCGGAAGTACGGCAGGATCACGTCGCCGGCGGTGTCGGCAAGACGATGTGCGGTTGCCAGCAGGGCCGCGGGCGTCGGAGCAGGCATGTAGGGTCATCCAGGGCCAAGTCGACGCGCTCTTGGCACTCATGTGCTGTGCCGTCCAGATCACATCGTGATCAATTGGCAACGGTTAAATCGAAACGAACCACTTGAACGATCCTCTTCATTGTGTGTGCGCGCCGAATCAGTGACTGTACGCATGGGCATTGATTTGCCCATGCCCGTGAGGGCGTTCCTCCCTGGACTTGGGCCGATCTTTGGATCGGCCTTTTTTTATTCATTTTCCACATGTCAATCTGTGCGCGTGGTCATCTAAAGTATGCAGGTCTTCGTCGCTGCATCGCCACATTGTCCAGGATTTCGGGCATGTACTTCAAAGACACAGAACGCCTCGCGCTGTTTATCGACGGCGCGAACCTCTATGCCACAGCAAAAGCTCTCGGTTTTGATATCGACTACAAGAAGTTGCTGGGTTTTTTCCGCAACAAATCACACGTGACGCAGGCGCGCTATTACACAGCGGGGATGGCCGGTCAGGACTATCGTGCGGCGCAGATCATTGGCGATTGGTTGGAATACAACGGCTACACCTGGATGCGAGATTCTGGGATGCGAGATTCTGGGGTGCGAAATTCCGGCGCCACCCCCCCGGAGGGACTTGACCGACGACGTGAGCCCAAGTGCATCGATGTCGAACTCGCCGTCGATGTCTTAGCGTTGGCGCCAAGCATCGATCATGTGGTTCTGTTCACAGGGGATGGTGATTTCTGCGCACTCGTCTCGGCGGTGCAGGCAATGGGCCTGCGCGTCAGCGTCGTGTCGTCGGCGCTGACACAGCCATCTCGCATTGATGATGATCTGCGGCGGCAGGCGGATCAGTTCATCGACCTCGTTGAACTTCAGACCGCCATCCAGAATTACCGCCCCGCGATGCGCCGCCGACGGTTGGTGGTTGATCCCGAACCCCGCACTCGACCGGGCCAGATCCGATATGCTTGGCCGGCTTAAGACTTTCTTCCCGTAGGAAAGCCCATTGCGGCGGTTGCCCCCTCATTGCTACCCGGTTGATCACAATAGAGCCCATCGATCGGGCTGCACGGGAAGGCGACCGCCCAATGACTGCCATCGCAAGCCGCTACCATAACGTCTACGCCGCCTGGCAGAAAGATCCCCAAGCGTTCTGGGCGGCGGCGGCACGTGACATCGACTGGTTCAAGCTGTGGGATCAGGTGTTTGATCCTTACGCTGGGCAATATGGCCGCTGGTTCCCAGGCGCCGAGACGAACACCGCCTGGAACTGCCTCGACCGCCATGTGGCCCGCGGGCGCGGCGCACAGCCGGCGCTGATCTACGATAGCCCTGTCACTGGCACCAAGAAGTCCTACACCTACGCCGAACTGACGCATGAAGTTGCGACGCTGGCCGGCGTGCTGACGGAACTCGGCATCGGCTACGGTGATCGCGTGATCATCTACATGCCTATGATCCCCGAAGCGGCGATGGCCATGCTCGCCTGCGCGCGCATTGGCGCTGTCCACTCGGTCGTGTTCGGCGGCTTTGCGGCGGCCGAACTCGCGACCCGCATCGACGACAGCAAGCCGGTCGCCATCCTCGCGGCCTCACATGGCATCGAGCCGGGCCGCAAGGTTGAATACAAACCGCTGCTCGACAAGGCGATCGAGCTGTCTGCGCACAAGCCAAAGTCGTTGCTGCTGCTGCATCGCAAGGATTCGACCGCAACGCTGATCGAGGGCCGCGACCACGATTGGGCAGCGCGTGTTGCCAAGGCGAAATCGATTGGTCTCACTGCCGCGTGCGCAAGCGTCAAGGCCACCGACCCCGCATACATTCTCTATACGTCCGGCACGACCGGCCAGCCGAAGGGCGTCGTGCGCGACACGGGCGGCCACATGGTGGCGCTCGCGTGGACCATGCCGAACCACTACGGCATCAAGCCGGGCGAGGTGTTCTGGGCCGCGTCGGATGTCGGCTGGGTGGTCGGGCATAGCTACATCGTCTATGCGCCGCTGCTCGCCGGGTGCACGAGCGTGTTGTTCGAAGGCAAGCCGGTCGGCACGCCCGATGCGGGCACGTTCTGGCGCATCATATCAGAGCACAAGGTCGCGGCGCTGTTCACGGCGCCGACCGCGTTCCGGGCCATCAAAAAGGAAGACCCAGAGGGCACGTTCATCCCGAAGTACGATCTCTCGCACTTCCGCACGCTGTTTCTCGCGGGCGAGCGCGCCGATCCCGAGACGATCAAGTGGGCCGAGCGGCACTTGAAGGTGCCGGTGCTGGATCATTGGTGGCAGACGGAAACGGGTTGGCCCATTTGCGGCAACCCCGTCGGCCTCGGCACGTTGCCGGTGAAGTACGGCTCGCCAACGGTGCCGATGCCCGGCTACGATCTGCAGGTGCTCGACGAGAAAGGTCAGCCTGTGCCACGCGGGCAGACGGGTACGCTCGCGGTCAAGCTGCCGTTGCCGCCAGGTGCGCTGCCGACGCTGTGGGGCAACGATGAGCGCTTTCGCAAAAGCTATCTCGCCGACTTCGCCGGATACTACACTACATCGGACGCGGGCTACATGGACGCCGACGGCTATGCCTATGTCATGGCGCGCACGGACGATGTCATCAACGTTGCCGGCCATCGCCTGTCCACGGGGCAGATGGAGGAGGTCGTGGCCCAACACAAGGACGTCGCCGAATGCGCGGTCGTCGGCATCGCCGATGACTTGAAAGGGCAGCAGGCTGTGGGATTCGTCGTGCTCAATGCCGGCGTCAATCGCCCGGCCGAGGAGATCGAAAGCGAGGTGGTTAAGCTCGTGCGCGACGTCATCGGGCCGGTGGCGGCGTTCAAGACGGTCATGGCGGTCAAGCGGTTGCCCAAGACGCGCTCGGGCAAGATCCTGCGTGCAACAGTGCGCACGATTGCCGACGGCGACGCCTGGAAAATGCCAGCTACCGTTGACGACCCAGCAGTGCTCGACGAACTGACCGTTGCGATGAAGGCCAAGGGCCTCGCCGCCAACGCCAAGCCGCCGACGGGGTGATGGAACGACTGGAACGGGCGTCATGCAGAGCTTGCGCGCAACAATCGTGGGCGAGCCGCGTGCGCCTACTAGCGCGTTGTGTTAATCATACGGCTCAAGGTGACGAGGAGCCCGCCGGATGACCGCCGTCGCCCGCATCGACCGATCGCCAGCGCCGACCATGACGGTCGGGCAATTCGAGGCCTATCTCGAACATCAATCCGACCCACGCACGCTTGAGCTGGTGGCTGGCCGCATCATCCTGATGGCTAACCCGACCGAGACACACAACCAGATCGCCGCCAACATTTTCGCCCCACTGACGCTTGCCATGGATCGGCGGCGCTGCCGCACCTACCAATCAGATATGCGCGTGCCGAGGACCAACCCCGACCCGACATTGTGGTCCGCTGCGGCGCGCATGCCGGAAAGACGTTCATCACCGACCCGCTCATCATCGTTGAAGTTCTTTCACCCTCGACCATGGACATAGATCGCGGTCCAAAGCTCGACTTCTAAATGTCGCTTCAAACAACGTGTCACATCGCGCTCGTCTACCAGGACCAGATGCGCATCGAGCACTACCGGCGAACCGACACGGGCTGGGATCTCGATGTACTGCGCGCTCCGGCTGATATCCTCGACTTTGGCGCCGTCGCCTTTCGTCTGCCCCTGGAAACGGTTTACTTCGATTTAGGCATGGGAACGGAATGGCCTTCGCGCAGTTTTCTGGTTGCGCCGTCAGCAGCTATCACCGCGCGCCCGCCGCATCCAGGATCGCGATAACTTGTGTGAATCCGCGCGCGCGGGCGTGTGAGAGCGGGGTGTCGCCTTTCTTGTCGGCGATGTTGGGATTGGCGCCGGCCTTGAGCATGAGGCGGATGATCTCCTGATGCTTTGCCCCGCCATCGCCGAGGATCACGGCTTCGAGCAGGCACGTCCAGCCGAGACTGTTGATGTGGTCGATATCGATCTTGGTGGTGAGCAGCAGTTTCACCGTCTCAACGTGGCCGTAGTGGCAGGCGGGAATGAGCGCGTTGCCGCCGTAGCGGTTGCGCTTCGAGAAGTCCGGGCCCTTCGGGATCATCAGGCGTAGCATCTCGGTGCGGCCGCGCGCGCCGGCGAGCAGCCAGGGCGTGTCGAGGTCATGGGCGACGGCGTTGATGTCAGCGCCTTCGGCGAGCAGCACTTTGAACGCATCCAGCTTGTCCGCGGCGACGGCGAGATGCAGCGGCGTGCGACCGAGATCGTCGCGCACGTTGACGTTTCCGCCGGCTGTCACGACGCGATGGATGGTCGAGATATCGCCGCGCTCGGCCGCATCCAGCACCACGCGCCGCTGCCGCTCGATTGTGCCAGCGTCGAGTTGCTGGGCAAGGGCTGGGAGGGCTGAGAGCATCATGGCGGTGACGACGATCATGAGGGCCCGCCTTCCCCTCTCCCCCCACGTCGGGGGGAGACGGAGACGATCGAGTTGGCCCGCAGGGACAACATGATCGTGGGTGAAGGGCAGCCGCTTGCTCTGTTCACGATCGAACCACGAGGCAACGGTCGGCGGCGGCGGCAAGCGCGGGGCAAGCGGCTGCCCCTCACCCACGTTGCGGAGTCTTCTCACGTCGGATACCTCCGCTGGAGTTCTGCGACCTGTTCGGCCGTCAGCGGATGGATCGCCTCGCGACGCAGCAACAGAAACAGCCGTGCGGTTTCTTCGAGCTCCTCAATTGCGTCTGTTGCCGCGGCCAGGGATGTGCCGGCGACAACAGGGCCGTGATTGGCGAGCAGGATCGCGTGATGTTTGCCCGCGAGAGCGCCAACGGCGTCCGCAAGTTTCTCGTCGCCCGGCGGAAAGTACGGCGCAAGCGCCAGCGCGCCAACGCGCATGATCGAATACGCCGTGATGGGCGGCAAGACGTTCGCGGGGTCGAGGCCTTTGAGGCAGCTGACGGCGACCGAGTGATGCGAATGCAGATGCACGACGGCGCCGCTCTTGGGGCGCTTGGCGTACATGGTCGTGTGCAGGAACGCTTCCTTTGTGGGTGTATCGCCGCCGATGTGGTGGCCGGTGGTGTCGAGGTGAGACAGGCGTGCGGGATCGAGCATGCCGAGTGACGATCCGGTTGGAGTCATCAGCCAACCGCCGTCGTCGAGCCGCACAGAGATGTTGCCCGTCGACCCATGCGTCAGGCCACGATTGAACAGCGACGCGCCGATGCGTACGATGTCGTCGCGGGGTTTGGCGTGTGTGGTCACGGATGATCCTTCGGCGGTACCAATTCATCGAGCAGATCGAGTGCCCAGGTGCGTAACGCGCGCTCGCTGCGATCAAAGCCACTGTAGCTGATTTGCGGCAGGTGCGCTTCACCCGGTGCGCGTTGACGAGGCGGAGTTTTAGCCATTGACCAACGTGTGGTGCGTCAGCGCCCAGGGCAGCATCCAGCCAGGCGACGCCAGTGCGGTCGATGAGGGACGGCTTTTGACCCTTAGGAGACATTCACTCCCAACGTCGGTGTCCCGGAATTTGGCGTGCCCTTCGCACGACAAATATCCGGGATCTACCCCGGTCGAAATGGTGTGCTACGCTCACGCGATGACAGACTTTTTCGGCAAGCAGT
>JANMGQ010000138.1:0-2294 GCA_031374735.1 Hyphomicrobiaceae bacterium | reverse complement strand
AGCTACTCCGGACGCGCTCCCCTCCGAGAGATGACGTCGCCGCCACCTCATGTGCCCCGCCAGCGAGGAGAAAATCTCCCAACCCGGGGCTCGGGTCTTGTATGGGCGCGAAGATGCCGTGAACAAAACGACCCGTCTACTGGGTAAGTACCCAGCTTGACAGCTCTCGGACACGGCTGGCGCGCGGCGCCACCGATCGCGGTCGGTGTCGCATAAGGTGACTTCACCGCAACATCGAGGCGCGGTGTCGGCGCGCGGGCCTCACGTCGGCACCGGCCCTGCACCAATGTCCCAATACAACCCGGCCATGATGGCACACGCTTCGCGCATGACCGGCATCAGCACGTGCTCATCGGGCGCATGCTGCGAGCAGCCGGCATAGGAATGCGGCACCCAGATCGTCGGCAAGCCGAGAATGTCCTGGAAAGCATCATTGGGGATGCCACCGCCTGTTGATGGAATCACGGCCGCCTTGACGCCGGGCAAGGTCGTCTCGAAGGAGCGGCGCGTGAACTGCGCCCACGGATGATCCGTGTCGGTGCGGGTCGCCGGGAAGCGGCCGACGTCGGCACATTCTACCACCTGCACCATCGTGAAGCCGTTCTGGTCGAGGTGGCGACGCAGCGATGGCAGGATGTCTTCGACCTTGGTGCCAACAACAAAGCGCAACTGACAGCGCGCCCAGGCCTTGGCCGCAATGGCGTTGACAGGTGCTTCCGGCCGCCCAGCGGTCATGGCGAGGACGGCGAACGAGTTCCAGGCGAAAACTTTCTCAGGCGCGGTCAAATGCGGCTCGCCCCACCATGTGTCGATCGCCGGTCCATCCGGACCAGCATCGATCTCGACGTCCTTCAAAGCGTCCCGCGTCGAATTGGAAATCGGCCCCGGCAGCCACGAGCGAATCCGCAGCGCGCCACGCGGTCCGACGATGGAGGCGATGGCGTGGCACAAGATGGCCGCAGGATCAGCAATCAGCCCACCCCAGTTGCCCGAATGGTGTGCCCCCTCGCGCAGATCGCAAATCATATCGAAGGTCATGCCGCCGCGATTGCCGAGCACGATCGTCGGGCGGTCCATTTTGACGCGCGGGCCATCGGAGGCAATGAAGACCGTGGCAGCGAAGTCTGCCTTGTTCTGACGGATGCACTCATTGATGCCAGCCGAGCCCGCTTCTTCGCAGGTCTCGATGAGATACTTGGCGTTGAAGCCAAGTGTGCCGCCGCGTTCCGCCATGACGGCGGCCATCGCGCCCATATTGATCGTGTGCTGGCATTTGTTGTCGGCGGTGCCGCGGCCATACAGCTTGTCCCCATCACGCGACGTGACCCATGGGCCTTTGCCCTTGGTCCAGAGCGCATCCTGGCCGCGGATGACGTCGCCGTGACCATAGCCGAGCACAGTCGGCAGTTTCGGATCCTCCATTCGCGTCGCGAGGATAAGCGGGCCTTTTTGCGGCACGGGGTTATCGTAGATCTTGCAGGTGAAGCCGAGCGTCTCGAACGACGGCTTGATCTCGTCGCGCACATAACGCTCGAGTTCTGGTAAACTGGCCGGCAGGGCCTGGCTCTCGGTACGAATAGCGACGCGCCGTGCCAGATCGATCTCGAAATCACCGCCATCAACGTATGAGCGCGCCCGCGCAACTGCCCCCTCACGGGTCGGCGTAGCAGTCTTGGTCATCGGCGGCACTCCTGGCGCGATTCGAGCTGAGCCGAACCTGCACGCGAGGGACCCACGCCGCAAGATAGAAGTGCGGCTGTCTGGGCTGCAGGGCCGTCCAAGGGGCGCGCTGGTCGGCACCATCACGCTGCCGCGTCGGTGATATGGCGAACTCAATCGAAGATCACCAGCTTACCTTTGACGGCCAGCATCTCCTTGATGGCCGCATCGAGCTCTGACGGCTTCTCGCAACGGATACCAACGCCGCCATAGGCGTCGGCGAGCTTGACGAAGTCGGGCATGGCCTCGGTATAGCTCTCGGGCCGAAGCACAAGCGGCTTCGATGAGGGCGACAAACGCTGCCGACGTTCCGGATTGCTTGATCGCCGGAATTGCAAAGGCGCACGGCGCACGCGTGGCGACCCGCAACACAAAGGACTTTCTGCATCTCGGAGTAGCAATCGTCGATCCGTGGACTGCCACAATCAATGGGTCCCTTAGGAGACATTCACTCCCAACGTCGGTGTCCCGGAATTTGGCGTGCCCTTCGCACGACAAATATCCGGGATCTACCCCGGTCGAAATGGTGTGCTACGCTCACGCGATGACAGACTTTTTCGGCAAACAGTTTCATG
>JANMGQ010000064.1:0-1791 GCA_031374735.1 Hyphomicrobiaceae bacterium | reverse complement strand
GAGCGGCGTGCCGAGACCGGCTTCGAGTTGCGTCATGCGCCGCGACACGGTCGATTTCGGCAGCCCGAGCGCGCGAGCGGCGGCTGACAGGCTGCCGGCCTCGGCCACCCGAAGAAACAGCCCCATGCCGTCCAAGTCACTCGAGCCCTAACCGTAGCACCGCGCGTAGCATTTGGGCTGGATCGGCTGGCCGATAACCGGGGCACAAAGTCAGCCCATCCCAATGGCGTCGATAGCCGCCGAACATTACCCAGCGGAACATCGTGGGACTGGGCCAGGAGTGTGCTTCGCCGACCGAGAGAACTGGGATCTCGGGTTCGGCTGCTGTCAGATAGAACAGCGGACAGTTGGCAACTTGCGCGGACGGACCCGACAACGCCGCAATCGCCGTCTCGTTCACTTTACTTGAAACAACCGACACGTCGCAAGCGCGGTTGCTACATGAATCACGACCTCACCCTGCTGAGCAAACACATCGGCTGACGCCACGCCGCTAGATTTCGATACCTTGATCGTGCGGCCCACTGCGACCAGTCTGGAGCCGATCGCAGCCGCGAGATTGTGAACCTCGAAACCAGTCGTCGCCGACAGCCAGCCCTCGGGCATTGAAGACGTGGCCGCACTGACAGCCGCATAGTCTGCAAGCGTGCCAACAAGCCC
The DNA here is from genome assembly GCA_031374735.1 of Hyphomicrobiaceae bacterium. Lineage (GTDB taxonomy): Bacteria > Pseudomonadota > Alphaproteobacteria > Rhizobiales > Hyphomicrobiaceae > JABFRJ01. The sequence goes on along the minus strand of JANMGQ010000064.1, from coordinate 1,131 downwards.
ACCTTGAACGGTGCGCCCATCGACGGTGATCTCGGGACGGATGGACATTTCAATCATCGAGATACCCGGCGCAAAGCCAATGACGCGCAGCCCAAGCAACTGGCTCGCCGGCATACTCTCGATCGGCGCGTGCAGGTCCGCGCGGTGTCCCGGGATAAGTTCTGGCAATTGGTACGTCATGCTTGGCCTCGCTGAGTAACGGGCGCCCGCCGACGCATCTTGATGACACGGCTCGCGGTTCCACGCAGAGACTTTACTTTATACCGTCTGGACGGTAAACAATAACATGGCGCGACGCTCAGATGGACTTGCGACACGTGAACGGGTGCTCGTTGCAGCCGCAGCGCTCGTGGCCCGTGATGGGCCGCTTGCACTCACGCTTGATGGTGCCGCAGAAGCCGCTGAGTTGAGCAAAGGCGCGGTTCTCTATCATTTCAAGACCAAGGATGCGCTGATCGAAGCCTTGATGCGGTCTGTGCTCGATCGCTTCGATGCCATGACAGAGGCCGCCGCACTAAAAGATGCTGACCGCCCCGGTGCCTTCAGCCGGGCGTACGTCAAGGTTGCTTTCGACCCACGCAGCAACACGCGCGAAGCATCGTCTGGTCTGCTGGCTGCGATCACCAACAACATTGCATTGCTGAAGCCTGCAGCGGAGCGGCACGCAACCATCCAGAACAGGCTCGAAAACGACGGGATCTCGCCCTCGGTCGCGACGCTCATTCGGCTGGCGGTCGACGGTCTATATTTCGCGCGGGCCTTTGGCCTTGCGCCACCTTCCACCGCCAAGACGGCGCAACTCCAAAAGCTACTCCTCCAAATGATCTCGGACGATACAGATCGGAAACGCTGATGCAGCAACTTTACTATCTCAAGAAGCACAAGCTTGAATGGCGTGAGATGGCGGCGCCGACGCTGCGTTACGCTGATGATGCTATCGTTCGGCCGATCGCAGCTGCACGATGCGACCTCGACAACGCCTTTTTGCTGCGCGACATGTCGGCTGCTGTCCGCATCGGCCTAGCATTACACATCCTGGACCCACTGGTGAAGGACACCATGGGTGTGCCGCCTTTCGAGGGGCCGTTCCCGTATGGTCATGAATGTGTGGCCGAGATTGTCGAGCTTGGT
>JANMGQ010000031.1:0-31779 GCA_031374735.1 Hyphomicrobiaceae bacterium | reverse complement strand
TGGTCATTCTCTCAAACCAGCTAAGGATCGTCGCCTTGGTGAGCCGTTACCTCACCAACAAGCTAATCCTACGCGGGCCCATCCAAAGGCAATAAATCTTTGGCCTTTCGGCATTATGCGGTATTACCCCAAGTTTCCCTGAGCTATTCCGCACCTTTGGGAAGGTTCCCACGCGTTACTCACCCGTCTGCCACTCTGTATTGCTACAGCGTTCGACTTGCATGTGTTAGGCCTGCCGCCAGCGTTCGTTCTGAGCCAGGATCAAACTCTCAAGTTTGAAAGTTGATCACGACTATTCTCGGACCGAACCTGGGTCCGAGTTCTGCGTTTACGGGTTCCATCACACACTAACGTCTGACCAGATCAACCTTGCGGCTGGCCTGACCACACGAAGTGGTGTTTGGCTGAAACTACAGATAAGTCGAAGTTTGATTGACTTCCACGTTCATGCTCAGTGATGAGCAATCGCGCTTCCGTCCGCCAGGACTCCGCCGTCTGCGTTTCTCTTCCTTCGAGTTCAATTGTCAAAGAGCACGGTCGACTTGACTACTGCCCCTCAGGGCTCTAGCTTTCCGAACCGAAATTCGGCCGCCATCGGTTGTCCGATGGGGCTCGATCTGGCCGGTGTCTTCCAATTCCTCTGGGGCCCGGCGTTCCCGCCAGCGCCTCAGTGATGTCCCCTTAGACACCAACCTAACGGCCCCGTCAACAGCCTATCGTCACAAAAAGTAATAATTCTGGCTCGATTCGGGGCAGGCGTCACTAAGGGACTGTGACAGCGTGATTTTTCGACAAGTCGATTTGTGCATTGCAGCATGAAATTCGCTGGGTAGGCCGGCCGTCTCGGCGGGCTCCTTGAGATGGGAACTCGGATTCTGCGCCAAATTGAGGGATCAGAGCCGATCTCAGGTGACATGTCATGGTGGACGAGCGTGCGAGAGGTCTGGCCACGAAAGCGCCGCAAGGGTAGCTAGTTTGGGGCTGCGGGTGGGGATCGATCACGAGGGGCGGCAATGGACCTACGTCGGCATGCGCCTCTTGCGCGCCGCCTCAACTCCTCATGGCTGAGTTCGCGCAAGCATCATGGCTCCTCACGCTTGAACGCCGCCGACATTTTTGGGGACGGCGGGCGGCGCGCTGGCGGCGGGTTTCGCTGGCTGCTCACGACATCACTCGCGGCCGCCGTCGGCGCTGTATCGGTCGTTGCCGTGGTGCTCGGCTCGGCTGAGCCAGATGACACGGGCGGCATCACGCGCCGCACTCTGTCGCGCGCGCTCGCGGACCGCGAGGGCGGCACGCTGCGCACAACGCCGACGGAGGCCGGCATTCGCTGGGCGATCCCGAAGTCCGATCGGCTTCAGGCCATGACAGCCACATTGTCGGCGCGCTTTCTGATCCACGACACGATGAAGATGCGCCGCGGCACGCGCGATGCGATCGTCAAGCAGTCCTATGTGAGGCTCGTCGCGCGCCTGGCACCTGTCTCCGCGGCGGAAGCAGAGAAGATCCCGGTCTTTAACCCCTACAGGCTCTACGCCAGCCAAGGCCCTCGCGACGCGGCAGCATCGGGCTCGGACGACAGCCAAGAAATATCGACCCGGGTGCTTGATCTGCCGGGCGGACTGCTTCCGATTGACGATGGGCAAGAACTTGACGGCCAGGACATCGCCGAAATCATCTTGCGGGCCAGCACCGGACTTGATGAGTCACCAAGCGGGCCCGCTGCCATGCGCGGCGCCATTGCGCCTGAAGCGGCCAAGGTCTCGTCCGAGGCCCTTTTGGCGAAACGGTCTCAACAGCGCGTCGTTGCCGAACCCCTGCCGCCTAATACAGTGGCTTTTGCCAAGAACGTGGTCGAAAGCGACGACGGTCTCGACGAACTCGATGCGCGACAGGTCAAGATCATCAAAGCCACGCGCGGGCTGACGCTGACACGCGTCCTGCAGAATCTCGGCGGCGACCAGACACACATCCGTGCCATGGTGGCCGCGTCCAAGACCATTCTCGCGGATACAGATCTGGCCCCGGGCCATGAAGTCCACGTCACTCTGGTGCCGTCGATCACGCGCGCCAACGCGCTCGAGCCCGCCCGCTTCAGCGTGTTTGCTGGCGAAGAGCACGAGCACAAGGTGACAGTCGCACGCAACGCGGCCGGTGAGTTCGTTGCCAGCGCCGCCCAAATGGACGAGCGCATGGTGCGCACGGCCATCGATCCCGGAGAACAGGCGGCAAGTGCCAGTCTTTACACGAGCTTCTACAACGCAGCCCTCTCGCATGGGCTGCCGGCCGACCTGATCCTGCAAATTCTGCGCATCCACGCCTACGAAACAGATTTCCGCCGCCGCATCCGGGGAAGCGATCAAATCGAATGGTTCTTTGATACGCGTGATGATGAGAAGGGGCTTGATGCCTCGCTTGGCGACCTGCTGATGACCTCCATCTCGACTGGCGGGGAAACCCAGCGCTTTTATCGCTTCAAGACGCAAGATGGCTCGATCGACTATTACGACGAGAGCGGCAACACGAGCCGCAAGTTCCTGATGCGTCAGCCCGTGCGCGGCGCCGGCATGCGCATGGCCTCGGGCTTCGGCATGCGTCGGCATCCCATCCTCGGCATGTTGCGCCCGCACAATGGCCTCGACTGGGCCGGCCCGACCGGTACCCCAATTATGGCGGCCGGCATGGGGACGATCGAAGAGGCCGCCCGGCGCGGCGAGTATGGCAACTATATCCGCATCCGGCACGCGAACGGCTATCGCACGGCCTACGCGCACATGCAGCGCTTTGCGCCCGGCATCAGCGAAGGCGTGCGCGTCACACAGGGGCAGATCATCGGATTCCTGGGCAATACGGGCCTCTCGGCCGGCCCTCACCTGCACTACGAGGTGCATGTCAACGGTCAACCCGTCGATCCCATGTCGATCCAGGTGCCGCGCGAGCGCAAGCTGACGGCGAACCAGTTGCGCGACTTTTTGAAAGAAAAGTCGCGGGTCGATGATCTTCTGCGGCGCAATCCGGTGTCATCGCGCATTATCGATCAGCAGGCCGCCTTGCGGCAGTGATCGCAGGCCCATCAGGGGATGGGCGCAATCCGCATGAATGTCGCCTGCACCACCGCGCAGGTTTCAAGTGCGCCCGGCGTGCCGCTTTCGCACGTCATGCGCGTGACGGTGATGGTCTTGCCGGGGCGGATCACCTCGCCGGTTGCGCGCAGGTGGCCAGTCGCGCCACGCATGAAGTTGATCTTGTATTCGACGGTGACGACGTCCGAGCCAGTTGGCATGAGCGTCAGGCTCGCGAAGCCACCCGCACTGTCGGCAAGCGCCCCGACAACGCCGCCGTGGATGCGGCCTTGTTGTTGGATGAGCCTGGCATTGGGCGGCAAATCGATGACCACGCGGCCTGGCGCAATCTCGCTGAGCTTTGCGCCGTAGAGCGTCATCAGCCCCTGCTGCGCAAAGAAAGTGCGAACAACATCAGCGAACGCGGGGTTGGATGCTTCGAACTGAGTTGTCTGCATGCTCCACCCCGTGCACTCATCCGTTTGGATATGGGCGCACGTAGTCGTGACGGCGCAAAAGCGCAAGTTCGGGCCGTTCTTCGTGGCTGTGGTTCTGTTGTCGGCCCTCCTGATTGTGAGGCGCCGCGCAGTCGGCTAGCGTTGGCGGCATGGCAAGCACCCAGACATCCCGCACCGACGACACGCCGCAGGCGTCGTTGCTCTCCGCCTCGACGTTGATCGGGCCGGCGACGGTGTTTGTTGTACTGGGCTTGCTCGTGCCGCTTGGCATCCTGTTTCGCTATTCGCTCAACAGGTTCGAGCCGCGACGCATGATGGTGGACGCGTTCACGGCCGAGAACTACGTGAAGTTCTTCGCCGATCCCTTCTACACCAACATCTTTTGGACCACGCTGCGCGTTGCGGGTCTGTGCACCGTGATCTGTTTGGTGATGGGCCTGCCGCTGGCCTATGTGCTTGCGCGCACGCAGACGAAATACAAGAACCTGCTGATCATGCTGATCGTGTTGCCGCTGTTTGTCGGCAATGCCGTCAGGGCCGCCGGATGGATGACGCTGTTCGGCTCCAAGGGGTTTCTCAATGTCACCTTGCAGAATTTCGGGCTGATCTCGAAGCCGCTCGAGATCATGTACACGGAGGGCGCGGTCATCGCCGGGATCATTGCGGTCAACCTGCCCTACATGGTCCTAACCTTGCAGAGCGTGATCGAGGGCATCAACCGCAACGTTGAGGAAGCCGCCTTCAGCCTCGGCGCCGGCCCGATGACCATGTTTCGTCGTGTGCTGCTGCCACTCGCCATGCCGGGCATCCTTGCCGGCACTATCCTGACCTTCATTCTCGGCATGAACGCCTACGCAACGCCTGTGCTGCTCGGCGGGCCGAAGTTCAAGATGATGGGGCCGCTCGTGTTCGGCCAGTTCCAGCTCAACAACTGGCCCTTCGGTGCCTCGATCGCCTTCGTGCTGATGGCCGCAACACTGGTGCTCACGGCCACGGCAAATGTGATGGTGCAGCGCCGCTATCGCAGGTAACCGCGACTAAGCCCCTTCGGGCTCAGCGCAACTTCAACGTCGACAGCGCGATCAGCGCCAGGATCACCGAGATGATCCAGAAGCGCACCACGACAGTGCTTTCTGGCCAGCCCTTCTGCTCATAGTGATGATGCAGCGGCGCCATGCGGAACACGCGCTTGCCCGTCATCTTAAATGACGCCACCTGGATGATCACGGATAAGGCCTCGAGCACGAAGATGCCGCCCGCGATGGCAAGCACGATCTCGTGCTTGATGGCAACCGCGATGGCGCCGAGCGCGCCGCCCAGCGCGAGCGATCCCGTATCGCCCATGAAGATCATGGCGGGCGGTGCGTTGAACCAGAGGAAGCCCAACCCTGCCCCAATCAAGGCGCCGCAGATGATCGCAAGTTCGCCGGCCCAGGGCACGGCATGGATCTGGAGGTGGGTGGCAAACTTCACGTTACCAGCCAGATAGGCAATGACGCCAAAAGTGGCCGCAACAATCATGACCGGCACGATGGCAAGACCATCGAGGCCGTCCGTGAGATTTACGGAATTGCCCGCCCCCGCGATGACCAGCATGCCGAAAATCACAAACAGAAAGGCACCAAGTGGCAGGATGAACGACTTGAAGAACGGGAAGGTCAGCGCCGTCGACAGGTTGGATTTATCGAGCCGCATCAAGGCAAAGGTCGCCAGTGCTGCGATCGCGAGTTCGAGCGCGAGGCGCCCTCGCGAGCCGAAACCCGACGTCGTTTGTTTCGTCACCTTAAGATAGTCGTCATAAAATCCGATGGCGCCGAAACCGAGCGTGACACCGAGAACGATCCACACATACGGGCTCTTCCAGTTGGCCCACAGCAGCGTCGAAACGGTGACGCCGGCCAGGATCATCAGGCCGCCCATGGTCGGCGTGCCGCGCTTGGCGAAGTGCGACTTCGGCCCATCCTCGCGGATGGGTTGCCCCTTGCCCTGCTTGAGGCGCAACAGGTCGATGATGGCGGGCCCGAACAGCATCACGAACAACAGGGACGTGAACACCGCGCCAGCTGTCCGGAATGTCTGGTACCCGAAGACGTTCAGAGGGCCAATGGCGTCCCTGAAGTTGAAGAGTTCGTAGAGCATTCCCGGCTATCCCCCACCCGCATCAGCGGATCACGCAGTCTTTGATCCCAACGCCCGAACGGCTGACACGATCGGAGCCATGTTGGTCCCGAGCGAGCCCTTGATCATCACCACATCTCCGGGCCGAAGTGCGGCGGCGACGTGGTCGGCAATGTCGATGGATTTGGCGCCCCAACCCGCTTGTCGATGGGGTGCGAGCACGTCGAACAGGCCCCTCATATGCTCCCCACAGGCAAAGACCAGATCAGCTGCGGCGGCGTCAACAGCATCTTTCAGACCGAGGTGATGGCGAGCCGCATCGACGCCGAGTTCGCGCATGTCCCCGAGCACGGCGACCCGTCGGGGATGTGTTGCGCGCGGCACCAGCGCGAGCGCGTCGAGCGCGGCTTTCATCGACGCAGGGTTGGCGTTGTAGCTCTCGTCAATCAGCAGGATTGGCCCCCCGGCGATCTCGATGGTGGCGCGCGCGCCGCGGCCGGCCGGCGCCCTGATATGGGCCAGCGGTTCCAGCGCCGTTGTGATGTCGAGATCAAGAGCGTGCAGCACGGCCACGACAGCCAATGAGTTGAAAGCGAGATGCCGCCCGGGTGCCCCAAGGATGTAGTCGGCTTCGACATCGTCGATGGCGACCGTCAGCCGCGTGTCGTCCTGGCCGACAACGACGCGTTTGGCCCACGGGTTGGCAAGCGAAGATGCGCCGAAGGCTATAACCGAAGCGCCGGCGGCAGTCGCCGCCGCATCCAGGCGGGCGAAATGCGTGTTTTCGAGCGGGATAATGGCAAGGCTCGCCGGCTCAAGGCCCAAGAAGATCTCGGCCTTCGCATTGGCAACACCGATCTCGCCGTCGGAGAAGTTGCCGACGTGGACAGGCAAAACGTTTGTCACAATGGCGATGTGCGGGCGGGTCATGGCTGTCAGTGGCGTGATCTCGCCCGCGTGGTTCATGCCGATCTCGATCACGGCATAGCTGACATCGGCTGGCATGCGGGCGAGCGTCAGCGGCACGCCCCAGTGGTTGTTGAACGACTTTTCCGGCGCATGCGTTTTGCCATGCGGCGCCAGGCACGCGCGCAGCATTTCCTTCGTGCCAGTCTTGCCGGCCGAACCGGTCACGGCGATGACGCTGGCCTTGCGCGAGAGCCGTGCGCGGGCTGCGTGCGCGACAGCCTCGAGCCCCTTCAGCGGATCGCCAACGCGCAGCAGTGGCCCGTCGCCGTCCCGGCGCTCATAGCTGTGCGAGACCAGTGCCGCTGCCGCCCCTGCCTTGAACGCGCTGGTCACAAAGTCATGGCCATCGCGCGCGTCCTTGAGCGCGACAAACACCTCGCCGGCTTGGATCGAACGCGTGTCGATGGAAAAGCCGGTGATGTCGTGCGCGGGCTCATCGCCGTCGGCCGCTCCACCCGACGCGCGCACCAGTTTGTCCCAGGTCCAAAGTGCGGTCATGCCGCCCCCTCACGGATAGCGGTAGCGATCTGTTCATGATCCGAGAACGGCAGAGTGACATCGCCGACGATCTGGCCGAGCTCATGCCCCTTGCCGGCAACCAGCAGCACATCGCCCGGGCCGAGCATCGCGACACCCGTGCGAATGGCCTCGGCGCGGTCGCCGATCTCGCGCGCCCCGGGTGCACCGGCCAGCACCTCAGCACGGATCGCGGCCGGAACTTCTTTGCGCGGATTGTCGTCGGTTACGATGACGACGTCGGCTTTACGCGTTGCGATCTCGCCCATGATCGGCCGCTTGCCGGTGTCGCGGTTGCCACCGCAGCCGAAAACGCAGATGAGCTTGCCCGTCGCGAACGGCCGCAGCGCATCGAGGGCCGCGTCGAGTGCTTCCGGCTTGTGAGCGTAGTCGACAATCGCGATGCCGCCGTTGTGGTGGCCGGCCATGTCGAGACGGCCCTTGACGCCATGGAGCTTGCCGATCGCGCTGATGGCCTGGTCCGGTGCCTCGCCGCAGGCGATGGCGAAGGCGGCGGCGACCAGGGCGTTGCTCGCCTGATAGGTGCCGATCAAGGGCAAGCGAACAGGATACTCGCGCCCGCCATAGCGAACGACCAACTGTTGTTCGAAGCCAGCCCTCTCTGCGCGTGTGAGGGTCAGCGTGTGGCCTTTCGCGCCAGTGCTGACGATTGTCAGCGCGTGCGCACGCGCACGCTCCATAGCTTGACCGGACGCCTCGCCATCCAGGTTAATCACCGCCGATTGGCCAGCGCGCAGCAGGCGACTGAACAAGAGCAATTTTGCCTCCAGATAGTCAGCGAGCGTCGCATGATAATCCAGATGATCGCGTCCCAGATTGTTGAACCCACCCACCGTGAGCCGAACGCCATCCAAGCGCCGCTGATCCAGTCCGTGAGACGACGCCTCCAGCGCAAGATGCGTGATGCCCTCGCCTGCCAGCCGATCGAGCGTCTCGTGCAGCGTGATCGGGTCGGGCGTCGTCAGCGAGCCATAGGCCTCGCCATCGCCCGTGACGACACCGAGCGTGCCGAGCGAGGCCGCTTTCCGGCCACAGGCTGAAAAGATCTGACGCGTAAACTCCGCCACCGACGTCTTTCCATTGGTGCCGGTGATGGCGACGATGGTTGCCGGTTGGCGCGGGTAGACGTTGGCGGCGATTTTTGCCAGCGCCGAACGCGGATCGTCCGCGCGCAGCACAACCACGTTGGGTGGTACATTCAGCGCCACATGAGAACCGACGAGGATGGCACGCGCACCGGCCGCAACTGCGACCGGAACAAATGCAGATCCATCGGCAGACGACCCTGGCAAGGCCGCAAACAGGGCTCCGGGCTTCACCTTGCGGCTGTCGGAGGCCAGGAGCGTGATGTCCTCGTCCAGCGATCCCGACACGTGAGTGGCGCCGGTCTGGACCAGGAGGTTCGCTATCCGCATCGTTCTATCCTCGACGCTGACGGCCTCGATGACAGGGGCCCCGAATTTTTGCTCGACGCTGACATCTCAGCTGCCGCATCCCGAACCGCACGCAGACTTTCGTCGTTTCTATGGTGCGTCGCGAGATGCGTCAAACGGACGAGCTGCGGACGACGATTACGCATTAAGCAGACAAGCGCTGGGCAATTAATAGGCAGCTCCGTTCAAGTCGCAATTTGTTAACTGCCCTCTGTTGTAATGGCGAAGGCGTGACCACGGTCGCGCCGACCGCGGCGGTGGGCTCCGTCACATTGTAAGCGTTAAGGTCTGACATGAGTTACGGGCTCCTGATCGACGACACGGGGGAGTGCTGGCCCGAAATTCACCCCGGTTTGTCACGCGCATTGAAGACCGATCGCACTGGCGCTGCTCTGGCGAGTTTCGCCGTTCGCAACCTTGGCTTTGTGCGCTTGCAGCCGCGATCCGGGTCGGTTTCAATTCAGCTCAATCCACAGAATGTCGCAGCCGAGGCCGTCACGGGTGCGTACTACTGGTTCGCCGAGTCTGGCCTTGAGCGCGCGGTCGTCGAGCACGTCGGCTCGAGCGAGCCGGTTCAGATGCTGACCTCGCGCAACGATGTCGTGGGATTTCTCGGCGCCTTGATGGATGCCCGCACGCGCCGGCCCGAATTCATTGCCGTGCGCCTGTCGACCGCGCACTCCGAACTCGGCAGCCGCCTGCACATAGCCAAGGACATCATGCACGCTGAGCTGCCCGTCGCGCTCAAGGCGGATCTGTTGGCACGCCTTTTTGACGAGCGCATTACGCTGTCCGAGTTCGACATGGCCGCCGATACCTTCAAGATCATCGAGGTGGGCAACGGCATTGCTCGTGTTTTGCCCGACGCCAAGTCGCGGCTTGTCGGCCGTACCTTCGGGACAGCACTCGGTGGCAACTATGGCGCTTGGGTGAGCGAAGTCGTCAACGCTGCCGGCCGCCAAGGAGAACCGGTCAACGAGGCTGTAGAGGCTGTGGTGCAGTTCGGAAACCAGCGGCCGCGGCGGATCTTTTACGAGCGTCTGCTGGTCCCGAACGGCCGTAGCACTTCAGGCTTGTGCCAGTTGCTCACCGTCACGACTGCGGCGTGAAGCCGAAAGATCGCGGCTGGCGGCCCCGGACTGAAAAATCCCTGCGACGTTCTCCGACGGCGTCCAGATGAACTTGCCTTCGAAGGCAATCTTCTTGTCGGCGACAATGCTGAAGCTCTCCTTGCAATGCGAGAACCGGTACATGGCGATCACGTCGGGATCGCCGAGCCGGCCACGGCCGCACAGCACTTCGTGCTCGAATTCCCATTGCGAGAGGGCATAGGCGCGGGTCAGAAGGCTGAACACCACGCACAGCTTAGCGTGGCGATACTCCGGGTGCACCCAAAGACCGCCGAGGTAGATCACCCGGCCTCGGATTTTCTCCGCCTCCGGCACGGCGAGATCCAGCGAGATCTTGCCGCGCAGGTTGTCCGCCTTGTCGCCATAGAAAAACCAGAGGTCGCGGAGCGCTTCGACCAGTGATTGGTTGCCGAGGTCGTAGTGGCGGGCAGCGCATGACACGACTGGTCGACCGCCTGCGTCATAGCCGATCAGGCAGGCTGCGCCCTCGTCCGACAGCCCGCTGTCCTGGATGTTGAACGGCGGGCCAATGATCGGCCAGGTCTTGGAATTGGCTTGGTAGGTGTCGTTCAGCATCTTCAAGTCGACTTTGCGAACCGTGATGCCGGCCTCATTGAGCGCCGTTTCGGCCTCAAGGAAGAAGCGACCGAGTACAGCCGGGTCGCCATTGCGAACAACCAATTCGTCAAAAAACGTGGGTTGCTGGCTCTGCGGAGGCATGCGCGGCGAGGTAGCAGATGGCGTCGACTGAGTACGCAGCATTTTTGATTGTCCCGGCAAGCGTTCAAGCCCCCACGGCCACGCTTAACGAAGTGTAAACACTCTCTGGTGGTGCTGCCAAGTGCAATTGTGCTCTAATCGATATGCAACCTGAAGGGACGTGCTCTTGCCGCGGGTGGCGATCCAGCGGACCATCCCGCCGACCTTCTCGCCGACCTTCTCCATGTCATCAATCGGGGGCATCCCATGAGACTGGCCGCACCACGCATCACACCGCTCGCTGATCACGAGCTGACGGCCGAACAGGCGGAGAAGATTGCCAAAGCACGCGATCCCGAAGGCAAGCTGCTCAATATTTTCCGGACACTGATCCGCATCCCGGACGCCTATCGCGCCTTCAATTGGTGGGCGGGTTACGTTATGGGGCGCAATTCGCTTTCGGCGCGTGACCGCGAGATCGTCATTCTGCGCACGGGATGGCTATGTCGCTCAGGCTATGAATGGACCCAGCACCACCGCATAGGTCTCAACTCGGGGCTGAATGCCGCCGACATCGAGCGCATCAAGGCCGGTCCGAGCGCGGATGGATGGACGCCAGCCGAGCGCGCGTTGCTGGCAGCGACTGACGATCTGCATCGTGATCAATTCATCACAGGCCCGATCTGGAGCGCACTATCGACGCATTTCAATGAGCGCCAGTGCATGGATGTCGTGTTCACGGTTGGCCAGTACACGCAGGTATCGATGATGCTGAACACATTCGGCATCCAACTGGAGCCAGGTGAAACGCTCGACCCAGATCTCAAATCATTCTGACAACTATGGGCCCGACAGCTGCGCGACAATCCGTAGCTCCTCCTGCCAGATCGTAACATAGCCCTGCGCGGAGTTGACGCTGCGGATCGCGCTCAAAACCATCACGTTTCTAAACGCCGAAAAAAACCAGCGCCCGACCGAGGTCGAGCGCTGGCCAATATGCGTCATAGCGCGGCGTTCAATGCACGCCAACCCGCGCACCGTCGTTGGCCTTTTCTGCCTTCTCGGCCAACGCTGCCGCTTCCTCGTCCCAGGTGATCCGCTCGGGCATACGCGTGAGCGCAATGCGCAGCACGTCCTCGGCCATCTTCACGGGTTTGATGTCGAGTTTGCGCTTCACCTCGTCCGGGATGTCGGCGAGATCCTTGACGTTGTCATCGGGAATGATCACCGTCTTGATGCCAGCACGCAGGGCCGCCAGCAGCTTCTCTTTGAGGCCGCCAATTGGCAGCACGCGGCCACGCAGCGTGATCTCACCGGTCATGGCCACGTCCTTACGGACGGGAATGCCGGTCAGGATCGACACGATCGCTGTCACCATAGCGACGCCAGCCGATGGGCCATCCTTGGGCGTCGCACCTTCCGGCACGTGCACGTGGATGTCCTTCTTGTCGAAGTACGGCGGTGTGACGCCGAACTCGATGCAGCGTGAGCGGACATAGGCGTTCGCCGCTGTGATCGATTCCTTCATCACGTCGCGCAGGTTGCCGGTGACCGACATGCGGCCTTTACCCGGCATCATGACGCCTTCGATGGTCAGGATCTCGCCGCCGACTTCCGTCCAGGCGAGACCGGTGACGACGCCGACCTGATCTTCGAGTTCGGCTTCGCCATAGCGATACTTCGGTACGCCGAGGAATTCCTCGAGGTTCGCCAGCGTGACAGTCACGGCTTTCGCCTTGCCGGCCATGATGTTGGTTACGGCCTTGCGGGCGAGCTTCGAGACCTCGCGTTCGAGCGAGCGCACGCCAGCTTCCCGCGTGTAACGGCGGATCAACTCGCGCAGGGCGGCGTCCTCAACGACCCACTCTTCCATCGACAGGCTGTGGTCTTCGCGCGTGCCCGGGATCAGGTGGCGCTTGGCGATCTCGAGCTTTTCCTCTTCCGTGTAACCGGCGAGGCGGATGATCTCCATGCGGTCCAGCAGGGCCGGCGGAATGTTCAGCGTGTTGGCCGTGGTCACGAACATGACGGCCGAAAGGTCGTAGTCGACCTCGAGGTAGTGGTCATTGAACGTCGAGTTCTGCTCGGGGTCGAGCACTTCGAGCAGGGCGGCTGCCGGGTCGCCACGGAAGTCCTGACCCATCTTGTCGATCTCATCGAGCAAGAACAGCGGGTTGGTCTTCTTGGCTTTCTTCATCGACTGGATGACCTTGCCGGGCATCGAGCCGATGTAGGTGCGGCGGTGGCCACGGATCTCGGCTTCGTCACGCACGCCGCCGAGGCTCATGCGCACGAACTCGCGGCCCGTGGCATTGGCGATCGACTTGCCAAGCGACGTCTTGCCGACTCCGGGCGGTCCGACGAGGCACAGAATTGGGCCCTTGAGTTTCTGCGTGCGTGACTGCACGGCCAGATACTCGATGATGCGCTCTTTTACCTTCTCGAGGCCATAGTGCTCCTTGTCGAGCGTCTCTTGCGCCTCGGGAATGTCCTTCTTGACCTTGCCTTTGACACCCCATGGGATGTTCAACAGCCATTCCAGATAGTTGCGCACAACGGTCGCTTCGGCCGACATGGGGCTCATCTGGCGCAGCTTCTTGAGCTCCGCCTGGGCCTTGTCCTTGGCCTCTTTCGACAGCTTGGTGTTCTCGATCTTCTCTTCGAACTCCGCGATGTCGTCGCGCTCTTCGCCGTCGCCCAGTTCCTTTTGAATGGCCTTCATCTGCTCATTCAGATAGTACTCGCGCTGGGTCTTCTCCATCTGGCGCTTGACGCGCGAGCGGATCTTTTTCTCGACCTGAAGCACGGAGATTTCGCTCTCCATGAGCGTGTAGACCTTCTCTAGGCGCTCGGAGATGGTCGTCGTCTCCAGGATTTCCTGCTTTTCAGAAATCTTGATGGCCAGGTGCGAGGCGATCGTATCGGCGAGCTTCGAGTGATCCTCGATCTGGCTGACCGAGCCGAGCACCTCAGGCGAAATCTTCTTGTTCAGCTTCACGTAGCCCTCGAACTGAGCGACAGCCGAACGGCCGAGCGCCTCTAGCTCGTCTTTCGGACCCGCCTGTTCGGCAATGCGCTGCACGTCCGCTTCGAAATATTCCGAACGCTGGGTATAGCGGGTGATCTTGGCGCGCTGCACGCCTTCAACCAGCACCTTGACCGTGCCGTCGGGCAACTTCAGCAGCTGCAATACCGAGGCGAGCGTGCCCACTTCAAAGATGGCGTTCTGCGCAGGGTCGTCGTCGCCGGCGTTCTTTTGCGCGACCAGCAGAATCTGCTTGTCGGAGCGCATGACCTCTTCCAGCGCATTGATCGACTTCTCGCGTCCAACGAACAGCGGCACGATCATGTGTGGGAACACCACGATGTCGCGGAGCGGCAGCACTGGGAAGGTGTCGCGCGGGCCCTTAGTCGGTTTGTCGTCGCTCATGTCTGTCTCCTGTGACGCCGGTCGTCACATTGAACGCAGTCTATGGCCAATCCATGCCCTCACGTCAGCCGTCCACAAGAGGCCCAGCTTACGCTTTGGTCGCATACGACATGCGCACCTGGGGTTCAGTCTTGCGGGCCGGTCCCGTAAGCCCAAGTCCCCTCAGGCAGGCGGATCACCCTCTGCGATTAGGCAGGAAATGGTGATTGGCGCCAGCGCTTCAAGCACGATCTTGGAACATGGCTTATCAAACCTGTGTGCGATGCCAATTGGGCACAGGTCATTTGCTTCCGGAAGGCGCACGCGGAAGTAGCGCTCGCGTTCGGTTCGGCACGGATTTTGCTCATGTTTCACAGGCGGCGGCGGCGCCAGCGAGGTAGCCATAGGCAACCGCTGTCAGCAGGCCGTTGCCCGAAAGATAGCCCGATGCGTGCGGCCCCGACACCCCGCAGGCCGCGCCGCCGACGGCATAAAGGCCCGCTATGGCCGCCCCATCGGGGCGCAACACGCGTGCCTTGCGATCGACCACGAGACCACCTTGCGTGTGGAACAAGGCGCCGGTGACCTTCACGGCACAGTAGGGCGCGGCGAGCTGCGGCACGTTCGCCCAGGCGCGACCAAAGCTGTCGGTACCGCCACTGGCTTTCAGGTGCGCCACCGCATCGATGGTCTGACGAAGCCTTGCCAGCGGCAGGCCGGTCACCTGAGACAGCGCAACGACATCGCCCGCCGAATGAATCGCCCCTGCTGCCTCTGCCGCACGAAAGTCCTCGAACTGCCGCGCAATGGCGGCAATGCGGGCATCGAAGAGCGACCATGCCACGCGGTCGCGCTCGCGCAGCACGACCTCGGCCTGCTCCGAGTAGCCATGCGCCTCGTTGGAAAAGCGCTCACCGTCAAGGTTCACCTGGACGCCGCCCTCGGTCATGGTGGCCCACGAGATCAATATGCCATGAGGATGCGCGACGGAGCCATGCCCCTGGTGGCCCGAAAGATCGCGCGTGGCGGCGCCGAGCGCTTCACCCCAATCAAGCGCGTCACCTTGATTGCCGGGGTGGCCAAAGTAAAGGGCGTCGGCGAGCTCAGGGATGTGGCGCGCGACTTTGGCTTTGTTGCCGCCATAGCCGTTGCAGGCGAGGATGACTGCCCGAAAGCCGACCGCGTCGCGCGTGCCGTCTGGTCGCACAAAACGGACGCCACAGACGCGCGACGACGCGTCAACAACAAGCGTGTCGGCCCGCGCCTCGGTGACAATGTCGATCCCTGCCGCTTCAGCAGCACTGCGCAGGCGATCCATCAGCTCGTTGCCCGAGCGGCTTGGTAGGCTGTGCATGCGGCATGCGGAATGTCCGGGATAGGTGAAGGTATCGATGACGGAGAAGTCGAGCCCATGTTGGTCGCTGAGCCACTCAAGCGCCGGACCGACCGCTGCAACGACTGCTCGAACCGCTGCCATATCAACGCGGCCATCGGCTTTTGCCGCGATGTCGCATGCAAACATCTCTTGCGTATCGGCAATGCCCGCGCGCGCCTGAAACGCCGTCCCCGCAGCCGGCACAAGTCCGGCCGACAATGCCGTAGACCCACGCGGCAACGCATCGCGCTCAAGAACAAGCACGCGCGCACCGCTTTCCTGCGCGCGCAGCGCGGCGATCAGGCCGGCGGCGCCGGCGCCAATGATCAGCACGTCGCACGTCACAGCAAACGGCGATGTCCGTCCCGTTTCGATCGGCATGCTCGCCCCTTTCAACATTGGCGCCGCACACGCCCGCCGATTCACATCGGTCCTGTTCGCACTTGACGGCAGCAACCTGTCCCATGTTTAAGACCGCTGTCAAAGGGAGGCGTCACCGCGTGCAGGCCATCGAGGCATCGAAGACCCTGCGTTTGTATCTGCTCCTCAAGGAACGGATCACGACGGGTTCCTTGCGCCCTGGCGAGCGCCTGCCGGGTGAGCCGACGCTGGCGGCGCGTCATCAGCTGTCCCGCGTCACGATACGTCGCGCTCTCGACGGTCTCGCTCGCGACGGGCTGATCACACGGCAGCCTGGTTCTGGCACATATGTGCGGGCCGCGGCCAGCATTGCGCCGGCGCTGGTCGGTGATTTCTCGAACATGCTGCAAAGCCTCGTCGCCATGGGAAAGGCGACGCGCGTCAAACTGCTCGCGTTCGCGTATGTGACGCCGCCAGCCCCTATCGCCACAGCACTCGGCCTTCAACCGGGCGAGCGTGCGCAGCACTCGATCCGTGTTCGCTCGATGGATGGCGCGCCGTTCTCCTATCTCTCGACCTACGTGCCGGAGCAGATCGGCGTCAGCTACTCCGAGGCCGATCTCGCCTCGCAACCGCTGTTGACGCTGCTGGAGCGGTCTGGCGTCGTTGCAGCGTCTGCCGATCAAACGCTGTCGGCGACACTCGCCGGCCCGGAAACGGCAGTCGCACTCGGCGTCGAAATCGGCGCGCCGCTGATATCCCTGACGCGCGTGGTGCGTGATGCACGCGGACGCGGCGTCGAACATCTGTCGGCACTCTATCGCCCCGACAAGCATCAGTTCCACATGGCGTTGACCCGCGTCGGCACGGGCGCGAACCGCCATTGGAGTCCCGCCGTCGTATCACCGTCGCAACCGTCATCAACACATTCAGCCGGACGCAGAAAAACCGGCTCGAAGAGGAGGAGACCCACATGAAAATCGATCGCCGCACCATCCTGCAAGGCACCAGCGCTGCCGCTGCAGCCCTTGTCGCATCGCCAGCCGTACTGCGTGCGCAGGCTGCCCCGATCAAGATCGGCATCCTGCAGCCGGTCACCGGCGGCCTTGCGCAGGATGGCGAATATGGCCGCCTCGGCGCCGAGATCGCGCTCAACGAAATCAACGCTGCTGGCGGCATCAAATCCATGGGCGGCGCCAAGTTGCAGATGGTGTTCGGCGACGCGCGCTCGAACCCCGAAGGCGGCACGGCCGAAGTCGAGCGGATGCAGGGCGAAGGCGTCGCAGCCATTGTCGGCGGCTTTGCGTCTCCCATCGTTCTCGCGTCCTCGCAGGCCGCCTCGCGCTACGACATCCCCTATCTCGTCGACGTCGGCGTCTCCGATCAGATCGTCAATCGGGGCCTCAAGAACACGTTCCGTTTCGGCCCGGGCTTTGGCGCAGTGACAGCGGCTGCCCTCGACAATCTCGTCAAGCTCAACGACGCGGCTGGCAAGCCCGCCAAGACCGTCGTTGTCGTGCACGAGGATGGCCTGTTCGGCTCCGGCATGGCCAAGCTGATGGGCGCCGAATTGCCCAAGCGCGGCTTCGAAATCCTCGAGACGATCGCACACCCGACGCCCTCGCGCGACATGTCGAACGTCGCGCTGCGCATCCGCGCGCTCAATCCTGACATCGTCATCCCATCGAGCTACTACGGCGAATTCGTGCTGCTCGCGCGCACCATGCAGCAGCAGAAGATCAAGCCGAAGGGCATCTATGCCGTGCTCAACGGCGCCGCCTCGAACTTTCGCTTCGTCAAGGAATTCGGCGAGGCGGCAAATTTCGTCATGGACTGCAACCACTGGGCCGACCCGCGCAAGGCCAAGACGGCTGAAGTGCGCTCGCTCGCCGAGAAGGATGGTCGCTTCTGGCTTTACAATACGGCGCTCAACTACTCGGCTGTACGCCTACTCGCCGACGCCATCGACAAAGCGGGCTCAGCCGATCGTGGCAAGATCACGGAAGCGCTGGCTGCATCGACCTTCGCCGACCACATCATGCCCTACGGCCCGACGAAGTTCATCAACGGCCAGAACATGGGTGCGGCGCCTGTCAACACGCAGGTCCAGAACGGCGATATCAAGGTCATCTTCCCGACTGAGTTCGCCGACGCCAAGCCGGTCTTCCCGGCAATGTAAGAGGCGTCGACTGAGCGACAGGTGACATCACCGTCGTCGCGCCACCGCCCCAATTGTCATGGCCGGGCTTGTCCCGGCCACCCATGCTGCAACGTGCTCAATCCACTGCGTTTCGCACTGTCGGTGCTTCGCCGTCAGACGCGGTGCCACGGCGCGATGGGTGGCCGGGACGAGCCCGGCCATGACAGCAGGGTAGATGACAGCATGGTAGAAGTGCACCGAAGAATGGCAGCATGCTCAAGCTCGAAATCTTTGCGTCTGCCCTTGCGAACGGCCTCCTCACGGGCGCTGTTTACGCGCTGATCGCGCTTGGGCTGACGCTGGTCTACGGCGTATTGCACATCATCAACTTCGCGCATGGTGCCATGCTGACGCTCGCCATGTTCGCGGTGTTCGTGTGCCACGCCACGTTCAAGATAGATCCGTACATCGCGGTATTTTTCCTGACGCCGCTATTCTTCGCAATCGGCTACGTCGTGCAGCGCTTCATCATCGGCCCGGCGAGCCACGGCGACGACAGCAACATCCTTCTGGTCACGCTCGGCTTGTCGATCATCATCGAGAACGGCCTGCTGATGCTGTTCAAATCCGACACCCGCTCGATCGACGTGCCCTACGGTTTCTCGGTGATCGAGGTCGGCGCGCTGTTCCTCTCGACACCGAAGGTGATCGCGTTCGTTGTCGCGTTCCTGGTGGCCGGCGTCCTCGGACTGTTGCTGCTCAAGACCGACACGGGCAAGGCCATCCGCGCCGTTGCGAAAGAACGCATGGGCGCTGAACTCTCGGGCATTAGTGTCGACCACATCTACGGCGTCACGTTCGGCCTCGGCGCGGCCTGCCTCGCTATTGCCGCCTGCCTGCTGATGCCGACGTATCTCGTGAGCCCACGCGCGGGCAACGCGTTCGTGCTGGTCGCCTTCACCATCGTCGTGCTCGGCGGCATGGGTTCCATCGGCGGCGCGCTTGCAGGCGGCTTGATCATCGGCGTGGTCGAGAGTTTGTCAGGGCTCTACTTCGGCGAAAGCCTCGGCCAGATCGGCATCTTCCTCATCTTCATCGCCGTGCTGCTGTTTCGGCCAACCGGTCTGTTTGGAGCAAAGGTATGAGCCGCGCCCCAACAGATCGTACCTTGCCGTTGGTCGGAGTCGTGACGCTCGTGCTCGCGGCGCTACCGCTCGGCGTCACGTCGAACGTGGTGCTGAACTTCCTCGGCTTCGCGATGATCATCGCGCTCGCGGCCCAGGGCTGGAACATCCTCGGCGGCTTCGGCGGGCAGTTTTCGTTTGGTCATGCCGTGTTCTTCGGCACCGGTGCCTACGCGATGGCGCTGTTGCAGGTGCGCTTCGGGCTCAATCCTTGGCTCGCGCTGCCGCTCGCGATCGCGCTTGGCGGGGTGGTTGGATACGTCATCGGCGTCCTGAGTTTTCGCGCGCAACTGCGCGGTTCGTATTTCGCGCTGGTGACGCTCGCATTCGCCGAAGTGTTCCGCATCACGGCCAACGCGTGGGGCTTTACGGGCGGGGCTGCCGGCATCCTCGTTCCGTTGAAACTTGAAGCGGCAAACATGCAATTCGCGGACAAGCGGTTCGTGTACTGGTTCGCGCTCGCCCTCGTCGTAATCGCGCTGCTCATAACACACCGGCTCACGCAATCGCGTTTTGGCGCACAACTGGTTGCCATCCGCGAGAACGAGGACGCGGCCCGCGCGCTCGGCGTTGATACGCTTGCGACCAAGCTCAAGGCGATCACGCTGTCCGGTGCGATGACGGCGGCGGCCGGCTGTCTCTACGCGCAAAAATTCCTCTATCTCGATGCGACCATTGCCTACGGCCCATGGATCTCCGTTGAGGCGTTGTTGGCGCCGATCATCGGGGGCGTTGGCACCGTGTTCGGCCCGCTGGTCGGCACATTTCTGCTGCTGGGCCTGGGCGAAGTGACGAAGACGTTGTTCTCGAATCTGTTCGGCGGCGCGTGGCCGGGCGCGGATCTCGTCGTATTCGGCGTGCTGCTGATCCTGTGTGTCGCCTTCGCGCCGCGCGGCGTCATCGGCCTGCTCGCACGGAGGACCGGCTCATGAGCACGCTCCTCGATGTGCGCGGCGTCACCAAGCGCTTCGGCGGTTTGACCGCCGTCGACACGGCCTCGCTGAACGTCGCGCAGGGGTCGATCACTGGCCTCATCGGCCCCAATGGCGCGGGCAAGACGACGTTGTTTGCCATCATCTCCGGCTTCGAGCCGCCGACCAGCGGTGACGTCGTGTTCGCGGGCGAGACGATCACCGCACTGCCAACGCACGTGCGCGCGGCGAAAGGCATCGCGCGCACATTTCAGATTGTGCAGCCGTTCGCGGGTTTGTCAGTGCGAGAAAACATTGCTGTTGGCGCACATCTGCGCCATCGCGCCCGCGCTGATGCCCTCGCCCGCGCCGAGAACGTCGGCGATGCCGTTGGTCTCGGCTCGCTGCTCGACAAGCCCGCGAGCGCGCTGACGGTTGCAGGCCGCAAGCGTCTCGAGCTCGCACGTGCGCTCGCGACGGAGCCCAAACTCCTGCTGCTTGACGAAGTGCTCGCCGGCCTTAACCCCTCGGAAATCCGCGACATGATCCCGGTGGTGCAGAAAATCCGCGACGGCGGCGTGACGATCCTGATCGTCGAGCACGTCATGCAGGCGGTCATGCAACTCTGCGACACGGTCTATGTGCTCGCACAAGGGCGCATCATCGCCGACGGCACGCCTGCAGACGTGTCAAGACATCCGCACGTCATCGAGGCCTATCTCGGCCATGGCGCGGCTGCGCGCATGCAAGCGCACACGGCGCCGAGTATGGGAGCGCCCCATGCTTGAGGTGCGCGATCTCGTGGCCGGTTACGGTGGTGTGCCCGTGTTGCGCGGCGTCTCGCTTGACGTGCGCGCGGGCGAGGTGGTGGCCGTGCTGGGCGCCAATGGCGTCGGCAAGACGACGATCAATCGGGCCGTATCAGGTCTCATTCCGGTCACATCGGGTTCGATCCACTTCGATGGTCACGCGATCTCCGGCGCCTCGCCCGCGGCAATCGTGACGCGCGGGTTGATCCACGTGCCCGAGGGACGCAAGATCTTTCCCAACATGACCGTGCTGGAAAATCTCGAACTCGGCTCTTACAGGCGTGCCAAGAGCAATCGCGCAGCCAACGTAGAAAAGATTTTCGCGACCTTCCCACGCCTGCGCGAGCGCACGAAGCAATTGGCAGGCACGCTCTCGGGCGGCGAACAGCAGATGCTCGCGATTGGCCGTGGCCTGATGGCCGAACCGAAACTTCTGATTCTCGATGAGCCCTCACTGGGCTTGTCACCTCTGCTGGTCGAGGAGTTGTTCGCGCTGATCGCGCATATCGCCGCCGACGGCCTTGCTGTGATGCTGGTCGAGCAGAATGTCGTGCAATCACTGGACCTCGCGGCGCGCGCCTACGTGCTCGAAAATGGGGCGGTCGTCATGCAGGGCGCGGCCGTTGACTTGAAGCGCGATCCACAACTCGAACGCACGTATCTGGGGATGTGAGCCATGACGATCGTTACTCCCGGCGTTATCCCGGCTTCAGTCCTCGTGACGCACGAGCAGCCAAAATGGCTGCAGCAGTGGTCACACTTTGCCGCGTCGACCTCGTTCGACGATCTGCCGGCTGCCGTGGTGGAACGCACGCGGCTCGTGGTTCTTGACTGTCTGGGTGCGATCATCGCGGGCAACGCCGAACCCGAGATGCAGAAGGCCATGCCGCGTCTCAAACGCACGGCAAATGCGGATCGTTCGTCTTTGCTGACAGCCTTTGCAGGCGGCACGGCCGGCACGATGCTCGAAATCGACGAAGGCAACCAGTACGCGCGCGGGCATCCCGGCATCCACGTCGTGCCAGCCGTGATCGCAGTGGCCGAGCAGCGGGCACGTTCGGGCCGCGATGCCATTCTCGCGATCGCCTTGGGGTACGAGATCGGTGCGCGCATCGGTATCGCCTCGAAACTCAAGGTGACCATGCATCCGCACGGCACCTGGGGCGTCGTCGGCGCGGCGCTTGCCGTCGCAAAGCTTTCCGATGCCAGCGCTGATCATATCGCCTCGGTCATCAATGTGTCGTCTTCGCTTGGCCTGACGACCAGTCGCCGAACGATGCTCGAAGGTGGCACGGTGCGAAACACCTACGCCGGCTTCTCAAACATGCTGGGCGTGATGGTCTGGGATCTCGTGCAGGCGGGGTTCACGGGCGAGGCCGACGGCGTCGGCTCCGTGTACGGCGGTATTGCCGCCGACAACTGGCAGCCCAACGACATGATCAGTGAGCTCGGCGAACGCTGGGAGATCGCGCGCAACTATTTCAAGCGCCACGCGGCGTGCCGCTACAATCACGGCGCGCTTGATGCGCTGGCCGAGATTGTTGCCAAGGCCAGCGGCAAGATCCGTGCGAGCGAGATCGAGCGCATCCAGGTCGAGACCTATGTCTGGGCCGCGCAGCTCGATCATCCGAGACCGCGGAATATGTTGGCCGCCAAATTCTCCATGCCGTTCTCGATCGCGACCGCGATCGTGCACGGCTCCGCGAACCTCGACTCGTTCCGTGATGCCGCCCGCGCCAATCCCGAGGTGACGGCGCTCGCGGCGAAAGTGACGGTCGATGAAGATCCAGCCCTGACCGCCAAGCTGCCTGGGCTGCGTCCGGCGCGCGTCCGCGTCGTGCTCAAGGATGGCCGCCAGTTTGAGGCCATGGCGCAGACCAACAAAGGCGATACGGAAGATCCCTATTCGAGCGCCGACGTGGTCGCCAAGTTCCACGAGGTAACTGGTCCGCACATCAGCGCGGAGACAGCGAAACGCATCGTAGCTGGATGTCTTTCGCTTGAAGCCGCCACGTCGCTGCGCGACATCACAAAACTTTGCGGGGCGCCATGATAACGACGCTGAAAAAGCGCCTTGCGAGCAAGCAGATCCTTCTCGCGCCGGGCATCTATGATCCGCTGACAGCATCGCTTGCGACCGATGCCGGGTTCGAAGCGCTCTATCTCTCCGGCGCGTCGATCGCCTACACGCGCCTCGGCCGCCCCGACATCGGCCTCGTCACCATGAGCGAGGTCGTCGACACCATCACGTTGATCCGCGACCGCGTGGCAACGCCGCTCATCGTCGACGCCGACAACGGCTACGGCAACGCGCTCAACATGCAGCGCACCATGCGCCTGTTCGAGCGCGCGGGTGCCAATGCGCTGCAGATCGAGGACCAAAGCTTTCCCAAACGTTGCGGACATCTGGCAGAGAAACGACTTATCTCGGCGGTTGAAATGGTCGGCAAGATTCACGCCGCTGTCGATGCGCGCGGGTCGAGCGAAACGTTGATCATTGCGCGCACGGATGCCGTCGCGGTCGAGGGCTTCAACGCTGCCATTGATCGTGCCGGGTTGTATCGCGACGCGGGCGCGGACGTGCTGTTCGTTGAAGCACCGGGAAACCTGGAACAATTGTCGCGCATACCTGAAACGCTGGGCCGCAGCCTGCCGCTGGTTGCCAACATGGTCGAAGGCGGCAGGACGCCGGTCAAGAGTGCGGCAGAACTTGAGGCGCTCGGCTTCTCGCTGGTGATCTTCCCCGGCGGCATCGTGCGCGCCATCGCGCATGCGGCGCGCGATTTTTACGGCACGCTGAAACGCGACGGCACGACGGCTGCGTTCGGCAACCGCATGTTCGACTTCGATCAGTTGAACGCCGTGATAGGCACGCCTGAGATGCTCGCGCGTGGAAAACGCTATGAAGGTGGCCAATAATGTCGCTCGACCCTGTCACCTTTTCGATCCTGACCGGTCGGCTCGAACAGATTGCCGACGAGATGGACGCGACGCTGTATCGCTCGGCGTTCAATCCGATCATCGCTGAAGCGCGCGATGCCTGCCACGGCCTCTATCATGCGGAAACCGGTGCGACGCTGGTGCAGGGACAGCGCGGTCTGCCGATCTTTGTTGGCGCCATGGCCTTCGCGGTCAAAGCAGTCATCGACAAGGTGGCTGCGCAAGGTGGCCTCGATGAAGGCGACACCTTCATCTTCAACGATCCCTATGCGGGCGGCACGCACCTCAACGACTTCCGTCTCGTGCGGCCGTTGATGCGCGGCGGGAAGATCTTTGCCTGGCTCGCGTCCGTCGGCCATTGGCTCGATATCGGCGGCAACGTTCCCGGCGGTTATAATCCGCGCGCGGAAGAATGCTTCCAGGAGGGCGTGCTGATCCCGGTCGTGAAGCTGTTTCGCAAGGGCGTGTTGCAGCAGGACGTGGTGGATATCCTGCAGGCGAACACGCGTCTACCGCGTTCCAACTGGGGCGATCTCAACGGTCAGCTGAATGCGCTCGATCTCGGTGAGCGGCGGTTTCATGCACTCATCGACGAGTATGGTGATGGCGTGGTTGCAGCGACGCTGCAGGCTGCGTCCGAGCGCGCGGAAGCTCTGATGCGTCAGGAAATTCGTGCACTGCCGGATGGGCGGTATTCGTTCGAGGACTATCTCGACAACGACGGCATCGTTGACGAAAAACTGACCATCGCGCTCGACCTGACGATTGCGGGCGATACGATGACGCTTGATTTTTCGCGCTCGTCGCCGCCGTGTCGTGGGCCCGTCAACATCGCGTTGTCGACGGCGGTGGCGTGTTGCTACGTCGCCCTGAAGCACATGTTCACGGCCGTTCCTGCAAACGCGGGCGTGCTCAACCCGATCACGTTCGTCATCCCTGCAACGACGTTTCTCGGTGTCTCGGCGCCGCGCCCCGTTGCCGGCTACACGGAGACGATCCTGCGCATGATCGGCGTCGTGTTCGGCGCGCTCGCCAAGGCCGATCCAGCACGCGCAACGGCGGCACCCTTTGGCACCATCAACGCGCTCTCGATTGCCGGCCATCGCGCGAACGGCGAGCGGTGGGTGATGTTTTCGTTCTTCGGCGGCGGACTTGGTGGCAATCCGCAATCGGACGGGCTCAACCACGCGAATAACCCGATATCCACGGCGACTATTCCGCCCGCGGAAGTACTCGAGGCCTCATATCCCGTGATGTTCACACAGTGGGCCTTGCGCCCCGACAGTGCCGGTGCTGGCGAGCATCGCGGCGGCCTCGGCGCGATTTACGAACTTGAAGTTCTCAACGACGGCGGGGCCGACGTCGCGCTGCTCGGCGAACGCGGGCGCTTTGCACCCTTCGGCGTCAACGGCGGCAGTCCGGCCGCGCTCAACCGCTTCGCCTGGCAGACCGCTGATGGTTGGCGCGAACCGCCGATGGCGTCGAAGGTCACAGGCGTGCGCCTCCAGAAGGGCCAACGCCTGCGGCTTGAAACGCCCGGCGGCGGCGGATGGGGCGATCCGTTGAAACGTGCACCAGACGCAACCGAGCGCGATCTCGCGCGCGGATTCGTAACGCGAGGGCGCGGCTGATGAGTGGGCTCTCTAAAATTGTCGGCGTCGATGTCGGCGGCACGTTCACTGATCTCGCCTTCTTCGATGAAGCGACAAAGTCGTTCCGCACAGCGAAGGTGCCCTCGAACCGCGGCGATGAAGCCATCGGTTTTATCGAGGGCCTCGAAGCGCTCGGGCGCATATCCGATCTCGGCGCCATCGTGCATGGCACGACGGTCGGCACGAACGCGCTGCTCGAACGCAAGGGCGCGCGCATCGGTATCATCACCACCGCTGGTTTCCGCGACGTGCTCGAAATGCGCCGTCGCGACCGACCGAACACATGGGGCCTGTGGGGCGATTTCGAGCCGATCGCGCCACGCGACTTCCGTCTCGAAGTGTCCGAGCGTACGTTGGCCGACGGCAGAGTCCGCACCGCGGTTGATATCGATGCCGTGCGTGCTGCGTGTCGCGCGCTACTCGCCAAAGGCGCGGAAGCACTCGCGATCGTGTTCATCAATGCCTACGCAAATTCTGCCAACGAGCGGGCCGCCTATGAGGCCGCGGCCGCCGTCTGGCCGAACGCGCACATCGCACACTCCACGCAGATCCTGCCGGAATTTCGCGAGTTCGAGCGCACGTCGACGGTCGCACTGAACGCGTACCTGCAGCCTGTGGTCGCGAGTTACCTCGGCAAGTTGGAGCATGGCCTCGCCGAGAAACGCTTTGCCGGATCGTTCCACATCGTGCAGTCGAACGGCGGCATCATGTCGACGTCGCTCGCGCGCAAGTTTCCTATTCGCACGGCACTGTCAGGCCCCGCGGCCGGCGTGATTGCAGCGGCGGCCATCGCGCGCGCCGCGGGCTACGCCGACATCATCACGGCAGACCTCGGTGGCACATCGTTCGACGTCTCGGTCGTTGCCAACGGCGAGGCGGCGCTGGCGGCGCAAACGACGATCGACTTTGGCCTGGTCGTGCGTACGCCGATGATCGAGATCACCACCATCGGCGCGGGCGGCGGATCAATTGCGCATGTCGACCAGAGTGGATTTCTCGGGGTCGGTCCGCAGAGCGCGGGATCGCGGCCTGGCCCGGTCAGCTACGGCCAAGGCGGGACGCGTCCGACACTGACAGATGCCAACGTCGTGCTTGGGCGCATCAATGCCGAGCGGCCCATCGGCGGCAAGCTGACGCGGCTCGACGTAGAGGCGGCGCGAGAGGCCATCCGCACGTCTGTTGGCGCGCCCTTGCAGCTCGGCGTCGAAGCCGCGGCAGAGGCAATCGTGCGTGTCGCAAACGCGAAGATGGCCGGCGCGATCCGTCTCGTTTCGGTCGAGCGCGGACACGACCCTGCGAAGTTCACGGCTGTGCCGTTCGGCGGCGGCGGCGCTTTGCACGTCGGCGCGCTGATCACAGATGTCGGCTTGAAATCAGCACTTGTGCCACGCTACCCGGGCATCACATCGGCGCTCGGCTGCATCATCTCGGACGTGCGGCAGGATCACGTCGGCACGCTCAATCTCGCGCTCGACGGGCTCGATGGTGCAGCGCTCGGCGCGCGCATGGCAGACGTTGGCCGTGAGGTACATGCCGTCGTCGCCGCATCGGGATTGACGACTGAACGCATCGACGTCGCCTATGAGTTTGACATGCACTACGTTGGCCAGACACACACCGTGACGGTGCCACTCGCGATGCCGCGTGGCATGCCGTTTCATGCGCTGCAGGCGGAGCTGTTGGGCCCCGCGCTGGTCTCGGAACAGCACCTGCGGGATGCCTTTGAGCGCGCCTATAGCAACGCGTTCTCACGGCTGCTGCCTGGAACCCCGGTGCGGATCGTCAATCTGCGCACGGCCGCGATCGGGCGCCGGCCCGCGTTCGATATGATGGCGCTCGCACCTGACGGCAGGACGCCACAGCAACATGCGCAGACTGGCGAGCGGCGCGTGTGGTTCAAGGGGGCGTGGCATGTGGCGCAGATCTGGGACCGGCTCGCGCTGCCCGTTGGTGCCATCGTGAAAGGTCCGGCCGTGCTTGAACAAAATGACGCCACGACGGTGATCGATCCGGGGCTGGCAGCCCGAGTCGATGTATTCGGAAATCTCATCGTGGAGCGCGCGTCATGAGCGGCAAGCCTATCGACCTCACCACGACGGCGCTGCTGCTGTGTGATTTGCAGAATGACTTTATTCATCCCAACGGCGCCTATGCGCGTGGGGGGCAGACGTCGGCCGACATCGCGGCATTGCCTGCTCGCCTGCGTCCGTTGCTGCGGGCCTTGCGCGACAAAGGCGGCTTGGCGATCGCAACACAATTCACGCTGGTGCCCGGCCGCGATGGAGAACCGCTCATTTCGCCGCATCTAAAGAAGATGCGGCCGTTCCTGCACAAGGGAGACTTTGCGCCGAGCTCGTGGGGCAACGCGACGGTTGAGGCGCTACAGCCCGTCGACGTGGCGGTCGAGAAAGTGGCGTACTCGGCCTTTTATATGAGCCGGCTGGAGTGGGTGATCCGCAAGCTTGGGGTCACGCGATTGCTGGTGGCAGGCATTGTCACTAACGGCGGTGTCGCATCGACGGTGCGCGAGGCACACGTGCGCGATATCGAGACAATCGTACTCGAAGATGGATGCGCCGCGTTCTCGCCCGAGGTGCATAAGACAGCGATCGATGCGCTGCGGCCTGTCGGGCGTGTCGCAAGCATTGCCGAGATCATGACGGAGATTGTCGCTGCATGACCGCGCGCACTCTGTTCGACAAGCTCTGGGACAGCCACGTCGTTGCAACACGCGAAGACGGTGAAGCGCTGCTGTGGGTGGATCGCCACTTCCTGCATGAGGGCTCGCACCATGCGTTTCGTCAGCTCGATGCAAAGCAGCGCCGTGTGGCGGAGCCATCGCTCACATTCGGCGTTGCCGATCACTACGTGCCGACGCGCGGGCGCCCCTTGATCGCGGATCCAGAGATCGCGGGCATGGTCGCCGGGCTCACTGACAACACGTCGAAGCACGGCGTACGCCTGTTCGGCATGAACGATCCCGCGCAGGGCATCGTGCATGTGATCGGACCTGAGCAGGGGCTGACGCTGCCCGGGCTGCTGATCGTGTGCGGCGACAGCCATACGTCGACGCATGGCGCCTTCGGCGCTTACGCCTTCGGCATTGGCGCGTCTGAAGTGGCGCATGTGTTGATGACGCAGACGCTGTGGCAGCGAAAGCCGAAGCGCATGCGTATCACGGTCGATGGTGTGTTGGCTGACTATGTCACTGCAAAGGATCTCGCACTGCGTGTGATTGCCGCCATCGGCGCAGACGGTGCTCGCGGCCACGCGCTGGAATATGCAGGCGAGGCGATCCGTGCCCTGTCGATGGAGGGCCGGCTGACGCTGTGCAACATGTCGATCGAGGCAGGCGCGCGCTGCGCGCTGATTGCGCCCGACAACAAGACATTCGCCTTCGTTGCCGGTCGACCTCATGCGCCGCGCGGTGATGCCTTTACCGCTGCCGTGGCACAGTGGCGCGAACTCACGACAGACAATGGCGCGCACTTCGATCGCGACGTCTCGATCGATGCTGCTGATGTTGCGCCAACGGTGACGTGGGGGACAAGCCCCGAAGACGCACTGCCGATCGATGCTCGTGTGCCGACGCTCGATGGGCTCGATGACGCGCGTGCGCGCTACGTTTCAGCAGCGTGCGATTACATGGGGCTTACGCCCGGCACCGCGTTGACCGAAGTGGCTGTAGACCGCGTCTTCATTGGCTCATGTACGAATGCGCGCATCGAGGATTTGCGGGCAGCGGCCGGTGTATTGCGCGGGCGCAAGTCCATCGTGCCGGGGCTCGTGTCACCTGGATCGAGTGCAGTGAAAGCGATGGCCGAAGCCGAGGGGCTTGATCGCGTGTTTCGCGACGCCGGTCTGACGTTCGCCGATTCGGGATGCTCGATGTGTGTTGGCATGAACGGCGATCTCGCAGAGTCGGGCGAGCGCGTGGCATCAACGACAAACCGCAATTTCCGAGGGCGCCAAGGGGTTGGCGCGCGCACGCATCTGATGTCGCCGGCCATGGCCGCGGCGGCGGCAGTGACGGGCAAGCTGACGGACGTGCGGCGCCTCGGACGGGGAGATGTCTGAGCCATGGAGCCGTTCAAGACACTTGATGCGATCGCGTGTCCGCTGGCGCTTGAAAACATCGACACGGATCAGCTGATCCCGGCACGCTTCATGAGCCGGCCAAGGGCTGCCGGCTATGGGGGCTATCTGCTGCATGATGTGCGCGCGGCAGCCGACGGGTTCGTGCTGGATGTGCCGCGGTATGCGGGCGCGAAGATTGTCGTTGCACGGCGCAACTTCGGCACGGGCTCGTCGCGCGAAGCCGCTGTCTATGCGCTCTGGGACTATGGCATTCGCTGCGTGGTCGCGCCGTCATTCGGCGACATCTTCGCGTCGAACGCGGTCAAGAACGGGCTGCTGCCGGCGCAGGTGAGTGAAGCCGATTGTGATCGTATCATCGCGTGGCTTGGGCGGGCGGAGGCGCCGACGTTGGGCGTTGACCTCGGTGACATGCGTGTGTCGTTTGCTGACAGCGCGGTGGCGTTCTCGCTCGATCCCGTGCGCCGTCTGCAATTGCTCAATGGTTGGGACGATCTCGATCTGACGCTGCAACACAGTCAGGCAATTGTCGCATACCGGGCGAAGCTCGCGGCTGATAGAC
This sequence comes from Hyphomicrobiaceae bacterium, assembly GCA_031374735.1. Classification (GTDB taxonomy): domain Bacteria; phylum Pseudomonadota; class Alphaproteobacteria; order Rhizobiales; family Hyphomicrobiaceae; genus JABFRJ01. Next base: position 1,936 of record JANMGQ010000031.1, on the reverse strand, counting down.
CGTGGGCGCTGCCGCGTCTCGACTGAGGCGCGAAACGCAAGGAAAAACGCGTCATGCACCTGATACCGACCACCGTCGTCGGCAGTTATCCGCAACCGGATTGGCTGGTGGATCGCGCCTTGCTGGCGAAGGGCGTGCCGCGCGTGCGCAATACGGATCTGTGGCGCGTTCCTGAAGCCTATCTCGAACAGGCGCAGGATGACGCGACGCTGCTCGCGATCCGCGATATGGAGCGGGCCGGCATCGACATCATCACCGACGGCGAGATGCGGCGCGAAAGCTATTCAAACCGTTTCGCCACGGCGCTCAACGGTATCGATCAGACTCAAACCGGCGAGGTGCGCCAACGATCCGGCCATGTGTCGCGGGTGCCGCGCGTCATCGGCCGCATTCAACGCACGCAGGCTGTGGAAGTGCGCGATATGCAATTCCTGCGGCGCAACACGGATGGCCTCGCCAAGATCACGCTGCCGGGGCCTTTCACCATGAGCCGGCAGGTGCTGAACGAATTCTACAGGGACGCGGACGAGATGGTGATGGACTATGCCGCGGCTGTGAACGCCGAGGTGAAGGATCTCGTTGCGGCTGGCGCCGATGTGATCCAGCTCGACGAGCCATGGCTGCGCAATGATCCGGAGGCGGCGCGTCGCATTGCCGTGCCGGCGCTCAACCGTGCACTCGAGGGCGTGACGGCGACGACGGTCGTGCATCTGTGCTTTGGCTACGCGGCGCTCGTGTCGGGCGAGCACAAATCGGTCGGGTACTCGTTCCTGCCGGAGCTTGCCGCGTGCAAGGCAGATCAGATCTCGATCGAGGCTGCACAGCCGAAGCTTGATCTGGGCGTGCTGGCCGACCTCGCGCCAAAGACGGTTATGCTTGGCGTTATCGATCTCGCCGATCTGCGTGTGGAAACGTCTGCTCTTGTCGCAGAGCGTCTGCGCGCGGCGCTGAAGCATCTGCCGGCCGACAAGCTCGTGGCGGCGCCCGATTGCGGCATGAAATACCTGCCGCGCGAACTTGCGTTCGCCAAGCTGAAGGCGCTCAGCGACGGCGCTGCGATCGTTCGCGGCGAACTGTGACGGCGGCTCAGCGCGGAAAGACGCTGAGGATGTAGCGGAGTGCTTCTTCGCCGGCCTCGTAGGCGTTGTCGACCGCAAACGCGCGGCGGTCACGGTCCGATTCGAAGTGCAGTTTCTCGGCGACTTCGGCGGTGCGCGCCACGCGCCACGCGCCGACGGCGCGGGCAGACCCTTTCAGGGTGTGTGCCGCATCGTGCCATTCCTTGGGCGTACAGGCAGCCTCCAAGGCCTTCAGATAATCCGGCGCGCTTTCAGCAAACAGGTAGAGAACTTCGCGTTCAAGGTCTTTGTTGCCGAGCGTAAACCGTCGCAGATAGGTGAAGTCGATCGGCTTGGTCGCCGCCTCTTGCTTGCTATCAGTGTGCCCTGTCCACACATCATCCATACGCACCGCTACTGCCATGACCAGACGCCCCCTCAGACTCTGTCGATCGCACCCGCGGCTTTCAGCGCGATGTGCTGCAGCGGTGTTTATCCGCCGTCGTCATAAGGGTAGGCTGCAACGAATAATCTGCCGTAAAATAATCAGGTTAGTGAATTATGAATTCAGAATCGAACTGCATTAATATGTCAGCTCGCGGAAGTTTAGGACGCCGCGCCCTGACCTGTGCAGGTCTGGCGCGGCGCCACACAGACGCCGAGGGCATTCGGCGCCATGTGTCGGCTGAGACGTGTTGTGCAACTGGCATACTGCGCGTTGCCGCCCGCGAGGCCGCTTATACCGGCGAACAAAATTTCTGACTGACGAACTGTCTGCTCCCTTTGTCATGGCCGGGCTTGTCCCGGCCACCCATCGCGAAACGAGCGCGACGATATCTGTAGTGCTGAGCCGTCTAAACGTGATGGCAACCGACTCC
>JANMGQ010000019.1:0-4302 GCA_031374735.1 Hyphomicrobiaceae bacterium | reverse complement strand
GTTGTTGCCGTCGGGTTCTGGTCGATGGTGTCGAGGATCAGCGACTGCTTGGTCACCGCGTAGCTGCCGTTGAGCAGAGCGTAGCGGTTCTCGAATTGCTTCCACGGCGTGCCACCCGTGTAATCCCAGAAGTTCTCGATGGCAGGCGTCGGGTTGCCGACGTCATTGTACAGCGACTGTGAGATCACCCGGCCCTGCAGGTCATAGTTGTTGGTGAAGGTCGACCAGGGCTGGACATTAGCAATGTCCCACACCGTCTCCGTCGTCTTCGCCACCGTCGGTGACACACGCGCCGTGTCGTTGACCTGCGTCGCGCGCTCCAACAGCCAGTTGGCATTGTAGTAGCTGTAGTAGTTCGACCAGACCTGCGTGCTGGCGCTGGCAGCGATGCTCTCAGAGATGAACGTCGTCAGCGCCGGATTCGCAAGGAGTGGCGTATTGTAGTATTGTGCGTAGACCGTGGTGCCGAATTCGTTCCATTGCATGAGCTCAATGCTGTTTGTGGCCATGGCGAAGCCGCGAGCGACGCCACCCGTAAAAATCGCCGTATCGTCCCCTGCGCCGCCATCGACGGCGAGGGTCCCCGTGACGGTAAACGTATCTGCCAGATCAGTGCCAATGATCTTGGCAATCGAGCTCAACGTGTCGGTTCCGCCCGATTTTGTAACAGTGCCGGTACCATTGTTAAACGTGGCGCTCAGTGCCCCGGACATTTTGCTATAGTCGACTGTCACGTTCGACGACGCGCCGAGACCGCCGATGATATCGGAGCCCCCACTGCTGAATACCGTCAAAGTTCCATACGAGTTGATCGTGTCGGATGTGCCAGATCCACCGATGCCGTTGATCGATGACACCGTATCCGTTGAGTTCCCAATCTTCGTTACTGTCCCAGTACCACTTGCGTCGAGGGTTGTGGAAATTCCGAAACTCAATGACTTGTAGTCCAGCACATCGAAGCCGGTTCCACCCGTATACGTGTCGGCCCCTGCACTGCCATATAACGTGTCACCGAAGTTATTCCCCGTGACTCGATCGGATCCGGCGCTCCCGACGTAGGAGTTGATCTGAGTGCCGAGAGCGATAGCAAGATTGTTGACCTTGCCGTTGAAGCTCGAGAACGTTCCGGGGTTCAAGTCTACCGTTGCGACACCCCCTGTGGCGCCACTGAGGTCGAGCGTGTTGCCGGTGCCTGAGTTCCAAAGCGTGACGATCGCTGGAGTGTTCTTCGTGAAATCGAAGAAATCCCGGATCGAAGCATCAATGTTCGAATTGTAGCCGTACGTTTGTCCACCCGACAGCGGGCCTCCAACCCTCGCGCCGTAAAGGCGCTGGGCGGCAGCGATGTCGAGCATCATCGGTGTTGTCGGGGTATTGGAGTAGTAATACCCATTCGAACTAAGGCTTGAGCCCCAGCTCGTGCCGCCGTTGGTGTAACTTGCGTAATACTTGGCTGACGTGTCTGTCGGCGAAATATAAGACATCAATGAGTATTGAAGTGTGTCGAAGATGCCAAACTGCTGTGTCGCTTCGTTCACGTTGCCATTGTAAGCGCCGCCATGGCCGAGCCCGAGCATGTGGCCGAGTTCGTGCACGATCGTCCCGAGGGCATAGCCGCCGTAGTTGGTAAACGAACCGTCGATCGGTCCGAACCCGGCAACCGACGTATCAATCGACAGCAGACCGCCACTCTGGTTGACGCCGACGCTCGTCCCGCCCACGGAGGCAAGTGTGCTCCATCCCGACCAATAGGCGCTACCGTCCGAACCCCGATCGATCGTGAACGAGGCGCCGGCCGACGATGCCGCCTCAGAAAAGTTTAAGTTGACCTCCGCCGACCACAGCGCCGTCGCCTCGAGGAAGACGGACTTTTCGGCAGCCGTCCAATTCGATGCGGTGTCGAAATAGTACGTGACCGTGCCGCCTGTGCCGGGCGTGCCCGATCCCCATTTGGAGGCATAGGCCGTGGTGCCATAGGTCGCGGGACTGTCGTAGTTCCAGGTGCCGAAAGAGGTCGCCGCAACAGTGCCGCTGGACGTCACACCGCTGAGGAAGGCGATCTCAGCCTCCGCCGTGGTCGTGGTAACCGGCGCAGCGAACGCCGTCCGCTCAAGAGGAGGTGCAAACGCCGATGATTGCGCAACTTCAAGAAGGTAAAAATCGACATTGACAACTTCTGCGCGCTCTGTTATTGCACTGCTCGTGGTGAGAGCAGGCTGGGTAAGCGCGGACGTAGCTGACGCAATAGTCGGGAGAGGTCTTGCATCGCCAACAGCTTGTTGTGTCGCAAGCACGCTGTCGATCTCACCGTGCGCCGTTGCCAATTCGTCGTCACTCCACGACGTGTCGACTCGGCCGGCCATTCTCGTGAACGCCTTCATGCCTCACTCCTACAAAGCCAAGCCAATCGAGCCCGCCCGCTCCAGGCCGACCGGTCTTCCACACTGCAGGTAGATTATCGAACATCAAAAGCTTAAATTGACTTAAAGTCCTGCTGGTCCAGCGTCAATCTCCGGTAAGGCCACAAGGGGCATCGTCGTGGTACAGGTGCAACGCCTCGCAACGAGATCGAGACAGTTGCTGCGCGCCTTGGCGACTCTAGCGCATCGGACCATTTGGCAGCGGTTGCCACACGCCGCGCGGCGTCGCCTGTTTGTTGCTCTGACCGCGCGCTTCGCGCCTCGGGCCGATCTCAGTGTTGCAGCAGCACCGCCGACCATCGTCGCCGGTGCGCTCGGTGCCGTAAGTGGGCTCGGCCAGTCCGCGAGATTGAGCCTCGCCGCGCTGGCACAGGCGCACCTGCAGCATGCGGCGATTGACCTCACAGCGGAGCTGATGCAGCCCTCTGCGCTTCCCATCCCGCAAGCCCCGCAAGCGGACAAGGGCGCGGGAACGCTTGTTTTGCATGTCAATGGTCCGCTTGTGCCGTTGGCCCTGGTCCGGCTCGGTCGGGCGCGCGTCGCCGGCAAGTACATCATCGGCTATTGGGCTTGGGAACTGCAGACCGTTCCCGACGAGTGGCGGTCAGGGGTCGCCTGCGTTCACGAAATCTGGACGCCGAGCACCTTCACGGCCGATGCGATCCGGCCGATCGCCCCAGGACTGCCGGTGCGTGTCGTACCGCATCCGGTCGCCGCCATCACGACAGAAGGCAAGCACGCCAGTCCACGTGACGCGACGGCCGACAAATTCCGAGTGCTGACCGTGTTCAGCGCCGCCAATATCGCGCGCAAGAACCCTCTGGCGGCAGTCGCAGCTTTCCGGGCCGCGTTTGCGCAAGACACCAGCGTTGAGCTGGTGATCAAGATATCCGAAGCCCATTTGTGGCCGAACGAGCGAGGCGAGCTGACCGCGGCGCTGGCGGGCGCTGGCAACATCCGAGTTATTGATACCACGTTGGACGCCGACGCGATGACGGCACTCTACCAGTCCGCCGACGTGATGCTGTCGCTGCATCGTTCTGAGGGCTTCGGGCTGACACTTGCGGAGGCAATGCTGCATGGGCTGCCTGTCGTCGCGACAGATTGGTCGGGAAGCACCGACTTCGTGACGGCCGACACAGGAATTCCGGTGCCCTACCGTCTTGTGCCGGTTCGTGACCCTCAGTTGACCTATGAGCAGCCGAACGCGGTCTGGGCAGAGGCAGACGTGGCCGCCGCGGCAGCGGGGCTTGCGCGGCTGCGACAAGACGTTAGCCTGCGCCATGCTCTCGGACGGCGGGCCGCGGCTTACGGGCGCGAAGCGTGGAGTGCAGACGCCTACGCTGCGGTGGTTCGGAGTGGGTTAGTTGGACCGCACGCGCCTTTACTGCATGTTCGCGGCTTTCTCGACAACCCGTACGACGCGCGCTCCGACGATAGCAACTGAGCCGTACCAGGCCCATCGCGCCTTGATCCAGTAGCGGCGGCAGTCCTCCTCGGTCGCGAATTGCTTCTCAAACTCGATCGCGGTCTTCGGAAAATCCCGTCACAGATCATCTGCATGCTCGTCCGACATGGTCTATCTCCTTGACGAAACAGCCCTATCTTACGATTGCGCCGCATCTGGGGGGACAGGTATGAATGGCTAAGGATAGGTCCGCCGCAATTGAGAGTACGCGATATTTTCTCACACGGTTTTCTCACACGGTCCTTGCAGCTTGAGCACTTACGCTGCTAGCAACTAGTGTTCCGGCTCTAACGCTTGGTTCCCGTTTTTAACAGTGTTCAATGCTGTGCGGGCGCGGTCGACCTTCTTCAGGATTACGTCTGCGGCTTTTGTCCACACGAACGGCGTCGGCGCGGCATTGTGCTTGGCGACGTA
>JANMGQ010000272.1:0-17541 GCA_031374735.1 Hyphomicrobiaceae bacterium | reverse complement strand
TGCACATGTACGTTCGCTGGCGGCCGGACGGTGCGGTTTCGGACTTGATGCGCACCGTGAAATCACGGTCGAGCAAGTGGGTGCACGAGACGTATCCGAAGCTTACTGCTTTCAGCTGGCAAGAGGGCTACAGCGTGTTCTCCGTAAGCCAATCGCAAGAAGCGGCCGTCAAGGCATACATTGCGAAACAGGCCGAGCACCACAGTCAGGAAGACTTCAAGGCCGAGCACTTGCGGCTGCTTCGCGCGCACGGCGTCGCGTTCGATGAGAGATATGTGTTCGACTGAGAGCCCTCACGCCAGCGTTTCCTCTGCCCCTTCGGGGCAGGTTCGCATGACGATCACATCCACGGGTTCCGCTGCGCTGCACCCGTGGCTACAGCCGTCGGCCCCTCCGGGGCCGTTGTGGCGCTTGTGCCCCAAAAGCAGCCCCGCCAGTGCCAGCCCGCGCCCCTCGGATCGAACTTCAATTGGTCAAGTTGCGCCAGATTGCGTATGACTGCGGCGTCCAGCGTCGCGTCGTGCCTGCGAGCCCCTGGCGCCAGCCCACCACGTGAGACGCACCCATGCCGAACGCCCCCATCACCTGCAACGGTCGCACGTACGCCTGGCCGACGGCGCCGACGGTGGTTGTTTGCCTCGATGGATCGGAGCCGGGTTACATCGAGGAGACCATCAAGGCTGGCCGCGCGCCGTTGTTTGCCAAGATGTTGGCCACGACGAACCTGACGGCACACTCGGTGATCCCGAGTTTCACCAACCCCAACAATCTCTCGATCATCACGGGGCGTCCGCCGTCCGTGCACGGCATTGCCGGTAACTTCTTCTACGATCCCGCCAGCAAGGCGGAAGTGATGATGAACGACCCGAAGTTCCTGCGCGCGCCAACCATCCTGCGCACCTTTCACGATGCCGGCGCCAAGGTCGCGATGGTCACGGCCAAGGACAAGCTGCGCCTGCTGCTGTCGAACGGGCTCGACTACGCCAGCGGTCGCGCCATCGCGTTCTCGTCGGAGCGCGCTGACAAGGCGACGAAAGCCGACAACGGCATTGCCGATGTCCTGAAGTTTGTCGGATTGCCGCTGCCGGATGTCTACTCGGCGGGCCTGTCCGAGTTCGTGTTTGCGGCCGGCGTCAAGCTGATAGCCTCATTCCGGCCAGACCTGATGTATCTCTCAACCACCGACTACATCCAGCACAAGGCAGGCCCCGGCACAAAGATCGCCAATGACTTCTACGCCATGATCGACGGGCACTTGGCGGCGCTCGACGCCATGGGCGCCATCATCGTCGCAACAGCCGATCACGGCATGAACGACAAGCACGATCCCACGACCAAAGCGCCGAACGTCGTCTATCTACAGACGCTGTTCGACCAGTGGCTCGGAAAGGATGCGGCCCGCGTGATCCTGCCCATCACCGACCCCTATGTGGTGCACCACGGCGCGCTCGGCTCATTCGCGACCGTGCATATCCCTGCTGGCGCGAACGCGGAGGACCTACTCGCCCGCGTCAGGAAACTCGACGGCATCGACGTTGCAATCACCAGCGCTGAAGCCTGCGCGCGCTTTGGCTTGCCAGCAGATCGCATTGGCGATCTCGTCATCACCTCGACGCGTCACATGACGCTTGGCACGGCGCCCGAGAAACATGATCTCTCCGGCCTTGATGAGCCGCTGCGCTCGCACGGCGGCCTCACCGAGCAAGTCGTGCCCATGATCGCCAACCGCAAGCTCACTGTACCAGCGGGCGGACAACTGCGAAACTTCGACGTCTTCTCGCTCGCGTGCAACGGCGTGATGTAAAACGTGTGAGGCAAACCAGCGAGCGCACGATCAAGCGCTTTTCGGGCGTCTGGCATCTGCGCCAAACGCCCGTTGTCGCTGCCCGTTGCTCAAGCCTTGTTGTACTTCGCAACCAGCGCCTTGGCGTCGGCGACGAGCTTGGCACCGTCGATGTTCTTGGCCTTCATCTGCTCGATCCAGGCCGCCGTCACCGGCTCGCAGGCCTTGATCCACTTCTGCTTTTCATCTTCCGAGATGGCCGTGATCGTGTTGCCGCGCTTTTTGACCATGTCGAGTACGCTGGCGCCTGCCTCGTCCCACATGCTGCCGGCGCGCTTGGCGAATGCCATGCCCGAGTGCTTGTCAATGATGGCGCGCAAGTCTGCGGGCATGCCGTTGTACTTGGCCGGGTTCATGGCCAGGAAGAAGCTTGCCGAATAGAGGGTCGGCGAGCCGGGGATGGCAGTGTGGAACTTGACCAGTTCGTGCACCTTGATGGCTGGCACGACTTCCCACGGCACGACAGCGCCGTCGATGACCTTCTGGGCAAGGCTTTCCGGCACCTGCGGCACGGGCATGCCAACGCTGGTTGCACCAAGAGCCTTCAGCGCTTCGCCGGCGAGACGTGTCGGGTTGCGCAGTTTCAGACCCTTGAGGTCGTCCATGGTCGTGATCTGCTTGTTGGCATGGATCAGACCACCGTCATGGGCCCAGTACGAGAGAACTTTGACGTCCTTGACCTCGTCTTTGAGATACATGTCGGCGAATTCTTGTGCCGCCTGTGCGTTGGGCAGGCCCTTTTCGGCGCCGATGAAGGGCAACTCGAACACTTCAGTGGTCGGGAAGCGGCCGGGTGTCGAGCCTGGCAACGTCCAAACGATATCGGCAACGCCATCGCGGGCCTGATCGTAGAGCTGGGGGGGCGTGCCGCCGAGCTGCATGGACGGGAAGATGTCGATCTTGATCTTGCCCTGGCTGTCGGTCTCGATGTCCTTGGCCCACGGCGCGAGCATCTTGGCGTGGCCGTTGGAGACGGGCGGCAGGAAGTGATGGAGCTTGAGCGTGACAGCTGGCGCCTGCGCGCGCGCGCTCGTGATCACGGCCGGCATGGCAACAGCCGCGCCCGTGCCGAGCATCAGATGTCTGCGGTTCATCGTCATGAGCGTTTTCCCTTTGGTGTTTTCGGTGTCGTGTTCTTGGTGTCGTCTTGTCGATGTCGCCCTTTGATGACACCGACAGCGCCGCGTAGTGCCAGAAAATGGCGTGATCGTCACGGCCCCGCGCGGCGGTTGGCACCCGCAATCCGCCCACCGCTATTGTCCCCCTCGGCGATGTTGGCTAAGCGGTCGGCCTGTTCCTTCGAGATCGGCCATGTCCCAGCGCACACGTAAGTTTTTTGGCACGATCGCACTCCTGATCATCTTGACCGTGTATTCGCTGGTTGTTGCCGTGCTCGCAACCTACGTGTTCCCGCGTCTGGCCGCCTGGCAGGTGCCGCTGTTCTATCTGATTGCAGGGCTCGGCTGGGTGCCGCTCGCCATGGTGGTGGTCAGTTGGATGTACCGCGGGCGGGCAGATCCGATCGAGTAGCCTCTCGCACAATTCATCGCCGCGCCACGGTTTGGCCGCCCTTCACGCCGTCAGTCGGCTGGGTTAGAGAGCGGCGAATATGCGCTCTTGAACGGATCGACAGGCGGCCATGGACAAGACCTACGCAAGCGCGAAAGCGGCCCTCGATGGCATCGTCAAGGACGGACAGATCGTCGCCGTCGGCGGTTTCGGCCTGTGTGGCATCCCCGAGGCGCTGATCGCCGCCTTGCGTGACAGCGGCGTCAAGAACCTGACGGCTGTGTCGAACAATGCGGGCGTTGATGGTTTCGGCCTCGGCCAGTTGCTCTCGACACGCCAGATCAAGAAGATGATCTCGTCCTATGTCGGCGAAAACAAGGAATTCGAACGCCAATTCCTCGCCAAAGAACTCGAACTCGAATTCACGCCCCAGGGCACGCTCGCTGAGCGCCTGCGGGCTGGCGGCGCGGGCATTCCGGCGTTCTACACCAAGACCGGCTACGGCACCGTCATCGCCGAGGGCAAGCCCGTCATGGAGTTCGATGGCCAGAAGTACATCATGGAGCGCGCCATCAAGGCCGACGTCTCGCTGGTGAAAGCCTGGAAGGGCGATAAGGCCGGCAACCTCGTCTACCGGATGACGGCACGTAACTTCAATCCGATGGTGGCCACCGCCGGCAAAATCACCGTCGCCGAAGTCGAGCACCTCGTCGAGATCGGTGAGATCGAGCCTGACGACATCCACACGCCCGGCATCTTCGTGCAGCGCATTGTGCACAATGCGACACCGGAGAAACGGATCGAGCAGCGGACGGTGCGGAAGTGAGAAATCGGAAATCAGAACTCGGATGTTCTGATTTCCGGCTTCCGACTTCTGATTTCCAACTGCCTGAGGCACCATGCGCTTTCCCCTAGAACCTTCGCTCTATCGCCGCGTCGACATCACCGCGTTCGACCGCCAAGGTTTTGATCCCGAGCGCAAGCACGACGTGCTCAACGCCAAGCCGCGTATCCGCTGCCCACATTGCAAATGGCAGCCGGAGCGGTCGAGCCGTTGGGGTTGCCTGCCCATGGGCGCACCGGAGAATTTCAAGGGCGGCTGCGGCGCCAGCTGGAACACGTTCGACACGGGCGGCATCTGTCCCGGCTGCATGTACAAATGGAAGCACACCTCCTGCCTCGCCTGCGAGAAGACGGCGTTGCATGCGGATTGGTATGATACCCGCGGCGAAAATTTGTGACTGACCGGTTGGTCAAAACGTCTGACAGCTGATGTTACTTGCCTATAAGATTGCATTTCATTAAAATGCAATCAATGGGTGCATTTCGCCACACCCGTCCTCCCGTCTAACCACGTCTTCCGATTGCTCCGACCTCAGCGCATAGTCGGATTGGAATGGCCTAATTTTTGTGTATGTGTACATTTCAGCAAGCAATTTCTCGTTTTGTCGATCTGCGTCGCGTGAGGATCACCATGTTGCAGCGTTCGATTCACTTCGCCAAAGGCATGGCCGCATTGAGCGCTGCGGTCGTTGCGCATGCATCGATGGCGGACGCTGCGCCGGCCCGCGCCAAGCGGACGCCACGTGTCGAGGTTGCCGCGCTTGCCGCGCCAGCAAGGCCTCAGCCCGCGCGAAGCGTCGCCGCGGTGCCGCAGGTTCCGCCGGTCGCCGTCGTCTCGCTCGGAGCGCAAACGATCACGCTCTATTCGGGCACCAATGTCATCGGCCAGGCCCCGATTTCGTCTGGCATGGACGGCTATCGCACGCCGACCGGCGTGTTCAGCATCATTCAGAAAAACAAGTATCACGAGAGCAACATCTACTCGGGCGCGCCGATGCCGTTCATGCAGCGGCTGACGTGGTCGGGCATTGCGCTGCACGCGGGCAAGCTGCCAGGGTATCGCGCCTCGCATGGCTGCGTGCGCCTGCCATATGATTTCGCAGAACGCCTGTTCTCGATGACACGCATGGGTGCGCGCGTGATCGTCACGCCCGAGGTCGTCGCACCGCAAACAGTCTTGCACGCGGCCTTACCGACCCCGATTATGACACTGGAGACCATGACAGCGTCCGTCCCGGCCTTGCCACGGGTCGCAACAGGCTCTGGTCTGAGTGCCGGAGCATTGACGCTGGCGTTTGCAGGCGCAAACGACGGCGATGCACCGGTCCAGCGCCTGCTCAATCCGATGCAGGTCGCTGAAGTCGACAAGCGCCGCCTCGCCGTGGCGCACGCCAACGCCGTGCAAAGGGCAAAGACGGCCCTCGACGCAGCCGGTTCGGCCGCCCTGATGAGTGACGCTGTGCGCGCCGAGCGGGTCGACCTCGAGCGGCAGATCGTTGCTTACGCCGAGATGCTGGCCCGCGCGCGCAATGGCGTCGTACTCGCGACTTCGGACGAGGACCGTGTCCAGGCCGATGCATCACTGCATGCAGCCGAAGAGGCCGTCGAGGATGTGAAGGCTGCGCTCGCAATTGCGCGCCGGGCCGAGACCGCCGCTTACGATGCGAGCTTCAAGTCGGCCCGCGCCGCCCGTGAACTCGAAGACGCCGCGGACGCCGCCGAGACGGCCGCTAGAGTAGCCAGCCGCGGCATGGATCCGATCACCATCTTTGTCTCACGCAAGGAGGGCAAAGTGCTGGTGCGTCAGGGCTGGCAGACGATCATGGAGGGCGACGTGACCTTCCGCGAGCCGCAGACGCCGCTTGGCACGCACGTCTTCACGGCCATATCGGCCGAGGACAGCGCGTTGCGCTGGACATCCGTGTCGATCGCCGATGGGCCGGTGGCCCGCCTTTCGGCGACCAGCGCACTCGACCGCATTGCGATCGACCCAGCGCTGTCAGCCGAAATCGGCAAGCGCCTGTGGACAGGTGCAACGCTGATCGTGTCGGACCAGGGCATCAGCAACGAGACGGGCAGGGGTACCGATTTCGTGGTGTTGACGAAGTGACCAGTCAGCGCTCCTGATGCGCCAATCAAACAGGCTCCTCAAAACCTGACGTGCGGCGACTTGCGTCGATCCGGGCGCGCCCTTGTGGCGTAAACCAGCTGGACGCGAAGGACAGTCCCATGGATGACGTTAAAGACGCACCGCGCCCACCCACGACGGGTGCCGCAGCCCCGCATGCCCTCGTCATCGGCGCGGGCTTTGGCGGCATTGCTGCGGCGTTGCGTGTGCGGGCCAAGGGCTATCGTGTGACGCTGATAGACCGTGCCCCCATGCTCGGGGGTCGCGCACAGGTGTTCGAGCGCGAGGGGTTTCGCCACGACGCCGGACCAACGGTCATCACAGCGCCGTTCCTGTTTGATGAGCTGTTCGAACTGTTCGGCAAAAAGCGCGATGACTATGTCACGTTTGTGCCGCTCTCGCCCTGGTATCGGTTCCGCTTCCAGGACGGCACGCATTTCGACTATGGCGGCACAATCGAGGACACGCTTGCCGAGATCCGCAAGATTTCGCCTGAGGACTGCGACGGCTACCTCCAGCTCGTCGCCCATTCGCGCAAGCTCTACGACGCGGGTTTCACGCGGCTCGCCGATCAACCCTTCCACTCGCTGCCCAAGATGCTGGGCGAAGCTGGCACGCTCGTGAAGCTGCGCGCCGATCGCAGCGTGTGGCAGCTGGTGTGCAAGTATTTGAAACACCCCAAACTGCGTGAAGCCTTCTCGATCCAGCCGCTGCTGGTCGGCGGCAACCCCTTCGACACGACAAGCATCTATGGTCTGATCCACTATCTCGAGCGGCAGTGGGGCGTGTTCTTTGCCATGGGAGGCACGGGCGCGATCGTCGCAGCGCTGGGCAAGCTTATGGCTGAAGAAGGCATCGCGGTTCGGCTTAACACGACGGCGGCCAACATTCTCATGGACGGCCGCAAGGCTGTCGGCGCGGCACTCGACACAGGCGAGGTCATCAAGGCCGACATCGTCGTCTCGAACGCCGATCCCATGCACATGTATCGCAGCATGGTGCCCGAGACGGCTGTCACTGCGCCGATCAAGGCCAAGCGCAACTCGCGCCTATCAATGGGCCTCTACGTGCTCTATTTCGGCACGCGCAAAACGTACCCGGATGTGGCGCACCACACCATCTGGCTCGGCTTGCGATATCGCGAGCTGCTGGCGGAGATCTTCAAGCAACGCGTGCTCGCCGACGACTTCTCGCTCTATGTGCACCGCCCCACGGCGACCGACCCGAGCTTTGCGCCGGCAGGCTGCGACAGCTTCTACGTGCTTGCGCCAGTGCCCAATACGCTTGGAAAACAAGACTGGGCCATCGAGGGGCCCAAACTGCAGGCGCGTATTATCGAAGCGCTCGACAAGACCATGCTGCCCGGCTTGAAAGAGACGATCACGGCGGATTTCTTCATGACGCCCGCCGATTTCGAGACGCGCTATCTGAGCTATGCGGGTGCCGGCTTCTCCATCGCGCCCTACTTCACGCAGTCGGCCTGGTTTCGCTTTCACAACAAGGCCGAGGGCATCGAGAACCTGTACCTCACCGGCGCCGGCACGCATCCAGGAGCAGGCATGCCGGGCGTCTTATGTTCGGCCAAGGTGATCGACCGGTTGATTCCAGCGGTCAGCAAGGCGATCGCATGAACGAAAACCGCGTCATCCCGCACAAGTGCGGCCTCTTCAGGCCGCGCGCAGTTGCGGGATGACGGGTTCATGCGATTGCCCTGCAGCGGTCAGCCCAGTTGGTTGACAGGCCGACGAGCGAATTGCCGACCGGCCTTGGATTGGTGTGGCAACGCGACGCCAGCTCTTCGCCAGCTTGCAAAACACGACATTTCGCTCCAACGAGCTTGAAACGACGGAGCATGCCTATGATCGGCCGACTGAACCACGTGGCCATTGCGGTCAAATCCTTGAGTGCGGGAACCGCAACCTATGCGTCGACGCTTGGCGCCAAGGTTTCGGCACCGCAGGCCATGCCTGAGCACGGCGTGACCGTTGTGTTTGTCGAGCTGCCCAACACCAAGATCGAACTGCTGGAGCCGCTGGGCGCGAACTCGCCGATCGCCAAGTTCCTGGAAAAATCGCCCGACGGCGGCATCCATCACGTCTGTTATGAGGTGGACGATATCCTTGCCGCCCGTGATCAATTGAAGGCAACCGGTGCGCGCGTGCTCGGCGATGGCCAGCCCAGAATCGGAGCCCATGGGAAGCCGGTTCTGTTCCTGCACCCGAAGGATTTTCACGGCACGCTGGTGGAGCTCGAGCAGGTGTGACGTCGGCCGTTCATCAGCGGCTCGCAGCGCGTCCCGCCCATTCCTGGCGCGGCGTCGTTCCGCCGTTCGACGACAGCCGGCCGCTGCTGGTGTTCGATGGCGTCTGCGTTTTGTGCTCGCGCTCGATGTGCTTCATCGCGGCCAACGATGCTGGCCGATCAATCCAGTTTACGGCCGCGCAGTCTCCGCTCGGCCAAGCCCTGTTTCGCCACTACGATCTCGACGCCGAGGCCTTTGAAACGGTGTTGCTGATCGAGAATGGCTGCGCCTTTGGCAAGCGCGACGCGCTGTGGGGGATTGCGCGGCATCTGCGCTTTCCATGGCGCGTGGGCGCTCTCTATGGCTTTGTGCCGCGATGGCTTGCTGACCCTGCTTATGATCTGCTGGCGGGAAGCCGGTATCGCATTTTTGGGCGCAGCGACGCGTGCATGCGGCCTGACGCGTCCTGGGCTGACCGCGTGATCGAATAATGGCCGCAGACGACTGGCGTTTAACGCTTTCTCTTGCCAGCCTTCGGCAGATACGCGGCCGCATCGGCGATGCGCTTGGGGAGGCGGCTGCGCTTGGTTGCGACGGGCAGCTCCGACACCAAGGTTGCGGCGTCGCTGTCAAGAATCGGCCCAAGGCGCCGCTTCACCTGCTCCTTCACGGAGGCCGAGGCTGCCAGCACCTCTTTGAAGCGGTGGAAATCGAGGACGCTGAACTCGTCGACCGGCGCCGCGATGAACACATCGGGCTGCATGGCGCGCAACTTTTCGCGCACGATCGAGCGCTGAAAGATCTGCGACGACGACGTGATCACTTCCACAGGCGACGGTGCCGTGCCGTCCTCGCGACGCTTCGGTGCGCCCGAGACATCAATCGCGATGGTGATGTCGACGTCGCTGCCGAACAAATCAAAGGGGAGTGGATTGACCAGCCCGCCGTCGACCATAGGTCGGCCATCGATCACGACGGGAGAAAAAATGGCCGGCAACGCCATGCTGGCAGCCACGGCGCGGCGCAGCAGTCCGTCGGTCATCACCCACTGCTCTTGCGCGTAAAAGTCGGTCGCAACGACGGCCAGCGGCGTTTTCAGCTCGGCGAAGGTTTTCGGCACCGATTTCGGCAGCAACAGCTCCATCAGGCTCTCGGCATTGAACAACGAGGAGCGGATGGGCAGAAAGCGCAAGAACGTCGAAACGGGTTCGGAGCGGGCCGCGAACAGCTGCCGCACAAGTTCGACACGAGCGGACAAGATGTCTTCCGTGTGCGCACGCATCTCTCGGCCGGTCAAGCCGGCGGCCGCGCCAGCGCCGATGATGGCACCGATCGACGTGCCAGCAATGCGGGCCGGCACGACGCCCATCTCGTCGAGCGCCTCCATGACGTGAATATGCGCGAACCCGCGTGCGCCGCCACCGCCGAGCGCAAGGCCGATCCGCTTCTGCACGACCGGCAGCGAGTTCCTTGCGTGTTTGCTCATGTTTCGCGCCATGGCCGGCCGATGGCCCAGCCGAGCAGAAAACCAAACACCAGGGCCACGACATTCGTGACCATGAAGGCCGCCGCGTGCAATTGCGCGACCGTGTCGGGGCCGTCGAACTCGTACTGACGGACAACCCAGCTCGCGACCGGCGTTGAGAGCCACAAGGTGGCGACGGCGGCACACACAACGGCTGCGACCATGGCGATGAGATAGCGCATCTGAGCCTCAAATGTGTGACGTCGCGTTGTGGCGGCAGCGGCGGATTATTTGACTTCCCAGAACCAGATTTCGCGGGCCTCGGCATAGTTGGAGTAGTAGCCCGTCCAGGAGAACCACTCCATCAGCCACTTGGTCGACGAGCGATAGCCGTTCCAGACATCGATGTGGTCGCCCGTCGGCGCGCTTTCGCCGGAGCGGCGCCAGTAGTCCTTGATGTAAATGATGCCCGTGCGACCAATCAATTTCGGGTAAAATGCCTTAGCGTCAGTGCCGGTGATCTTCTCGACCCGACCGAGGCCCGGCAGCGACAGTCCCGCCAAATGATCGGCCAGTTGCTGGGCGCGAATAATGTGCATTTCTTCCTTTGCATGCACGCCGCAGTGCGCAAGGCCGCTGAAAAGTCCCGGGTCGACGCCAGCATGCTTCAGACACACGCCCATTCGAATGGCGCACTGGTTGGGATAGACTGGGAATCCGGCCACGATCTGCTTACCTTCGACGTTGGTCAAGGTTTGCGGCGCAACGCAGGGCGCACTGGTCGCGAGGTTGGCTGGATGGCGGTACCAGAGCTCCGAAAACTGAACCATCGGCAATGTCTCCCGGGGGCGGATGCTGCACTGATAGCAGACCGCGGGGAAGCTTCAAACGCTGCCCTTGATCAATTCAGCCTTTGCCCAGGCGTAGGCGCTCTCCATCAGCTCAGAGTGCCGGTGCCAGTCGAGCAGGCTCATGTCGGCTGGCAAGGGCGGTTTCAGGTGCAGATCATCCGGTGCCAGATGGCGCTCATAGTCGCGGCGATGGGCGACCAGTGCGCGCAGCAGTACCGTCCCGATGCCAGGGGCATCTGGCAGGCGACCACGCTTGAAGGGATTTGCCAACGCCCGCAACAAGGCGCCACGGGACGGCAGCTGCGTGTAGTCGACCGAAAAGCGTTCGAGCTTGGCGACCTCGAGGCTCATGACCACGTTCGGTCCGCTCTTGAGGTCGCGCATGACCTTGACCGGCACATTGTCGATCAGGCCGCCATCGACCAGCATGTCGCCCTCAGACGTGTAGAACGGCGGCAGCAGCAAGGGGATAGAACTCGAGGCGCGCACCGCCTGCCACAGCGGACCAGCGCGGTGCACCTCGATGCGGTTTTCCGACAGATTGGTCGAGACGCTGAAGTAGGGCAGCCACAAATCTTCGATGCGGCGCGAGCCGAACAGGGCCTCCAGTTCTGCGTCGTAAACGGTGTGATCGAGCACGCTATAGCGCGGCACTGTATAGCGGCGCATCGCGCGCCGCTTGACGAAGGACGTTTCAATCGAGGCGTCGATTTCAGCGGGGCTAGCGCCGGCAGCAAAGGCGGCCGTCATGGCACTGCCGCCGGACGTGCCACCCATCATGTCGAACGTGTTTCCCGCCTCCAAGAGAGCCTTGTAGACGCCGACGTGCGCCACACAGAACGCGCCGCCGCCACCAGCGACGAGGCCGCGCGCTGAACCCGCGACAAAGCGGCCGACACGATCGAGATCATCGGGCGTAACGAGCGCCACGTGGTGATGCATGGCGATGTCGCGGCCAGCAAGCCAGCGCGCTGTGCCGGAAATTTCGCTGCGATGCGAGTGCAACAAGACGAGACGCGTCTGTGCCCGCGGCAGGGTTTCAGCTGCGGCCCTTTCAAGCGCATTCGGCGTTGCGTCCGCAACAAACGGAGCCACAAGCAAGGCAAGGTCGGCCTGCCGGATCGCCTTCATGGACCAGGGTGTTGGCGTCGCATCGGTGATGTAGAGGATCGTCTCGGCCTGGGTCTCGAGCGCGTTCAGCGCCTCGGTTGCAGGGGCACTGTCGAAGTCGGTATGGGCTGGAACGAAGCGACGCGCCGTCTCGGCATCGACGATCAATGTCGGACCTGTCGTCTCGAACATGGCCGCGATGCGCGCAACGATATCGCCCGAAAGCACCCATCCACCGGCAGCGATGAGCGCGATCGTGCGCGGACGCGGATCGGGAGCCGATTGTCGGCCGGCTGTCGTCTCCGCGAGCCGGCGCGCCAGCATCGCCGTCACTGCAGACGGCAGCGCGGGCAGACGTCGCGCCAGCACGTCGTAGTCATCGCGCGCCAGCCGCAGCACAATCGAATCACGCAACGCGGTGACCGTTGCCGTCCGTGTACCGCCCGCGAAGAACGCGATTTCACCGATGGTTTCGCCGGCGCCGATTTCGTTGACGGGCTCGTCGCGGCCTGCGCGCATGACGCCGAAGCGGCCTGAGACGACGATGTAAAGATGTTCCGCCGTATCACCCTCGCGGAGCAGGTCTGCGCCGCGGGCAAGAGACAGTGTCTCAAACTCAGACACCAGACGCGCGCGATCCTGCGGACTGAGGCCTGCGAACACCTCTGGCACTGGCGTGTGACCGGACATAGCACGACGCTACGCAAGTTTTGGGCGCAGCGGCCAGCAATTCTCAATGTTAATGATCGGCACGTCCCTTCTCCCCTCATTCTTCATGAGGGGAGAAGGTGCCCGAAGGGCGGATGAGGGGCAGCCGCTTGCTCCAACGGCGCGTGATCCTTCAGGTCATACAGAATGTTACCAACACCGACCGTGCACGTTGCTGCCCCTCACCCGCCCCCCACTGTTTCGCGCATTCGCGCGGTCGGGCACCCTCTCCCCTTGCAAGAGCAAAGGGAGAGGGAAAGTGCCTCCGTTTTCACATTGCGTTCGCCACCGGACTGATGTCCGACCCACTGAGGATGAAAGAGCTTGCTGCAATGCACGGCAATGCCGCGTGTACTGCAGCTACTTTCTTTCTAGAATTGCTGCACAGCGGCAGGGCCTTGTCAGGCCTACGGCCGCCGCGAGGCGTTAACCTTCACGACGGACGTGTGGCGTATCGAAACGGGCTTTGAGCGCTTTAAGCGCAGTAATCCCAGTAGCCGCGGCTGGCTTCAGGGTCGGCCCAATACCAGCACAGGTTTGGAGCCGGACGGGGC
Organism: Hyphomicrobiaceae bacterium; assembly: GCA_031374735.1. Classification (GTDB taxonomy): domain Bacteria; phylum Pseudomonadota; class Alphaproteobacteria; order Rhizobiales; family Hyphomicrobiaceae; genus JABFRJ01. Next base: position 4,288 of record JANMGQ010000272.1, on the reverse strand, counting down.
GGCGCATAACCGATAGCGGCGACAGTCACGAGAGTGCCGAGAGCAACGCCAGCGATGATCGTGCCGTAGTATGGCCGCGCCCCCCAGGGGCGAGCGAACCAATAGGGTCGGCCCACGTAGCCGCGGGGCGCATAGAAGCGCGGCGCGCCGGCAAAGCGCGGTGCGACGTAGCGCGGCCCACCGTAAGCGCGCACATAGGGCCGGAATTGTACCGGCTCTGCCGCCGATGTGGCCGTTTGCATCGTCGATGGCAGCGTGACCGATGCGGCGGACGCAGCACCAGCGGGTAAGATCAGCAGTGCGGCCAAGGCGGCCGTGGTCGAGAGTTTCATGTGGCATCTCCAGACTTGGATGCCCCATCAACGGACCACACTCGGGCAATCCGACGGCTGGCGCATGAGACTTTCGATGTACTCGCAGCACTCGGAAGGCCCTCAAGCCGCCGCGACGCAATGGCAATCGCATAAAAATAACCTCTTCTTCAACACGGACCGCTTCGCGGACGTCTTGCGCTGGATCCCGCATCGGCACGCGGCCGAAAGAGGCCGCGTTGGTGCGGGATGACGGTTCATGCGATTGCCCCGGGGCCGCGACGCAATGGCGGTAGCTTTTCCGAGAGAAGTGCGCTAAGCGGCTAGCAGATCTGACTTTTGGATAGATCTTTGGCAGCAACGCTTGCGTCCCGTGGTGGGAGCCGGCAACGCCGCCAGCACCACGACGCTTCCGGAAACGGCACGTTCAGACCGAACAGCACGTTCAGGAAGCCTCCCAGACACAAAGCTCCCTGACCCATGACGTTCCCGTCGACTCATCCGGCGCTCGCCCGCGCGCTTGCCGCCAAAGACTATTCTGTTCCAACTGCCGTGCAGTCGGCCGTGCTCGAAGAGCGCGCCACTGGCCGCGATTTGCTCGTCTCGGCCCAAACCGGCTCGGGCAAGACCGTCGCGTTCGGCATTGCGCTGGCCCCGACCCTGCTCGGCGACGCCGAAAAATTCGACCGTGCCGGGGAGCCAATGGCTCTCGTCATCGCGCCCACGCGCGAACTTGCCATGCAGGTTCAACGTGAGCTCGTCTGGCTCTATGGCGAAACGGGCGCGCGCATCGTCACTTGCGTTGGCGGTATGGACCCCAAGGCCGAAGGCCGTCAGCTCGAATTTGGTGCGCACATCGTGGTTGGCACGCCCGGCCGCCTGCGTGACCACCTGGAACGCCGCCGTCTGCGCCTCGGCAACCTCAAGGCTGCCGTGCTCGATGAGGCCGACGAGATGCTCGACCTCGGTTTCCGCGAAGATCTTGAGTTCATCTTGAAGGCCACGCCTGATACGCGCCGCACGCTGCTGTTCTCGGCCACCGTGCCGCGCGAGATCGAGGCCCTCGCCCGCACCTATCAGAACGATGCCATCCGCATTGAGACGGTGCGCCGCGACGAGCAGCATGCCGATATCGCCTATCAGGCCATGCGGGTTTCGCCGGGAGATATCGAGAACGCCATCGTCAACGTCCTGCGGCTGCATGAATCGCGGGCGACGCTCGTGTTCTGTGGCACGCGCGAAGCTGTGAAGCGGACGCATGCACGCCTCGTGGAACGCGGCTTTGCGGCCGTCGCCTTGTCGGGTGAACTCACACAACACGAGCGCACGCAGGCACTGGTGGCGCTACGCGACGGGCGCGCCCGCGTTCTCGTTGCGACCGATGTCGCAGCCCGCGGTCTTGATCTGCCGGAATTGGCGCTGGTGATCCACGCGGATCTGCCGAACGATCGCGAAACTTTGCTGCATCGCTCTGGCCGCACGGGCCGCGCCGGTCGCAAAGGTCACGCCGTGATGCTGGTGCCGCACAACCGTCGCCGCAAGGCCGACGTGCTGATCAATGGCGCGCGCCTGAAGGTGACCTGGACACCTGTGCCGGGTGCGGATGAAATCCGTGCCAAGGATCAGGAGCGTTTCCTCGCCGACCCGATGTTTACCGAGCCGGTGACCGAGGCCGAGCAAGGTCTGCTCACCTCGTTGCAGGCTGGCCGCACAGCCGAAGAGATTGCACTGGCCCTCGTGCGCATTCAGCGCTCGCGTCTGCCAGAGCCGGAGGATATCGTAGCCGATACAGGCCCACCGCGTCGCGATGATCGCGGGCGTGAGGATCGGGGTCGCGGCGAGCGGCCCTCACGCTTTGAACGTGGGGACCGCCCCGAGCGTCCGGCCTTTGATCGCGCCAGACCCGTCGCGCAGGATCGTGAGCGCTCAAGCTTTGCGCCTGCACGCAGCGAGAACCCCGACCGGCTTGAACGCGGCCGTGCCGAGCGCTTCGACGCAAGTAGAGACTACAGCCAGGATCGCGGTTCAGAGCGCGGTCCCCGCCCGACGCGCGACGATGGCCGCCCCATGGTGTGGTTCCGCCTCAACATCGGCCGCGAGCGCAATGCCGACCCGAAGTGGGTTCTGCCGCTCATCTGCAAGGCGGGCGGCATCACCAAGGCCGAGATCGGCGCCATCCGCATCCACGATCGCGACACGCGCTTCCAGGTGCTCGCAACAGAGGCTGAGGCCTTCGCCGAAGCGGTGCGCAACAACAAGGACAAGGAAGGCCATATCTCGCGCGTGCGTGATGCGGGTGACGGTGGTTTGCCCGAGCTGACACGCCCGCCGACGGATGCCGACAATGTCGTCGCGGCAGCACTGGCAACGTTGCCGGGCGCTGCTCCGCGCGATCGCAAGCCGAAGTATGTGCCAAAGAACCCCGGTGCGCCAAAGACGTCGTCTTATCGCCACGACGGCCCACGCAAGGGGCCGCCATCTGGCGCCGCCGGTGGGCCGTCCGGCTATACGAAAAAGAAGAAGCAGCGGTCGGCGGCGGAGTAGGGCGCAGGTGGGTTTGTACCAGCGGTCAGAATTTGTGATTGACCAACCCATCATCGTCATTCCGGAGTGCCTGCCGCGCGGCTACGCGGTCACGCAGGACGCGTGATCGCATTCCGGGATGACGTCGTTGTATGAGATGGGTCGGAATTTTGCTCGTTGGTTTTACACCACCGGCCCGCCACCGAGATCGACCACGACAATCTCTGCCGATGCGCCAAGGCGCACCGGCAAACCGCTCAGACCGAGGCCGGCCGACACGATCATGTGCCGGCCGTCTTCGACGATATGGCCGTACACAAAGCGATTTCGGAATCGAGACGGCACGACTGGCGCATAGCCGAGAACGCGCACCTGCCCGCCATGCGTATGGCCGGCCAGCGTGAGAGAGACGCGGGCGGGAATGCGCGGGAAGATGTCGGGCTCGTGCACCATCAGCAGGACCGGCGCGTTGTCGCGCACCTGAGCCAGGGTGCCGTCGAGGTCGTCCATGCCGCGATAGCGGCGATAGCTGCGACCGTTCTCGGCCATATGCCGGCCACGGAGCGCGAACGCCCATTGATCGCCGATGCCGCACAGCCAGAACGGCATCGCTTTGCCCGCAACGCGCTTTTCGAGCCGAATGGCCGTGTTTTCGTGCAGGCGAATCCCCGCATCGATGATTGCTTTGTGTGCCAGCGTGGGGCCCTGGCCGGAGCGCTGCGCGGTGGCGTCTTCCCACCAATCGTGGTTGCCCAGAATCGCGTGCACGCCCAGCGGCGCCTTCAAATGCGAGAGCCCCTCGGCCCAGGCTTTGTGCGGCATTGGCCGGCTGAAGCGCTGGATACCGGTGCCGGCCTCGTAGTCGCCCAGCAGCAAGATGGCGTCAGGCTTCAAGGCGTTGGTGTCGTCGACCACCTGCTTGAGGCGTGCGGCGCCCATCCAGGGTTCGCAGAAATGCGGGTCAGCAATGATAGCGAGACGGATGGGAAGCCCCGCCGGCCAGCCGGGCGGCGTCACGGCATACTGCGTCACGCGATGATGCAGGGGCGCGTAGCCAAAGGCATAGCCGCTGGTGCCAACGGCCATGGCACCGGTGGCGACAAGCCCCTGCAAGACACGGCGACGGGTGAAGACGTGGGTCATAGCGGTGCAACCGCGCGGCAGCCGAAGGCTGATGCCAAACGATCCCCTGTGACTGCTGCCATTACTTCCACCTGTGCTTGCAGTCGCTGTCTCAATCCGTCGCTGGCATGTGCGGGCCAAAATGTAGCCAACTGCTTAACGATCTAGGAGCCCGTCCAGATAGCCCCAGCGATAGCCCCAGCGGCTCCACGATTTCACAACCATAGCCCCTCAGGCGGCCCTGAACAGCTGCGTGAGGTTGTGGGCGGTGCACACCAGGGCCCATTCCAGGCGCACGGTCTCGACGCCCCGCAACAGGAACTGGCGGAAGC
>JANMGQ010000213.1:0-1550 GCA_031374735.1 Hyphomicrobiaceae bacterium | reverse complement strand
CGCACTCCGGGGCTGGCGCCCTGGGTCATGGCCAGAAACACCGGCGCCGAGCCCGGCGGGTTGAGGATCGGCAGCAACGCGGCCACCACCACGAATACAGTCTTGAAAGCGGCGATGAGAGAGGGGTCCATGCCGCCCATGATACCGGCCGCAAACGGCGCTGGCCCTTAAGCGGCGCGCGGCACCCCGACGATCCAGCCTTCGAGCGGATCCGTATCCGACGGCAGGCCGAAATTGGATTCGCGCCGCAGCGCACCCCAGGCCGCCTGCAAGGCGCACAACACCGCATCGAGGCTATCGCCGCTGGCATCGTCAATGCAGGCGCGCCTCAACCGCGCCGGCAAGGCCAGCAGCGGCAGCCACTCACACGCGCCCGCCTCAAGCGCATCAACCATGCGCTTTCGCGCCGCGCGCCGCGCCGGCGTCTGCTTGGCGAGATCGTCACTCTTATAAGACTCACGCCCAATCAGCGCACGCGCCACAAAGCCAGGATAAGCCTCCAGCGCCACCCGCGCCCGATCGCCATCGTTGAGCACCGGAATATGCACACCAGCCGCGATCAAGCGCGGCACACCGGCATGCAGCATCCACGCCACCGGCGGGTTGACCCATTTCATCGAAGGGCTCGATCCCGCCGGAATGTCGCAAGCACGATGCGCGAACTTCGCCCCCGCCGGCCGCGCGTCGCAAAATGCCTTGAAGGTGGCGCGAATCTCCACGCGCGACAGCGCCGCGTAGTGCTGCATCAGCGGGCGCCACTGCGTCGGCCAGCCCAGCGTCTCCACCAGTTCGCGTGGCAGGCCAAAGGGCAAGTCGAAGCCCGCAACCCACGGGCCAGGTTGCGCAAGCCAGGCGTCGAACGCAGGCCAATCGGTTAGGGAGTCAAGGCTTTCGAGCGTGAAGGAAGCCGGCGTCAGATGTCCAGCAGCGATGACGATGCGCTTGGTGCGTGATGGCGCGCTGGTGAAGTCGACGCCGTAGATGCGGGTTGGGGCATTAGCGGGCATGGCGCGAAGCATAACCCCGGGTTTGTGATGGAGGAGGCAGATCGCGCGGAGACCTGAACCCGCTTGTGTTTGCTTCGGGACTGTGGTGTGATGGCGCGTCGCCCGATGCGATTCCCATGGCTTCGTCGACGTTCAGCGGTTTGACCCAGTGCAGCGAGATCGTCGACGCCTACGGGTGACGAACAGAAATGTGGGTTTCGCAACTCGTCGAGCTACGGAGCGGCTGCTCGAATTGCCTGACAAAGAAGCATCGGCACGGCAGCGGAGCAAATAAATATCGTTGGTGCGGTTCCAACTCCCATGGAGCCGGATGTTCAAACAGTCCAAACAAGCATCACGAAAAATTGGAGCGGAAAATCATGGCCCACGAAGTTAGTGCAAAACTGCATACCAAAGTTGTTGCCCACAAGGATCTTGAGATTGCGGTTAAAACGATTGAAGACGGCAAGCGTTCTAAGCTCGGTACATTGCTGATTAGCAAGGGCAACATCGAGTGGCTTCCCAAAGGTAATTCTGTGAATAAAAAGCGCCTCACATGGGTGC
>JANMGQ010000185.1:0-3632 GCA_031374735.1 Hyphomicrobiaceae bacterium | reverse complement strand
CATGTGTGTCTGGCGCAAATCATGATCAATGGCGTCATGCACATCGACGCCATCCCCAATCGCAAGGCGCGGCCGACCTATCTGCTGCGCGAGAGCGTGCGTGACGGCAAGCGCATCAAAAAGCGCACGCTGGCCAACCTGTTACCTCTCACGCCGCAACCTCATGTCGGCCGGCGTTTTTCCAGCAGATCGAACAAACCCGGCTGGCGCGGATCCTGCGCTTTGCCGAGCGGGATGCGGCGATAGCCGAAGGCAGTGCGCTCGACAGCCTCGGGATAGCGTTCGGCAAACACTTTTTCGGCCCGCGCCCGCGAGGCCGGAAATGCATGTCCCCACCAGATGTCATAGAGCCGCCGGTTGTCGCAGCCATATCTTGCAACCAGATCTCTCGGTCGCGTCCGCAGCCAGCGTGCGATCCAGATATCGACAGCATCGGCCTCGGTCAGCGGCCGCGGCTTTGCCGAGACGCTCTTGGCTGGCCGGGGAATGTTGAGCAGATCGGTCACGCGCCGACTCGTGTTGCATAAGTGAGAACCACCTTTGCCTGCAGGAACATTATAGCAATTCAGTGACGCTGTCGCCCCGAATGCAAGGCACCGGATTGCACCACGCAACCCCTTGGGTAACGCCGCGTTAACGACTCGAACCGTACTGTCCAAGCACGCCGCTCCCGGAACGCCCCTGCCCATCACGTCACTGCCAAACAGTGACTCGATCCGCAGCCGGTGAGCGCGACCAACCGTCATCGCGCGTGCCGCGTTGACGAAATCGATCGGCGAGGCTGGCCTCGCCGTCCGAAAGTCGCTATTTAGCAACTGTCAAGAGATTGCCTGTTTCGACAGGCAAGATGTGTCATCGACGTACACGCGCGTGCTGCGCGGTGGCGGAGGTGGGACTCAGGCGAACCGACAGGCGAACCGATTGACCTCAGAGCATGCGGCTTGGCGCAGATCTTGCTGAACAGGATGCTCGAGTGTTTGGCCGGTCGGTTGCATCTTGGGTCAACGCGTGTTGAGTCGATCACGTGTATCAATCATGTGTGTTGAATCAACGCGTTGTAACGCAGACTTGAGACAGATGCGGTAAGACACCGGTGCGGGCCGGAACAGAACGAGCAGCGGCGAGGCAGTCAGGTGAATCTGACCTTGCTGGCTGAGGAGACGAGCAATGACGTATCGGGGCGAAGATCTGGATCTGCGGGCTTTCGGCACGCGGCCCCCACGCGATGGGGTTGGACCCGTGGACGCGAGCCTGAATGGCACGCGGCCAAGAGCGCCTGCCACCAATGGTGCACGTGGCGAGCCGCTGTATGTCGACGACACTGTGTTGGCATGCTGCAATCATGCCTTCGACATCGCGCAGGCCCACGGCGCCAGCGAAGTACGCCTCGAGCATCTCGTGCATGCCCTGACCCGCGTCGAGGCAGCCGCCGAGATCCTCGAACAGCGCGGCATCCGCGAAGCCCATCTGCGCCGCGAAAGCGCAGCCGTCATCGCATCAGAAATTCCCGTCGGCCTCGCTCACAGCCATGCGGCGCCCCGCTCGTCGGTCGAATTGGAAGACGTGTTGCGCCGGTCGAGCGAGCTCTCGCGCCGCCGCGATGCGACCGCAACCGTGCATGATCTGCTCTGGGTACTGCTGAACTACGATCGCGAAATTCCAGCCATCGCGCTGCTGCTGCGTCATGCCACTGACTGGCAGAAGTGGGATTGGCCACATCAGCAGGAGGCACGCCGTGAAGCGACGCGCCCAGCCTACTACGCTGAGCGTCGCCCGTACAACGAGCAGACACCTGCGCCGCCGCCGCCGCGCCAACGTGGTGTTGAAGCCGCCGTGCCGCCGCCACCGCAACAGCCGATGCAGACCGTCGTTTATGAGCGCGCGAACGGTCCGGATCTCGATCCGGTGTTCAACCGCCTCGACCAGATGGACAATGCGCTGCGCAAGCTGCAGTCGGACATGTCGAACGATCGCCGCGCCCTCACCGATCTCCTGCGCGACGTACAGCGCGATATCGCCTCCAACCGCAACAGCGGCAACGGCGCAATCCCGTCGTCACTGATCGATCGCATGCAGGGCATCGAACATGCCGTCGAGATGCGCTTCAGCGATTTCTCGCGCTCGGCGTCCATGCTGACCGAACGCCTGCAAGGCCTCGAAAAATCAGTGACATCAGGCATGCAGGAAGGCGCGCGCAACTGGGCCGCCATGGGTGAACGTCTCAAGGTCATCGACAAAATCGCAACGCTGAAGCCCGGCTCATCTGGCTTGGACGAACTGGTCACCGAACAGCTGATCGCCGTCACCACGCAGGTGCAGGCAGCAACTGAAAAACTGCAGCAATTGGAGCGCAACCTCGAAGGCCGTCAGGGCGAAAGCCAGCGCGCCTGGAGCACAGCAACAGAGCGGCTGCGGACGATTGAAGAGTCCATCGCTGAAGCCCGCCGCGAGGGCGCCGGCAGCACCGGCGGAACGATCAATCTTGCGCCGATGCAGTCGCTGATCACCGATCGCTTCCAAGCGGTCCGCCAGCAATTGGAGCAGCAGAACATCGCGACGACCTCGATGGTCGCGCAATTGACCGAGCCGCTGACAGACCGTCTGCGCGCGATGGAATCGATCATGCAGAGCCGCCCGACGGGGTCGAGCGAAGCCCAACTCGATCGCGCGACGCAGGAGCGTCTGGCGCGCATGGAGCAGATGATCGCCACCATGGCCTCGCAGTCGACCGACCGCATGGCCGCGATGGAACGCACCAGCAGCACGCAGTTCGATCAGTTAGCGTCTCGTTTTGGCCAAGTGGACCAGATCGGCGTTCGCCTCGGTGCGCTCGACCAGATGTCGACGCGCCTCGACCAGTTCGACGTCGTGCAAGGCCGTCTCGGCCAGATCGAACAGCTCGTCCAGAGCCACGGCGATCGCGCGGTGCAATATACCCAGCAAGTGGCCCAGCAGACCGCCAACGCACACACCAAGGAACTGTCGGATCTGCAGGAAGCCCTCGTGCAACTCGGCACCAACCAGCAGACCTTGTCGGAAAACCTCGACCAGTGGCGCGGCGATCTCGATGGCAACATCTCGATCGTGTCGAACCGCCTCGCTGCGATGGAATTGGCGGCGCAACAGCCGTCGGCCATTCTCAAGCAGCTGCAAGCCGATATGGAAGGCATCCAGCGCGTCACGCTCGCGGACTACGATCAGAACCGCAAGGGCGTTCGCAACTGGTTGTTTGGCACCGAGGACATCTTCGCCGGCTCCTGGCGCGACGAAACCCGCCAAATCCGCGACCGCCTGAAGCAGATGCGCGCACCGAGTGAGACGACCAAAGTCTGATCGGCAGAAGACGGAGCACAATGACGAGGCCTGGATGGCGACATCCAGGCCTTTTTTCATATGTGCCAGTTCGACAGCGCCGACCGTGCGTCCGGCAATTGTACTGGCGAGCAAAAATTCTGACTCATCACAACAACAGCATCATCGTCATTCCGGAATCCTTACCTCACGCGCATTGGCACTCTTACCGTACGGAAAGAGAGAGAGAGGATCCCGGACTGGGGGGAAGCGGGGCGCCGGGAGGGCGGACCGGGTGAAGCGCCATGTGGTGTTTTGGGAAAAAATTTTGTTGGGGGTGT
>JANMGQ010000128.1:0-10760 GCA_031374735.1 Hyphomicrobiaceae bacterium | reverse complement strand
CTCAGGATACGCGGCGAGGGAACCGGGAACCGTCCGTTTGCCAGGGCAGGGTTAAGCCGTGATAGTGGCGCCAAACGCCCCAAAAATCCGTATGGATGGAGCCTTGCCGATGCCCTCTCTCGCTCGCCGCGCCTGGGTTCCCGATGGACCAGAGACGCTCGTGCAGCGCATTGCCGCCGAGACGGCAGCGCAGTCTGCAGATTCGGTTGAAGCCGCGGTGCTGGCGGCCGTCGCCGACAACACGGCGATCCATGACCGCGATTGCATCAACTTGAACCCTGCAACGAACACACTCAATCCGAAGGCGGAGCGGCTGCTCGCCGTCGGCCTCGGCAACCGGCCGTCGCTCGGCTATCCCGGCGACAAGTACGAGATGGGGCTTGAGGCCATCGAGCGCATCGAAGTGATCGCCGCCGAACTCGCAGCAGAGGTGTTTCGCGCCACCTATGCCGAGATCCGCGTCGCCTCCGGTGCGCTCGCGAACCTCTACGCGTTCATGGCGACAACCAAGCCGAGCGACACGATCCTGGTGCCGCCGCCCGAGATCGGCGGTCACGTCACGCATCACGAGGCGGGCTGCGCGGGGCTGTATGGTTTGCGTCCCGCCATGATGCCGATCGATGCGGCCAACTACACGGTCGATATCGAGGGCGTGCGCGCGCTGGCGCGCAAAACCAAGCCGAAGCTGATCACCATTGGCGGCAGTCTCAACCTGTTTCCGCATCCGATTAGGGCCCTGCGGGAGATTGCCGACGACGTCGGCGCAAAGCTGCTGTTCGATGCAGCACACATGTCCGGCATGATCGCAGGGCATGCGTGGCAGCAGCCGCTCGCCGAGGGCTGCCATCTCATGACCATGAGCACCTACAAGAGCCTCGGTGGTCCAGCCGCGGGCCTGGTGCTGACGAACGACGCGTCGCTCGCTGAAAAACTCGATGCGATTGCGTATCCAGGCCTGACAGCTAACTTCGATGTGGCGAAATCAGCAGCCCTCGCGATGACGCTGCTCGACTGGAAAGTGCATGGCCGCGCCTACGGCCAAGCCATGGCTGCGACCGCAAAGCGTCTCGCCGACGAGCTCGCCAAGCTCGGTTTGCCTGTCCATGGCGTGGCCAAAGGCGGCACGGCCTCGCAAGCGCTCGCGATCGAGGCACATCGCTGGGGCGGCGGACAAGCGGCGTCGAAGATCTTGCGACAGGCCAACATTCTTTCCTGCGGTATCGGTTTGCCGACGACGGCGATCGCGGGCGATGTGAACGGGCTGCGCATTGGCGTGCCCGAGATCGTCCGCCTCGGCTTTACGCCCGCGCACATGCCGCAACTCGCCAGCCTGATCGCCCGCGCGCTGATCGGCAACGACGCGCCCGAGGCCATCGCGCGCGATGTCACGGCCATGCGGCACGGCTTCACAGGGATGCAGTTCGTGCGCTGATACCAGGGAGAAAAATACTGACCGATCCACAAAGGTCGGTATCCCGGAATGTGATCACGCCGTGCGCGTGATCACATATCCGGGGTCACCAATGACCGCATGGCATCATTCCCTCAAAGTGACAGGTCAAGGTCCCGGATATGCCGGTCGCGCCACTGCGCAACGGGCATTCCGGGATACCGACCAGTTGTTTGATCAGTCACTCTTTCTGCTCGTTGGTATGTGTAGGGCTGCTACGGCCGGCTGATCTTCCCGCCCCGGCGATAGACCTTGTAGCTCAGCCGCGGTTGCACGAGGGCGGCTGCGGGATCGACCAGGGCCTGTCCGGCCAGCGCCTGGCGGCCGAGCAGCATGCGCGTGCGCATGAGGGCGCGGTTGGTCAGCGTCACCTCGATCGGCCAGCGGCGGCCGGCAATTTCGATCTCGGTTTCGATCACCACGCGACGTTCGCTTTCGCCGTTCGAGCTGGTCACGTCGCGGCTGTCGATCAGGCGGGCTTCACACTGCACCACGACGTCGCCACGGCGCGGGATCGGGTGCACCTTGAAGGTGATGCGCCCGTTGCCGGCCGGCTCAAGATCGAAGGCGTGCAGCGCGGACGTGCGGGCCCCTGTGTCGATCTTGGCCTTCATGGCAGGCAGGCCGAGGCCGGGTAGCGACACCCATTCCTGCCAACCGAGGGTCAATGTGGTGGCGTCGCTCACGCGACGCCGTTGGCTTTGAACCAGGCTGTGCAGCGCGCCCAGCCGTCGTCGGCGTCGGCCTTGCGATAGCTCGGCCGGTAGTCGGCAAAGAAGGCGTGCGGGCTGTCTGGATAGACCTGGAATTGCGACTTCGAACCAGCGCCGAGAGCAGTCTTCAGTTGGTCCAGTGTGGCAACGGGAATGCCGGTGTCCTGCCCGCCATAAAGGCCAAGCACCGGCGCCTTGATCTTGCCGGCGAGGTCGACGGGGTGGGCCGGCTGGTTCTCGGTTTTATCGCCGAGTACGCGACCATACCAGGCGACTCCCGCCTTCAGGTTCGGGTTGTGGGCGGCATAGAGCCACGTGATGCGTCCGCCCCAGCAGAAGCCGGTGATGCCGAGTTTGCCGGCATCGGCGATCCCCGCTTTGGCCGCCCAGGCGACGGTCGCATCGATGTCGGCCATCACCTGTGCGTCGGGCACGCGGGCGACGATGGGACGGATTTCGTCGAAGCTTGTCAGCTTGGTGACGTCGCCCTGGCGGTCGTACATGGATGGCGCGATGGCGCAGTACCCGGCTTTGGCGAAACGTCGGCAGACATCCTTGATGTGCTCGTGCAGGCCGAAGATCTCCTGGATGACGATGACGAGCGGCAGGTTCTTTCCGCCTGCCGGCATGGCGCGATAGGCGGCGACTGGCCCAGCTGCGCTGTCGACCGACACCATGCCCTGCTCAAGGCCGGTTGCGTCGGTCAGGATCATCGTCTGCGCCATCACGGGTTGCACGGACGCGGCGAAGCCCGCGACGAAACCGGTCACGGCCCCCGTCGCGAGCAGCTCGCGCCGGTTCAGCTCGGCGGTTTCCCAAAGCTTGTCCATCGTGTCCATGACTGCGGCACTCCTGATTGGTCGATTGATCTAGCCTAGGCCTGCATCGGTCGCCAAGTGCCTGATGGAATAGTGCCCGGTGCAACACGTGCTCGCGGAGCACGCTTCTCCGAATCGCCTGCCTGTGGCACGGGGTTATGGGCACGGAGGTGCTCTATGAAGGCGACATTCGAACTGGAGACGAACGAGCTACAACTCGGCAACGGCCCAATTGCTGGCATCGATGAGGCCGGACGTGGCCCCTGGGCAGGTCCAGTCGTCGCGGCGGCCGTGATCCTCGACCCCTCCAGGATTCCGCGCGGCATCGCTGATTCCAAGGCGCTCGATCATGAGGCGCGCGAGCTGGTTTATCCCCACATCATCGACACAAGCCGCGTTGGCGTTGGCATCGCAACCGTTGAACGCATCGATCGAGACAACATTTTGAATGCCACGCTTTGGGCCATGGCGGAGGCGCTCAGACAGCTGCTCGGCGACGGTCACGAACCGCCTCGATTGGCACTCATTGACGGCAACAAGGCGCCGCGCCTGTCGATCGCTGCACGCACTGTCGTCAAGGGCGACGCCAAGTGTCTGTCCATCGCCGCCGCTTCAATCATCGCCAAGGTGACGCGTGACCGCCTGATGGTGCAACTCGCGGCCGACTTTCCTGGCTATGGGTTCGAGCGCCACAAGGGCTACGGCACGCCTGAACACCAAGCCGCCATCGATCGCCATGGCATCACGTCCATTCATCGCCGGTCTTTCAAGCCGGTGCAGCTGGCGCTGCTGCCAGTGTGAGACGCTGCCGACGCGAACGTGATCGGTCGTTAGAAACATGTCAGACAACGACCCAAGATCGGCGTGATAAGCGTTGTCGATCTGCGGGGGGCGGACGCGACATGACGGGTATCAGATGGTTCGCTGTGGCCGGTGTTGCACTTGTGCTCGCCCAAGTCATCCTGATCCGCGTGACGCTCGGCCTGGACCACGACACCGCCACGGCCTTCGCGCGCGTTTGGCCGCTGATCCTCGGTCTCGCAGTTCCCGCCGGCATCGCGTTCGCCTTTGCGCCTCGTCTTGTGACGCTCAGCCCGACCCGCGCCGCACTCGGTGTTCTCGTCGTTGCAGGTCTGGCCATGCGGCTGGTGTGGTTCGGCCAGACACCGCCGGTCGAGACCGACTTTGAGCGCTACATGTGGGATGGCGGCATCGTCGCCCACGGCATGAACCCCTATCGCTTCCCGCCGCAGCTGTTCGACGGCAACGGCGCAGAAGCGCCGAAGGCGTATCGCGATCTCGCCACGACGACGCCGGAAGGTCTCTTCAAGCGCATCAACTTTCCCGACATGCGCACAATCTACCCAAGCACGGGGCAGGCCGCTTTCGCCCTCGCTCACTGGATCGCGCCGTTCAAGGTCGACGGGCTGCGGGTGGTGTTTCTCGCGGGCGAAATCGTCACGTTGTGCCTGCTTTTGCTGCTTTTGCGCGACATGAACCGATCACTTCTGTGGGCGGCGCTGTATTGGTGGAACCCTCTGCCGGTCTACTTCGCGATTGCGATCGCCCACGTCGATGCGCTGGTGCCACCGTGCGTGCTGGCAGCCCTGCTGTTTGCCTATCGCCAACGCACATTTCTCGCCATGGCCATGCTCGGCGTCGGGGCGGGCGTGAAGGTGTGGCCAGTGGTCCTCGCGCCGATCATCGTGGCCCCCTTGGTCTGGCGTCGCGAACAGCGAGATTGGACAACGGCTTTCATCGCGTGTGCGGTTCTTGGCGTGGTCCTCGTTGCAGCCGTCGGCCCCGTCGTGTGGTCGGCACTCACGCCGGGCTCCGGTTTGACGGCCTACAGCCAGGGCTGGAGTATGAACAACGCGCCGTTCGCGTGGGGGGCGTGGGCCATCTTCAAGCTGACGGGAAGTTGGGATACGGCACAAATTGCGCTGCGCCCTGTCGTGGCAGGCGCGACGGCGATCATTGCGATCGCAGCAGCCGTGACAGGCGACCGTACGCTGCCATCGCTGGCCAACCGCATGCTGCTGGTCGCGGCGACGGTGTTCTATCTCTCGCCGGCGCAGTTCCCCTGGTACGCCTTGTGGTTCCTGCCCCTTGCGGCGTTGGCGCAAAGCTGGCCGCTGCTGTTTGCCTCCGTCGTTCTGCCGGCTTACTTTTTATTCTTTCCGCTCTGGGCTATGCCCGGCGGCGGGGACACGTTCTTCTTCGGCGCGGCGTTTATTCACTCCGTGCCGGTGCTGGGCTGGCTCGTGTGGGATTGGCAGCGGAACCGGCAGCATGAACGTCGACACGCCTGACTTCGGCCTCGTTGGCGTCGTCATCCCCGTTTTGAACGAGGCGGAAGCGCTACCCAAAGTGCTCGGCACCATGCCGTCGTGGGTGACGCATGTCATCGTCGCCGACAATGGCTCAACAGATGGGTCCGGCGACATCGCCAAGGGGCTCGGCGCCATTGTCGTGACAGAGCCCCGCCGCGGCTATGGCAGCGCGTGTCTGAAGGCACTGCGTGAGATGCCGCCCGTCGATATCGTCGTGTTCATGGACGGCGATGCCAGCGATGATCCCTCGGATATGGTCGCGCTGGTGCGTCCGATTGCGGAAAAGCGCGCGGATTTCATGCTCGGATCGCGGGTGCTTGGGGAGCGCGAACCCGGCGCACTGACGCCCCAGCAGATCTTCGGCAACTGGCTTGCCTGCACGCTGATCCGTCTCATCTGGCGGGAAAAATTCACTGACCTCGGCCCGTTTCGCGCCATCCGCCGTGACGCACTTGACCGCCTCCACATGAACGACCCCGACTACGGTTGGACCGTGGAAATGCAGGTGCGCGCCGCCAAAGTGGGGCTGGTGTCAGGCGAGATCCCGGTCCGCTATCGTCGCCGGATCGGAACCTCGAAAGTGTCAGGCACGATCCGCGGCGTCATCGGCGCTGGGACCAAGATTCTCTACGTCATTGGCCGGGAGGCTATGCGCCGGTGAGTTGGGCGATGGTGCAAAACGCCAGCGGCGGGGCGTGCTCCGCCGCGTGGCGTCTGGGTCTGGTTCCTCCTCAGGTGCCTCCTCATGTCCCGGGGCCCTGATCGAAGCCAACCTTGTCGAGCAATTCAGACGCGCGCTTGCGCTGCTTCGAGATATCCGAAATCGGCAACGCATCTGGCTTCAGCGCGCCCCAGCTCTTGACGGTGGCTGACTGCGGCACGGCCGGATTAATGGGATACTCGTTGTTGATCTCGGCATAAAACTTCTGCGCTTCATCCGAGGCAAGGAATTCCATCAGCTTCAGGGCCGCGGCCTTGTTCGGTGCACTCTTGGTCAGTGCCATGCCCGAGATGTTGATGTGCGAGCCGCGGTCGTTTGCATTCGGAAACAGGATGCGCACAGATTCTGCCCAGGCCTTCTGCTCGGGGTTCGCGAGCATCGCCGCCATGTAATAAGTGTTCGAGATCGCGAGATCGCACAGCCCGGCCTGGACATCGCGCACCGCTTCGCGATCACCACCAGCCGGCTTGCGCGCAAGGTTGGCCTTGAGGCCCTTGAGCCACGTTTCGGCGAAGGCCTCGCCCTTGTTGGCAATCATCGAGGCGACGAGTGCCGTATTGTAGGCGTGCTGGCCTGAGCGCGTACAGATCTTGCCCTTCCATTTCGGGTCGGCCAAATCTTCGTATGTGATCGTGTCCTGCTTCACGCGCTCTTTCGAAGCATAGATCACGCGTGAGCGCATGGTCAGCCCGTACCAGTGGCCGTCGCTGTCGCGGTACGCCGCCGGCACGTTGGCTGCGAGCGCGGGCAGCGACACGGCCTGCGTGATGCCCGCGTCTTTGGCCTCTGTCAGGCGGGCAATATCGACGGTGAGGATCAAGTCGGCCGGGCTCAATGTGCCTTCAGCCACGACACGCTCCGTCAGTCCTGCGGTCAGGAAAACACTGTTGACCTTTATGCCGGTCTTGGCTGCGAAAGCTTTCAGGAGCGGATCAATCAGCGCGGGCTCGCGCGCGGAATATATGTTGACCGTCTCTTGCGCTCCGGCGGGCATGGCCCCGAGGCAGAGAAGAAAGGCCGTCGCAGCGGCCGAGCGCAGGCAGGTGCCTGAACGAATGCGCATTTTACGTGCTCCAATCAAACGGGGTTCAAGGCCCCGACATCGGTTCTGTCGGTATGTGGACCGACAGCGTCTTGAAACGCGCAAACCGTCGCGCCGTCAATAGCTGACAAGTCAAGTCGGAATTAGAATAATTCCAAGGAAACAGTGACTTGCGTGTTCGGCACGCCAGTCGCCCTCATGCATTAGGGCGCGGTCGACCTGGCACGGGCAGTCGAATTGCGAGATGTTTCAGCGCTTTCTGAAGGCGACGGCTAAGCTTAACTCATCCAGCTAGCGCGCCTATGCTGATCGGACGGCCAGACGAAAGCCCAGAGCGCGGCGGCCAAGTTTGCAGTGTTCTGCGGCGTCGCGCCGCGCCTTGCGTCGCCTCCGTCGCATCGATGATACCCACGATGTCAAAAATTCACGTTTTCAGCCTTTGCCGACACCCGCAAGCAGGCTATGTCTAGACGCATGAACACACTGTTCCGCCTCGCGTTTGTCGTTGCCGTCATCGCCTTGCCCGCGGCGGCGATGGCTCAGCAGTCGAAGCCGCCCGAAGCGTCCCCTGGGCCGCAAGCGCCGCAATCGCGTCCCGATGCGCCCCGCAAAGAGGGCGCCCCGAACGCCGACCCGAAGGCCACCGACCCCAAAACCGTGGACCCCAAGGGTGCGACGCCGGCTCCCAAAGGGGGCCCGCAGGCGAAGGGACAAGAGAAGAAGGGCCCGCCGCCGATTGCCGTGCTGCAGCCGCGTACGCCAGCTGAGCGAGAGAAAGCGCTGTCCGATCTGTACGCGCATCTTGCCACCGCAGAATCCGCGGCCGCTGCTAAAACGGTGGCCCAGAGCATCGAGCGTCTCTGGCAGTCCTCAGGCAGCGATACCGTCCACCTGCTGATGGAGCGCGCGCAAATCGCCAGCCAAGGCAAGAAAGCCGAACTGGCTCTGAAGCTTCTCGATGCGGCCGTCGAGATGGCACCAGATTATGCCGAGGGCTGGAACCGACGTGCCTATCACCATTTCGCCGAAAACCGCTTTGAGCAGGCGATCGGTGACCTGCGGCGTGTGCTGGCGCTCGATCCCAATCACTACAAGGCGCTGGAAGGCGTGGCGCAGATCCTCAAGGAAATCGGCCAGAAAAAGGGCGCTCTCGCCGCCGTGAAGAAGCTGCTGGAGGTGCACCCCTATGCCGAGGGTGCCAAGCAGATGCATGACGAGTTGGCGCGCGAAGTCGAGGGGCAGTCGCTCTGACGGCGGCCACAGCGAATGTGCAAAGTGGCTGTGCGTTGGTCGACACCGGCGCCGCGCCGGACTATGTATCGCCCAATGCAATTAAGCGGGTGAAGCACGGCGTGAAATCGCGGCCGGTCCTTACAGTGGTGTTTTTCAGTGCGGCGCTTGGCGCGTGCGCGCAGGGCACTGGCGCGCCTTCGATGGCAGTGCTGACAATGCCGCCCGGCGGGATAACGGCGAGCCTGCCCAACTTGGCGACGCTCGGCAACACGCCGACGTTGGCCGGCACCGTGACAGAGGTCTACAGCCGTATCGCCAGTAAAGCCCTCACCTGCTGGTTCAGCACGGATGGGCCGCTCAAAGGCTCGCACGTCTTCTCAGCGGACGCTCCGCCGCCAAGCAGCGGGGGCAGTGCCGAGATCACGATTTTCGAAAAGGATGCAACGGCAACGAACCCGCGGGGGTCCCGTGCCTATCGCATGTCGTTGACGCGCGAATCCGACATCGCGACGCGTCTGACGGTGCAGTCCGGCAAGCTTTCGCCGGACCTTGCCCAGGCTATGGAGAAGGATGTTCTCGCTTGGGGTGTGGGCAAAGACAGTTGCGAGGCACGCGTCGTGCGTCCACCACCACCGCCCCCGCCCGTTGCCGAGAAGAAGCTGCAGAAGAAGAAGCGCGTCGCGCAAACAGCCGTGCAAACGGCCGCCGCACAGGCGTCTTCGCCGGCTACAGTCGCCAAGGTATCAGCCACGCCCGTGCCGACGGCAGGCGCTGCAGAGCAGCAACCGTCAGGACAGATTGGACCGAAACCGGCGGCTCAACCGCGGTAATCCTGGATGCGCGTCGCCCGCAGGCCGGGAAGGCCGTGCCGGTCGATAGAACGCTGCCAGGACAGGAACTCGTCCACGGTCAGCTTATAGCGCTCGCAAGCCTCTTCGAGGCTTAGCAAGCCACCACGCACCGCGAGGACGACTTCTGCTTTTCGCCGGATGACCCAGCGTTTTGTATTCTGTGGCGGAAGGTCCGCTACAGTTAGAGGGGCCCCATCAGGGCCAAGTACAAAGCGCGCTCGCGCTCTCAGAGGTTGGTCGGTCATGACACTCACTACACAATTCAGGACCAGAGGCGACCGTAGCTGAACACCATTAAATTCAGCCTAAGCCGTAAGGTGAACGCGCATTTAATCATTGCCTCACAAGATCTTATTGTATGTATTAAGCGTAAAGTGTCAACTGAGAGCCAGTCCATCCTGATACGCACGGTAAATGTTCTTTGCCACGTACGTCCTGTGTTCTTCCGTTTCAGTGCACGTGCGCAGGCAACTCGAATTTCGGGCCCTTTGACATTCTTTCGCCTGCGCCTATTTGTTTACTGAGCCACCGCGTCGAAACCGGCTGGCCGGGAGACGACCCCGGAGACACCCCCATGACCGCCGCAATGACTGCAAGTGCCAATGCCCCCCTCCACACCGTCACGCTGACGGAGCGCGCTGGCCGCCGCATCGCTGAGATTGCCGCAGGCGAAGCCGTTGGCACAGCCCTTCGCATTGCTGTAGAGGGCGGGGGCTGTTCCGGCTTCCAATATAAATTCGACCTGACCACCGACCGGGCCGCTGACGACACCATACTCGAGCGTGCCGGCGCCCAGGTGCTGATCGACCCCATGTCACTCGAATACCTCGCCGGCTCCGAGATCGACTTTGTCGACGATCTGATCGGTGCCGCGTTCAAGATCCGCAATCCCAACGCCACCGCGTCGTGCGGCTGCGGCACCAGCTTTTCAATGTGAGCGTCCAACGGATGGGGGCTTGGATGCATGTCCAGAAGCGTCTTCTGCAACTGAGCCTGATGGCTCTGCTCATCGGGCTGGTCGCAGCCGTCGCCGGGGCCGCTCGCGCGGAGGACGTGTGCGGCTTTGCTGGCCGCACGACCCTCATCATGGTCGACGCGCCAGACTGTGGTTATTGCCGCAAATGGGATCGCGAGGTCTCAAACGGCTACGCCAAGAGCAGCGAGGGCCGCGCCGCGCCCCTGACCCGCGTGCGCCGCGGCGACCCGCGCCTTGCCGGCATTGGCGGTCTCGCCTACACGCCGACGTTCATTTTGATCATCAACGGCCGCGAAGCGGGCCGCATCGTCGGCTACGGGGGCGCGGATGTCTTCTGGGGTGAGTTAGGGCAGATCATCCAGCGGACCGGCTTGGTGATGTGACGACAGACATGTGTGAGCAGGCGGTCGGCTTACCTTTCTCGAAGGAAGGTCATCCTCGTAGATCGACCGGTCGGCCCTCAACGGCGGTCTGACGTCATGGGCCAGGTGCTGACGCGGCCACGCCATCCAAATTCAACGGTGTCCCGGAATTTGGCGTGCCCTTCGCACGACAAATATCCGGGATCCTACTCTGAAAGAAGCACGGGCCGGGATCGCGGTGCCGGGTTGGGTTGTATCATG
>JANMGQ010000029.1:0-46258 GCA_031374735.1 Hyphomicrobiaceae bacterium | reverse complement strand
CGCACGGAGCGGTTGCCATCACGTTGAGACGGCTCAACACTACAGATATCGTCGCGCTCGTTTCGCGATGGGTGGCCGGGACAAGCCCGGCCATGACAATGGGGGGACAGTTCATCAGTCAGAAATTTTGCTCGCTGGTATTAGCCCTCGCGCATCCCATTAACGCCGTTGTCGAACGCCCGTGCTACAAGCCGCCGCTGGCAGGTAGAGAGTTCGGCGCATGACCAAACGCATCCTCCTCATCATCGGCGGCGGCATCGCAGCCTACAAGTGCCTGGAGCTGATCCGGCGGGCGCGGGAGCGCGGCTATACGGTCCGCACGGTCATGACCAAGGCGGCCGAGCAATTCGTGACGCCGCTGTCGATTGCCGCCCTGTCGAATGAGCGTGTGCTGACCAACCTGTTCGACCTCGATGACGAACGCGAGATCGGCCACATCCGCCTGTCGCGGGAAGCCGATCTGATCGTCGTCGCGCCCGCGACAGCCGACCTGATGGCCAAGATGGCCGGCGGCCACGCCGATGACCTCGCCACCGCCGTGCTGATGGCAACCGACAAGCCGGTGCTGATCGCGCCGGCCATGAACCCGCGCATGTGGAACCACCCGGCGACGCGCCGCAACCACGCATTGCTGCAGGCGGACGGCATTCATTTTGTCGGCCCCAATGCTGGTGAAATGGCCGAGCGCGGCGAGGCCGGCTACGGCCGCATGGCTGAGCCGATGGAGATCCTTGCAGCGATCGAAACGCTCGTGTCCCCTGGCAAATCTTCAGCAGACAAAGGCCCTCTGACTGGCCGCCACGTGCTGGTCACGGCGGGCCCGACGCATGAGCCCATCGACCCGGTCCGCTTCATCGCCAATCGCTCATCCGGCAAGCAGGGCTATGCCATCGCAGTCGCCGCCCGCGATTTGGGCGCGCGCGTGACACTCGTCTCTGGCCCGGTGAATTTGAAAGCGCCCGATGGCGTGCGCCTTGTTCAAGTCGAGAGCGCCGAGCAGATGCTGATGGCGGTTCGCCAATCGCTTCCGGCCGACATCGGCATCTTTGCCGCGGCTGTCGCCGACTGGCGCGTCGCCAACGCCGCCGATGAGAAAATCAAGAAGGACGCGAAATCCAAGACGCCGAAACTTGAGCTGGTCGAGAATCCCGATATTCTCAAAACCATCGCCCACGAAAAAGTGCCGACGCGACCAGCCCTCGTCATCGGTTTTGCGGCCGAAACCGAAAACGTCATCGAGCACGCCAAGAAGAAGCGCAAATCCAAAGGCTGCAACTGGATCGTCGCCAACGACGTTTCACCCGAGACCGGCATCATGGGCGGCAATCGCAATACGGTGCACATCGTCTCGACCGATGGCGTCGAGAGCTGGCCGGAGATGGACAAGGATGCCGTCGCCCGCGCATTGATGCAGCGCGCCGCCGCGGCAATCGCCGAAATGACGAGTGAAGCCTGATGACGAAGAGCCCCGCTCCAAAAGGTTTGGCGAAACGCAAAAGCGTGCGCGTCGTCGTCATGCCCCACGGGCGCGATCTGCCGTTGCCGAAATATCAGACTGCCGGGGCTGCCGGGCTTGATCTGGTGGCCGCAATTCCAGCGGACGAGCCCGTGAAGATCAAGCGCGGCGGGCGCGCGCTCATCCCAACCGGATTGGTGATCGAGTTGCCGCGCGGCTTTGAGGCCCAGATTCGTCCGCGATCCGGGCTTGCCCTGAAGGCCGGCGTCACCGTGCTCAACAGTCCGGGCACCGTCGACAGCGATTATCGCGGCGAGATGCAGGTGTTGCTGATCAACCTTGGCGAGGCGGCCTTCACGGTGCAGCGTGGCGACCGTATCGCGCAGATGGTGATTGCGCCTGTGATGCAGGTGGCCCTCACCGAGGCCGTCACTGTGCGCGCGACCAAACGGGGCGCGGGCGGCTATGGCTCGACGGGGCTCTCGGCCAAGGCGCCGGCGAAGAAGGCCACGAAAGCCTCGGTCAAGCGCAAGAAAGCACAGGCCATCGCGTTCCCCCGCCGTTCCGTGAAATCGCCAACCGGCCGTCGGCGGTGATGCGCCAATCCGTTGCGTCTGTGATCTCAATCTGAGAACGGCACCCAGCCTCATCCGCATTGCAGCTTTGGGTCCGTCGCTCCATATGCATGGCATCCAATGATGAGGCTGCCATGTCGAACACCACGCTCAAGACCCTCGCGGCTATTCCCGAGAAGGGCCGCGGTCGCGTCTACAACGACATCACCGAGACGATCGCCAACACGCCGCTGGTTCGACTTGCCAAAATCAAGGCCGCCTCGGGCGCAAAGGCTGACATTCTGCTGAAGCTTGAGTTCTTCAATCCCCTATCCAGCGTGAAGGATCGCATCGGCGTGTCAATGATCGACCGCCTCGAAGCCGATGGCCGCATCACGCCAGGCAAAACAACGCTCGTCGAACCGACGTCCGGCAATACGGGCATCGCGCTCGCGTTCGTGGCCGCCGCCCGCGGCTATCGCATGATCCTGACGATGCCCGAGAGCATGTCGGTCGAGCGGCGCAAAATCCTGATCCATCTTGGGGCCGAACTCGTGCTGACGCCCAAGGAGGGCGGCATGGGCGCGGCTATCGCGAAGGCTGAGGAGCTGCTCAAGGAGATCCCCGGCAGTGTGCAGCCGAGCCAGTTCGAGAACCCCGCCAACCCGCTGGTGCACGAGCAAACGACGGCGCTCGAAATCTGGAACGACACCGGCGGTCAAATCGACGCGCTTGTCTCTGGCGTCGGCACGGGCGGTACGATCACAGGCTGCGGTCGCGTCTTGAAGGCGCGCAACCCCGCGCTGAAAGTGTTCGCCGTGGAGCCGTCGACATCAGCCGTGCTGTCGGGCGAGCCAAAGGGCGTGCACAAGATTCAAGGCATCGGGGCTGGCTTCATTCCGGCGGTGCTCGACCGCAGCATCATCGACGAGATCATCAAGATCCCCAGCGAAGCCGCCTTCGACACCGCCCGCTGGCTCGCCAAGACGGAAGGCATTCCCGGCGGTATCTCGACCGGTGCCAATGTCGCCGCGGCCATCATCGTTGCTTCACGGCCCGACATGGTCGGCAAAACAGTGGTCACGTTCGCCTGCTCATCCGCCGAGCGGTACTACACCAGCGATCTGTTTCCAGCGTGATCTTGGCGGCGCTCTCGTTGCGACGCGCGCAGACGGGCCGCTATGGCGAGCCGGAAGAGCAGGTCGAAGCCGTGCTGCTTCATGCGCCCTTGCGGCGCTTCTCGATGGCATCCCAGATGAGGGCCGCGATGTCGGCGCCGCCGAAGGCTTTCACCTGTCGGATACCTGTCGGCGAGGTGACGTTGATCTCGGTCAAATAGGGGCCAATGACGTCGATGCCGGTGAAGATGAGGCCGCGGCGTTTCAATTCGGGCCCGAGCCGGTTGCAGATTTCCAGATCACGCGGTGTGAGCTCCGTTGGCTTGGGCACGCCACCCGCGTGCATATTCGAGCGCGTCTCACCCTCCTGCGGCACGCGGTTGATGGCACCTGCCACCTCGCCGTCGACCAAGATGATGCGCTTGTCGCCGCCACGCACTTCCGCACGATACTGCTGCACCATCACGGGTTCGCGGTTGATCGCCTGAAACATCTCCAACAGGGAGCCGAGATTGGTGTCGTTCGGCTGCACGCGGAACACGCCCGCACCACCGTTACCATACAGCGGCTTGACGATGATGTCCTTATGCTTGGCGCGAAACGCCAGGATTTCCGAAACGTCACGCGTCACCAGCGTTGCCGGCATCAGATCCTGGAACTCCAGCACCCAGATTTTTTCAGGCGCATTGCGCACTTCTCTGGGGTCGTTGACCACCAGCGTCTTGGGGTGAATGCGCTCGAGCAGATGCGTGTTGGTGATGTAGCTCATATCGAACGGCGGGTCCTGGCGCAGCAGGACGACGTCCATGGTCGACAGGTCAACGGATCGCTCCGGGCCGATCTGCACGTGCGCATCGACCTTGTCTTGCACGACGACGTCATGCCCGCGCGCGCGCAGCACCGAGCCTTCAGCCGAGAGCTGAAACGGGATGTAGTAAAACAGCGTGTGCCCGCGCTTTTGCGCCTCGAGCATCAGGGCGAAGGTCGAGTCTCCGCGGATGTCGATCTTGTCGATCGGGTCCATCTGGACGGCAATTTTGAGGGACATGCATCAGCTCCGTCGTGTCCGCGGATGCAAACGGCGTTCGCGGCTTCAAGTCAATGCTGGCGATCGAGCCCGCGCTGAAGCACGATGCGACCACCGGCGTTCGAGGATGACAGAAATATCCCCGACGATATCCCGTTAGCGGATCGGGCAATCATGGTCATTGGCGGCGAACGTCTCGGTCGCGTCACGTGCGCGGCGATTGCCGAAACACTGAAAGGCTCAGGCGGTGGCTTGCTGCTGCTTCAATGCGATGCGGTCATTGCTTCTGACCATCGGTGTGAGCCTGGCCGTCAGCGCGTCTTGCCAGCGTTAATCGGCCGGATCTCGATTTCGAACAGGCGCAACTCAGGGGCCAGCTGCTGCAGGCCCTTGCCGATCCCAAACAGCACCGCCCCGAGCAACAGCATCGCAGGAATACCGGCTATGACGCACTTCATAAGGAACCAGGCGAGCCGGAAAAATGGCACATCGAAACGCGTTACCGCGACGGCGTCGCTCGGCATGTCTAACGAACCGCCACGGGCCGGCGCGCTGTAGGCCGGTTGAACGCCACGCTGGCGCGCATCGCGCTCGCGGCGCAACGTGCGCGGCAGATCGTCATCGGAATGAGAGAATGCGGGTTCGGCCATATCCGTACTCTCCAGCTGCGGGCCCAACCCGCGACAACTCTTCTTCTACTTTAGTTGAAAGCAACACAACCAGTAATCTCGTGTGCCTTCAAGATGCATGGCGTTATGCGCGAGCAATATGTCGGGATTGGGAGATCAGATCGGCAACCCACAGGGCGATTTAGCATTGTTGCGTTGAAAATCTAGACCGGCACACGCCACGATCCGAAGGTCAACGCAGCAGGGCATGCACCGAGAATACAACCACCATGAAGAACGAAGCATTTGGGCCGACGCTCTACACCGGCAATGAGAACTCAGACACTGACGGCGACGGCGACCAACGCGACAGACCGATGCCGGCCCGCCACGCGTGAGCAATCTCATCGCGTCGTGCGAACCAGACACCGGGCTTCGAGGCTGCGTGCGCGAGGAACGCTTCAAGCCCGCCGATCCGGCCCGGCCGCCCGATGATGCGCAGATGCAGGCCGATCGACATCATGCGCGGTGCGTCCCCGCCTTCCGCATAGAGGCGGTCGAATGCGGCGATGCAGTAGCGCGCGAAGTCGTCGCCTTGGACGAAGGCGTAGCTGTTGAAGAAGCGCATATCGTTGGTGTCGAAGGCATAGGGCAACACGACGTGCGGGCGGCCGGCGACGTCCAATGTGTAGGGGATGTCGTCGTCATAGGCATTGCTGTCGTAGAGGAAGCCGCCGTGCTCAACGAGCAGGCGGCGTGTGTTCACCGACGTCGCCGAGCGCGTGTGCCAGCCAACGGGCGGCGTGCCCGCGGCTTCGCCCAGCACAGCCACCGCCTTGGCGATCACGCCGCGCTCGTGCGCCTCGCTCATGTGCGCCTGCCGCTCCCAGCGCCAGCCGTGCGACGAGATCTCGTGGCCATCGGCGACGGCCTCATGCGCGAGCCACGGCGAATAGGCGATGGCGCGCGCGCAGCAGTTCATCGTGGCTTTCACGCCGTGCCGTTTGAGCGCGGCGCGGATGCGCGGCCAGCCGGCGCGTGTGCCATAGTCGAAGTGGCTCTCCATGCACAGGTCGGGCACGCGCTCGATGTGGTCAACCATTTCGTAGATCGGCTCGTTGCGTTCATCGCCCATCGCAAGCGACAGCTCCGCGCCCTCCTCGACATTGACAACGACCGATACGGCAAGACGCGCACCGCCGGGCCAGCGCACGTTCGGCGGACTGCTGCCGTAGCCGCGGAAGTTTCGGTTGGTCGGCGGTAGGGCGAACGACATGAGCAAGTTCCAAGTGCATGGATCAGAAGTCGGCGAGGCGGCGCAACCCGACGCGGCGGTCGCCGATGATCAGCGCGACAATGGCCAAGAGAATGAGCCCCGTCGAGATGGCCGCGATGGTCGGGTCCGGCCGCTCTTCGACCAGTTGCAACATCTGGATCGGCAGAGTCTTAGTCCAAGCATCGGTGAAGAAGATGGAGACGGGGTAGTTGTCCATCGACGCCAGGAACGCGAACATGCCCGACGTCAGGAACGCCGGCGCGAGCACCGGCACCATCACGCGCCACAGGGCCTTGGCATAGGAACAGCCGAGCGTACGCGCGGCATCCAGCATGCTGAAATCAAACAGCGACAGCGCGCCGTGCACCGTGCGCAGCACGTAGGGCAACGTGATCACCACGTGGGCGACGAGCAGGCTCGGCCACGCCGCGCGCAGACCCATGGCCTTGAAGCCCTGCAGCATCGCAATGCCGATCACCAAACCGGGCAGCATCAGCGGCGAAACGAGGAATGTCGCAATGGCATCGCGCCCGCGAAACGTGCCGCGCACAAGCGCGATGGCACACAGCGTGCCCAGCACGAGCGACATGTCGCCATGGGGCGGTTTCAGTCACCCTCAGAAAGATACTGCAGCATGGCCTTGATCGCGCGGTGGTGGCCGGGGCGGTAAAAGCCTGCCAGCGCTGACGCATCGGCATCTGGCGGCAGGGCGTCTATGAATGGAAAGCCAACCAACGCTTCAACGTCGGTGTCTCGACCGATCTCGGCGCCTCGCGTCAAAGCGGCGCGACAGCAGCGCTCGATCTTTTCGAAGTAGGCGATGTTTCGCTGCAGCAAGGCTGGTCCGCTGGTCACCGGCGCGTGACAATACAAGACTGTCTTCGGCTGTAGCGCCGCCATCTGCCGCAAAGATGCGGACATCGCGGGAATGGCCGCCGCGCCCTCGACAAATGGAAACGGCAGCTCGGCCGCATCGCCGGGCAGGAGCGTGCTGATTTCGGGGATGAACACCGAGATGTGGTCGCTCGTGTGCCCTGGTGTGGCGAACAGCTCAAGCGTGAGATCGCCGCCGTCAATGATCATGCGTTCGTCGAACACCAGGGTTGGTGGTTTGAGAACGACATCATCGAGGCGACCCGGCATGCTTGCGCGTTTTTCAGCGAGTTTTTGATACGACGCGTCAGATCGCAGTCGATCCGCGCATTTCGCACTTGCGATAATGGGCGCGGGGAATAGCGCCTTTGATCCCGCGAACACGTGATTGCCCCAGGCGTGATCCCAGTCGGCGTGTGTGTTGACCACCAGCAACTGACGACGGCGGCCGGCCAGTTCGAGATGCGGGCGCGCAATCTCAAGCAGGGCTTGCCCCGTCGCCCGGTTGATCAGCGTGTCGATGATCACGACGTAGCGTACTGTGACCACGATAAAGGTGTCGACGAGCGTGCCGCAGCGGCACACCAGAACGCGAGAGTCCCATCCCGCATTCGGCACGACGTGCACGGCGTAGCTGTCAGACATTGTGCACTCCAACACAGGACGTCACACTTTTACCGCGCGCGCTTTAGCGACTGTTTCGACGGCGTCGACGATGGCGTGATAGCCGGTGCAGCGGCAATAGTTGCCGGAGATGTGTTCGCGGATATCGTCGCGGCTTGGCTTTGCGTTGTGTTTGAGGAGGTCAGCCGCCGTGATCAACATGCCCGGGGTGCAGAAGCCGCATTGAGCCGCATTGCGCGCGATGAAGGCATCCTGCAGGTCGCGGATTTCGCCACTGTCCGACACGCCCTCGATGGTCTCGATGTTTGCGCCGTCGAGTTGCGCGGCGAGCACGAGGCAGCCGCGGACGATGTCGCCATCGACACGCAGCGTACACGCCCCGCACACGCCATGTTCGCACCCGACATGCGAGCCCATCAGGCCAAGATCGCCGCGCAGAAAGTCAACGAGGTGGGTGCGTGCCTCGACGCGGCGCGAGACGCGCTCGCCGTTGACGGTCAGCGTGATGTCGACATGCTGGCTCATGCGGCCTCCGTGGCGATTTTGTTCAGCGCACGGCCAAGGACAACGCGTGCCAAGTGGCGCTTCGTGTCGGGGCCACCGTGGTGATCCGCTGGCGGATCGATGTCGCGATCAAGCGCGGCTTGCGCGGTTTCAATGGCTGATGCTTCCATGGGCTGCCCGACGAGCGCCGCCATTGCATGCACGGCCAAGACTGGTCCCTCGCCAACGCCGAACATGACCAGTCGTGCGGCACTCACCTGTGGGCCGTTCATGGCGAGTTTTACGGCGACGCCGGCCATTGCGTAGTCGCCGGATCGACGCGCGATCTCTGCAATCGTCATACGGTCGGTGGCCGCGCGACAGGGGACTTCGACAGCTGTGATCAGTTCACCGTCGGCCAATACCGTCGACAGTAAGCCGGTGAAGAAATCCGCGGCCGCGATGCGCCGTTCCCCTCTGGCGGACCCCACAATAATGGTCGCGTCCAGTGCCACCACACACGCCGGCAGTTCCGCGGCCGGATCAGCATAGGCCAGCGAACCACCGATCGTGCCGCGATTGCGGATGGCCGGATGCGCAATCAAACTGGCCGCATCGGCCAGCAAGGGGACGTGCCGGCGGATCAAGTCGTTGCGGCCGAGCGCTGCATGTGTGGTCAAGGCGCCGATGCGTAGGTGGTCTCCCAGCAGCGTGACACCGCTGAGCTCCGAGATGCGGCCGATATCGACCAGCAGCGTCGGCTGCGACAGGCGGAAGGCCAATGACGCAAGCAGGCTTTGGCCGCCTGCAATCGGCTTGGCGTCCGGGTCGGCCAGCAGCGCATGCGCCTCTGACAAGGTCGAAGCGCGGGCGTAGGCGAACGGAGGAGCTTTCATGCGCCAATTCTCTCGCCAGTTTTCATGTGTGGTCCCCACTTGCAGTCGCCCCCACTTGCAGTCGCGGTGTCGGGCATGGCCCAATGGGCGTCAAGTGCGTCACGTGTTGCAGTCGAAGGTCCCGAGTATGCCCCGCCACGTGGTTGCGCGCGAAGACGAGTTGCCGCCGGGCAAGCGCGTGCGCGTCGTTGTCGATGGCCGGCCGATCCTGGTGCTGAACATCAAGGGGGAGCTGTTCGCACTTGCTGATACCTGTCCCCATCGTGGTGGTAGCTTGGCAGGCGGTCTATTGACCGGGCTTGTCACCAGTGGCGCGCCTGGCGAGATCCACTACGAGCGCGCCGGCGAGATCTTGCGTTGCCCCTGGCACCAGTGGGAGTTCGACGTGCGCACGGGACGCTCCTATTGCGATCCAAAGCGCATGCGCGTGCAAAGCTATCCGGTGTCGGTCGAGACGGATGACGGTGCCGCACGGGTCGATGCCGAACGGGTGGTGGGCCCGCTGGTGGCCGAGACGTTCCCGGTGGCGCGTCAGGGTGGTCAGATCGTCGTGGATGTGGCGTGAGCGCGTGACAGTTGAGAGGGAAAAGTATGGCCGCCGGAAAAACGGATATTCTCATCATCGGCGGCGGTCTTGCGGGGCTTGTTGCCGCCTGTGAAGCGATCGAAGCTGGGCGTCGCGTCATGCTCGTCGAGCAGGAGGGCGAGCAATCGCTTGGTGGGCAAGCCTTCTGGTCCTTCGGCGGACTGTTCCTGGTCGACAGCCCCGAGCAGCGACGCATGGGCATCAAGGACAGTCGCGATCTCGCCTGGTCCGATTGGCAGGCAACAGCACGCTTTGATCGCGAGGAAGATCATTGGCCGCGCCGATGGGCAGAGGCCTACGTCAATTTCGCCGCTGGCGAAAAGCGGAGCTGGCTGCGCGAGCGCGGCATGCGATGGTTTCCTGTTGTCGGCTGGGCTGAGCGCGGCGGACATCAGGCCCAATCGCATGGCAATACGGTGCCGCGGTTCCATGTGACTTGGGGCACGGGCGAGGGCATCGTCGAGCCGTTCGTGGTGCGCGTGCTGGCGGCTGCGAAAGCCGGCAAGATCACGTTGAAGTTTCGCCATCGAGTGACATCGCTCATGACGGCCAACGGAACGGTAACGGGTGCAGCCGGCGATGTACTGGAGGCGAGTTCCGTGCCGCGTGGCGCAGCCTCTCCACAGGCCAGAACCGGTGGCTTTGAAATCCAGGCCGAAAGCGTGATCGTCACCTCGGGCGGGATCGGTGGCAACCTCGATCTCGTGCGCGCGAATTGGCCCAAGCATCTCGGCACTGCGCCCAAGCGCATGATCGCGGGCGTACCGCAGCACGTCGACGGCCGCATGCTTGGCATTGCCCAAGCGGCGGGTGCGACGCTGATCAATGGCGATCGCATGTGGCACTACACGGAGGGCATCAAGAACTTCGCGCCGATCTGGCCGTCGCATGGCATCCGCATTCTCCCGGGGCCATCGTCGTATTGGATCGACGCCACGGGCCGCCGCCTGCCGCCGCCCTTCTTTCCAGGCTTCGACACGCTCGGCACGCTCAAGCATATCCTGTCGACCGGTTACGAGTACTCGTGGTTTGTCACCAGTGAAAAGATCGTCGCCAAAGAGTTTGCCCTATCGGGCAGCGAGCAGAACCCGGATTTGACCAACAAGAGCTGGCGTCAGGTCATACAGCGGGCGACCAAGGGCATGCCTGATCCGGTCCGCGCCTTCTTGAACAAGGGCGAAGATTTTATCGTCGATCGCGACATTGGCAAGCTGGTGGCGCGGATGAATGCGCTTGTCGGTGGCTCGCCCCTCATCGATGCGCGCCAACTCGAAATGGACATCCGGGCGCGCGACATGCAGTTGGACAACGCGTTCGGCAAGGACGCCCAGATCACCGCTATCCGCGGGGCCCGTGCCTATCGCGGCGATCGCTTGATCCGCACCGCCACACCGCACAAGATTCTGGATCCAGCCAATGGGCCGTTGGTGGCCGTGCGGCTCAACATTGTGACTCGCAAGACATTGGGCGGCCTGCAGTCGGATCTCGATGGGCGGGTGATCGGCCGAGACGGCTCTGCCATCCCCGGGTTGTATGCGGCCGGCGAAGTGGCTGGCTTCGGTGGCGGAGGCGTCCACGGCTATGCCTCGCTCGAAGGCACATTCCTCGGCGGCTGCATTTTCAGCGGCCGCAGCGCAGGGCGCGCCGCTGGCAAAGCTGTGTCCTGAACTGGCACGGCCTTTGCTTTTAAGTCTCCGCGAGGCCCCGGACTCAAAATCCGGCCTTGAAAGGAGATGTTCGACATGACCCGCGCCTTCATCGTTTGCGTTGCCGTTCTGTTGGTTGGCGCGCACTACACAGGTAACATGAAGACGCTGGTCGACATGTTCGATATCGGTCTCGACACGCGGTATCTGTTGTACTTCGCGGCGTTGCCGGTGACCTGCGTCACGGCTTTCGCGCTTCTGCGTGACTGACGCTCAGCGCTGATTGGCGTACAGCGCATTGCGCGCGGCCGGCGTCACCGCTATAGCCCCACATAGACCAAGCCCTTGCGAGACAGTCGCGGGGCTTTTGTCCGTTCCGTCAGCTGGTCCTCGGCTGATGAATCCGCACATCGGGTCCGAACGCGGCGCAATGGTGCTGCCGTGGTGGGACCTCGCCTGGAGATTTGACCTATGCCTAATACCACAGAGATCAAAGCCGTCGCTCGTCCGAAGACAGGGACTGGCGCAGCCCGCATGGCGCGGCGTGACGGCAAAGTGCCTGGTATCATCTACGGTGATGGCAAGGATCCTGTCGGCATCGCCGTTGACGCGCGCGATCTGTCGAAGACTATCTCCAAGGGCCGCTTCCTCGCCACTCTGTTCGACGTCAACGTCGATGGCACAAAGCATCGCGTCATCCCGCGCGACGTCCAACTTGATCCGGTGCGCGACCACCCCATTCACGTAGACTTTCAGCGCGTGAGCCCGACTGGCCGCATCCGCGTGATGGTGCCGACCCGCTTCATCAACGATGCCGCCTCACCAGGCTTGAAGCGTGGTGGCGTGCTCAACGTCGTGCGCCACGAAGTTGAAGTCACCTGCCCGGCCGACAAGATCCCGGCTGAGTTCGTCTTCGACCTGACCGGCCTCGAAATCGGCCGCTCGATCCACATCTCTGCGACCACGATGCCTGACGGCGTCAAGACGACCATCATCGGCCGAGACTTTACGGTCGCAACCATTGCCGGTGCCGTCGCAGAAGAAGAGAAGAGCGACACAACAGCCGCAACGCCGGATGCTGCCGCGGGTGCAGCCCCTGCCGCTGGCGCCGCCGCGGCTCCAGCCGCCAAGGGCGGCGCTGCTGCTCCTGCCGCCAAGGGCGGAGCCGCTGCACCTGCCGCCAAGGGTGCCGCGCCCGCCGCCAAGGCGCCGGCAAAGAAGTAACGCCAACTATCAGCGCAAATGCGAACGGCCCGGCTTGCCCGGGCCTTTTGCTTTTCAGCGCCCAAGAGAACATTCGGCGAAAATTGATTGACACTGGATTTGTGTGACGATAATTCAGTGTTTGATGCATTGCTGTGGAGGCGATGAATGAAAAACTTCACCTTGACATTGCACGAAGATGTCGCTGATTGGTTGCGCGTCGAAGCCGCGAAGGCGGACATGAGTATGTCAGCGTTCGTGGCTGACATGCTTGAGGCGCGGATGGGGCGTGGCAAGGACCAGCTGGCGGCCCTCGAGGCCTTTTTGGGCGGTACCGGGTTCTCCGGCATCGCCGTCGATTTGCCCAAACGGGACGACCTCTATGACCGCCCGGCTCTTCGTCGACACCAACATTCTGATCTACGCCCTCGATCCGTCCGATCCGCTGAAGCGTCAGGTGTCAGCGGATTTGCTGAGAGAGACGATCAGGACCCGTACACTCACGCTGAGCCCACAAAGCCTGAATGAGGGATACCGCGTGCTGACGCAACGGCGCAAACTGATGCCCGTTGAACAGGCACGCGGCTACATCCGCACCCTCGCACCCTGGGCCGTCGCACCTTTGGATGCGGCCACAACGGAGCGGGCATTCGCCGTCCAGGATGAGACCAGCGCCAGTTGGTGGGACTGCTTGATGCTGGCCTCAGCCCTCAGGGCCGGGTGCCGCCTGTTCATCTCCGAGGACATGCAAGATGGACGCGAGATCGGCAGCATGCGCATTGCCAACCCGTTTGCCGATTCATTTACCCGGATGCTGCGGGGACGCTGACGGACGACCTGCGAACCAAGATGCTATGAGGCCTCCCGCATCCGGCAACTTTGGCCCATCAGGCCGCAACGCAAAGCCTGCTTCATGAAACTCTTTGTCGGCCTCGGTAATCCCGGCCAGAAGTATGACCGCCATCGCCACAACGTCGGCTTCATGGCCGTCGAACGGATCGCCGCGCGGCACCGCTTTTCGCCGTGGCGATCGAAATTCTCCGGCCGTGTCTGCGAGGGAGATATCGGCGGCGAACGGGTGCATCTGCTGATGCCCGAGACGTACATGAACGACAGTGGCCGCGCCGTCCAGGAGGCGGCACGGTTCCTCAAGATCGAGGACAAAGATATCGTTGTGCTCCACGACGAGCTTGATCTGGCCCCCGGCAAAGTGCGGGTAAAACTCGGCGGCGGCAATGCTGGCCACAACGGCCTGCGCTCGATTACGGCCCACCGCACGAACGAGTACGTACGGGTGCGGATCGGCATCGGTCATCCCGGACAAAAAGAGCAGGTGCACAACTGGGTGCTCGGGGATTTCGCCAAGGCAGATCAACAATGGCTCGTCACCCTCCTCGACTCCATCAGCGATGCGGCTGCCTATCTTGCCAAGGGCGAGAACGAGCGCTTCATGTCAGATGTGGCGCGACTGACGGGCGAGAAAGATGAGCCCGCGAAACCGACCGGGCCGCGACCCGAGAAGCCAAAGCGCGTCACGGGAGTGCCGGGCGCCGAACGGCTCAACAAGCAGCAGACCGCGATCGCCGAAAATCTGCGCAAATGGCAGGACGCGCGCCGGGCCAAAGACGAGGGCGACGGCGACACGTAGCTCCGGCCCAACGGCGTCGGCGCCGCTTTGGCCTTTCACATCGGCAACGGTCGTTCCGTGCGCGGCGCCTCTTCCAGCGCAATCATGGGATCGTGCGTCAGCAGAAACTGATAGATGGCGCTGATCGTTGCATGATCCCGAAGCCAAGGGGCATGACCCTGGTCGGGCACGGTCAAGGCCTGGATGTCGGGGTGACGTCGTTGCATCTCGGCAAATGTCTCGGCCGACAGGATATCGGAATTTGCCCCGCGGATCGCCAGCATCGGCACGCGCCGCAAGGCCTCGAATTGCGGCCACAGCGCCGGCGCCGGGCCGTCCGTCAGGGACAATGCCCGTGCCAGTTTCGCATCGTAGCCGTGAGCCGGGCGACCATCGATCTCGTTGAACATCTGGCGCGCATAGATCAACCAAGACGCGTCTGACTCGCCCGGGAAAGCGCGCTCATTCAACATGCGCACGAGATTTCCGGCTTCCATCCATGTGCCGGGCAGAGGCACGCGACCGACGTAGGCGATCAGGCGCGCCAAACCCTCCCGTTCAATGACCGGGCCAACATCATTGAGCACTACAGCCCTCACAGCGGTCGGGCGCATGGCGGCCATGGCCATGGCGATCACGCCGCCACGTGACGAGCCGATGACGGCAGCATTGGCAACGCCCATCAGTGACATGAAATCGAGGGTGTCGCCGAGTTCAGTCAGCACCGTGTAGCTCTTGCCGTCGGCGTCGTGTTCAGACAGGCCCCGGCCGCGATAGTCGAGACAATAGACGTCGCGGCGATGGCCGCGCGGGTCGCACAGCACGCTGGCGAGATCATGAAAGTCACGGCTGTTGCGCGTCAGGCCGGCCAGACACACGACGGGGCGGCGGCGGGAGCCCGGGGCTGGATAGTGGCGGGCGTAAAGGCTCAACCCGTCACGCGCCGTATAGCGGATGTCGGTCCAGTTCTGCTGCATCGGCGTCGCCGTCACACGTTGCCCTCATGGTTAACACATGGGCGCGTGTCGCATGCATCGGCCATCAAGAGCAAGCGGACCAAAGCCCTCACAAGGCGAACCGGTCACTTGCGATATTTGCGGAACACTTTGGCGGGTTGCTCGGGATCGGCCCAGGCGTCGACATAGAATTCGCGCAGGCGATAGCGCACGATTTCGGCCGTCGTGTCCTTGTCTTCGAACAGATCCGCAAGGCTCGCGTACGTATTGAGCACATACTGCGACTTCGTCAGCTCGAACCAATCCTCGAACCCGGCCCTCAGCTGTGCCCAGTCGGCGCTCATGTCGGGCACGTGTTCCATGTCGCATAGGTGTGCGTAGATGCGGGCATAGATCGAATTGCCAAGCTGCGGGCTGGTGTAGGCAACTGCATTCCGGGCGAAGGCTTCGATCTCGGCATACGTCCCGTGCCAGCGCGGCAGCAGCTGATAGGCCCGGTTGGTGTAGAGATTGACGTCGTAGGGATCGAACGCCAGGGCACGCTCGAAGCGCGCCAGGCGCTGCGCCGCCGTGCAGCCGTCGGCAAGCCCCATGAAGAACAGATAGCGGTGCCAGATTGGGCATTCGGCCGCCTGCGCCGCGCTTTCGATCAGAATGTCATGTGCCCGCTCAATGCACGTGTTGAAGGCTTGCCAGCTGTCGTCTGACACGGCCATGGCGACGTCCGTACCCCGATATAAATAGCCCATGGAAAAGAAGCTATCGGCATATACAGCCGAGGCGAACGCCGTCTTGCCACTTGCCTCCCAGGCCTCATGGATGCGTTGCAACAGCTTTTCGGCGTCTTCGATGGTGCCGTTTTCGGTGTTGAACGCTGCGCCGATGAGATTTTCAATCGCCGAGTAGCCGCGGCGACCATCGGGCAACGTCTCCAGCGAGGCGAAACTGTCGTTGTAGATCGCCTCGAGTGTGAGGAGATCACAGCGCTCGAATGCGGCGCGGGCATCGGCTTGATAGACGAACAGAGGCTGGGCCAACGCAGCCTTGTCGCCGATGATCAGGCTGGTTTGCGTGGTCGAAACGCTACGTCGGGCACGGACGGCCATGGCGGAGCTCCGTCGGGTGATGGCTCACGCAACCTTAACGGCGAATGCCTTCCGATGCCTTAACCGGCACGAGACGCAGGGGGTAATCATCCGTACACCTTGACGTGGCATCCTGGCTTGCGAAATCATTGATATGTATCCGCGAGTTGCGTCATGAAGCGTGAACCGAGAGCTGGCCTTGCTAAGCCCGCGACAAACACGGCGCCAAAACCGTTGGCGCCGAAAGTCGTGCCCCCGACAGACGCGGTGCCGGCGGTCGATACCAGGCGCGCTGCTCAGGTGAGCCGGTGGGCACGTGCGGGATACTGGCTGCTGCCAGGGATCGCCGTACTTCTGTTGGCCATCACCGTTGCCTTGGTGCCAATGTCTGGCGAGGGCCGCGCCATCGCGCGGTTTGCCGCCGCTGCGCTGTTTCTGGGCTTTCCCGCCATCCAGATCCTGCTCGCGCTCCGCTTCGAGACGCCCGAACCCGCGGGCCATCGCATCACGGCCGGTGAGGCGCCGGCACTGTTCGAGGCCATCGAGGATGCGCGTGCCAAGCTCGATGCACCCAAAATCGATGCCGTCTATATCGACCGCGGCTTCAATGCGGGTGCTCTCGAGCGCCCTGTGCGCGGCGTGTTTGGCGGTTGGCAGCGCGACATGATCATCGGCCTGCCCATGATGCTCGCCCTCTCGCCCAAGGAACTGACCGGCGTGATTGGTCATGAACTCGGGCATTTCGCTGGTGCCCATGGCCGCCGTCATCGCCAGGTTCTGCGCACACAGGTGGCGTGGGCCGAGATGATGTCGCGGCTCGAAAGCATGAGATTTGGCGGCATCACGTTCGCCCTGATGGCTCAAATCGGCAACTGGTATGTGCCACACCTCATGCAGATGGCGAGCAAACTGGCGCGCGACGACGAATTCGAGGCCGACCGCGCGGAAGCAACGGTCGTTGGCGCTCTCGCGGCTGGCGAAGCACACGTGCGCATCCAAGTGGCCGCAAAGTTCCTCAAGTGTATCGTCGAAGAATATCATGCAGCCAACGTCACGGGCGACGCGCCCGAGCTGAGGCTGTTCGCGCTGATGGCTGAGACGTTGCCAAGTGCTGTGGCATGGCCTGAGGCGCCCGCAGCGCTTGACGTTGCACTCAAGGAAAAGACCGACACGTTTGACGACCATCCCTGCATGGCGGAGCGCCTTGCGGCTCTTGGATGCACAGGGCGCCTGCCGCCCGAGCTGACGGCGGATGCCACATCTCTGCTCGGCGAGGATCTGCGCGCGGCGTTTATTGCCGGGTTCGACGAAGCCTGGTGGGCGGACAACGCCGAGACATGGGTGGTGCAAGGCGTGCGCAACAATCGCCTCGCGCTGCTCGAGCAGGCCGCGGCTGAGAACTGCGAGCCAATGCAGCGCTTGCAGGAGGCCGCGGTGCAAGATGACAGCGCCGATGTCGAGCAGACCGAGCAAGCGCTGGCAGCTGTCGCGTAGTCCAATCGATCCATCTGAGGCACGCTCTCTAGCCAAGCTTCGGATCTCTGCTTACCGTCGCTTCGCCAACCGGGGAGGCTGACATGCTGCCAAAGATCATTCTGACCTTGCTGCAGATCCATCTGGCTTGGGTTTATGGCCCGCAACTCAAGGCACTGATCCCAGCGAACATCGGCCGGCTCGACATCTTCCTGCTGGCGGTGGTGATTTCGGTCGTGGTCTTCATTGTCGGCCATCTCGGCGCACTGGTGCTCAAGGAGACGCCGCCGCCGAGCAACGCCAAGCTGGTGTCGATCTTGGTGCTCGCGCTGATTTTCGCAGGTCTCACGTTGATCCCGCAAGTGCCGGCGTTCATCAACACGACGTTGCGGCTGTCCGTGCCCTTGCTGGCGTATCCGTTGATCGGGGCGATCATCGGCTATCAGGTGAAGAAATAGTCGGCACACAGGCCGCTCGCCCTTTGCGGGACGAGCGGGCACGCCCTATCTAATGCTAGAGTCTGACGGCGGGTGGCTTGCACCCGTATGGAGCACCTATGCCTCTCTTTCGCCGAACGCCGGTTCTGCCGGTGCTGCGCCTCTCCGGCCCGATCGGGATGGCGACGCCGCTGCGCCCAGGCCTGTCCTTGCCGACCGTCGCCAGCGCGATCGAAAAAGCCTTCACCATGTCGAAAGTGCCAGGCGTCGCGATCGTCATCAACTCGCCCGGTGGTTCGCCGGTGCAATCGCACCTGATTTTTCAACGCATCCGGCAACTGGCCATCGAGAACAACAAGCGCGTGCACGTGTTCTGCGAGGACGTGGCAGCGTCGGGCGGATACTTTCTGGCGCTGGCTGGAGACGAGATCTTCGCCGATCCGTCGTCGATTGTCGGCTCCATCGGCGTGGTGTCGTCGATGTTCGGCTTCGACAAGGCGATCGAGAAACTGGGCATCGAGCGCCGGGTCTATACGGCAGGGCTGAACAAGAGCCAGCTCGATCCCTTCATGCCCGAGAAGGCCGAGGACATTGAGCGCCTCAAGGCCTTGCAGCGGGACGTCCACGATGTGTTCATTTCCATCGTCAAGGACCGCCGCGCTGGCCGTTTGAAGGGGCCGGACAGCGAATTGTTCTCGGGCGCGTTCTGGTCGGCATCGCGGGCACTTGAGCATGGCTTGATCGACGGTATCGCCGAGGTGCGCAGTCGCATGCGCGAGGTTTACGGCGACAAGGTCCGTCTTGCGTTGGTGCCGACGAGCAAACCTGGCCTGCTGTCGCGCTTTCGCAAGCTCCCGGGCCTGCACGGGCTAGGCTTACACGGGCTCGTGAGCGGCAACGGACTTGACGTCAGCCCGACGTTCGCTGAGGACTGGGTTTCGACATTGGAAGCGCGCGCCATCTGGGCACGCTTCGGCCTTTGATCTAGTGAGCAGGGTGTAGCGCGCATGGCGGCCGGCTCCCCGCAGGGGAGTCGCCTTGCGCAACCGAAGAAAGAGGAGAGACATGCCACAGTTGGTTCTTCTCGCCGCGATCGGGGCAGGCGCCTACGCGGGCTATCGCTGGCTGCGGCGCACGGCCGAGCAGATGCAAGCCGACCTGAAAGCGGCAGAGGTCGAAGTCAAAGAGCGTGCCGGCGCCACCCGTGCCAAGGATTTGGGTCGCCTTGAGTACGATCAGGCGACAGGTCAGTACAAACCCGCCCGGCGGGACTGACGGCACGAAAAGCCGACGCGATAAGCGGTTGAAAAGACTTCACGTGTGCTTGAGGGCGGACGCGACGCAGCTTAGAGCGCAGAGGTCTTTCTTCGATCGGTTGCAATGATCGATCCAGCAAAAGGGGAACGTCTCGATGGCGCGGCGAGCTACCCGACAGGTCGAAAAGCCAGCACCCCGCGCTGTTCCGCAGCTGGCGCGCAGCAAGACGGCCAAGCCAACAAAAACAGTGGGTGCCGCAAAATCGACCGACGCGCTGTCGTTGGACGGGCTTTCGGCGGACCAGAAGTTGGCTGCCTTGTTGCGGGATCGTGAGAAGTTGCTGACCCGCCTGCAAGCCGCGCAAGCCCGCGTCGCTGCCCTGGAAGCCCGTGAAGAACAGCTCGCCGACCGCATTTCCTGGGCGCTCGATACGCTCAACGATCTCATGCGCTTACCCGATGCGTCATGACCGAGGTCGCCCTCACCTTCAACGGCCGGGTCTATCGCCTCGCCTGTGACCCTGGGGAGACTGACCGACTGGTCCTGGTCGCAACTGAGGTGGAAAAGCGCCTGACCGACTTGCTCGCGGAACACGGCCCCGTCGGCGACGACCGCCTGTTGTTGATGGCGGCGATCCAGTTTGCCGATGAACTGCTCGAGCGCACCACGGAACGCGACGAAGCCCTCGCACGTGTGCCGCCGCCGAAGGTGCGCAAGGGCGCGTGACTGGTGAT
Source organism: Hyphomicrobiaceae bacterium (assembly GCA_031374735.1). Taxonomy (GTDB): domain Bacteria; phylum Pseudomonadota; class Alphaproteobacteria; order Rhizobiales; family Hyphomicrobiaceae; genus JABFRJ01. The sequence goes on along the minus strand of JANMGQ010000029.1, from coordinate 26,339 downwards.
GGCACTACGGCACAACGCACATGAACATGTCACATGAACATGGTGGCAACCTGCCGCCGAAGCGGCTATACGCACGCCAACCAATTGACCCGACCTCCCGGAGCCCGCCATGCGCGCCGAAATTCAAAAACACGCCGACGACATCCGCGAGACGTTGTCGCTGCTGCGGAGGTATCTTTGACCCGGCTGGCTCGCAAAAGAAGCTTGAGGGCCTGAACGCCAAAGCCGAGGACCCGAACTTGTGGTCCGATCCGAAAGCCGCTCAAAAGGTCATGCGCGAGCGCACGATGCTCGACAAAACCATGAGCGCTTTCAACAACTTCGAAGGCGCTTTTGATGACGCACTGACATTGATCGAGCTCGGCGAAGCCGAGAAAGACGCGGCCACCATTACCGAAGGCGAAGCCGCCCTGGTTAAGCTTGCCGGCGAAGCGCGTCAGCGCGAAGTGGAAGCGCTGCTGTCCGGCGAAGCTGATGGCATGGACACTTACCTTGAAGTGCATGCCGGCGCTGGCGGCACGGAGAGCCAGGATTGGGCCAACATGCTGCTGCGCATGTACACCCGCTGGTGTGAGCGCCGCGGCTTGTCGGTCAAACTCATCGACCTCGCCGAGGGCGAAGAAGCTGGCATCAAGAGCGCCACACTCGAAGTCAAAGGCGACAATGCCTACGGCTGGCTCAAGACGGAAGCGGGCGTGCACCGCCTCGTGCGCATATCTCCTTACGACTCCAATGCGCGGCGGCACACGTCGTTCTCGTCCGTCACAGTCTATCCGATCATCGACGACACCATCGAGATCGAAATCAATCCGGCAGACCTCGAGATCACTGCGGCGCGCGCGCAGGGCGCTGGCGGCCAAAGCGTCAACCGCACGGAATCCGCGATCCGCATCATCCACAAGCCGACCGGCATCAACATTTTCGCCCAGGAACAGCGCTCCCAGCACCAGAACCGCGAAATCGCCATGAAGCGCTTGAAAGCGCGACTGTACGATATGGAGCTGAAAAAGCGCGAAGAGAAGGCGCTCGCCGACCAGGCCAACAAGACCGAGATCGGCTGGGGCCATCAAATTCGCTCGTACGTGCTGCAGCCCTACCAGATGGTCAAAGACCTGCGCACGGGCGTGCAGACATCGGACTCGGCCGGCGTGCTCGACGGCGACCTCGACCCCTTCGTCGAAGCCGCCCTGGCAAGCCGCATCAAGGGCCCAGCCGGCAAGGTCGAGGATATCGACTAGGCGACATGTGGCGGACAAAGGTCACGGTATTGTGGCCAACAAATCACATCGATTGCGGCGTCACCGCCACAACGGCCCCATCCAACTGCCCTGACTTTTTCCGACATCGACTTTCCCGCCACTTGGTTAGCGGCGGCAGTGCTGATATGGGTGCCGCCACGGGGCAAGAGATACGGAAGGCGTCATGGCAGCGGTCAGACCACAGCCTCGGGCTGGCGGGGTGTTGCCCGTGCTTCCGCCGGTGTTTGCATTGGTCGAGCTCGGTGTTTTCTCGGCTGTCGCCGTTGCAGAATTTCTCTGGGAGCCGTTTCCAGACCTGACCAAAATCAACCCGCATCCCTATTGGCTGCCCGTTCTGTTGATCAGCCTGCAATACGGCACGCTCAGTGGTCTGCTCACAGCCTCAATCGCCATTGTTGCGACTGTCCTGATCGGCCTGCCGGAACAGGACATTGGCGAGGCCTACTTCTCGTATCTCATTCGCACCTGGGCGCAGCCCGTCTTGTGGCTCGTCGTTGCGCTGCTTCTGGGCGCGTTCCGAATGCGCCAGATCGAACAACGCGACGATCTGCTCAATCAGGTCGATGATCTTGAGCACCAAAGCCGTCTGCTGGACGACCACGCGGGTGAGCTGCAAGCGCGCTGCGACCGCCTTGAGCGAGAACTGGTCACCAAAGCGCGCCCGCAATCAGAGCGGCTTCTCGACCTGCTCGCGCTGTGCGCCAATGGCAGCGCATCCACGGCCGACATTGATGCCGCACTGGCGGCGGCTTTACCTGACGTGGAAGCGTCCTTGTACGTCCGCGCGGGCAACGGCCTGCAGCTGGTCCATGCGCACCGTTGGCCGGATGCTGTGAAACGGCCACGTGTCATCTCCGGCCTCGACGCACTCGCGTTGACGGTGATCGGCGCCAATCGGCCGTTGTCGATTCTGGTGGCCGCTGACGAAAAGGCGCTGCGGGGGCACGGCTTGCTGGCTGTACCGATCGTCGACGAAACAGGTGCCGTCGGGATGCTCAAAATCGAACGCATGCCGCCATCGGCGATCACGCCTGACACGGTCAACCGGCTCGCCATACTGGCCGCGCACTTTACGCGGGTTGTGACCACGCTTGGCGCGGGCGCCGCGGTCGGTTCAGCGACGCGAGCCGACACGTCGAGCGCGCGGGTGGTTTCGATCCCCAGACTGGTCCGCAGACCTGTTGCGGCCTTGGCCCGCCCGGCTCGGCCCGCTGTCAAAGAAGGCGCAGGGTAGGGGCGCCCCGCGCTGACATGATCCATCCAGGCAAAACAGAAGAACCGGCAGAGATGCCGCCGCTGCGTTCGACAGATCTGGTCGGGGCGATCGGGGCATTCGTCGCTGAAGTTGCGCTCGTGGCCGCTTTTCAGAACTCTTTGCTGCCACTGCCGATCGCCGTGATGTGCCACCTTATAGTGGCAACCGTTCTGCTCGGCCGGTACATGCTGCGTGTCCGCCGCAAGCGTGATGGATCAGCTTCGCTGCTGCTTGCCTTTGTGGTGCTGGTCGCTGGGCCGTTCGGCGCGCTTGGCGGTCTCTTTATCGGCTGGCTATCGCGTCCAGAGCGCAGCGATGTCGAGCGTCTCTCCCAATGGTACGCCCGGATCGCGCTTTCGACCGATGTGTCGGCGGGCACACGCCGGTCCGACCGCATTGCCACCGGACGGATCGCGAACTTGAACGCCGCCATGCCGCACTCGTTTTCAGGCGTGCTCGAACACGGCAATGTGCACGACAAGCAAATGGTGCTCGGCCTGATCGCACGTCGGTTCCATGCCGACTATCTGCCGGCGCTGAAGCTCGCCCTGGTCAGTGAGGAACCTGTCATTCGCGTGCAAGCGGCCGCCGTTGCGGCCAAGATCAGGGGCAGCCTCGCGGCCCGCGCCGAAGCGGCTCTCACTGCCGCCGCTGACCCGACGACGCCGGTCGACGCAGCGCTTGCTCATGTCGCTGAGGCTGAAAAATATGCCGCATCCGGCTTGATGGAAGAACCTGACAAGCTGCGCGCTGAAACCTTGATCGACGGACTTTTGGCGAGCGCTGTCAGCCGCCTGGACAGGACGAGAAGCGCTCACACGTCGGCCGCGCACACCACCGAGCGCTACGAAGCTCGCTTGCTCGCCGACATGCGCTTTGCCGATCTTCGGCGCCTCAGGCGCGCCCGCGCCTGGCGCGCCAAGCATGGTCTCCGCTTCCGTCCCGTTGCGCGCCGCAAAACGCCGATCCGTTCGATCACAGCCGCGACACCGCGTCCGGAGGCGTCAGGGTGAGCGCACCTGCGAACACGTACTCCTGGAACCGCCAATCCAATGAGCCGGCAGACATCTGCCTGATCGTCGAGGGGTGCTATCCCTTCGTGCCCGGCGGCGTGTCCGGCTGGATCGATTGGCTGATCCGCACGCAGCCCGAATTGAAATTCTCGGTCGTATCGCTTTGGCCAAGCCCGACCGGCATCAATCCGCGCTACGCCATGCCGGACAACGTCCTCTCGTTTCAAACCATTTACCTGCAGGATTTCGGCAGCTCGCCGCGCCGCCGCGAAATGATCCCGAGCGGCATTGACGCCTTCTCCCGTGCACTCGACGAATTCATGCGCCGCGGCGGCGTCGATGCACTTGCCGGCGTCATGCGCACGCGCGCACAGATGTCGCCAAAACTCTCATTCAGCCGCCTCCTGAATGGTCCAGCAGCCTGGGATATCGTGCACGGCATGTATGACAGGCGCATGCCGCACGGCTCGTTCCTGCACTACTTCTGGGCCTGGCGCGCGCTGCTGGGCGGCTTGTTCGCGACACTTGAGGCGCCGCTGCCGAAAGCACGCGTCTATCACACGATTTCGACCGGCTATGCTGGTGTGCTCGCGGCCCGCGCCGCCCGTGAAACCGGCCGCCCGATGTTGCTGACCGAGCACGGCATCTACACCAACGAGCGCCGCATCGAGCTGCTGATGGCCGAGTGGGTCGCAGACACACTCGACAAAGGCCATAACCTCGAAGATGATCGCACGGATCTGCGCGATTTGTGGATCGAGGCCTTCGAGGCCTACGCGCGCACGTGCTATGAGGGCGCCACCGAAGTCATCACGCTGTATGAAGACAATCAGCGAGTCCAGAAGGTGCTTGGCGCCGCACCAGAACGCTGCCGCGTGATTGCCAACGGCATTGTCGTCGAACGCTTTGCCAATCTCGGACGCGCGGCCGATGATGCCCGCCCGACAATGGCCCTGATCGGCCGCGTGGTGCCCATCAAGGACGTGAAAACGTATATCCGCGCGGCCCATGTGTTGCGCCAACGCATGCCCGATTTGCGCGCCTATATTCTCGGGCCGCTTGATGAAGACCCTGGCTATGTCGATGAGTGCCGCGAGTTGGTTGCCAGTCTGTCGCTCGACGGCTGCATCGAGTTCACGGGGCAGGTCAACATCACACAATACCTGGCCGACGTGCATGTCGTCGCTCTGACGAGCCTCAGCGAAAGCCAACCGCTGACGTTGCTCGAAGCCGGTGCCGCCGGCATTCCCTTCGTGTCGAGCAATGTCGGCTCGTGCCGCGAGATCATCGAGGGTCGCTCAGACGAGGTGCCAGCCCTTGGACAAGGTGGCTTCATTACGCCGGTCGTCGCGCCTGAGGCAACAGCGGCAGCCGTCGAAAAACTGCTGCGCGACCCGGACCTGCGCCGCAGCTATGGCGAAACGTTGCGCACACGTGTCAACCAGTTCTATCGCTCCGAACAAGCTGCGTCCGCCTACCGGCAGCTCTATGCGCATTATCGTGCCTTGGATTAGGCGCGATCCTGATCGAGGCAGAACCTCAGCGCCCCAGTTGCCGATCGATGAAGCTGCGGCAAATGTTGAAATCCGTGTCCCAGCCGCGCGGCGGCGCACAGTCTTTGTCCTTGGCCAGACGCTGCGCGAACGCGATCATCTTCTCGGTCGGCGGCTTTGTTGACGATGACTCGCGCGGGCGCTCTTCGCTCGTGCGCCTCGGCTCTTGCGTCGATCTCGTCTGCTTCGGCTGACGTTTCGGTTTGCGAGTGCCATCGCTTTCATTGAAAGCAGGGCGGCCTTCTCGCTCTTGTGACGTTGCTTTGCGCCGTTTGCCGCTCGATGGCGGTGGCTGGCTGAGGTCGACCGTAACGCCCCGATGTTGGCGCAAAACAGCAATCAGCTTGTCGGCCTCTGAGCAGATTTCGTCTATGACGGCGCGAAAGCGCGCCTTGCCGAGCACGACGTCGTCGAGCCGCATTTCCCAGATGGCCGTTGTGCCTGGGTCGACAAGCGTGGGAGCGGCCCCGCGCAGCAGCTCGAAGAGTTGCAATCCGGCCGGTGTCGGCACGACAAATTTGCCGTCCGCCATCAGCAGCATCTGACGTTTGAGCCCCTTGATGATTTCGGCGCGCGTCGCCGGCGTGCCAATGCCCTTGGCTTCTTTCAGACGCTCGCGCAGCACGTCGTCCTTTACGAAACGCCACGCGTTCTGCATGGCATCGACGAGCGTGCCTTCGCTGTAGCGCGGCGGCGGTTGGGTCTTCTTGGCTTGCGCACGAGGCTTGGTCAGTGTCGCGGCCTGTCCATTGCTGAGTTGCGGCAGCGTTTGATCCGCCTCGGCGACTTTATCGGTATCGGAACCCGCGTCGGTTTCTGCCGTGCCAAATGCCGCTTTCCAGCCCGGCTTCACCGGAATACGTCCCATCGCGCGGAACTCGGCGACGTGGCCCGGCAGTATGTCCGGCACCTTCACGGCCATGGTCACGACCGTCTGGGTGAATTCGAAATCCGGCATGACAGCTGCGAGATAGGATCGGCAGATCAACGCGAACAGGCGCTTTTCATCGTCACTGAGCCGCGCAATGCGTTGCTCCAGATCGTCCATGACGTTGACGTTGGGCACGATCGCGTGGTGCGAGACGCCCTCAAGCGATTTATCGCAAAAATGCCCCGCCTTGCCGCGCCGGATCACGGGTGGATCGATCTGCAGATGCGCGAAACCGCGCAGCCGCGTCATGGCCGCGACGATGGCCGGCACGTCAGCGATCTGATTCTCTGCGAGATGGCGCGCTTCGGCGCGCGGATATGTGGTCACCTTCTTGCCATCGCCGTCGTAAAGTTCCTGCGCAATGGCGAGGGTCTTGTCGGCCCCCCAGCCCCATCGCTGGCCGCATATCTTTTGCAGCGATGGCAAATCGAACAGGCGTGGTGGCGCCTGGCGCCGATGTTCCACCGTGACAGCGAGCGGCCCGGTGTACTTGGCCGCAGCTTTGGCGATCGTCTCGGCCGTTGCCTTGTCGCGAATGCGCGTCTTGGCCGGTGGCGCGTGGCGCATCACGAACGTGCCGTCGTCGACCTTCGCCGTGGCGACGATCTCGAAATACTCCTCGATCTTGAAGTCGCGGATTTCCAGCTCGCGCAGACAGACGATCGCAAGCGTTGGCGTTTTGACGCGACCGATCCCAATAACACCCTTGGTTCCACGCGTGAGCAAGGTGCGTGTCGCGGTGCGCGTCAGCGACAGGTTGAAAATCTGATCCGCCTGTTGTCGCGCGACAGCGGCTTCGTAGAGCGGTTGCAGCTCGCTGTTGGGCTTCAGCTTGTCGAACGCCTGACGCAGGGATTTCGGGTCTTGCGCGGTGAACAAGGCGCGTCGCACGGGGCCGCGATAGTGCAGGTGCTCCAGGATTTCCTGGCCGATCAGCTGACCTTCGCGGTCGCAGTCGGTGGCCAGAATGACCTGGTCGCACTGCTTCAGCGCCGATGCGATGGCCTGCAGCTTGGCCGCCCGACTGCCGCCTGGCGCAGGCCGCGTCGGATAGAGGTCGTCGGGCTTGAGCAGGACACTCGACCAGTTCTTCCAGGCGGCGTTCACTTCATGCGGCTCAGCCAGCTGCAGCAAGTGGCCCTCCGCCGGCAGGATCTGGCCGAATCGGTCTCCAAGCGCTGCCCGCAGATCGCGCGCTTGGCTTGATTTTTCGGTGATGATCAAGGTCGACATGGCCGCGTCTTGGCGGGAATCGAGGCCAATTCCAACCCCACGCGTGCGGTTATACAAAGCTCGCTGCCGAGATCGAAAAAGGGCCACCCTTTCGGGCGGCCCAAGGTCAATTCGGAGAGAGGTAGCGACAGTGTTACCACCAGCGGCGATACCAGCTGCCGCGGCGGTCGCCGTCGGTGCTTTCCTGGCGGATATGGCGCGAGGCTTCGTTCTGGGCGCGACGGATCTCGGCAGCTTCACGATAGTCGACGCGGCCGTCGGCCTTGGCGCGGGCTTCCAACTGGCGGATGCGAGCCTGCTCGATTTCGAGAGCGCGATATTCGCGGCGGTTGATTTCACCGGAGCGGACGCCGTCCTGGATGCGGCGCTCCTGCATCGACTGGCGGCGGTCGATCTCGTCGGCCGAAGCGCTGGTGGCGCCGATTGCGGTGAGGGCAGCAAGAGCAACGAAGAGGGTGCGAGCGGCGGTCATTGGGGCGATCCTTGTGTCGGGACCGGCATGTCCCAGGGGTGGGGGCCGGCTCGTCATAATCGGATGTATGCCACCCCCGCTTTGAACCGGTTCTGAATGGCATCAGCAGCCATTGTTCATTCTTGTGGCGCGTGGCGACTCCCCTGCGGGGAGCCGGCCGCCACGCGCGGAAGCTCGCGCAGAAGGCGACGGAGCGCGTGGCCTTAACGCATCATTAACCCTGTCCGTTCACACTTCGATCATACCGCGGGAGGTCCGTGTGTTCGCGTCTTGGTCGCCCGTATGGCGGCCTTGGAGAGGTCGAGCGGTGGTGTACGAGTTGAACGCGCGGCAGAGCCGCGTCGTCGTGTGGACGTGTGCGCTGGTGAGCGCTGTCTTGGCTGGATGCTCCGGCAGTTCTGAGCGACAATCGAGAGCCATGGACCCGCGGCCGGCCGGTCCGCCGCGCCTCGACGCTCCACGGGAAACGGCCAAGCCCGCCAGGACAGCTGGCACCTACAAGATCGGCAAGCCCTATAACATCCGTGGCCGCTGGTATGTGCCGGCCGAGGACCCGAACTACGACCGCTCCGGCGTCGCCTCGTGGTATGGCCCCGACTTCCACGGCAAGACGACTGCCAACGGCGAGACCTTCGACATGCATGGCCTGACGGCCGCTCACACGACGTTGCCGCTGCCGAGCTACGTTTATGTGACGAACCTCGCCAATGGCCGCACGATCCTGGTGCGCGTCAACGATCGCGGTCCCTATGTGTCGGGACGCATCATCGATCTCTCGAAAGGTGCGGCGCGCATACTCGGCACCGAGGCCAACGGCATCGGCCATGTGCGCGTGCGCTATGCTGGCCGGGCGCCTCTGGATGGCAACAACGCAGCGGAGCGCCAGTTTCTGGCGGGCCAAGCATGGTATGCCCAGGGTTCGTATGCCCAGGGTTCGTATGCCCAGGGAGCGACGACCATAGGCGGGCGCATGTCGCTTGGGGCTGCCAAGTGACGGCCGGCATCATCGCGCTATAGTGTGGCGTCAGGCGGCCTGCGCAGACGGGTCCACAAGGCTCGTGGCTGAGCATGTGCCAATGGATGGAGCGGCGATGACCATTGCTCTCAAAACCGGAGATCTCACACCCCGCGATCTCGCCGGTGCCATCGATTGCGATGTGCATCCTCTTGTGCCGACGCCAGGGCAGTTGGCGCCGTACATGGACGCCTACTGGCGCGAGACGCTCGACGTTCGCGGCATCGACAGCTGGGAGACCATCGCCTATCCGCCCAGTGCACCGTTGACGATCCGCGCCGACTGGCGGGCCGCGTCGCCGCGAGCCGACACCTCGCCCGCGACACTGGCCAAAGCACTGCTCGACCCGCTGCAGCTCGGCCATGCCATCCTGAACTGTCTGTTCCCCGTGCAGGCGTTTCGCGATGCGCGGCTGGCGGCGGCATTTGCCCGCGCGGTCAACGACTGGCTGGCAGCGGAATGGCTCGATAGAGATGCGCGCCTGCGCGCGTCGATCGTGGTCGCACCGCAAGACCCGGCGCTGGCGGTGGCCGAGATCGAGCGCAGGGCCGCAGATCAGCGCTTCGTGCAAGTGCTTCTGCTGGTCATGGGCGAGGCGCCGCTTGGCAATGTGCGCTATTGGCCGATCTATGAGGCGGCCGAGCGACACGGCCTCACGATCGGCATTCATGCGGGCTCGAGCTATCACCACGCTGTCACAGGCTCAGGCTGGCCGAGCCACTACATCGAAGACTATGCCGCACAGTCGGCCGGTTTCCACACCCAGCTCGGCTCACTGTTGAGTGAAGGCGTGTTCGTGAAGTTCCCTGACCTGAAGGCCGTCCTGATCGAGAGCGGCGTCACGTGGATGCCAGCCTACATGTGGCGCTTCGCCAAGTTCTGGCGCGGCATCCGCCTGGAAGTGCCTTGGATCGACCGCGAACCGATGGACATTGTGCGCGATCACATCCGCTTCACGCTGACGCCTTTTGATGCACCGTCGGATGCAGCTGTCGTGGCGCGCATCGCCGATCAGCTCGGCTCAGATGATCTGCTGCTGTTTTCGAGCGATTTTCCGCACGCGCAGTTCGTTGGCAATCAGGCCATGCCAGCGGGGCTGCCAGAGGCCATGGCGCGCAAGTGCCTGCGCGAGACACCGCTCGCGACCTATCCGCGACTGAGATAGTCCAAGCGTTGCATTGCGCTTCGCGCGGAGCGGCTATGTGCTCGCTGTCGACACGGCCAGCGTCGGTGTCGAGCCAGAGCGACCGTAGACCTCTGCGGCCCACACACCCAAAATTGTCATGGCCAGGCTTGTCCCGGCCACCCATTCCTCAGCGAGTTCAACCGTCGGCTTGTTGCGCCGTGCGAGCAACATCTGACTGTTCGAACTTGCTGCGTGATGGGTGGCCGGCACGAAGGGCCGGCCATGACAGGAGTGGGTGTGCGGTCGAGGGAGAGAACGGCAGCACTTGGCCCATCACGTCGCACGTCGCATCTCGCCTGACCACAAAGCATGAGCCCAGATCGCCTCACCGTGAGCAACGGGTACGGAGCCAATGCTTCACTGCGCTTGAGAGAGCGACAGCTGGTCATTCTGCGCCAGCCATGCCACCGAGGCCACGCCCTGCGACGTGCCGGGTCGATCCCGGACACAACCGTGACCACTCCACCGCTGACCGACGATACCGATCCGCAAAGCGCCTCGTTCTTCGCCGGCCTGATCGCCGTCTTGTTTGTCATGAATGCCATCGGCCGGGGCGTCACTGAAACGTTCGCCGTCTTCCTGCTGCCGGTGGAGCGCGACCTTGGCGTCAACCGCGCCACCATCTCGGCCACATATTCGATCTACATGCTCGGCTATGGTTTTGCGGCTCCTTTCGCGGGGCAACTGATCGACCGCTATGGCGCCCGCGTCTGCTATGGCACGGGCCTCGCTTCGCTCGCACTCGGCTATTGGATTGGTGGAGGCGCGCAATCGATCTGGCAGTATTACTTCGGCGTCGGCGTGCTCGGTGGCATCGGGGCCGCAGCCCTCGGGATGGTCGCCGCATCAAGCCTGCTCGCACGCTGGTTCACGGAGCGGCTCGGCTCGGTGTCAGCCGTTCCCTATGCAGCCGTTGGCGCGGGCATGATCCTGTTCGCGCCGGTCGCGCAGGTCCTGATTGACGCCTATGGCTGGCGGCACGCGCATCGCATTCTAGCTGGATTCACGACCGTGGCACTGCTGCTCGTCGTGGTGCTGCCGCTTGGCCGCTACAGCGCGGGGTCAAAGATCTGGCAGGCCAAGCGGGCAAAAGCGGCAGCCACCTCGACAACATGGACCGCAACAGCGGCCGTGCGCACAGGCGCCTTCTGGATGCTGTTCCTCGCCTATTTTGCGACGGCCGTTGCCGCCTACTCCGTGCTGCCCCATTCGGTCGCGTTTCTGGTCGAACAGGGCTTCGATCCGCTGGTGGCGGCGAGTGCATTCGGCTTCAATGGCGTCATGTCGGTGATCGGAATCCTCGCCATCGGCTGGCTGTCGGACCGTTGGGGGCGAACGCCAGCCGTCACACTGTCCTATATGTCGTCCATCATCGGCATCGGCTCGCTGCTGTCGGTGACACTTTGGCCGTCGACAGTGTTGGTCTACATGTTCGTCTTCTTCTTCGGTCTCATGCAGGGTGCGCGGGGGCCGATCCTTGTGGCGCTGGTGTCGCGCATTTTTGCCGGTGGGTCGGTTGGCACCATCTTCGGCGTGCTGTCGGTGGCGCTCGGCACGGGGGCTGCGACGGGCTCTTTCCTGGCTGGCGTACTGCACGAGTGGACCGGCAACTACGTCGCGGCATTCCTCCTGGCGATGGCCTCGTGCGGCGTCGGCATGGCCACATTCTGGTTCGCGCCCTCCGTGCGCCAGGAGCGCGTGATCAAGCGCTTTGGCGTCGCCCACGAGCGATCATAATTGGGCGATCATAATTGGGCGATCATGATTGAGCGATCGTGATCATGCGCTGGTGGCATCGTTGACCCGTACAGCGGTTCTCAATGTGGCCGATTGCGCTGGCGACACATTGCGAAGTGCTGGTGCCCGTATGGGGAGATGGACGGCTCGATCCGGATAGCGCATTTATCGCCTCATCGTCCTCGACTGAGAGACCCGCCATGCTCGTCCTGCGCCCCAACTGCGAATGTTGCGACAAGGATCTGCCGCCCGATGCAGCCGACGCGCGCATCTGCTCGTTCGAGTGCACATTCTGCGCCGACTGCGTGGCCCATCGCCTGCCGGGCAGTCGCTGCCCGAACTGTGGCGGTGAGTTGGTCAAGCGGCCCGTGCGACCAGCCGGTAAGCTCGCGAAATTCCCAGGGTCAGCGCAACGCATGGTCAAGGCCCATGCAGGTTGCTCACCGGGCTGATCTCGTCTGATCTCCGGCCGCCTGCTACACGAGCGCCTGAGCCGGGGACGCTGGATGTCTGAGACGATCATCGAAGCCAAAGCGCTGACCAAGCGCTTTACCAAGACACTCGACCTCGCGGGTCGCTTGGCTGCACGTCTTGGGGCCGATATGCGCGAGGAAACCGTTCACGCGGTCGAGCGTGTGTCGCTGTCAATTCGTAAGGGCGAAGTGGTCGGTCTCGTTGGCGAGTCGGGCTGCGGGAAGTCGACACTCGGGCGCATGATTGCGGGCATCCTGCCCCAGACCGAGGGCCAGGTGCTCTACAAGGGGCGCGACCGTGGGACGCTCGGCGCTGCGGACGCGAAAGCGGCGCGGCTCGCCGTGCAGATGATCTTCCAGGACCCCTATGCCTCGCTCAATCCGCGGGCGCGCGTCGACGCCATCGTCGGCGAAGCGCCCTTGGTCCACGGGTTAACGTCGCGGCGCGAGGCTGCCGCCTATGTCGCCGATGTGCTGAACCGCGTCGGCCTCGATCCCTCGCTCATGCGCCGCTACCCACACCAGTTTTCCGGCGGGCAACGGTCGCGCATCGGCATTGCGCGCGCGCTCGCGGTCAAGCCTGAGTTCCTGGTTTGCGACGAGGCGATCGCCGCACTTGATGTGTCAATCCAGGCGCAGGTGATCAACCTGTTCATGGATCTGCGCCGAGATCTCGATCTGACCTACCTGTTCATCTCGCACGACCTTGGCGTGGTGCAGCACATCGCCGACCGTGTGATAATCATGTACCTCGGCCGCATCGTCGAGAGCGCACCGTCGGAGGCACTGTTTGCCGGCCCCAATCATCCCTATGCCCAGGCCCTGCTGGCTGAGGTGCCGCGCGTCCAGGTTGGGCGGCGTACGTTCCACCCGATCAAGGGCGAAATCCCCTCGCCGTTGAACCCGCCGCAGGGGTGCCATTTTCATCCCCGCTGCCCACGCGCCATGGCGCGCTGCCGCGAAGCCGCCCCGCCGCTGCGCGAGATTGCGCCTGGCCGCATGAGCGCGTGTTGGCTGAACGAGGGGTGACGATGTCAGCGCGGCCCCGCGCTTGCGCAGTTGTGGTGCCGTGGTACGGTATCGGAACAAGGGAAACGCCAGGGGAACGCGCCGAGCAAGGCGTCGTTTCACCGCCGCCGACGAGAGGCGGGTGCGCCAGGGATGAGGACAAGGCCAGCATGTCGACAGCGACCAAAGACCCGAGCCACGTCAAGGGCTCGGCCAAGGATTTCGCCAAGCGCGCCCGCGGCAAGACGCAGGCGACCGACATCACCAATCCCAAGTATTTCCACAAAGTCGTCGACTGCCAGTGGGCCTGTCCGACGCACACACCGGTGCCAGAGTATATCCGCCTCATCGCCGCCCAGCGCTACGCCGACGCCTACATGCTCAACTGGGAAAGCAACGTTTTCCCGGGCATTCTCGGTCGTGTGTGTGATCGTCCGTGCGAACCCGCGTGCCGCCGCGGCCGCGTACAGATCGGTGATGAAGCGAACGCCAAATCTGGCGAGATGAATGCCGAGCCAGTTGCCATCTGCCGCCTCAAGCGCGTCGCCGCCGACTACAAGGGCGACATCGACGGGCGTATGCCGCAAATCCCCGTCGGGAAGAACGGCAAACGCATCGCGCTGCTCGGTGCGGGCCCGGCATCGCTGACGGTCGCGCGCGATCTCCTGCCGCTTGGATACAGCGTGACGCTGATTGAGAAAGACCCCAAGGGCGGCGGGCTGATGCGGACCAACATCCCTTCGTTCCGGCTGCCCGAAAGCGTGCTCGATGAAGAGGTCTACCGAATCGTAAATTTCGGTGTGGAAAAGCGCTTCGGCCACGAAGTGAAGAGCCTCAAGGTCGTGCTCGACGAGGGCTTCGACGCCGTGTTCGTCGGCACCGGCGCGCCCAAAGGCAAAGATCTCAACGTGCTTGGCCGCAAGGAAGCCGAGAAGAACATCCACATCGGGATCGATTTCCTGACGTCCGTTGCTTTCGGCCACATCGAGAAAATCGGCAAGAAGGTCGTCGTCATCGGCGGCGGCAACACAGCCATGGACTGCTGCCGTACGGCGCTGCGGCTTGGCGCTGAGGCCGTCACGGTCACGGTGCGCTCACCGCGCAAGGTGATGAAAGCGTCCGAATGGGAGATCAAGGATGCGCTCTATGAGGGCATTCCGATCCTCGACAACCACGCACCAAAAAACTTCGTCATCAAGAATGGCAAGCTTGCGGGCGTCGTTTTCGAGAAAATGGCCGAGCAGGGCGTCGACGCCAAAGGCCGTCCGGTGCTGAAAGCGACTGGCGAACTCGTCACCATCGAATGCGATGACGTGCTGATGGCGATCGGCCAGGAGAACGCCTTCAATTGGATCGAGCGTGATATCGGCATCGAGTTCGGTGAGTGGGAGATGCCGAAAGTCGACAAGGTGACGTTCCAGTCGACCAACCCAAAAGTGTTCTTCGGCGGCGACGCCGCCTGGGGCCCGGAAAACATCATCTGGGCCGTCAGTCACGGCCATCAGGCCGCCATCTCAATCGATGCGCATTGCCACGGCAAGACCGTCACGGAGCGCCCCAAGCCCGGCACCAATCTTGTGTCGCAGAAGATGGGCATTCACGAGTGGTCGTATTCCAACGGCTACGATACTGCCGCCCGTACGCACGTACCGCACGCCGAGAAGGCCAAGTCGATCAAGAACCTCAAGGTCGAGGTGGAGTTGGGCTTCGACGACAAGCTCGCCATGAAAGAGGCCGAGCGCTGCCTGAACTGCGACGTGCAGACGGTGTTCACCGAGAAGCTCTGCATCGAGTGCGATGCGTGCATGGACATCTGCCCGGTCGATTGCATCAACTTCATCCACAACGACGATGAAGATGCGCTGCGCCAGCAGTTGCGCATTCCGGCCGTCAACAAGGGCCAGGACATTTACGTGTCGAAAGACCTGCCAGCCACGGGCCGCATCATGGCCAAGGACGAAGACATGTGCCTGCACTGCGGCCTGTGCGCCGAGCGCTGCCCGACGGGCGCCTGGGACATGCAGAAGTTCATGTATGTCGAGACACAGGCGGCATCGGCCTGCCAGTCGAACAACAATGCGTATCTGCGGTGACGACACGCGGTACTGGTCAGAGGCACCATGATCACTCTCTACTCAGGCCCGGTGTCGTGGTTCTCGCGTAAGGTGGAGATCGCGCTTCACGAGAAGGGTTTGCCGTTCCAGCAGATCCTCGTGCCGTTCTCGCAAACGAAGGGCTACTACGACCGTCCTGTGGAGGTCGTGCGGATCAATCCCAAGCGTCAAGTTCCAGTCATGATCGATGGAGCGGTCGGCTTGTGCGACTCGACCGTGATCATCGAATATCTGGAGGATGCCTATCCGACGCCATCGCTCCTTCCACGTTCGCCAGCCGATCGTGCGCGGTGCCGGTCCTTGGACGTGTTTGCGGATGAGGTCATGCTTGAGCCGGTCCGCAGCTTCATGCATCGAACCGAGCCCCATGATCGCGCGAGCCCGCGGTGGCTCGAGCTGGAACGCGGCGCACTCGCGGCGCTACCGAGAATTGCCGAACACTTCGATCGGCTCGACGACGAACTAAAGAGAACAGAGCATCTCTGCGGTGAATTCTCCGTCGCCGATATCGCCTGCTTCATGGCAACGTTCTGGGCAAACAGACTGGGTGGCCCCGGTTTCGGCAAGCGGCAGAATTTGCGGCGGTGGTATCGCATGCTCACGGCGCGCGCGTCGTTTGCCAAGGCCTCTGCCGAAATTCTGGCTCAAGACACGGCGCTTTCGGCACCTGTAAAAAATGCTTTTGAGGACTGTTGATCGAACGCTTGCACGACGCGCTCGCGACATGCAGGTTGCGATCCGGCGTGGTTCTGACGACGCCTGAGGCCGCAAGAGCTTCAAACCATATTTGGGGACGTTCACATGAAACACATCGCATTCAGCCTCGCCCTGCTTGCCGCCAGCGCCCTGTCCGCCGTCGCGCAAACGCCCAACCCATCGCGCATTCAAATCGCCCAAGGCGGCTCGTGCTCGGCTTGGAAGGCCACATGCGAGGGCCGCTGCGCGGACGCGGCATGTCGCAAGAACAACTGCGGCCCGAAGATGTCGGCATGCCTATCAAGTGGCTGCTGGACCGAGGGCGCGGCCTATGGCGGCGGCCGGACCTGCGGGCTCGCCAAGAACTGATCGGGAAAAATCGTGATCGACACCGACGTTCTCTGGCGCTTCTTTCTGCTCTGGCTGGTCATCGTGCCGACGCCGGGCGCGAACTCGCTCATGGTCACGCACCTGTCGCTGACGCGGCCGGCGGCACATGTCGGGTTCGCGCTCATGGGCAATGTGGCGGGCATTCTGCTGCTGGCGGTGTGCGCCTTGCTCGGCTGGGCGGCGCTGCTCGATACGTTCCCGTGGCTGCGCGTGGCCGTGCACGTGTTCGGCGGCGCATATCTGATCTATTTCGGCATCCGCCTGCTCGGCCGGGCACGAACGGCACCGGCGCCATCGGCCGGCGCGTCGGGCGAAACGGTTGACCGGACGGAGCCGCTCAAGGCCATCGCACTTGGTTTTGCGACGGCCTTGTCGAATGCGCAGGCAATCCTGTTCATCACGTCCATCTTCGCGGTCAGCGGTGTGCTGTCGGCCAATGTGCCAACCAGCCTTGCGGTGCTCGGCACAATCGCGGCCTGTAACGTGAGCTATCTGGGCTTCCTCGGCTGGATGTTCCGCCGTCCCACCATCCGGGCGGGCTATCAGCGCTTTCGCCGCTGGTTCGAAGGCGCCATGGGGGCGCTGTTCATCGCTTTCGGCGGTCGGCTGATCTGGCGCGAGTTGGGGCGGTGACGCTTCAAAAATGACACGCGCCTTTACACGGCCTTAAGGGGTCTTGAGCTACACCGATGATGGTTGTGCGTTCCGTGTCTCCCGACATGGTCTAACCCTGGAGTGGCAGGTTCCGATCGGCTTGAGACGTGGCGGCCAAACATCGTTTCGCATGGCGCCGCATGTCTTGTGTGTTCCCGATCCAGAGTTCTGTCGCAGACATGATAACGGCCCGGCCCTTCAAGCGATCTCGCGAGAGATACGAAGAGGGGACCGGGCCGTTGTTGCTTGCTGGCAGTCGAATGGGCCGATGCTGCCTCAACCGCGGATCTCGCCGCCCGTCGCCTTTTTCACCTCAGTGACGACCTTGGCGGCAACCGCCGCAATCTCGTCGTCGGTCAGCGCACGATCCTTCGGCTGCAGCGTCACCTGGATGGCGAGCGACTTCTTGCCCTCGCCCACGTTTTTGCCCTCGTAGAGGTCGAACACGCCGACGTCTTTGATCAGCGCCTTGTCAGCGCCGCTGGCGGCCTTGATCACATCGCTCGCGTTCACCTTGGCATCGAGGATGAAGGCGAAGTCGCGCGTGACGGTCAGCAGGCCGAGGGCTGCCAGCGGCGGCTTGGCCTTGGTCGCCTTTTTCTTCTCGGCCGGCAGCGCATCGAGGAACACTTCGAACGCACTCGCAGGTGCGGCGACATCGGCGAGCTTCAGCGCGTCGGGATGCAGTTCGCCGAAATGCGCGAGGATCGTTTTCGGGCCGAGCCTTAGAATGCCTGAGCGTCCCGGATGATACCAGGCCGGCGCGTCGCGTGTGATCTGCGCCTTGGTGGCGTCGAAGCCGCAGGCGGTCAGGACCGCCAACACATCCGATTTGACGTCGAAGGCATCGGCGGCGTCGGCGCTGTTCCGCCAGTGACGGCCTGACCCGCCGAGTTGTGCCGCGCCGGCGCGCACGCCGCCAGCGATCATGACCTGCTCGTTGGGCTTGTCGCCGCGATAGGCCTGCCCGACTTCGAACAACGCGATGTCGGCAAAGCCGCGATTGCGGTTGCGCATGGCGGCGGCCAGCAGACCTGCGAGCAGGCTCGGCCGCATGGTCGACATCTCAGACGAAATCGGGTTTGCGAGTTCCAGCGCATCCCCGCCGCCGCCAAAGAATTTGGCTTCGTTGCCCTTGATGAAGCTCCAGGTGATGGCTTCCACCATGCCACGAGCCGCAAGCGTGCGGCGGGCACGGCGCACCTTGCGCTGGCCGTCCGTCAACGTTGCTTTGGTCACGCCGCCCATACGCGGCAGCGGCACCGAAGCGATCGACTGCAAGCCTGCGATGCGCGAAATCTCCTCGACGAGATCAGCCGCACCGCTGACGTCATGGCGCCACGACGGCACATGCACCTTTACAGCCGAGCCTTTGCCGTCGACCTTGAACCCGAGCGTCTCCAGCGTCTTGCGCATGTCGGCTTCGGGCAGCTTCAAGCCCATCAGCTTCTCAACACGGCCGAAGTCGAAGGCGACCACGTGCTCCTTGATCGGCGAGATGCCCGCGACCTTCTTCTTCGACGGTGTGCCGCCGCAGATGTCCATGACCATCGAAGTCGCGAGATCGAGACCCGGCTCGATGAAGCCCGGATCGACGCCGCGCTCGAAGCGATAGCGCGCGTCCGAGGTGATGCCGAGCTTGCGGCCCGTGGTCGCGATACCGAGCGGGTTGAAGTAGGCGCACTCGATGAGAATGCTGGTGGTCTTGTCATCGCAGCCCGTGGCGTCAGAGCCCATGATGCCGCCGATGTCGTGTGCGCCGGTGTCGTCGGCGATCACGCACATGCTCTCGTCCAACTCGTAGGTCTTGCCGTTGAGGGCGACAACTTTCTCGCCCTTGTTGGCCATGCGTGCGTGGATGACGCCCTTGAGCTTGTCGGCGTCGTAGGCGTGCAGCGGGCGGCCGCGGTCGATCATGATGTAGTTGGTGATGTCGACGGCGGCATTGATCGGGCGCGAGCCGATCGCCTTGAGGCGCCTCTGCATCCAGGCGGGCGAGGCGCCGTTCTTGATGCCCTTGATCGTGCGGCCCGCGAAGACAGGGCAGTGGTGCGCGTCCTCGGGCTTGAAGCGCAGCTCGATATCAACCGCGATCGGGTCTTTGCCGTCGACGGCCTTGAGCGGCTTTTCGGCTTTCAGCGTACCGAGGCCGGCGGCGGCGAGATCACGCGCGATGCCGCGCACACCCGTGCAGTCGGGCCGATTCGGCGTCAACTTCACGTCTAAGACAACGTCGGACAGCTCGAGCACGTCCACGTAACGTTTGCCGACATGCTTCGCCATGTCAGCGGACATCTCGACGATACCGTTGTGATCTTCCGACAGCTGCATTTCGCGCTCGGACAGCATCATGCCGTTCGACACGACACCGCGCACCGGCTTGGCCTCAAGCGTGATGCCGGTGCCGGGAATGTAGGCGCCGAGAGGGGCGAACACGCCGACGAGTCCGGCCTTCGCATTCGGTGCGCCGCACACGACCTCCAGCGCGGGTTTGCCTGGCTCGATCTCGACCTGCAGCACCTGCAATTTGTCGGCATTCGGGTGCCGCTTGGCCTCCAGCACGCGCGCGATGGTGAACTTCGCCAGCGCCGCCGCGGGATCGTCGATGCCTTCGACCTCAAGGCCAATCTGATCGAGCATGCGGCGAATCTCCTCGACCGACGCGGTCGTGTCGAGGTGCTCCTTGAGCCAGTCGAGCGTGAATTTCATGTGAGAACGTCGCTAGAACAGTGGTTCGGAGCGCGTCGTATGCCACAGGGCGACGAGGGCGTCACGTATTGGCGCTGACCAGCGTCCCTGGCCGCCTCCGTTTGAACTTGCCGCCGCAACGCCCTAAGCTGCCACTGGACAGCAAAACACCGGATAGCTTCATGACCATCGGCGTCGGCGGATCGAGCGCGGAAAAAGAACTCGCAGGGCTGAAGGGCCTGCGCGGGGATGTGCCGCCGATCGGAGTCGACGAGCGCCTGAAGCGCGTGGCCAAGGCGCAGGCGATCATGCGCGAGAAAGGCATCGATGCGTTGTATCTCGATGTGTCGTCCTCGATGACCTATTTCACCGGCCTCAAGTATCGCCGCACAGAGCGCATGCATGCGGCAGTTCTGCCGGCCAAAGGCGAGATCGTGCACATTTCGCCGGCCTTCGAGGTCGAAAAGCTCAAGACGATGCTGACGGCCGGTGGCTCCATTGCCGTGTGGGAAGAGGACGAAGATCCGACCGCGGCGGTGACTGAGACAGTCAAAAAGCTCGGCTATAAAAGCGGCACGATCGCTGTTGACGAGGCGACCCCGTTTTTCACCTTCGACGGCCTGCGCAAAGCCGGCAACACCTACAGCTTCGTGTCGGCCATCGATGTCACGGCTGGGTGTCGCATGATCAAATCCGACCACGAAATTGCCCTCATGCAAACGGCAAAAAACATCACGCTGGCAGCGCACAAGGCTGCGGCGCGCATCATGCGTGAGGGCATCACGACGACCGAGGTGCAGGCCTTCATCACGGCCGCACACCGCAAGCTCGGCTCGGAAGGCGATCCACCGTTCAACGCGGTTTTGTTCGGCGAGGCGACGGCCTACCCCCACGGCGTGCCCTATCCCCAGACGCTCAAGGATGGCGACATGATCCTGATCGACACCGGGGCGCCGGTCGATGGGTATCTCTCGGATATCACGCGCTCGTACGTGTTCGGCGCACCGAGCAAGCGTCAGCGGGACGTGTGGAACCTTGAGAAGGCCGCGCAAGCCGCAGGCTTCGCTGCAGCCAAGCCCGGCAACAGGTGCGAAGACATCGATATTGCCGCGCGCGGCGTCATCAACGGCGCCGGTTTCGGACCGGGCTATGCGACGCCGGGCTTACCGCATCGCACGGGCCACGGCATCGGCCTCGACGTGCACGAGTGGCCGTATCTGGTGAAGGGCGACAAGACCATCCTGCGGCCAGGTATGACCTTCTCGAACGAGCCGACCATCTGCATCTACGGCGAGTTCGGCATTCGCCTTGAGGACCACATGCTCATCACCGAGAGCGGCGCACGCTGGTTCACAGAGCCGTCACACTCTGTCGATGATCCCTTCGGCTATGAGGCGTAAAGGTCGACGTCGTCTTATACCAGCGAGCAAAATTTCTGACTGATGACCTGTCCCCTCCCACTGTCATGGCCGGGCGTGTCCCGGCCACCCATCGCGAAACGAGCGCGACGGTCTCTGGAGCGTTGAGCCGTCTCTACGTAATGGCAACCAACTGCGTGCGTGGCACAATGGGTGGCCGGGACAGCCGCACAAGACCGGCCATGACAGTTGGGGGGAGGCGCATTCGTCAATAATTTCGCTCGTTGGTCTCATCCCTTGCGGCGATGTTCTTCCAGCCGCGGCATGATCTCGACGAAATTGCAGGGCCGATGGCGGTTGTCGAGTTGCCACTTCAGAATGCCGGTCCAGCCGTCTTTGCACGCCCCAGGGGAGCCCGGCAGGCAGAAAATGTACGTGCCCTGAGCGAGCCCGCCGCAGGCGCGCGATTGGATGGTCGAGGTTTCGATCTTCTGGAACGACAGCATGTGAAACACGGTCGAGAAGCCGTCGATCTCCTTCTCGAACAGGGGACGGATGGCCTCGGGCGTGACGTCACGGCCGGTAAAGCCGGTGCCACCCGTTGTGATGACGACGTCGATGTCGGGGTTTGCAATCCAGCCCAGCACGCGCGCGCGGATGTGCGCGACGTCGTCTTTGACAATGGCGCGATCCGCCACCTGATGGCCGTCGGCCGTGATCAACTCGACCAGCGTGTTGCCGGACTTGTCTTCGGCCAGCGTGCGCGTATCGGAAACCGTGAGCACAGCGATGCGCACGGCGATGAACGGGCGGGTCTCGTCGATGCGGGGCATTGATCATGGTCCCTTTGGCTGAACGACAAGGACTGAGGCATCGTCGTGCACTTTGAAACGCGGATAACGTGTCATGTCCGCATCCGCAGCTTCGAGTGCGCGCAATTCTTGCAAAAGCGCGGGGCCGCGGCCTTTGGCGCAGGCCTCATAGAGTGTCGCGTCGGTGTAGCGGCCGATCACGTCGACCAGCCGATAGAAGCCGTCGGTCATCATGACAACCGGCTT
Source organism: Hyphomicrobiaceae bacterium (assembly GCA_031374735.1). Classification (GTDB taxonomy): domain Bacteria; phylum Pseudomonadota; class Alphaproteobacteria; order Rhizobiales; family Hyphomicrobiaceae; genus JABFRJ01. The sequence goes on along the minus strand of JANMGQ010000029.1, from coordinate 4,246 downwards.
GTCGAGCGCCAGGCGACCCGCGCCGCGCAGCAGTCCCTTGACCCAAGGCACTGCCGGGCAAACGATCGGAAAGCCATCCGGCGTATTCATCAGTGCACGGTTGGCCTGGATTTGAGCTCGCGCTGCCGCCGGCATGGTGCCGTCGGGCCGGGGTGCCGGCCCGAGGGCTGCTAAGCTTCTGGCCTCGAACGGTTTCACGCGCTCGTCGGTGATCTTGTGGAACTGGCCGTTTTCAGTTGTCACCAGCAGCACGACATCGCCCACGAGAGCGAAGTTCACGCGGCCATCATAGCGCCAATGCTCGATGAGCCCGAGACAGCACGTCGGCCCACCTGCTGGGTCAGTCTCGGATCGCGCGCCCCAGGCAGTCTGCAGGTCGCGCTCGACGACGTTTAGCAACTCGTCCAGGCCGCGGCCGGAGTCAGCCTCGAGCGAGTCGGACATGGTCCGTGAAATGGTATCGACCAGCCACGCCGCATCTGTTCCGGATCCGGCGAACCTTGGCTCTCCAGCGGTCCCAGCGCCATCGGCAATCCACGCGAAGTTGCCCGTGATGCCGCACCCATCTTCATTCACGGGCCGACCGGCTTCGCAGATGCGTACGCGCTGCCACCAGCCCATGTCACGGATCCGGGCTGTTGAACGTATCGCACTGCTGGATCTGGCCGGTCTCCATGCCACGGCGGAACCATTTCACGCGCTGCGCGGCCGAGCCATGCGTGAAGGCTTCCGGCACCACGCGGCCTGTCGACTGGCGCTGCAACGTGTCGTCACCGATGCGGGCCGCGGCGTTGAGGCCTTCCTCGATATCGCCGCGTTCCATGCGGTTCTTCAGCTGATGGTTCTGCGCCGCCCACACGCCCGCGAAGCAATCCGCCTGCAGCTCCATGAGCACTTGCATATGGTTCGATTGCACCTGCGACATGCGCGCCTTCTGCGCTTGAACCTTCTCGGCGATGCCAAGCAGGTTCTGCACGTGATGGCCGACTTCGTGCGCGATCACGTAGGCCTGGGCGAAGTCGCCGGGGGCGCCGAACTTGGTACGCAGGTCATTGTAGAACTGCAGGTCGATGTAGACCTTCTGGTCGGCCGGGCAGTAAAACGGCCCCATGGCCTGTTCGCCGCGGCCGCAGCCAGTGTTCGTTCGACCGGAGAACAGCACCAGCGGCGGCTTCTCGTACCTGCGGCCGAACTTCGCGAAAATCTGCTCCCAGACGTCTTCTGTGTCCTTCAGCACTTGGCCGACAAAGCGGCCCATCTCATCGTCAGCCTTCTGCGCCGGGGCGCGCTGGCCGGGTAGGCCCGGAATCGAGGGCCCGCGCTGGGTTGGCTGATCGACTCGCGGCATTTGCGGCAGGTTCGGCATCTCGATGCCGCCGCCTGAGAGAATATCAAGCGGGTTTTTGCCAAGCAGCAGCATCACGGCGCCGATGATCAGCATGGTCATGAGCGAGAACCCGCCCTTTCCACCGCCCATGGGCAACGGAATGCCCATGCCACCGCCGCTACCGCCTTCGCTGCGGCGATCCTCGATGTTTTTGCTCTGCTCGTCGTTCTGATCGTAGCGCATGGTAGCCTGGAGGGGAGATTGCGGCCGCATATGCCGGCCAACGCTTTCGCCCTATGTGCCCTAATGGCTCGACGCGAACAAGCGGCCCGTCGATTGCCGTTTCCCGCAGGGCCTCACACCGCCTCATACCGGCGAGCAAAATTTCTGACTGACGACCTCCCCTCCCACTGTCATGGCCGGGCTTGTCCCGGCCACCCATCGCGGAACGAGCGCGACTGTCACTCGGGTGCGGAGCCATTTCAACATGATGGCAACCAGCTCCGTGCGTTGCAGATTGGGTGGCCGGCACAAGGCCAGCCATGACAGTTGAGGGGAGGCGCATCCGTAAATAATATTGGCCGCTGGTATCACACGTCGCCCTTGTCGGGATCGGTCTCGAACAAATCCGCTTGCGGGATACTCTGCTTCGGCGGCGATTTCATGCCGAGATGCTTATAGGCGCGCGCAGTGACAACGCGCCCGCGCGGTGTGCGCCCGATGAAGCCTTGCTGCAGCAGATAGGGCTCGACGATCTCTTCCAGTGCGTCACGCGGCTCCGAGAGGGCCGCCGATATGGTCTCGATCCCCACCGGCCCGCCGTCATAGTTTTTGATGATGCAGTTCAGATAGCGATGATCGAGCTGGTCGAGGCCTTCGCTATCGACCTCCAGCATGACGAGGGCGGCGTCGGCGACCTTGGCGTCGATGATGACAGCGCCCTGGACCGCGGCGATGTCGCGCACGCGGCGCAGCAGACGGCCAGCGATACGCGGCGTACCCCGGGAGCGCCGGGCGATCTCCATGGCGCCCTCTTTGTTGATGGGCGCCCCGAGAATGCGCGCGCCGCGCGACACGATCAGCTCAAGTTCCTCGTGCGTGTAGAAATTCAGCCGGATCGGGATGCCGAAGCGGTCGCGCAGCGGATTGGTCAGCAGGCCCGCGCGCGTGGTGGCGCCGACGAGCGTGAACTTGGCGAGGTCGATCTTGACCGAGCGCGCCGCCGGTCCCTCGCCGATGATCAGGTCGAGCTGATAGTCCTCCATGGCGGGATAGAGGATCTCTTCGACGTTCGGATTGAGCCGATGGATCTCGTCGATGAACAGCACGTCGCGCTCTTCGAGATTGGTCAGCAGTGCAGCAAGGTCTCCCGCCTTGGCAATCACCGGCCCTGAGGTCGAACGAAAGCCGACGCCCATTTCCTTGGCCATGATCTGCGCCAGCGTCGTCTTGCCGAGGCCCGGCGGCCCCGCAAACAGCACGTGGTCGAGCGCATCACCGCGGGCCTTGGCGGCTTGGATGAAGATCTTCAGGTTCGCGCGCGCTTGCGCCTGACCGGTGAAATCGTCGAGGGTCTGCGGCCGGATGGTCTGATCGAGCGCGTCTTGTTCTTTCTTGGCGCCCGAGAGAAGGCGGGTGTCATCAGTCATGGACGACCTCCGGGCAGGGTGGGCTGGCATGTTTCACAGACAAGGCGCACGAACCAGCCACGGCCGATTCTGCTTTCGTTTCATGACAGCCCTGCCTCAGGTCGGTTGATTTGGCAACGCGTCGCACACGAGATTGCAGGGCCATCACATGAACCGCGACGGATCGCGCTTCAGTCTGGTCCAGATGCGGCTTGATCTTTGTGTTAACGCGCAGCGGCGTCGGCCAAGCCCACCACCCCGCCCCCAGCGAGCGGAGCTTCACGGTTCGGCAGCTGATCGGTAGGACAACGGAAAGTCACCGACAGCCCGATACGGGCGAGGTTGTTGAGGGTTCCGGACGCCGGCCCTGACGGACCGCGCCACACGCACTGGGGCCGGCGTCCGGAAGCCTTCAGTGAAGGAACCCGCGGAAGATTGGGCTGTGGGGTGCGGCTCGCTCTATGGCGATTGCGGCTGGGCGTGGGGCGTCGGTTCGATCGCCGACGGGTCGACAGTCATCGGTGCGGTCGGGTGCGAGCGGTCGACGGTCACGCGCGCGGCCTGTGACCGAGGCCGTGCGCCTGCGCCGGAGTGGTCGCAATGGCGCGCAGGCAACGACAGGCCGATGCCGGTCGATGACCAGCGAGACGGATCAGCGGTTTGAACTTCGGCTGATCTCATGACGTGTCGACCTTGAACACGAGTGGACGCGATGACGGCCGGTGCCTCGGCGTCTCGCCGCGCAGGAATGTTTCGATGATGCGTTGACGAGACTCGCAACAGGGGCACGACGGCAGATCATTGCCTACGATGTCGTCGGCTGCCGCAGCATCAGCAGGAGCGTCTGCCGGCATTGCAACGCCCAGCATGTCGCGTGCGCGTTCGACGTTCTTCTCGCGCTGCCCAGTGGCGAGCAATCCGTAGTGGCGGATACGATGGAAGCCTTTCGGCAGCACGTGCAACAGGAAGCGACGAATGAAGTCGTCGATGTCGAGCGTCATCGTCGTGTAACGGGCCGGACCGTTCGCCCGATAGTTCTTGACGCGGAAGGTCACGCTGGTGTCGTCGGCCTTGATGAGCCGGCTGTTCGAGATGGCGACCCGATGCGTGTAACGCGACAGATAGGCGAGCACCTGTTTGGGGCCGGCGAGCGGTTCCTTGGCGTAGACGAACCACTTCTTCTTGGCGGCCGGTGCCAGGAACTTTGCGAACGCCTTCGCACACACGAGATGCGCGTGTGCGCCGAAGAACACGAGCTTGCCGCTTGCATGTGCGGCCGCGAGTTTCTCCA
>JANMGQ010000275.1:0-23055 GCA_031374735.1 Hyphomicrobiaceae bacterium | reverse complement strand
GCGCGCCAGAGGGCGCGAGCTTGGCGTTGAGGGATGCGAAAAGGCCCGACATAGCTTAGCCTTTCCGGAGGAGACGAACGTGAGGGGCAGCTACAAGGTCAGAGCTTCGTTGATCTGGGCGTAATCTCGCAGAACATAGTTTCTGCACCAAAAATCGTGGAGCATGCGGCTGCCCCTCACCCACCATGTTGAAGTCGCTTGCGACTTCAACATGGTTTCCCTCTTCCCCAGAAGTGGGGGAGAGGGGGAAGTGCGCCACGGGCGTGTGAGCCATTGTCATCGCTCAACCCTTCCCCGCGTTGTTGGTTTTGGGAGCGGTTGGCTTTTGCTGCGTGGCCTGTTGGGGCGCTGTCTTCGCCGCTTCGGGCTGGCCGCCATTCAGCATGCGCATGACATCGTCGCGCGGGCCGAAGGCACGTTGCACGCCGCGCTCAATGTAGAGCAGCAGATCGGCTTTGCCGATGGCCTGCACACGGTGCGAGACCATCACGATGGCCTGGCCGCGCGCGCGCATGCCGTCGATGGCGGCAGCCAGCGCTTCGTCGCCGGCACGGTCGAGGTTGGCGTTGGGCTCATCGAGCACCACGAGCGCCGGATTGCCGAACAGCGCGCGCGACAACCCGATGCGCTGGCGCTGGCCGGCCGAGAGATAAGCGCCGAATGCGCCGAGTTCGGTTTCATACCCCTTGGCCAAACCCATAATGAGTTCGTGTGCATGCGCAGCTTTCGCGGCCGCGATAACATCCGCGTCGCCGGCGTCGGCGCGGAAGCGAGAGATGTTGTCGCGTACCGTGCCGCCGAACAGTTCGACGTCCTGTGGCAGATAACCGATGTGGCGGCCGAGATCTTCCGAGTGCCAATGATCGAGCTTGATATCGTCGAGCTTGATCGTGCCCGCAAACGCCGGCCACAAACCAACCAGCGCGCGGATGAAGGTCGACTTGCCCGAGGCGCTCGGGCCGATGACGGCGAGCATTTTGCCGGGCACGGTTTCGCAGGTGATGCCGGACAGGATAAGCGTTTTGGTTTCCGGCGCGGCGACGCGCAAGCCTTCGATGACAACACGGCCAGTGGGACGCGGCAGGGCGGTGCGGGTGTTGCGCGGCGGCACGGCTGCCAGCAGGGCTTCGAGCTTCTTGTAGCTTTCGAGCGCTTTTGCCGACGACTTCCAGTGCGTGATCACCTGTTCGACTGGCGCAAGCGCGCGACCGAAAATGATTGTACCAGCGATGATAGCACCGGCCGAGATATCGCCGTGCATTGCAAGTGCTGCACCGATCGCAAGCATCACGGACTGCATCAGCAGGCGCAGCGTTTTCGAGAAGGCCGCCGTGCCGCCGAGCTTGTCCGACGCCAGCACTTGCCAGCCGAGCGCCTGCTGGTTGGTCTGCTGCCAGCGTGCGCGATAGGCGCCCATCATGCCCATGGCGGTGATGCTGTCAGCATTGCGCGCACCGGTCTCGGCGAGGTCGATGCCCTTGGCCGCGGCCTTGCCAGCTTCGGCGAGCGGGGCCTTGCCCTGCATGTCGCTGAGCCAGGCGCAAAACAGGAGTGCCGCCATGCCGATCACTGAGGCGAGCCCAAGGGTCCAATGCGTGAGGAAGATCACGAGCAGGTAGATCGGTGTCCAGGCGAGATCGAAGGCGGTCATGGGCGCCGGACCAGCAACGAACGAGCGCAGCGTATCGAGTTCGCGCAGCGCACCGCTTGCCTGTCCCGGGCCGCCGAGGCTCTTACGCATGGAGGCTTCGAACACGCGATCGCCGACACGCTGGTCGATCTCGACGCCGATGCGCGTGATCACGCGCGTGCGGATGTATTCGAGCATGCCGATGACGCCATACAAGGCCGTGGTGATCAGCAACAGGACGGTCAATGTCCAATAGCTGCCCGACGACATCACGCGGTCGTAGACCTGCAGCATGAAGATTGGGCCAGTGAGCATCAAAACGTTGATGCCGCAACTGAACCATCCGACGGCTTTCAGCGCGCGCTTCGACGCTTCGAGTGCGCGACGCAACTCGGATTTGCCGGTCAATTGCTCAGGCTGCGGAATGGAAACGGGCGCGGCGTCTCGGATTGGAGACGCTTCGGGGGCTGTCGTCTCTGCCTTCGGCCGAGGCGCGGATTGAGCTGCCGCGACGGGACGTGCCAGGCGCGCGGGCGACGGCGATGCGCGGGGTGCTGCAACGGGTGGCGTGCCTGCTTGCAGGGGAGTGGCCTGGGTCTCAGGCGGCTCCGGCGCGGCGCGAACGGGTTCGGGATCGGCCTCAGGCGGGCGTGCAGGTTCGGCGGCTTTTGCTGGAGTTGCCGGCGTCGCGGGTGCGTTGCGGCGCTCAAGACGGCGCTGCTCTGCCTCTTTCATGCGGCTAAGGCGATCGCGCAGACGGGCTGCGGCCAACGCTGACGCGTCGACGACATCTTCCCCATCTTGAGCAACGTTGACCACCGACCTTACGCCTGACTCTGACCGTCGAAGTGCCGTGCCCCCACCGGCACACATTGCTTATGGACTGATCAGGGTGAGTTTTAAGTTAAGTTGCGGTTGTCCTGTCGAAAAGCGCGAGGGATCAGGACTATTCAATCTTGGATTATCAACGCGATCACGGTTGTATTTCAGACGCGCACGAAATTTGCACGGACAAACCTCTGGCTGACCATGGACATTCGAGCGGACGGATGGCACCTGCGCGGCACAATACGAACCTCGGGCTTCGCATGAAACGGCCGCTTATCGTGTGTGCTATGGCACTGCTCGCTGCAGCGGGCGTCGCTCAAGTGCCCGTGCACTGGGACTATCCGGCACAGCCACAGCTGGCTCAGCTGCCGCTGGCGAAAACAGAGAAAAACGCTAGCGCTACCATGACGTTAGAGTCGACGCAGAACAAGGCTGAGCCGGTAACATCCGATCCTCGTCGTGAGGTCTCAAGCCAAACATCGACGGCAACCGTTGCTTCGCCGCAGCAGAGTGATCCTGTGCCGATGGCGGATGCTGGCGTGGTTAAGCCGACTGAAACGCCGAGCGTGCCTCAAGCCGTCAGCTCAAGGATGGCTCAAGCGTCCGGACTCCCGCCTCCGCCGCGCAACAGCGATGTACCGGTGCCGCGCAGCGATGTGCAAACCAGCATCCTCCAGCCATCTCCAGCTGTACCGCAGATGCAGGTTCCCGTGCCGGTCACAGCAGCAAAACCCTCAGGTACCGTATCGTCCCGCCGCCTCTATCCACCGGCTGTGCCGACGGTGCGGAAGGCGTCGGTGACGCCCAAAGCGCAGGCGCGTGCCACATTGGCCACACAGAAACAGGCAGCTCAGACGCCGCCCCAGATTGGTCGGTTGAATCAGGCGCAATCACTGATGCGGTTGAGGCCGACGCCGATGCGCATGGTGTCTTTGCCACCACTCGCGTACGCCTACGCGCCCGCGCCCCGCGTCAGCCCAGCTGCCCGCCGGGCTCCTTCGCCCCGCGTCAGGGTCATTCAATGAACCGCGCATTTCGAGCTCGCAACGGCGGCAAACGGGATATGCTCGGTGGGGTGCAGGACGACCGCGGGCGCGAGGGACGGTAGATCCCTTTGCCGTCTATACTCGATCAGCGCGTCCCAAATGTGCTGGGCGGGTTTGCGATCAAACTTGATCTCGCCAGGCTCAGCCATGCCTCTACTCTGCCTGCAAATTCGTGCGCCGCGCGAACCTCGTCATCAGGTCAACCATGTCGACGCCCCACACCGCAATAACCCCGATTGAACCAGCCCCGATCTCGACACCCTGGACTGCAACAGTCGTGACATTGTTTCCTGAGATGTTCCCAGGGCCGCTGGCGACATCCGTCACGGGCACGGCGCTGCAACATCGGCTATGGGCGCTGGAGACGGTCGGCATCAGGGAATTCGGCATCGGCCGGCATCGGACAATTGACGATACGCCGGCGGGCGGTGGCGCGGGCATGGTGATGCGGGCGGATGTCGTCGCAGCCGCGATCGACTCGATCATCGCCAAGCAGGCTTCTGCGCCGAGGCTCTATTTGTCACCGCGCGGCAAGCCGTTCACGCAAGCGCAGGCGCGCAGCCTCGCGGCAGGGCCCGGCGTTGTGCTGCTGGCCGGGCGGTTCGAGGGCGTCGATCAACGCGTGATCGACGCGCGCGGTCTCGAGGAGGTGTCGATTGGCGACTACGTGCTCTCAGGTGGCGAATTGGCAGCGTTTGTGCTGATCGATGCGTGCGTGCGGCTGTTGCCGGGTGTGCTCGGCGCGGCCGAGAGCCTGGCTGAGGAGAGCTTCGACGGCGGCCTGCTCGAATACCCGCACTATACGCGCCCGCGCGATTGGGAGGGCCGCTCGATCCCGGATGTGCTGCTCAACGGCGATCACAAGAAGATCGCCGCTTGGCGTCGCGCTGAGGCCGAACGGCTGACGCGCGAGCGTCGGCCGGATCTGCTGGCGCCTTGAAAGGCGCCGGCCGATTACACGATCACGACGTCGAGATCGGCGACGCCATCGACATGACCATGCAACTTGTCGCCTTTCTTGAGGGAGCCGACGCCGGCCGGCGTGCCGGTGAAGATCAAGTCGCCAGCCTTCAGCTCGAACAGCTCCGACAGGAAATGGATCTGATGCGGGACGTCCCAGATCATCTGGTTGAGATCGCCAGTCTGACGACGTTCGCCGTTGACGTCCACCCAGATGGCACCCTTGGCCGGATGGCCGATCTTGTCGGCCGGCAGAATTGCGGTGCACGGCGCCGAATGCTCGAAGGCCTTGCCGACTTCCCAGGGGCGACCGAGCTTCTTCTGCGCGTTCTGGAGGTCGCGGCGGGTCATGTCGAGGCCGACGGCGTAGCCATAGACATGAGACATGGCATCGGCGGCCTCGATGTTGTTGCCGCCTGATTTCAGTGCGACCACGAGTTCGATCTCGAAATGCAGGTCCTTGGTCTGCGCCGGGTAGGGAAACTCTTTCGACAGCAGAATGTTGCTCGGGTTCTTTTGGAAGAAGAACGGCGCCTCCTTGTTCGGGTCATGGCCCATCTCGATGGCGTGTTCGGCATAGTTCCGCCCGACGCAATAGATGCGGTGGACCGGAAATTGAGAGCCGCTGCCCGCAATCGGCAAAACAGTCGGAGGCTGGGGCTGGAACAGGTAGGACGCAGTGTTCATGACGCGAGGCCTATTTGACACGGGTTGCAGATCCAGGCGTACAGCCAATAGGGCACCGGATGTCAATTGTTTTGGTGGCCGCGTAAGAAAGTCGACGGCCGTTCTCGGGCAGCTCGGTCAATCCCAAGACAGATCGGGCAAACCTTAGCGTCTGTCGTTGCTGCAGACAGCAAAGCCCCGCGAAGCAAGCCTCGCGGGGCGGCATCGTGCATTGCTCAAGTGTGGCAGCGTGCGCCCAAGTATTGGTTGAGCAACTGATTGTAGCGATCAGCCACCGCTTGCGTCGCAGGGTCAACCTTGCCGCGGCTTGCACGCTCGACCTTGGCTTGCGCACCACCGGCATCCATCTTGTTCAGCTCAGCACGAATGGACTGGCAGGACTGTCCAGCCGGCAACGGGCGAGCTCCTGGATCTCCGCCGGGACCGGCATCCGCCGCGCAAGCCGCAAGCGACAGCGTCACGCCGAGCACTGCAATCACTCTGCAATTCAAGCTGTAGTACATGTCTCTGTCCTCATGTCGATCGCCGGAACTCGGGTCCCGGCGACGGCGTTACGACATCACGTGAAGGTGTCGATTGATTATGGTGTTTTCGGCATCGCGGGCGTCGATGGGACGGCCGTCACGCCGGACGCGATCGGAGCTGCGGCCTTGGCAGCTGCGGCTTTCACCGGTGCGGCGGCAGCGGCGGCGATAGCTGGCGCCGGCGTTGCAGCAGGGGCTGCGGCTTGCTGTGGCAAGCGTGGGCCGCACTTGGACTGGAAGTCGGCGTTCGCTTTGTTCAGTTCGGTCTGCTTTGCGATCGCTGTGCGCTTGACCTGCACGTTGTCGCCTTTGCCGGCCGAGACCTTCTCCAGACGCTCGATCGTGCCGTCCTTGCGCAGGGTTTCGATCTGGTTGGCGAGCGTGACACAAGCGGGATCGACGCGCGAGACGCGCGGAGTTGCTGCGGCCTCTTCGGTCGGCGGTGCGACAGAGGCGGTCTGGAACATGTTGGGCATGCTGTCGCCGGCGCAGGCGCCGAGAGCCAGAGCCGCGGCGATGGGTGCGAAACGGAAGATCTTGCGTGACATGTGGAATCCCCGGTGAAGAAGTGGCGCGAGACAAACAGCGCAACGCTTAAGCTGGCTCGGCGTATCCCCGAATTCGAGCAGTGAACAAGTGTCAGACCGGACTTAACCCCAGTTTTCGCCGGTCCATAGACCGACTGAAGTGGAATGGTTCCAAAGGTGGCCGCCAAGTCACAGCATACGCCCAGGATGAAGCCATTGGCAGCCCTCAGAGGGCTCAGCTAAGACGAAGGTATGGCCGTACATGATCTGACGTCGCAGCGCTTGTATCTGGATGTGGTCCTCGCCGCTGGCGGTTCCGCCACCTGCACGGCGGATCAGGCGCACTACCTGCGCCATGTGCTGCGGGTGCCCGATGGTGCGTCCATCCTGGTCTTCAACGGGCGAGACGGCGAATGGCGGGCCGCCGTCCGCCATGACGGCAAGCGGGGGCTGGTCCTCGTGTTCGCAGAACAGACACGCCCGCAGACATCGGGCCCCGATGTCGACTATCTGTTTGCGCCCCTCAAGCGGTCGCGCCTTGACTACATGGTGCAAAAGGCGACCGAGATGGGCGTCCGCCGTCTCATGCCCGTGATCACGCGCCGGACCATCGCCGAGCGTGTGAATGTCGATCGGATGCGCGCCAATGTCATTGAGGCCGCCGAACAGTGCGGTGTGCTGCGCGTGCCCGATGTCGCGGAACCCGTGCGGCTCGACCGGGCGCTCGAGAGCTGGGACGCATCGCGGCGCCTGGTGTTTTGCGATGAATCGGCTGTGACCCAAAATCCAATTGCGGCCTTGACGGCGCTCGGCCCCGGACCACTCGCCGTGTTGATCGGCCCCGAGGGGGGCTTCCACGAAGACGAGCGCGCCGTGCTGTTGGCCAAGCCCTACGTCACGGCTGTTTCGCTCGGCCCCCGCATCATGCGTGCCGACACCGCGGCGGTCGCAGCCCTTGCCTTGGTCAATGCGGCTCTCGGTGATTGGTGAGCGCCGCCCTCGCCGGCCAGCCACCATATCTCGGCCACAAACCGCTTACAGGCCAACCAGATACTCCTCGCGTTCACCGGTTCATCAAGAGGTCTCAAATGACCCGACGTTGCGTCATGCTCGCCATTGCAACCATGTTGTTTGCCGGACAGGTGGCAGCGGAGCCGCGCGCTGACCTGCAGGCCGCCTGCTTCCCGCAGACGGCGCTCGCCGCTGATCCTCGCGAACGCCAACCTGTCCGCCTCGCCCGACCCGCGATGTACCGCCTTACGACGGCCGCGCCAGCGCTGCCGCCAGTCGCAGCGCCGCTGCGGGGCGCCATCCGGCGTGTCGACCTGCCGCCAGGCAGCCGCAAGCTGATCGCGTTGACGCTCGATTTCTGTGAGCAACCACAGGAGCTTGCCGGCTACGATGGCGCAATCATCGACATCCTGCGGCGCGAAAGAGTGAAGGCGACGCTGTTCATGGGCGGCCGGTGGATGGCCTCGCACCCGGCGCGCACATCGCAACTGATGACCGATCCGCTGTTCGAGTTTGGCACCCACGGCCTTGCCCACCGCAACACGCGGCTGCTGGCCGGGGCAGACCTCAAAACTGAGATCGTGGCGCCAAGTGCCATTTATGCCGACGCCAGCAGCAAGCTCGCGGCCCAGCAATGCGCCGCGCCCCATCGTGCAGCGATGAGCACGATCCCGGCGGCGCCGTCTTTGTTTCGCTTTCCCTTTGGCGCCTGTGCGCCCGAAGGGCTTTCGACGGCAAACGACGCGGGCTTGCTCGCGATCCAATGGGATGTCTCGACCGGTGATCCCTCGCCCGCCACGTCGGCCCGCGAGATCGCGGCCACCATGATCAACCGCACACGTCCCGGCTCCATCATCATCGCGCATGCCAACGGCCGCGGCTACCATACGGCTGAAGCGCTTCCCGCGGCTATTGCCGGACTGCGCGCGAAGGGCTTCGAGTTCGTCACGGTCAGCGAACTGCTGGCGGCTGGCCGGCCCGTTGTCGTCCCCACCTGTTACGACAGCCGCCCCGGCGATACCGACAAGTACGACACGCTGTTTGCCCCTCGGCCGGCGCCGACAGCCAATCCCTGGGCGCCAAAGACGCAGCCCTGATCGCGGCGTAGCTCACGTCTGGCGTTTGATCTGCGTCAGCCAGATGCCAACCAGCACCAGGACCAGCGCGACGGCATGGAACAGGCCGAACGGCTCATCGATCAGGCCGACCGCCAGGATAGCTGCGAAAATCGGCACCAGGTTGACGAACACGCCGGCGCGGCTCGGGCCAATGAGATCGACCCCGCGCAAGAAGAACAGCTGCGACAGGCAGGACGGAAAAATCGCCACCCACAGCGCCACCAGCCAACCCTGCAAGCTCGGCCAGAAAAACGCGCCGCTGACGACTTCGTAGGCAAGCAACGGCACGGACGTCAGTGCCGCGATCAACGTCAACAGCGTGAAGAACCCGGTTCCCGAGAGCGAAGGGCGGTCCCTGAGGCCGACGGTGTAGAAGGCATACAGCAGGCAGGCGACGATGAGCGCGAGGTCGCCCTGGTTGAAGGCCAGCGTGACCAGACGCATCGGTTCACCCTGCGTCGCCACCACCACGACGCCGACTGTCGTCACCAGCACGCCGATGATCTGCAGCAGGCTCGCCCGCGTGCCCTGCATCAGGAACGCCAGCATCAGAACAAAGACAGGCACAGTGCCTTGCAGGATGCCCATGTTGATCGCGCTCGTGTGGTGGGCCGCCACGTAGTACAGCGCGTTAAAACCGGTGAAGCCGAGTGCCGCCATAGCCGCAATGCGTGGCAGCTTCGGGCGGATGTCGGGCCAGCGCGATTTTAGTTCGTGCCAATAGAGCGGCCACAACACCGCGATCACAATCGACCAGCGCAGAAACGTCAGCGCGAACGGCGAGATATGCCCGACGGCCAGCCGCCCCGCGACGGTGTTCCCAGCCCACATCAAGGCCGTGGCTGCGAGCAGGAGGATGGGTTGGGACCAGAGGCGGGAGGTGAGTGATCTCACCGCGTCAACTCCTGCAGGGGCGCATCGCGCATATGGAGCGTGAACTTTCCACGTAATCTCATCTCCCCGGACGACCCTTCCGCTGTTCAGATCGCGACGCAAGCCGAAGTTTGCCCCTGTGTTCCTTACGTCTTGCGTGTGCGCCGAGGTGTCAACGTGCCTGCCGATTTTTTGCACGCGACCAGGGGGAGTGGACACAGCGTCCGCGAGGACCGAAAACGACGTTTCATGCAACGCCGTCGCGAGCCCGACCTATGGCTGAGATCACATCCGTCGAACAGCTGCGCACCCGTCTGGCTCAGCCCCGCAAGACGACGCTGGCCAAGATATTGCCCGCCCTCGACGAGCAAGGCCGCACCTACATCGAGCGCGCGCCGTTCGTGTTCATGGCGACGCGTGACGCCGCAGGGCTGGTTGAAGTTTCGCCAAAGGGCGACGAGCCCGGGTTCGCACGCATTGAAGATGATCGGACGCTGCTGGTGCCGGAGCGGGCCGGCAACAATCTCGCATTTGGCTTGCAAAACATCATCGCGACCAAGAGCATCGGGCTGATCTTCATGCGGCCGGGAACCGCCGAAACATTCCGCGTCAGCGGTACGGCTTCGATCCATGACGATGCGGACCTGCTCGCGCGCCTCGGCACCACGGAGCGGCCCGCCCTGCTCGCGATTCGGGTCCACATCGAGCGCTGCTATTTTCATTGTGCCCGTTCGTTTGCGCGTGCGAAAATCTGGCAACCCGACAGTTGGGACGCGCCGATGACGGTGTCGTTTGGCAAGATCATTGCCCCGCGCGTCGGAGGCGACGAGGCCATGGCCTCGGAGATCGACCGGACCGTTGCCAGTGCGGCCGACACACGCCTGTGGCGGAACGAGTAAGCGCTATCGCTGCCGGCGGAAACTGAGACGGGCCACATCACGTCACATCGAAACGTGCCGGTCCCAAAACCGCCAATCAGGTGCGCAAAGCAGCGACACTGCTCCATTGCCAGTTGCGCTGGCCGCCTCGGCCGCTATCTTGTCGCAAACGTCAACTCACGGAGTGTCTCATGTCCGTCGTCACCTCGGCCCGTCATGGTGCTGTCGCTGTCATCTCGATCAACTCGCCACCGGTGAATGCGCTGAGCCATGCGGTGCGCGCCGGCATTTCGGAGCAGCTGGCAAAGATCCTGGCTGATGGCGGCGCCAAGGCGATCGTGTTGCATTGTGACGGCCGCACGTTCGTGGCCGGCGCGGATATCACGGAGTTTGGCAAGCCGCCCATGGCGCCGGGCCTGTCCGACGTTATCGCGGACCTTGAAAAGTGCCCGGTCCCAACTGTTGCTGCGATGCATGGCACCACACTGGGCGGCGGTCTCGAACTGGCGCTTGGTTGTCACTACCGCGTGGCTGTTGCTGATGCGAAATGGGGCTTGCCGGAAGTGAAACTCGGCCTTCTTCCAGGCGCCGGCGGTACGCAGCGCCTGCCACGCGCCATCGGGCCCGTTGAGGCGTTGAAAGTGATCGTTACGGGTGCGCATCAACCGGCGGCGCTCGGCCACAAACTCGGCCTCATCGCGGAGATCGTGACGGGCGATATCAAGGCTGGCGCGATCGCGTTTGCGGAAAAGCTGATCGCCAAGGGCGGCAAGCATCCGAGCCTGCGTGAGGACACGAGCAAAGTCTCAGGCGTCGATAAGGCCACCTTCGATGCAGCGCGCGCTGAGGCGCTGTCAAAAACGCGCGGCCTCGAAGCCCCCGTGATCTGTGCCGACGCTGTCGCCCTGTCGCTGACCACACCACTGGATGACGCGCTGAAGCAGGAGCGCGCGTACTTTATGAAGCTGGTCGCGGGCGACCAGTCCAAGGCCCAGCGCCACCTGTTCTTTGCTGAGCGCGAAGCGGGCCGCGTGCCGGGCGTCGGCTCGGATGTGAAACCGAAGAAGATCGCCTCGGCCGCCATCCTCGGCGCGGGCACCATGGGCGGCGGCATCGCCATGAGCTTTGCGTCGGCCGGCATTCCCGTCACGCTGATCGAGCAGAACGAGGACAATCTGAAGCGCGGCCTCGGCATCATCCGCAAGAACTACGAGGCCAGCGCCAAGCGCAACGGAATGTCAGCAGAACAGGTGGACGCGATCATGGCCCGCATCACGCCCAAGGTCGGGTTGGAGCATGCCAAGGATGCCGACATCATCGTCGAAGCGGTGTTTGAAGAAATGGCGCTGAAGAAGACCGTCTATGCGGAACTCGACCGGATCACGAAACCCGGTGCCGTGCTGGCGTCGAACACGTCGTATCTCGACATCGATCAGATCGCATCAGCCACCAAGCGGCCGGGCGACGTCCTCGGCATGCACTTCTTCTCGCCCGCCAACGTCATGAAGCTGCTGGAAATCGTGCGCGGCAAGGAGACCAAACCCGAGGTGCTGGCAACCGCCATGGCCGTTGCCCGCGCGATCGGCAAAGTGCCTGTCGTGGTCGGCAACTGCGACGGCTTCGTCGGCAATCGTATGCTGGCACAGCGTTCCAAGCAGTCCGAGGCGTTGCTGCGTGAGGGCGCGCTGCCACATGAGGTCGATGCCGTCGTGACCAAGTTCGGCTTTCCCATGGGGCCGTTTGCGATGGGCGATCTTGCCGGGTTGGACGTGGGTTGGCGGTCGCGCAAGGATCGCGGCATCCGTGTCGAGATCGCCGATAGCATCTGTGAAGCCGGCCGCTTCGGGCAAAAGACCAGCAAGGGCTATTTCCGCTACGAGCCCGGCTCACGCACACCCCAGCGCGACCCCGAAGTCGAGCAGATCATCGTCGAAGCCTCAAAGAAACTCGGCATCACACGTCGACCGATCAGCGAGGACGAGATCCTCGGCCGCATGGTCTATCCGATGATCAATGAGGGCGCGCACATCCTGGCCGAGGGCATCGCGGTACGCCCGAGCGACATCGATATCGTGTGGATCAACGGCTACGGCTTCCCGATCGGCAAAGGCGGGCCGATGCATTGGGCCGACAGCGTCGGCCTCGCCAAAATCGCAGACGCCCTGGCGGGCTTCGCCAAGACATCCGGCGACAAGACGCTGGAGCCGGCGCCGCTGCTCGTTAAGCTCGCGGCCGAGGGCAAAGGCTTTGCCTCGCTGGCGCACAGCAAGGTTTGAGGGGCGGGCTGCGTCGCCGTGTCCCCGCTACGGGCCTCGGGTGATTTGGCATCTGGTGTCCGCAGTTGTAGGGTGAATCAGCTGAAAGCCCAGGAGCGACGCATGTCGGCCTCGAAAGACGCAATTGTCGCCAGCCTGATCAAGAGCTTCGAGGCGGGTAAGCGCCACGAATCTCCCTACCGCCACTGGTTCATCCAGAACTGTCTGCCGCCGGATGTGGCGGACAAGGCCTTGCATCTGCCCTTCGAGGCACCCAAACTCGGGGGCGTCTCAGGCAAGCGCGAGGTGCACAATGCCACGCGCAAGTATTTCGACGCCGAGAACATGGGTCGCCATGCGGTCTGCGCCGACGTCAACGCGGCGCTGCAAGACAGGCGTCTGACGAGCGCCATTGACAGTATCTTTGACACCAAGCTCGCCGGCACCTACCTACGCGTCGAATATGCCCAGGATACCAACGGCTTCTGGCTCGAGCCGCACACTGATCTCGGCGTCAAGAGCTTCACGTTCCTGCTTTATCTGTCGACGGATATGCAGCATCGGGGCCTTGGCACGGATATCTACGACACGACGAAAAAGCACGTCGGCACGTCGCCGTTCGTGCCCAACGGGGCCATGATCTTCGTGCCATCAGATATCACCTATCACGGCTTTGAGCCCCGTGAGATTGCCGGCGTGCGCAAGTCGATCATCATCAATTACGTGACCTCCGAGTGGCGCGCGCGCGAGCAGTTGGCTTACCCTGACACCCCGATTGCGTGAAGCCGCCTTACGGTTTTGATGTGCACGTGCGCCAAATGCAACGCTCTACTTTAAGTAGAAATCAAGCTTTACCACATACACTTCGGCGCGTTGGCGGAGTGGTGATGTGCCAGATGAACAGAACATGTCCGCAGGTCGCGCGCTTTTCGATCGCATGTGCGCGCGGCTGCCTGCTGAGGTTTGCGCCAGCCTGACGCCTCTGCAACTCGAGGGATTGGCCGCAGCGCTGGTCCAGCCCGCGGCCGAGCACCTCGTCGACAATCGCGTCAGCGTGCGGTGGCTGCGCAAGCACTACTATGTGCGCCTGCTGATTGGCCACGAGCGCCGCTCTCTCACTCGCGTGATGCGCGAGCGACACCTTAAGCTCGGTCCGTCGATTGTGCTGCTTGGGTTGGCGATCTGGTTGATGGTTTCGGTTGGGCTCGTCGCACTCTTTGCACTGCTCTATTTTGTCAAATCGGCATACGGAATGGACATCTTCGACGTCGACCCGTTTCTGAAAGCTTGCGTCTTTGGCTGATGCATCGCAACGTCGACAGCGCCGTTTCTTTCTGCGAGGGAACGAGCCCAACCTGGAGAACGACGATGGCGCTCACGGCCCTTTTTCCCCCCGGCGCAAAGCCGCTTGGTCCCTATTCGCCCGGCATCGCTGCCGGCGACTATGTCTTCCTTGCAGGTCAGATCCCGATCGATGCCAACGGCGATATCGTGCCGGGCGGTATCGAGGCGCAGACGGAGCAGGTGTTCAAGAATATCGAAGCTGTGCTGCAAGCCGCCGGCCTGTCGTTTGCCAACGTCGTCAAGGCAACCGTGTTCATGGCCGATCTCGGCGATTTCACACGCATGAATGCGGTGTATGAAAAACACGTCGTGCAGCCATACCCGGCACGTTCAACGTTCCAGGTCGCGGCCCTGCCAAAAGGTGCCAAGGTCGAGATCGAGATGATCGCCTACCGCGGCAAGTGATGACACACGCGTGTGCTTCGGCGCAGCGCAAGACTGCCATCTGCCCGCGGTCGTAGGGCCGGCATCAAAAGCTACAGTCGCACACGCCGATGTCAG
This sequence comes from Hyphomicrobiaceae bacterium, assembly GCA_031374735.1. GTDB lineage: Bacteria > Pseudomonadota > Alphaproteobacteria > Rhizobiales > Hyphomicrobiaceae > JABFRJ01. The sequence continues at coordinate 8,873 of JANMGQ010000275.1, read as the reverse complement.
CAATGGCGCACACGTCGATGTTCGGGACGTCACAGCTGTTGCAGCCGCCGATATCGTTGCTGGTCTTCTGCTGGCGTTTCGGTTCGCGCCCCTCTTGCGCCTCCGGCGCAGCGGGGACGGCGGCCATGACGGCGGCAAAGCGACCAGCGGAGAGGCGTGCATAGGATTGCTTGCACGCTGCAAAGCGGCGCTGGAGCAGCGCGTATGCCATGGTCACCTCATAGCGGGCGAACACACGCCGCCCGAACTCAGAACAGCTCCAGCCTTTTTTCCCGGCCCGATTGGCGCAGCGGAAGCCTTTGTAGGGCGAGATATAGCGCTGGTAGAGTCGGATGCCGCCGACAGCAAGCGGGCTCAAAACCACGGTGGACACGAGTATCTCCTCCTTATCCGGAGGATTGAACGCGCTTGGCGTGGCTGATTTCTGACGGCTTTGTGACGATATCAGGGATTAACCATCATTCGACTGCGGACGATGCAATTGGAGCTCAAAGGGTTAACGAGCGGGCAATATCGTTAACCGCTTCAGGAGCTGCATATGGTTATCTCCCGGATTTTCGCCTTGGCGTGCCTCTCGGCACTCGGCGCCGCCCTTGCCATAATGCCGGCCCAAGCTGGGCAAGGCATGGTGCGCGGAGCGCAGAGCTGGTCCTATCAGCTGACGGGCAACATGAGCTCCATCGCCGCCTCCAACGCAGATGTCGTCGTGGTCGATGCCGACCATGGCGGGGCAGCTGCCCGCTTCAAGACCAAGCCCGGCGGTGGCCGTCGCGCGGCGATCGCCTATCTCTCGGTCGGCGAAGCCGAGAAGTGGCGCGGCTATTGGAAGGGCTGTTGCGCCTCGAGCCGCCCGTCGTGGCTGACCTCGACGACGCAGGGTTGGGCCAACAACTACGCGGTCAAGTTCTGGGAGCCCGGCTGGAAAGCCATCGTGCAACAGCGCGTGCGCGAGATCTTCGCCAAGGGTTATGACGGCGTCTATCTCGATCGTATCGACACCTGGGAGCGCGTCGGCAGCAAGGCGCAGATGATCCAATTCATCAAGGAGATCGCAGTCCAGGCCCGTGGCCTCAAAGGCGATGCCGCCATCATCGTGCAGAATGGCGAGGAGTTGCTCGATAATTCCAGCTACGTCTCCGCGATCGACGCCATCGCCAAGGAAGACCTGTTCCACGGCATCCGCCACGACGGCAGCCGCAACAGTGTTGGCGCTGTGAAGGCCAGTGTGGGCCTGCTGCAGCGCGCCAAGAGCCAGGGCAAGAAGATCTTCGTGGTTGAGTATCTTGGCGGAGCGACCGCTGCGTCCGTTGCGGCCGAGATTCGCAAGCAGGGCTTCGTGCCCAACTTCGCCGGTCGAAACTTGGGCAATTGACGCCGGGAGTGTGGCAGCACATCTCGCTGAAATGCAACGGAGAAGCTCGGGCGGCTCGACACACGCTTGAGTCATGTGTCGTCACGACGACGCCAGCAACCAGATCGCATTTCTCCGAAAATCTGCTAAATCTTCGCCCTACTATCGCCATAAGGGAACAGCAAAACGAAAGTCGCATAAGGCGCGTTTGCAATGGGCGGGAACATGCTATGGTGGCGTAACTGTGGCTGGATTGCAATTCCAGAGGGTTGGATCCGAGCTAAAGTGTCGTCCATCTCAGGGGCCTGTCGGTTTAGCTCAAAGTGGGGAGATTAGGCGGGAATGTCGGCCGAGTTGAACCCAGCACAGAGTGCTTCGGCGCCTCAGGCCGAGTGGTTCCTCGCGCGAGACGGACAGCAGTTCGGTCCGCTGAGCGACCAGGAGCTGCGCAAACTCGTCGAAATGGGCCACCTCAAGCCATCTGATCTGCTGTGGCGCGAAGGTTTTCCGGAGTGGCGGTCGGCCCGTATTCTGCTGCCGGAAGCTGGCGGTGCGCCGAAGTTGGTCCTCAATGGCGCCGCCCTAGTCACCGCCCCTGAACCGGTCCCGCAGCAGACGGCCTCGCCCGCGCCACAGGCATCTTCAGCGCAGTCCGTTGCGCCGCAAGCCGTCGTTGTTCAGCCCACCGCGGCTTCTCCGGCTGCTTCGATTGCGGTGGCCCAGCCCTTGTCAGCTGCCCAGCCGTCGTCGGCTCCCACTGCGCCATCGCCGGTTGTGTCAGCGAGGCCCAATGCGGCGCCCACTGCTCACCCTGCATCGCATATCACCCAGCCCCAGCAATCGCTCGCTCAGCGCGCAGCGGCAGCGGCCCAAGCGACGATGGCCCAGTCGGCTTCTGCACCCGTGGCAGCGGCACCGGCGGCCTATGCGTCGGCACAGCCGCAAGCCGTCGCCCCGGTGCGCGCGCCCGCCACGACACCTGTTCGCCCTCAGGCCGCGCCGCAGCTGCACCTGCCCCAGGGCAGCATTCCCCATGGCAGCGTCAGAACGGCGGCCCAGCCACAGCCCCCGCAACACGCGCCTGCACCGGCACCTCCACTGGCCGCCCAGCACATAGCCCCCCAGCGGCCCAGCTCGCCCCAAGTCGGGGCCCCGATGCAGCAACCGATGCCACAATTGGGGCCAGCTGGTTACGCGGCTCCAAGTGCGCCGATCGCCAATCCACGTGCCGCCGAGCCGCCGAAACCGGCCCCGCGGCTCGGTCCTCAGGCAGCCGCGCAACGCGCTCGCTCCGCCGCTCCAATTGCAGGCCCTGATTTCGAGGAGGACGAGCATGACGTCCCGCGCGCCGGCATTGGCCGCTGGATCGCCCGCATCGCCATTGCCGTGTTTTTTCTCGCAACGCTGTCTGCGGCCGGCCTCTATGCCTACCCGCATCGCGACAGTATCATGGCGTTTGCAAAGGGTTTGGTGCCAGCATCCATAGCATCGCCTGCAGCCAAATCTCCTTTGATCGGCTTTGCCCCGACGGTCGAAGCGACGGATGCGGCGCTTCAGGGCGCGCCGCTCTGGCAGGTCCTCAAGCGCGAGTTCCCCGAATGGTACGGCGATCGCGTGAAGGAGGCGTCATCTCTGTCGCGCGGCCAGAAGAGTGAGGCAGAGATTGCAGCGCAATTGATGGCGCAGGTCATGGCCTTGCGGCGCAAACATGCCGGCGACGCCCTGTCAGCTACATCAGGTAAACTGAAGACAGTCGCGACGTCGCTGGCCGCGAATCTGGTGCTGCTGCGAACGGCGAGTGTTGAGGCGTGCCACGGCTTTATCACGTCCGGCGAAACGCATGTCGCCTACCTGAAAGTGCTCGGAGACCCAAAACACACCGGTGCCCTACAAGCGCAATTGACCAGCGTGTTTGAAGCCGTTGCCGACGGGCGCAAGGTCCCACGCGTTTATCCGCAACCGAAACAAGCCGATTACAACACGGTTGTCGGCCTTCTCGAAAAGCGCGGTTGGACGAACGCCGACATGCGGCTGTTCTCTGACAGTGGCACGTTTGCCAAAACCGAGCCCGAGAAAATGTGTAAGATGGTCATCGACTGGTTTCAGGCGCAGCTTGAGATCACCGATGGCGAAACACAGCTGCGGCTCCTGTCTGACGCTTTAAAGCCCGTCATCGCCGGGTGATCACGGGTTTGCGTCCGATATGGCGATGCCGCGGCGTCTCCTGTCCGGAAGACACATCTGGCGACAGGTCCGCTTTTTGAGACAGCGCCCACTCTGTTTGCGTCAACGCGCCTGTAATGAGCGTCGTGGACAATGCCGCCGCCAGTTCACCATCGCGTGCCACGATCGCTTCATAGATCAATCGGTGCTCTGCGATGGAGCGGGTGAACGCGCCATTGTCTGCCTCGCGCTTGATCCGCAGCGACCAAAGCACCGTTGTCGACACGACGCTCTTCAAGCACGTCAGCGCGCGGTTGCCACTGGCCTCGAAGATGCGCTCGTGAAACGCAATGTCTGCTGCAATTGATGGTGTCGTCAGCGCAGGGAGCGACTCCATGCGTTCAACTTCGATGCGGATTGCATCGAGATCGGCGCTGCTTCGGCGCTGCGCTGCCAGTCGCGTTGCATCGGGCTCGACGCACCGGCGCAACTCGAACAGGTCGCGGACGAACGCAATTGTAACCCCGCCTTGCAGCGACCAGCGCAAGATATCAGGATCAAGCAGGTTCCAGTCGCTCTGTGGGCGCACACGCGTGCCACTTTTCGGCTTCGCCTCGATCAGCCCTTTCGCCGTCAGAAACTTGATCGCCTCACGATACGCCGTGCGCGACACAGCGATGGCGTCACCGAGCGAGGTTTCGTTTGGTAGTACTGAGCCGCTCGGGTACCGCCCTGACACGATACCAATCGCCAGTCGGTCGAGTGCTTGGTCGAACGGGCGCTCTGACGCCGGATTGTGCGTCGCCGAGAGATCGCCCAGCAGCGCGATCACGGTTGAGCGCGGTGCTGGACGCGACGTAGCGAGTGGGTTTGGCACAGGCATCGCACGATCCCGGACGAAAGCAGGCAAAAGAATCTGGTCAGGCACGCTTGACAAGAGGCACTATAAAGTATGACTTTTTATTCGCAAGGACGTCGCAGGCGATTGCCTGAACGGGCCATCAAGAGCCCGGCACATGTCACGACCAGTGGCGGGCCGACAGAAAGACCACGTTCGAGTCAACAGGACCTTTAGGGAGGATCCGCATGACTAAGCTACCCAAACTCAATCGCCGTAACGCGCTCAAAGCCACCGGCGGCATGGCTGCCATTCTCGCATCCGGCAAGATGCCGGCCATCGCTCAGGCACCGACCGAAGTACACTGGCTACGCTGGAACGACTTCGTGCCGGCGTGCGATAAACTGATCCGCGAGGTCCTCGCGCCGGAGGCTGAAAAAGCGCTAGGCATCAAAGTGAAGTTCGAGACTGTCAACGGTAACGACCTGCAGCCGCGTATCACGGCTGGCATCCAGTCGGGTGCCGGTCCCGACATCCTGATGCTCTACAACAACCATCCGCATCTTTACAAAACCAGCCTCACGGATGTCTCCGACGTCGCCGAGGAGATCGCCAAAGAACAGGGCGTCTACGACGCCGTCTCGCAGGGCAATAGCAGCTCCGGCGGTAAGTTCCATTCCGTACCCAGCGCCATTATCGGCGCCATGAACTCCTACCGCAAGAGCCTATTTGCCGAGGTCGGCCACAACGAGTTCCCGAAGACTTGGGACGCTTATCGCGATGCCGGCAAGAAGCTGAAGGCAAAGGGTATGCCGATCGGTCAGTCTCTCGGCCAGTCGTTCGGTGACCCGCCAACATTCGTCTATCCGTTCCTGTGGTCGTTCGGCGCGACCGAGGTCGATGACAAGGGTAAGGTCGCGATCAACTCGGCAGCGACAATCGAAGCCGTGAAATATCTGGTCGGCTTCTGGAAGGACTCGATGGACGAAGGCGGTCTCGCTTGGGATGACTCGTCGAACAACCGCGCCTTCCTGACGGGGACAATCTCGTCAACGCTGAACGGCGCGTCGATCTACATCGAGTCAAAGCGTAAGCCGACCGAGTACAAGGATGACAAGGGCAAGCCGCTCCACGAGGATGTGCTTCACGGTGTGCTGCCGGCTGGGCCGAAGGGCCAGTTCGGCTTCCACACCTATACCTCTCATGTGATCCCGAGCTACTCGAAGAACGCCAAGGCCGCGAAAGACCTGCTGCGCTTCGTGCACAAAAAAGAGAACTACGAGAAGTGGTTCACGACCGGCGAGGGCTTCTACACGCCCGGCACCGAGTCTTGGCAGAAGCACGACATGTGGACCAAGAATCCGGTCATGGCGCCGTTCGCTCTGGCAGGCAAACTCGGCAAGACGCCTGGCTATCCGGGCGAGCCGAACGCGAAAGCCGCCGAGGTGCTGACCAAGTACCTGCTCGGCAACATGATGGCATCGGCCGTCAAAGGCCAATCGGCGGAAGACGCCGTGAAAGCCTGCGAAGCGCAGCTGAAGACCATCTACGGCGCGTGACCCGTTGGTGTCTGACCTCTGTTCAGACACCTCAATCACCAACCGATCGATCCGCCGTGCTTGGTGTCTGACCGAGGTCAGACACCAACAGGGGAGTCTTGACGCATGGCCGTAGCAGCAGCATCCGGCGACATCATCATCGCCAAGCCAAAATGGCGTCCGCTCGAGAACGAGGGCAACCTCGCGTTTCTGCTGCTCACGCCGACATTTGTCCTGCTTGGGCTGTTTATCGCCTACCCGTTCCTGCGCGGGATCATGCTATCGGTGACCAATGCGCGCGTCGGCGTGCCGGGCACCTTTGTTGGTCTCGACAATTTCGCGCGACTGTCCGTCGATCCGATCTTCCATGACGTGGTGCGCAACACGCTGCTCTACACCGCCGTCACGACGGTGTTCAAATTGGCCCTCGGCCTGTGGCTCGCCGTACTGCTAAATCGCAATTTCAAGTTCAAGGCGTTCACCCGCGCCTTTATCCTGCTGCCATTTATCGTGCCGACGGTGCTCGCCTGCTTCGCCTGGAAGTGGATGTTCGACCCCACGATGTCTGTCGTGAACTGGGCGCTGTGGAAGATGGGCGCCATGTCGCTCGGCAGCCCGATCCAGTGGCTCGGCGATGGCGATATGGCCATGGTATCGATCGTCATCATTAATGTCTGGCGCGGTATCCCGTTCTTCGCCATCTCGCTCATGGCGGGCCTGCAGACGATCTCGCCGGACCTGCATGAAGCGGCCGCAATCGATGGCGCGAAACCATGGCAGCGCTTTATTTACATCACGTGGCCTTTGCTTCTGCCTGTCACGATGGTGGTCGTGCTGTTCTCCGTCATCCAGACCTTCGCCGACTTCCAAATCGTCGAAGTCATGACCGGCGGCGGGCCGGCGAACGCCACGCATCTGTTTGCGACGTATGCCTACCAACTCGCCATCCGGGCCGGACAGTTGAGCCAAGGCGCCGCCGTCTCGCTCGCCATGTTCCCATTTCTGTTCCTGATCGTGATCTTCCAGCTGATCTACATCCGTCGCGTGGAGACACGGTGATGAGAGCGAGGTCGGGAGTCGGGATTGCTGGGTGTGAAGAGCCAAGTCGAAAAGCGACTCACGGCTCCCCATTCCCGACTCCCGCCTACATTTCAACGCGTGCCGCCGGAGCAAGCAAATGATCGAAGGCTCAATCTGGCGGCGCTGGGTGTTTTTCCGCCTGCCCGTCGGCGTGTTCCTGCTGTTCCTGCTGATGCCGTTCTACTGGATGGTCATCACCACGTTCCGTCCGACGGCGGAGATCAACGTGGCGTGGCGGCGGCCGAGTTATCAGCCGTTCTGGACTTGGGACCCGACACTCGTGCACGTGAAGTATTTGCTCGGCGAAACCACGTTCCCGATCTGGATCTGGAACACGATGTTCATCGCCACGGTGTCGACGGCGATTTCGTTGTTCTGCGGCGTGCTCGCCGGCTACGCGCTGTCGCGGTTGAACTTCAAGAGCGCGGGCTTCCTCGGTTCGGTGATCTTCGTCACGTACCTGGTGCCGCAGACGCTTCTGTTCATTCCGCTGTCCGAGATCATCCGGTCCTACAACATCGGCGATACGCCATGGGCGCTGATCCTCAGCTATCCCACCTTCCTCATCCCGTTCTGTACGTGGCTGCTGATGGGCTTCTTCAAGTCGATCCCGAAAGAGCTTGAAGAATGCGCCCGAATCGACGGTGCCACGCGCTTCCAGGCTATGTGGCAGATCATTCTGCCCGTGGCGGTGCCGGGCATCCTGTCGGCCATGATCTTCGCCTTCACGCTGTCCTGGAACGAATACATCTACGCGCTCGTGTTCCTGTCTTCGCCGGAGCAAAAGACCGTGCCCGTCGGCATCGTCTCAGAGCTGATCAAGGGCGACGTGCAGTTCTGGGGGCCTCTCATGGCCGGTGCGCTTCTCGGCTCCATTCCCGTCGCCGTCGCCTACTCGTTCTTCGTCGAGCACTATGTGTCGGGAATGACCGGATCGGTCAAAGGCTGAACGTATTGCGCCTTGCCACGGTGCAGGGCGCCAAGGCACAACTGAATTTGGCGTCCGGGGATAGAGAGCCACAATGGCAAATGTGACCATCAAGCAGATCCACAAGCGTTACGACGACTTCCACGCCGTGAAGGGCGTGTCGCTCGAGATCAAGGACAAGGAATTCGTGGTGCTCGTTGGCCCATCGGGCTGCGGCAAGACCACGACGTTGCGCATGGTCGCCGGGTTGGAGACCATCTCCGAAGGTGACATCATGATCGGCAATCGCGTCGTGAATGATCTGCCGCCCATGGATCGCGACATCGCGATGGTGTTCCAGAACTATGCGCTCTATCCGCACATGTCCGTGTACGACAACATGGCCTTCGGCCTGAAGATGCGTAAGTTCGCCAAAGACGAGATCAACAAGCGCGTCATGAACGCCGCCAACATTCTCGGCATCGTCGACCACCTGCAGCGTAAGCCGCGCATGCTCTCGGGCGGCCAACGCCAACGCGTGGCGCTGGGCCGTGCCATCGTGCGCGATCCGCAGGTGTTCCTATTCGACGAGCCGCTGTCGAACCTTGACGCCAAGCTGCGCGTGCAGATGCGCATCGAGATCAAGAAGCTGCACCAGCGGCTCGCCACAACGTCGATCTACGTCACGCATGACCAGATCGAAGCTATGACCCTTGGTGATCGCGTGGTGGTCATGAACCACGGTCTGATCCAGCAGGTGGGCGAGCCCTTGGAACTCTACAACAACCCCGCCAACAAGTACGTCGCAGGCTTTATTGGGTCGCCGCCGATGAACTTCTCCAACGTGCAGATCACGGATGAGGGCGGTACGCTGTACGCCACCAACCCGGCCATGAAAGTGCGCGTCCCTGATGCATTAAAGGCGCGCATGGCAGCGCACGCCGGCAAGCCATCGATCCTCGGCATTCGCCCGGAAAATCTGCGCATGGCCACGTC
>JANMGQ010000210.1:0-10514 GCA_031374735.1 Hyphomicrobiaceae bacterium | reverse complement strand
AGGCGACCCGTAGCGCGCCTGCACCGCTGCGTCGTCGAAGCCTCGAATGGCTCCAGCCCGCATCATCAGCAGCGTCCGGTAAAACTCTGCCGACACGAAGTAGCGGCCATCCTCGTTGCTGCGCTGTACCGCACCCTTGATGGTGGCGCCGGCCCCCAACGTATTGATCACCAGCCGCCGCCGCTGCTCATCCGCAATCTTGAACGGCGACGCCTCCGCTGCGTAGCCTCGCGCGTCCGAAATCGGGTGCAATTCCGCCAGGACGAGTTCGGCATTGTGTCGTGGATAGGGCAATAGCGCGACGCCGATGACGTTAATCAGGTCGCGGCGCTCGACTTCGGCCGTCTTGATCTTCCAGGTCTTGCCGAGAGCGAGGGCCAGGTAGTGGCCAAGTCCCGTATGTACGAGATAACGGGTCGCGTCCTTGCCGACCGGACGCACGGCACCGATGCGCGAGCCAGCGGCCAGCACACTGCGCATTTCATCGACCAGCGGATCGGATGGATTGAGAACCACTTCGGAGGTGAAGCTATCCTGCGAATGCACGGGATGCATGGCGGCCAACAGTGCCGACAGCGTCGCGCGGGGATGCGCCGTTTCCCTGAGGGTGGCATCGATCATGGCTTCGAGCTGGTCGGCCGAGCGTTCGCCGCGATGTTCGATCTCGGTCAGCGGCGAGCGGATGGCGTTGGCGCCGAACAGGCCGGACATGAAGACCAGGCTGTCTATCGCAATGGCGATGCCCAGCGCCAGATAAGCCAGCCGGTTGCCGTCGGCGAAGGCGTTCCAGGTGACGACGAAGCGGTTGGCCTTGTCGTCGCGGTTCAACTCGATGAAGTTGACCTTCTGGCGCATCTCGTCGGTGTCTTTCGAGGCGAGGCCGGATTCCTGCACGCACTTGCGGGCGAAATCGAACAGCGCATCGGCTGACTTGTACTGGTTCAGCTTGTCGCCGCCAGCGCAGCTCGCGCCGAAGGTGCGGATGCCGTCGTTGAGGGCAAACACGCGGCCGGCCGCCTCAGCGGCGCCTTTCGGGTCGCAATCGATGCCGCGCACGCGCTCTTTGGTGGCAGGGTTGGTACCGATGGCCGTCACCAGCTGCACACATTGGCGCTGGATCTCAATCAGCGCTTCGGCCTTGGGCTGCTGGCGGAATTCCTGACGTGCTTTTTCGAATACCGGAACCATGCGCGACGGGTCAATCTTGGCGAGCGACTCGTCGGTGGTCTTGGCCTCTTCTGCGAGCTTGATGCGGCTTTCAGCGGTCTGCGCTTCGCCCTTCAGCTTGGCCAGATCGCCGTCGAGGCCCGAGAGCTCGCGCTCGATCTGCACAATACGGCCATCGGTGGTTTGCAACTTCTTCTGTGGTTCGCGCAGCCGCTCATCGGCGATCTTCAGCTTTTCGCGCAGCGCATCTTCCTCGGCCTTGCGCTGGCGGAACATCTGGCCGCGACCAATCTTGCCCGTGCCCTCGACGCCTTTTTCTTCCGCCATGACTTCGACGCGCTTGGCGTCAACTTCCTTCGTGGTCGCGTCGACGACTTCCCGCTTCTGTGTCACATCTTCAACGAGGCCGGGACGTTCGGATTTCAAGCGGGTGAGTTCATCGACGAGCGAGTTCTTGCGATTTGACAGTCCAGCCTGGCTCGACTGCGATGTGGCGATGCGCTCTTGTTGTTGGGCGATTGCCTGACGGCGCTGCTCCATCTGCGCGTTGAAGTATTGCTCGATCTGGCCGCGGCTTTCGTTGGCGACGCGGGCGAGCAGCTGCATCTGTTTGTCGTATTCGTCCCAGCCCTTGGTGGTGAACAGGGTCTCGGCCTCGGTCAGCTGGCGCGTGTTGATGAGATTGCCGATGTCGGAAACAATGCCGGCGACCTGGTTCTGGGCACGCAATTCAGCGGCGCGCTTGCGCTCGTCCTGCGGGAAGATGGTCGAGAACAAGCTGTCGAACGAGAAGAAAACCGAGGTTGCCATACAGGCGAGGAACATGACCCACAGGACCGCGGATTTGACCATCACGCGCATGGCGTCGAAATAGGCGCGCAGCGTCGTCATCTTGGACGCGACGATGAACAGACCGACAAGGATCAAGCCGCCCGCGGCGAACCACGAAACAGTGTAGTCACCCTTGGGATTGATCATCAGCTTTGAGGCACCAGCCGCCGCCGCAATCACGATGCCGAGCCCGAGTGCGGTCATGGCGGCCGTGATCGACCAATCCTTCTCGGACGTGAACACGCCGTTCTTGGTTTGCTGGCTCATGCCCGTGGCAAAGCTCTCGCCAATCAGCCAAGCGACGATCAACATGACACCCTGAATGCCGAAGGTAATCATGCCGGACAGGATTGGCTCTCCGGTGAAATTGCGCATGCCATCCCAGGTTGTCCAGCCGGAGGCCGCAGACAGAATAATGCCAGTCGCGGCCAGCAGGCCAAGCTGCCAATTGGCAAACAACACGTCTTCAAGGACGCGCGACAGGCGCTTGTAGAATCGGGTGCGTGTGAACAGGAACAGCGAAAACAGCAATCCAGCCAGCAACATCGCGTTGCCGGTGATCATGGAATGCGCTTTGTCGAGCAGTCCTTGGATGTCCATGCCGCCCATCGCCATCACTCCCCGCCGCTGTCACCGTTGTCGCGCGATTTACCACCCAAACCGCGGACCGCTACTTTAGTTCGCACGAGATTTCGACTGACCTGTGGCAGCCCGGTGCTGGCAGGCGTCCCAAGTCAGGTATTTTCTCCTGGCTGTGGAGAAACATCTGCGCCAGCGCAAGGGACACAACCGCATTGATCGTCTCGAAACGAGACGAACGTGGGGCACCTTGGAGCGATTGGCTTAACGGTTCGCTAACCGACTAAGGTGTAAAACACATTCATTCGCGCTTAAGTTGATTTCGGCGCGAAGTCACCGACTAGGCCCAAAGCCGGTCTCCCCTGTGTGTTTTGCGTCAGGACCTATCATGTCGCCTCTCAATACCGCAGCTTGTCTGCCACTGCCGTGCGGCAAGGTTATGACCAGCCTCGCAGCCCTCGCAACGTCGCTTGCCCTGGCCCTCACCATTGCACCGGGTCAGGCCAATGCCCAGTTCATCTGCCAGCAATACGGTGGTGCCGGATTGGGAGGCAACGCTGTCGCCGGCAGTCTCGCTCTGGCTTGTGGCGAAGGCGCGACAGCAAGCGGGACCGGCTCTATGGCCCTCGGCACTCAGCCCCAGGCCTCAGGCGCGTACTCATCCGCATTCGGCTTCTTCGCCAAAGCGACGGCCAACAATGCGTCAGCCATCGGTTCCTACGCACGTGCCGAAGGTGCCAATGCCACGGCGATCGGCGGCGCAGCGACCGCTTCAGGAAGTGATTCCACCGCCATTGGCACCTCGTCGGAAGCCCAAGGCAATAACGCCGTCGCCATTGGCGGCAGTTCAAAGTCGCTCGGCACCAATTCGACTGCCGTTGGCAACACCGCTACGGCCGAGGGCGTCAATTCCACCGCCATCGGCAACGATGCCCAGTCGCGCGGCGACAACGCAACGGCCATCGGTCGCGCTGCCCGCGCCACCGGGCAGAGCAGCACCGCCAGCGGCGCGCTGGCGCGTGCGACCGGCGAGTTCACGACCGCAATCGGCACCGATTCTCAGGCAACCGGCATCGGGGCGACAGCCACTGGCGCCAGTGCGGCCGCAACCGGCGCTGACTCGGTCGCCATCGGGCGCAACACCCAGGCAACACAATCCCAGGCGACGGCCTTCGGCCAAGGCGCCGCCGCGACCGGTAAACAATCGACCGCCTCCGGCAGTGCCGCCCAGGCCACCGCGGACGGTGCGACCGCCTATGGCAACGCGTCGGCTGCGACCGGCGTCGGCGCCACGGCGCTAGGCCAGAATGCCAAGGCCAGCGCCAAGGGCGCCGTCGCTGTTGGTGTGGGCGCGAGCGGCGGCGGAACCGGAGTTGGCGAGAACACCGCCACGTCCGCTGACGGCGTCGCTTTGGGCCGCAATGCCACGGCAAGCGGCGGCCGCGCCATTGGCATCGGCGAGTCGAGTGTGGCCGCCGGCATTGGCGCGATTGCGCTTGGCAACGGCGCGAGTGCTGCCCAAGCCAACAGCGTCGCCATCGGCACGGATGTGCGCACCTCTCGGGCCAATCAAATCGCCATCGGCTCGGGCACGCAAACTGTGACTGTGGCTGGGATCTCCTCGACGGCCAGCACAGCGGCTCAATCGGGCGCGACGAGTCTTGTGACAACGGATGCCAACGGCAATCTCGCCAGCGACGGCGGCGCGCTGCAACGGCAAATGAATACCAACACGACCGACATCACCGATCTCAAAAACCGCGCGGGTGCGACAGATGTTGACCTCACGGCGCTCAAGACGCGCATGACCACTGCCGAAGGCAACATCACAACGCTGCAGACAGACGTCGGCAAGGCGAAGACTGACATCACCACGCTCAACACCAAGGTCGCGGCCATCGACACGCGCGTCGGCACGGTCGAGGCGAAAGTGGCGCAGCAGGATACGCGTATCACCGGCGTTGAAACCCGCATGACCAATGCCGAGACCAAGATCGGCCAATTCGACACCCGCATCACGCAGGCACAGACGACAGCCGACGACGCCAAGACGGAGGCCAGGGTTGCGACGCAAGCTGTCACCGGCTTGACCACCCGCGTCGCTGCGGTCGAGCAGACGGCGAACGATGCAAAGGTCGTGGCCAACGAAGCCAAGACCACAGCCAACGAGGCCAAGACGGCCGTGACTCAGCTCGACACGCGCGTGACCACCAATGAAGCCAAGACCGACGCCGTCGAAAAGCGTGTCACCACAGTGGAGGGCACCGTTACGCAGGTGAAGGCAGACACCGCAACCAACACGCGCGATATCGTCTCGACCCGCAAAGATGTGGCCGCTTTGCAGGGCGTCGCCGTCAACCACGAACAGCGCATCACGGCCTTGGAGGGGCGCTCGTTCGACGAGATCGCCAAGACCAACCAGCGCGTCGACGCGCTTGCCGGCAAGACGGACAAGGCGCTCGAAGGTGTCGCGATCGCCATGGCGATCACCAATCCCGTGCTGCGCGGTGGCGATCTGTTCGGCGTGTCGATGAACCTCGGCCTCTACGACGGCAAAACCGCCATCGGCCTGGCTGGCATCGGCGTGCTCTCAACCAACGCCTTCGGCCAAGGGGAGACACTGTCGGTGACGGGCGGCATCGGTGGCGGATTGGAGAAAGGCAATTTTGGCGGCCGCGTCGGGCTCAATCTGTCTTGGAAGTGATCTCGTTGCATATGTGCCTGCAAGACTTGATCCGACCGGCGCTGTGCGCGCCCAAAACCAAAAAAGGAAACCGCATGCGGAAATTTCTGTTCGTCGTGCTGCTTGGCATTGTCGCAGCAGCTTCGGCTCTCGTGGTCGACGCTGACGCGCGCGACAAGGTGATCGCAGGCATAGCGCGCGCTAGCGCGCCAGTAGAGGCGAGGCCGAAGATCCAACCTCAATTGCTGTTTCTGGTGCGCTCGACGCTCGGCGCTTTGGCTGATGCGAACCGCACGGGCAACTACTCGGTGTTCCGCGACCTGGCCGCACCGGCCTTTCAAGCCAAGCACTCTGCGGCCGATCTCGCGCTGATCTTCACAGACGCCCGCCGCCGCCCTATGGATCTCGCACCGGCTCTGATGCTGGAGCCGGAGGCATTCGAGGCCACCCGGCCGGCAGCCGAGCAGCTGCAACTCACAGGCGGGTTTGCCTCAGGCACCGAGCGCGTCACGTTCCGTCTGTTGTTTGCCGGCGTCGGCGGACATTGGCGCCTTGCCGACATTGGCCTCGGCGTCGATGCCGCGCAGCGCTAGTGCGAGCGCCCCTCACGAGGGTGCGCCGCCGCCTCATTTTATCGTCTCGCCGCGCCCGAACATGCGCTTGAGATTCTGCCAGATGTGGATCTCGGCACCGTTCTTCTTGGTGATGTAATACTGCTGGGCGAACGAGATGATGTTCGACCACGACCAGTAGATGATCAGCCCAGCCGGCATGGTTGCCATCATGAACGTCAGCATGACCGGCATCCAGTTGAAGATCATCTGCTGCGTCGGATCGGGCTGCGGCGGGTTCAATTGGAACTGCATCCACATGGTCACGCCCATGATCAGCGGCCAGACGCCGACCATCAGGAACTCGGGCACGCCGAACGGCAGCAAACCGAACAGGTTGAACAGCGACGTCGGGTCAGGCGCCGAAAGATCCTTGATCCAGCCGATAAAGGGCGCGTGCCGCATATCGATCGAGATAAAGATCACCTTGTAGAGCGCGAAGAACACCGGGAACTGCAGCAACACGGGCAGGCAGCCGGCCGCCGGATTGATCTTTTCCTTCTTGTACAGCTCCATCATGGCTTGCTGCTGCTTCATGCGGTCGTCGCCGTGGTCTTTGCGCAGCTTCTCCATTTCAGGCTGCAGCTTCTTCATCTTCGCCATGGACTCGTAGCTCTTGTTCTGCAGTGGGAAGAACAAGCCCTTGACGATCACGGTAATGGCGAGGACAGCAAAACCAAAGTTGCCGAGCAGGCCGTAGAGCCAGTGGATGACCTTGAACAGCGGCTTGGTGATGAAGTGGAAGTAGCCCCAATCGACCATCTGGTCGAAGCGCGTGATGCCAAGTTTGTCGCGGTACGCATCGACGATGGCCGGCTGCTTGGCACCAGCAAAGAAGCGCGCCTCGTTCACACCTGTCTGCCCCGACGCAACCGTGACGGGCGGCAGCTGGTAGTTGGACCAGAAGACGTCCTTGGGGTTGGTGGCTGACTTGCCGAGCACCTCGAACTGGGCGTCGTAAGTTTTGCTCTGGTCGGGAATAAGCACCGCCGACCAATATTTGTCAGTAAAGCCGATCCAGCCACCCTTGTCAGACTTGTAGAGCTTTTTGCCTTCGGCCGGCTTGTTGGCCTTGGCGGCCTTCTCAGCGTCCTTGGTCAGGTCAGTGTAGGCGATCTCCTCGAGTTTTTCTTCCCCGATGCGCGCAATCGGGCCCTCGTGCAGGATCATCCAGCCCTCGACCTTGGGCGTGCCGAACCGATACACGCGCCCATAGGGCACGAGTGCTGCATCCTTGCCGGACTTGTTCTCGACCTCGTCCTTGATCGTGAACATATAGTCCGCGTCGATGGCGATCGTGCGCTTGAACAACAAGCCTTGGCCGTTGTCGTGTGTCAGCAGTACGGGTGTCGTCGGCGTCAGCTTTGAGCCAACGGCCGCCGTCCAGACGGTTTCCGAGGTCGGCACGACCGTTGTGCTGCCCGGCAGTACGAGCCAGCCGAATTCGGCGAAATACGGCTCCGGCGCCGACAGCGGCGAGAGGTAGTGCACATTGGCACTGCCGGGCTTCACGGTCTCGCGATACTTCACAAGCGTCAGATCATCGACGAGCGCGCCGCGCAGGTTGATCGAACCGGACAAGCTTGGCGTCTCAACCAAGACACGAGGGCCCTCTTTGATCGCTTCGGCACGTGTGAGTTGCTTGGCGGCGACGACTGGCCCAGGCTGCCCGGCAGGTCCCGTCTGGCCAGTACCAGGCACCGGAACACCACCAGGACCAACCGCTGGTTTGGCAGCTTGTTCCTGCTTTTGCTTGTTCAGGTTGGCAATCCGCTCTGCCTCTTGCCGCGGCCCGGCAATGAAGAACTGCCAGACGGCCAACACGCCGAGCGACAACACGATCGCCAGGATCATGTTGCGCTGTGAATCTGGATCCTGCTGCATCGGTCGCCTGACGTTGCGGTCGCGCAGCACATCGCGCGTTCCCGGAAAAGAGTTGCGCTGGGCCTAGAGGCGCCTCTCCCCCCCGTCAAGGCGACGCATTGGCGAGCAGGACACCGCAGGGCCACCACTGGGTCGCATTTGGGTTGCACCGTTTGCCTTAAGTTGGTGTCGGCCACCCGACACCATGGCGCGTTGACTAAGGCCTCAACCTCGGTCGTTGTCGCCCTTCACCGCCAGACGAGATGCCATGTCCGCTATCCTGTCGCTCGACAGCCTCAACGATCTCGTCAAGGACTACGGCTATTGGGGCGTCGGCCTCGTGATCGGGCTGGAAAGCATGGGGCTGCCGTTGCCCGGCGAAACCGTGCTGGTGCTGGCCGCGATCTACTGTGGAGTTGGCGGTGATTTGGCCATTACGGGCGTGGTTGCGGCGGCCATTGCCGGTGCCGTTATCGGCGACAATATCGGCTACTGGATTGGCCGGCGCTATGGCTATCCGCTGGTGATCAAGCACAAAACGCTGCTGCATCTCACCGATGGGCGCATCAAGCTCGCGCAATATATGTTCATGCGCCACGGCGGCGCGGTCGTGTTCTTTGGCCGGTTTGTCGCGTTGCTGCGCATTTTCGCGGCCTTCCTCGCGGGCGTAAACCGCATGAACTGGAACCGCTTCCTGTTGGCCAATGCGGCCGGCGGCATCCTCTGGGCGAGCCTCTTTGGATTCGGTGCCTATGGCTTCGGCCATGCCATGCACCAGATGGGCCGGTCGCTCGGCTTTGTGGCATTCGCGCTCGCGGCAGCAGCCTTCGTCGGCTTCGGCTGGTACATGCACCGGCGCGAAGCCGCTCTGATCATCGAAGCCGAGAAGGCTCTTCCCGGCCCGCTCATGCCCTGATCAGCGAGCGCCCGTTCAACGGCGCACGACGTAAGCACCGACCCTGGATCAGGCGATTTCCTGGAGCAGTTTGCGGCGTACCGCAGGGCCAAAGGCTTCAAATGTATCGACCGCAATCAAAAACGAGCCCGCGCCACCGATGACGTGATCGCGGTAATAGTCATCGAGCCGCGGCTCGATCGCGAGGATCGGCAAACCGTTGATCACGATGTCCAAGGCAACCGCCTCGTCGCGCGCCACACCGGGCGGACGCCCGCGATTGTTTTCGCCATCGCCCGAGACATCGACCACGCGCCGTATGCGCCCGGATGCGCCGTTGAACGGACAGCGCGCGAGCATGATACGCGCATGGTCGACAGCGCCTGAAATCGATGTGCCACCCGCAAACAGTCGTCGCGGCCCCGCAGCGATGGCGTCAGCAAAAGCACTGCAGGCAGCCACATCGCCGAGCCGCACCCAGGGCTGTGCGATCTCCTGCAGTTCCGGACCGGTCCAGTGGGTCATGCAGACGGCAATCGCGCCGGCGCGCCCGGCCGTGATCACGCGTTGCACCTCGTCGCTTCGGAACGCGTCGGCATAGCCGTCGCGCTGCAATTCAAAACGCTGCCGGTTGACGCTGCCCGATGTGTCGACCGCAAGCACCAGCTGCAGGTCGACCAAGCCGTCGGCATGCGCGGGTGCAGCACAAGCTACGGCACCCATCAGGCCGAAGGCCGCGCGTCGCGTGACGGAGACGGTCATGTTTGGACCTCCTGGTGCGGCAAGGGGCTAGTGCGACAAGGGGCGAGACGACATCCACCAGCCATCGCCCATCAGCACAGCGGTGTCGTCAGGGGCGGTGTCGCGCACCAGGCTCTGGGCGCGCCACAGTGCGCCACGCCGTACGGCTTCGCTGACGCGTTCGCCTTCGGCCTGGTCCGTTGCACCGATGCAGTTGATGAAGCCTGAAGGCGACACGGCCCGCACGGCAAAAGCGTCTCCGCGGCGCTCGATCAAAAGCGACACACCAGGCCCAAAGCCAGCCGATGACAGCGGAAATACCAACCGTCCCCGGTCGTTGAGCGCGTCGAGCCACAGCGCGTGCGGCCGCGTCGCGCCAGCATTGACGTAGATGGCATCGGCCTTTGGCAACGCATCGACTGTGGCCGAGCGCGCGTTCACGGTGACGTTGGCCCACGGTGCAAGGGCGGCTGCGGCTTGTGCAGCCAGAGCATCAACGATCTCGTAGGCCATCACGCGCCCGGCCGGGCCGACCAGTTCAGCGAGGATCGCCGTGTAGTAGCCGCCGCCGCACCCGACATGCAGCACCGTGCCGCCGACAGGTGGCGCGAGCGCGCCCAGCAACCGCGCATGCAGAACGGGTTCGCCGTTGTTGATGCCCTTGTCGCGATCCAGCGCGATCAGGACGTCCTGATACAGGTGGATCGGGTCATGGATGGCAATATGTTGCGCCTTCCCCTGCGCATAGATCGAGATGTACCATGGCGGCGGACCCGCAAACGCCTCACGGTGCACCGCGACGAGGGCTGGCGCCAAGCGCTCATAGACAGCGCCCGATTGATAGGCGACCACGTGCGAAAAGATGCTGCGCGCCTCGTCGAGGCGCTGATCGTTAGACGTCGTCGTCGCTGGACGGGGATCTGCGGGCATGTCCACCTCGCGCAACCGTTGCGGCCCAAGCCTACGCCGTTCCGAGCATGGGCGATAGATGGAGATCAGCCGATGTAGGAGCAAAGTTGAAATGTCCCCTTCTCTGGCAAAGTTCAGATGTCCCTTCTCTGTTAACTCGCTCCGCCAGAGGGATTGTGGTCGGGTCGGGCCTTCAATAGCCCGAGCCGTCCACAAGCCCGGCCCACTTGCACAT
>JANMGQ010000176.1:0-34251 GCA_031374735.1 Hyphomicrobiaceae bacterium | reverse complement strand
ACTCTCCTTGCCTCGGTTTCACTCCGGATTGTGCGGCTCAACGACCAACGCCAATTGCGCCAACGACTGCTGCCAACCGAGGTAACAAGCCTCGACCGGAATGAGCGCTGGAATGCCCGCCTGTTCGATGTGCACATCCGTGCCGACCGACACCTTCTTCAAGGTCACGGTCACGCGCATTTCGCCGGGCAGGTTCGGATCGTCGAAAACGTCCGTGTAAAGCAGCCGCTCGTTGGTTATGAGTTCCAGATACTCACCGCCGAAGGCGTGGCTCTTGGCCGTCGTGAAGTTGGTGAACGACATGCGGAAGGTGCCGCCGACCTTTGCGTCCAGGTGATGCACTTTGCAGGTGAAGCCATAAGGCGGCAGCCACTTCGCCATGGCTTCGGCATCGAGGAAGGCGCGGTAGAGCTTTTCCGGCGAGGCTGCGAACACGCGGTGCAGCCGGACTGTGCCGGTGGTTGATTTGGGATGTGGCTTTGTCGTCTTTGCCATGTCTCGTCTCCTTGTTTCACGCAGAGCGGATGGTTGTTTCTTCCCCAAGGACGTACGGGTCCATGCAGCTCCGACATCGGTCTTCAACTTTTCGAGGCTGTGGTCCTCAGCCGGTCTGCCGCCGCAAAATGCGCCATCTGGTCTGCATGCGCCTTAATGAAGGCAGGCCGCGACGTGGCGCGCCCGACATAGGCACGACAGGCAGGCGACGACGCGAGCCCGCCGAAGCGATCAACGAGGCGCAGGACATCCGCCATCATGATGTCGGCAATTGAGAAGTCGCCGGCCAGCCATTCGCGCCCTGCCAGCACCTGCTCCAGATGATTGAGCCGCAGTTTCACCCAGTCATCGAAGAACGTCCACATCGGCGTTGTTTCGCCCGTCTTGCCGAAGAAGTGAAAGAACGACCAGGGCTGGCTCGCCGCCTCAACGGAGCAGGACGCGGCGAACAGCCATTGAATGGCCTCACTGCGGCGGCGCGGTTCAGTGGGCAACAGCGCCGCTCTGCGTTCGCCAAGATGCAGCAGGATTGCGCCGCTCTCGAAAATCGAGATGTCTCCATCAGTCAACCATGGCACCTGCCCGAACGGTTGATGCTGGAAATGCTCGGACGTCCGGTCTGCAAACGGGACGCCTTTGACGCGATAGGGCAGACCCGCCTCTTCGAGCGCCCAGCGGATGCGCAGATCACGCACAAAGCCCCGTGGCTTCTCGGGAACCCAATCGAAGGTGACAACGGTCAAGTCGAACATGCGATATCTCCAATCGTGAAAGCGGCTCAGAGCGTCTTCACAACGTCCTCTCGACGGCGGTTTTCAGGTCTGCGAGGCCCTTTGCGAACGCGCCGCCGACCATCTTGTCCATGTTGAAGATGGTGCCCATCAGCTTGTGCGAGAAGGGGCGGCGGCCGGTCATCGCCCAGGTCACGGCGGTCGATGTGCCGCGTGGAGCAAGCGTGAACTCGGCGATGTTGTTCGCGGCGAAGGGCTTGGTGAAGTCGAGGTTCGCCGTCACCTTGGACGACGGCGTCGACGTGGCAATTCGCATGCGGCCCGCGCCGGATTTGCGGCCCACCCAGTCATAGGCTGCGCCGACGCCGTGCGCCGGCCCGCTGTAGGTGATGGCAGACGACGGATCGGCTTTGGCGAAGGGGTTCCAAGTGTTGAACTGCCAGACGTCGTTGATCATTAGGAAAATCTTGTCCGCAGGCGCGTCGATCTCGGCCGTGCGCTCGATTCGGAACTCGTTCGGTAACAGCGCGACATAGATGAGGAACGCGACGGCAAGCGCACCGACGACGGCGAGAATTAGCATGAGCGTGTCGAGCATGTTCGTCTCCGTTTGAGTTTGTTGCGGTGTGACTGACATCACCAGTCAGCGGTTCCAGTTCTTCAAGGACGTTGATGGGTGCCTCGCTCCAACACCCGTGCACGAGAAAAACTCAAGATGTCTTTGCGGTCCGATGTGCCTGCACCTCAATATCGAAATGGTGCGCGGTTTCCTTAGAGCCCAACGACTCATACAGAGCGATCGCCGCGCCGTCCTCAAGGTCGGCCTGCACGAAGATCACGTAGACGTCGCGCACGGCCGCGATCCGCTTCAATTCGGTGATCAGTCCGGTCGCGACACGTCGGCGCCGGTGGTCGCTCAGCACAGCCAGATCGTAGATATAGATCTCGCGCCGATCCTGCTCGAACTTGTCGAGTTGATAAGCGGCCAGGCCGCCGATGACCGCGCCATCCGCGATTGCGACGATGGCGACGAAATGTTCCTTGGCGAGCAATCGCGACAGATAGGCGTCATCAGGGACGTTGCTCCTATAGGCGACGGCATCCTCAAACGCTGTGCCGAACACGCCCAGCAGGGCCTTGAGCAAAGGACCGTCCGCGGTTGTGATCTGCTGGAATATGTACGTCATGACGCTCCTGTCAGGCGATCGATCTGCATCCGGATATGCGCCGCTTCCGCCGGCGTGTTGGCGAGCGCGATCGCCCGGTCGAAGGCGATGCGCGCTTCGTCCTTGCGGCCGAGTGCCTGCAGAAACGCACCGCGCGCGCCGTGGAAATAGAAGTAGCTGCCGAGCTTGGCCGCCAGCGGCTCGATCATGGCCAGCGCCGCCTTCGGCCCGCGCGATTTAGAGACGGCAACGGCTCGATTAAGCGATACGACGGGCGACGGCTGCATGCGCTCCAACGTGCCGTAGAGCAGATCGATCTCCGACCAGTCGGTATCACGAAACGTCTTGGCGCGCGCGTGGATCGCGGCGATGGCCGCCTGCAACTGATACGGCCCGGGACGCCGGTGCCGCACGGCCTTGTCAATCAGTGCCAGTCCCTCAGCGATCTGTTTGCGGTTCCAGCGCGAGCGATCCTGGTCTTCGAGCAGAACCACGGCACCATCTGCATCGAACCGGGCCGCAGCGCGCGCATGCTGCAACAGTAGGAGTGCGGCGAGCCCCATGATCTCCGGCTCAGTCGGGTAGAGCCCGAGCAGCAGGCGTGCCAGACGAATCGCCTCCTCGCACAGCGGTGACTTAGCGCCCTGTTCGGCAACGTTGGTCGTGTAACCCTCGTTGAAGACGAGATAGATCATGGCAGCAACAGCGGCCACGCGCTCCGCCCGATCGGCCGCACTCGGCGTTTCGAACGGCACCTGGGCGGACGCCACGCGCCCCTTGGCGCGCGTGATGCGCTGCTCCATCGCGGCCTCGGTGACGAGAAACGCGCGCGCGATCTGCTTCACCGACAATCCCGACACGATGCGCAGCGCCACCGCGATCTGCTGCGTTGACGACAAGTCTGCGTGACAGCAGATGAATAGCAGGCGCAGAATATCATCTCGGTAGTCGGCGGCATCGAGTTGCTCGACGGTCGATGCCTCTACATCTGACAGATCCGAGATCACCTCCTCGGACGGCAATGGGACTTGCTTGCTGGTCTTGCGGATGGAATCGACACCAGCGTTCTTACCGACCATGATCAGCCAAGCCGCGGCATCGCGCGGCGGGCCATTCTTCGGCCACGCTTTCAGCGCGCGCAGGCTCGCTTCCTGCAACGCTTCCTCAGCCGTGTCGAGATCGCGAAAATACCGGAGCAGCGCCGCCACAGCCTGCGGACGTGCCGCGGCCAGAACGGCACCGATCCAGCTCGTGTCGGTCATGACGCTGCCCCAGAAGCCTTTCCGGGTGTATCGAAGAACACGCCGACCGGCCGGATCTCATAGGCGCCGCCCGGATTTGCCGAACCGAGTTCGCGCGTGATCTCCAGTGCCTCGTCGAGATCCTTGCAATCGATGATGTAGAAGCCGAGCAGCTGCTCCTTGGTCTCGGCGAACGGCCCGTCGATGACGAGCGCCGGTTCACGGTCCTTGCGCAATGTCGTCGCAGCAGTCGTGGGGAGCAATCGCGCGACCGGGCCGAGTTTGCCCTGCTTCGTCAGCCGCTCCATGACTACGCCAAGCTTGGCCATCACGGCATCGTCCTCCTCCTTCGACCAGGCGCAGGTGACCTTTTCGTCGTGGTAGCAAAGGATAGCGTATTGCATGGGTGTCACCTCTTGGATTTGCGTGGTTTCGTGGTCCGCTTTTTCGGCAGGGCGTGTGTCCAAGCAAGCCGTAGCGCTGCATCGAGCTCGTCGCGCGACACCGCCGCGAGCGTCACGGCCGTCCAGCCTTGCTGGCCCCAGGCATTGGGCACGGGCGCGAACGCCTCCGGTGCTGTCAGGCATTTGAGCGTCTGCTCGTCCGGCGTCAGCTTGAGGTTAGCGGTGCGGCCATCTGAGCCGATCGTCGCGTACGTGCGGGCGACTTTGTACGCTGTACGATCGAAGTGGGGAGCGCTTGTGGTGCCGTCGAGCGCAAGTGCCAGTCGCCTGAGATCATCGCCTGTCGCCATGTCATACCCGCCTCAATCCGTGGTCTTTTGCGCCTCGGCGAACACTCGCTCCCCCTGGACTCGCTGCTCCGGGGGTATCGCCTCGCCGAAGTCGGTCTCGAACACGGGGCGGATCTCGAATTCGGTCGTCTCGTCGTTCGGGATGGGGCAGCGCTTCAGCCAAGCAACCGCGGCTTCCATATCATTGACGTTCCAAATCCAGTAGCCGGCGATCAGCTCCTTGGTCTCCGCGAACGGCCCGTCGACGACACTGTGATCCTTGCCGGAGAAGCGAACACGCTTGCCCTTGCGCGAGGGATACAGACCGTCACCAGCGATCAGAATGCCGGCCTTCAAAAGTTCCTCGATGTAGGCGCCGACGGCGGCAAGCTGTTCGGTGTTCATTTGTTCACCGGCCTCTGACGCCACGCTGGCTTTGGCGATGATCATCACTTTCATGGAACTTTCCTTCCGGCTATCACTTCGATCCCGCCGCGCGGGCGAGACGGACATGCACCAAGGACGGATCAGGTCCGCTCGATCCGACATCGAGGTCGAGGTTTTTTTACGCCTCGTGGAAGCCCCCCGCGTCAGCTCGTCGATGGGGCTCATTGTTCTCGCGATCTAGCATTACACCCCGCTTGGGATCATGCCGACAACCCAACGACAGAAAGTTATTGCGGAGGACGATGCTGGGCTTGCCCCTCGCGAAGTGGTGGGGACATTGGGGACGGCGGCAGCCCGGGCGATGTTTGGGACAGATGCAACGGAGGCGTCATGGTCTTATATCCATCCGAGCTTAGGACACTCTCAAAGATAAGTGAATCGTGATCCGTTGACGTGCGACGGATCGACTCGGGTGGATTCCGGTCCGGCGCGAACAGGTCTACGCGCCGGGCATGATCGATCGCGACGGCATCACGATGCGCTGGCAGACGCTCGGCTGCAAGCTGGACGAACGGGAGCAGCGGTTGTTCGCCGCCTCCGTTGCGCAGCTGCAGACCCGGACGCGTTTGCAGCTGCATTGGCGGCAATGGCTCACGGGCACTCTGATCACACGTTGGTTCGCCCATCGCCACTTTTACCAGCTGACGATCATCCAGACTGACGCCGACAATCCCGAGGCGCGAATTGCAGAGGATGGCCGCACCGCCATAGACCTCGTGGTCGACTTCTCGCTCTGCGTCATCAATGCGGTGCTGGCGGCCGTGTCCTTCATCAGCATTTTGCGGATCGTCGGTGGATTGGTTTGCTGCCTCACATCGCGTTACGCAGCTGTCTGCTGCGCTCGATGGTCTCGAGGCCAGCCTTGGACCCAACGGCCTTCGTGATGCGATCACGCTTGGTGACAGCCCGGACAATCGCATCCACCTGCGCAATCTCAATATCGCATTGCACGATGGCCGCGTGATGATTGTTGGCGCCGAGGCGCACGTGTCTCCAGGCGAGAAAGTCCTGGTCAAAGGGGACTCAGGCACTGGCTAGAGCACGCTGATCCGCGCCATGGCCGGGTTGTAGCCTTGGGCTAGCGGCGAGATCCTACGCCCAGTCGGGGCCACCATATCGTTCATGCCGCAGCGGCCATAATTTCCACTTGGCGCTCTTCGCGCGGCGCTGCTCTATCCGCACAACGATTTGAACGTCAGCGAGCCGAAAGTCCACG
Organism: Hyphomicrobiaceae bacterium; assembly: GCA_031374735.1. Taxonomy (GTDB): domain Bacteria; phylum Pseudomonadota; class Alphaproteobacteria; order Rhizobiales; family Hyphomicrobiaceae; genus JABFRJ01. Next base: position 28,222 of record JANMGQ010000176.1, on the reverse strand, counting down.
AGGCACTGGTGCGCTGCGGCCTTGAACATCTCATCCCCCGATTGGACGAGACGGCGCAGTGGGGCACGCTGTTGTCTGGCGGTGAGCAGCAACGGCTTGCGTTCGCAAGAGTGCTCATCAACCCGCCCGACATCCTGATCATGGACGAGCCGACCTGTCACTCGACGAACTCAGTCAGTTCAAGCTCATGGAATACATGCGCGACTTGTTGGCGAAGACAACTGTCATCCACGCCGGTCACAGACCTGGCCTAGACCACTATCACGATCGCGAGATCCAACTGGTCCGCGAGCATAGGGGCGGACCGGCGACAACGTACGAGCGCCGTTTCACGGCCAGAGAGATAGCGGCGCGGGCCCTACAGGGGCTGGGCTCAAAGCGCGGTAAGGCTCCACATCGCTTCTGATGCAAGGGCAAAACCTGGGAGAGGCGCGTGGCGAGCGCGGGCGGAATATAGTTTTGGTCGGTCTCACTGAATGAGGCGTGGACTCGGCGTTTTGACGACATCCAAGAGGCCGTCATTCGAACCCTCAACAGGAGCGGCCGCTCGGGATCAGGGGGACTAGCCCTTGCACTCCGCCAGCAAGCCGCGAAGATTGCTGTATCGTGCTAGGGTGTTAGGCTGGCCACGGTTGTGATGCGCGAGCGAGGAGCATCCATGAAGCGTCTGCGGACGCAGTGCGTAAACCATGACGTAACGTTGTAAGAGTGTGTCGTCAGGGCACGCGATTGAGCACCAACGCGATGAGCTCCGATTCACCAAAGGACTGATCGAATGGGAAACTGCAATACCGAAAAGCCCGTCATTGAACCAAATTCGTCGGGAGACACGCCTGACACGGGACTGCGGGCGTTACGAGCCCGCGTACGCCAGCAAGAACTCCTATCGGAGCTTGGTGTGACGGCACTTCAGGGAGCCTCGCTAGACGAGTTGCTTAGTGAAACGGCTCGATTGACCGCAATCGGCCTTGAAGTCGAGTTCTGCAAAGTGCTCGAACATATCCCCTCCACCAATCGGCTTCTGGTTCGTGCGGGCGTAGGCTGGGACGCCGGCGTCGTCGGTGTTGCGAGTGTCGGTGCCGATCTCGAGTCGCCTGCTGGCTTTGCATTGCGCACTGGCAAGCCCGTAATCTCCAACCATCTTGAGAACGAAGAACGTTTCCGCACTTCGGATTTGCTTAAGCAGCACGGCATCCGGCGCGCAATGAACGTCATTTTACAGGGCGATGGGAGGCCATTCGGTGTGCTCGAAGTGGACAGCCGCTCGGACGCCGAGTTTCTTGAGCACGACCTTGCTTTTCTCCAGGGCGCAGCCAACATTTTGGGAATGGCGATTGAGCGCGAGCGGCGCGAACGCAGCCTCACTGCCGCACTCGAACGGCACAAATTTCTCCTCAAGGAAATCAACCACCGCGTCAAGAACAGCCTGTCCATCGTTACGAGCATGCTAAATCTTCAGGCTCGTGACATTGCGAACCCTGAACTGACCGCGCATCTGGAAGAGGCCGCGCAACGTATTGCGGCAGTCGGAAAAGCTCATGATCAGCTCAGCTATGGCTCGAACATCGAGCGAATGGACATCGGCCAATATGTCAAAGCGATTTGCAGCGATTTGGATCGCAATGTTGCTCACTGCAAAGTCATCGCCGATGCTGTTGACGGGATTGTTATAGGCACCGACCGGGCAATCGCCATCGCCCTGATCGTAAACGAGCTGATCACCAACGCCGCCAAGTACGCCTACGAAACGGCGGTTGGTGGTAAAATCTGGATAAAAGTCGGCCCAGACGGCCGCGACGGATTTTCCATATCTGTGCGCGATGAGGGCGCCGGCCTGCCTATTGATTTTGACATTCAGAAAGCGAAGGGGCTGGGCATGCGGATTATTACGGCCTTCTCCAAGCAGGTGCACGCAACGATAACAGTTCGGACCCTGGATCCAGGAACAGAGTTTATCCTCTCGGTTCCGCTGGTTGTTCCGGCGTGACGGATGACGCGGTCAGCTCCGCCGACTAACAGATGTGCCCCAGCTGTGCCGGTTTGTGCGGCCAATCAGGCAGAAGGGAACATCCGTAAGGTGCGCATCCACCTGTATGGTCACTCCAAGCTGTCGAGGACGGACTTGAGGACGCGCTGCGAGAGGATGGTCGGGTCTTCGTGCCCGTCGGTGGCGGCGCTGATGCGGACGGCGACCGCGCGCAGCTTCTGCGGCGCATAGATGACCGGCCGAAAGGCGAAGGTCGTCGGACCGTCTTCGGGTGCGAAGCGGAAACTCGGCGAGGCGCGGTAGCTGCGCAGCAGGGTGCGGGCAACGCCGGGCGCTTGTGCGTTGGTGATTAGCCCTGTCGTAATCGCCGAAGTCGCGATGGCGCAGCGATTTTGCTCGAAGACTTCGCATAATCACAGGCCTCTCTCCGGACAAGGTCGTCGGCAGGAGAGTGATACGACATGAGTATTCGTCGCAAGCCGCGCTATCGACGGCCACGTTTCGAAGACAAGGGAGTTCTCGCAGCTCCGCTGGCAAAGTACGTCCAGTCACTGCAGACAGCAGGCCACACACATTTCACGGTGTCGGGATTTGAGAACTCAGCACGCCACTTCATCCAGGGTGATTCAAAGAACCGCACACCCGTCCATGCGGAGCATTGCATCGCTGCGCGATGACGCGCGGCGCAGGTCATGCGCATCGAGCGCGTGCGCGAAATCAAAGGCAAGGCGACGACGGAAATCGCCTACTTCGTCACCAGCTTGACGGCGGCTGAAGCTGATCCCGCGCGCCTGCTCGACCTCAACCGCGGCCACTGGGGCATCGAGAACAAGCTGCATTGGCGCCGCGACGTCTCCATGAGCGAGGTTCGTTCGCCAGGTCGAGCCGGAGCCCGCGTTATGGCCGGTTTACGCAATCTCGTGCTGGCCATGCTGCGCGGCTGCAACGTCTCCGTCCCCGCCGCTCGCGGACATTACGCAATCGACCACGCTTCGGCCATTCTCGCGGTCACGGGCGGATTCTTTGAATGGCCCTTGAATCACAGGCGAGATCCGTTGGTCAAGTTCGCAAAGTCTGCTCAGTCGCGGGTCACCCCTTGCGGCGGCCTTTGCCGGCCGCATCAAATTTGCGCGGCGCTTCGCGTTGTAGGGACTTGCCACGGCCGGAGAGGCTCGGGTTGGTCATGAAGTAGTGATGCGCGTTGAAAGGCTCTTCGCCTTTCTCAGGCACCACGCGCGTCGCCGTGCCATCGCTGTTGATGCGCCAGCTCTGCTGATTGTCCTTGAGGTTCGCGACCATGATCTGGTCCAGGATCTGTTCGTGGACCGTGGGCGTGTCGATGGGCACCATCACCTCGACGCGCCGATCGAGATTGCGCGGCATCATGTCGGCCGATGAGATGTAGAGTTTTGCCTGGGGGCCTGGCAGGCCGTGACCGTTGCCAAACGCATAGACGCGGCCATGCTCCAGGAAACGCCCGATGATGCTCTTGACCCGGATGTTTTCGGACAGGCCCTTTACGCTAGGCCTCAAGCAGCAGATGCCGCGCACGATGAGGTCGATTTCGACCCCGGCTTGGCTGGCTGTGTAGAGCGCATCGATGATGCCTTTGTCGACCAGCGAATTCATCTTCATCCAGATCGCAGCCGGACGGCCGGCCTTGGCGTGGGCCGCCTCCTCCGCGATGTGGGAGAGGATGCGCGCGCGAATGCCTTTCGGGCTTGCGGCAATCGCTTCTAGTTCGTCGGGCTCGGCATAGCCGGTGACGAAATTGAAAATGCGTGTCACGTCACGTCCCATGGCGGTCGAGGCCGTGAAGAACGACAGATCCGTGTAGATGCGCGCGGTGACCGGGTGATAGTTGCCCGTGCCGATGTGGCAGTAGGTGGCGAGTTCGGTGCCCTCGCGGCGGACGACCAGGCCGAGCTTAGCGTGCGTCTTGAGCTCCATGAAACCGTAGACGACATGCACGCCGACACTTTCTAGATCGCGGGCCCAGCGGATATTGGCAGCTTCATCAAAGCGCGCTTTCAACTCCACCACCGCTGTCACGGACTTGCCCATCTCGACGGCTTCTTTGAGCAACTTCACGATCGGGGAATCATTGCTCGTGCGATAGAGCGTCCACTTGATCGCGAGGACATTCGGATCGGCCACGGCCTGCCGCAAAAACTGCAGCACCACGTCGAAGCTCTCGTAGGGGTGATGGACGACGATATCCTTCTTGCTGATCGCTTGAAAACAATCGCCAGCGGCCTCCCGGATGCGCTCGGGAAAGCGGATGTGGAAGGTCTTGAACAGCAAGTCCGGCCGGTCGCTCACGATCATTTGCGCCACGTCGGCCATGCCGACCAGGCCCGACTTGACGAACACCACGCCGGGTGGCGCTTCGAGTTCCTCGACCACGAATTTTTTCAGTCGCGCGGGCATGGCGCCATCGATCTCAAGCCTGATGACCGTACCGCGACCGCGCTTTTTGAGTGCGCTCTCGAAGGAGCGGACGAGATCCTCGCTCTCTTCTTGCACTTCAAGATCGGTGTCGCGCAGCACGCGAAACAAGCCTTGGCTCGCGGCCTTGAAGCCCGGGAACATGCGCCCGATAAACATGCCGATGACATGCTCGATGTTGATGAACCGAATTTCTGTCGCCCCTTCGCCGCGCCCTTCGGCAGCGGGCAGGCGAACGAAGCGCTCAAGCTGCGGCGGCAACGGCAACAGCGCGTGCATGGTCTTGGTATCGGCGTCGCGTTTGAGTTCAAGGCCGAGCACCGAGGACCGGTTGAGTAAAAACGGAAAGGGGTGGGCAGGGTCGACGGCGATGGGCGTCAGCACAGGAAAAATGCGCGTCAGGAACTCGCGCTCAAGCCAAGCCTTCTCAGGCGCGCGCAGCGCGCTCGCCGCAATCAAATGTACGCCAGCTTGGCCTAGTTCCTGGACCAACACTGTCCAAACCGACTGCTTATCGACCATGAGCAACGACGCCATCGCATTGATCTCGGCCATCTGCTCTGCGGGCGTACGCCCGTCGTCACTGCGGATCGAGAGGCCACGCGTCACCTGCTCCTGCACGCCGGCCGCGCGCACCATGTAGAACTCATCAAGATTGGTCGCCGAGATGGACAAAAAGCGCAGCCGTTCAAGCAGGGGATGGGACGGATTGCTCGCCTCTTCGAGGACGCGACGGTTGAACTGCAGCCAAGACAGCTCGCGATTGTAGAAGCGCTCGGGCGATGCGGCGAGCGGCGGCGCCTTCTCCACCTGTAGCTCCGGGGCGGCGCTCTTGATCGCAGACATAGACGTTTTCAATCCTGATCCGGAGACGCGCCAAGCTCGATCATGGCAGCTTTCGCTAACAGTTTTGTGACACGGCGCTTCGCTTCAAGGGAGCGCCTGTCGATGGCATCGACCACGGCTGCGGCGGCCGCGAACGAACGCTCCATGTTGCGCACGATATAGGACACGGTTGCAGGCTCGACGGTCAACTGGCGATCGGCAAAATGCTTGACGAGCACGGTTTCGAGCAAGGCTTCATCGGGGGCTGTGATGTGCACGACCGGAAGCGCGCGCAGACGCGAGCGCAGGTCAGGGAAGGTGATTGCCAGATCGCCCGGCGCCGTCCGCGAGGTAAACAGGATCGACAGCCGATGCTCGCGCGCGATGTTGAGCAGATGGAACAGCATCTGTTCGTCATTCGAGCCTTGCTCCAATTCCTCAACCACCAACGCTTTGGCCGAGCGGAACGCCATCGCAAGGCTCTCGTGCATATCGCGCGCGGTCGTGACCAGCGCATTGGAACGGAACCGCCACACGTGCGCCAGATGCGATTTGCCGGATTGCGCGGGGCCAACCACGACGGCCGCCCAATGGGGCCAATCCGGCCAGCGATCGACCAGGGCGAGCGCGTCGGCATTCGCCCGGCTCGCCATGAAATCCTCGGCGCCCAGCGCCGCGCGCACCGGCAGATCAAATGCCAGCTGTCTCGGTTGCGCGCTCATGCTGTTCCCCCGGGCGGACCGGAGGTCGGGCCGAGATAGACGTCGCTCTGCATGTAGAGCTTCAGCGCGTGACGCACGAGCACAACGACGGCTGCGGCAAGCGGCACGGCGATCAGTGTGCCAACAAACCCAAGCAGATAGCTGAAGGCGAACAGCGAGAAGATCAGCCAGACCGGGTGCAAACCAACTTCCTCCCCAACCATGCGCGGCGACAAGATGGCTGTGTCGATGGCCATCCCGGCACACAAGATGCCGGCCACCATCGCCAACGGCCAAAGATCAAGCCCGAACTGGGCCAGGGCCAGACTGAGCGCGACGATGAGGCCAAGCGCCCATCCCACGATCGGGATGAAAGCGAGCAAGCCCGTCGCAAGTCCAACCACGAGTCCATACCGCAGCCCGACCGCTGACAAGCCGATGGCATAGAATGCGCCAAGCAGCAGGCAGATCGTGCCCTGCCCGCGAATAAAGGCCGACACGGCCCCGTTGATGTCGCTGGCGAGCGATACAATCGTGTCCTTGTGCTGCCGCGGCAGCCAGTTCTCGACCGTTTTCAGCATCGCGTGCCAATCAACCACCATGTAGAACACCACCAGCGGCGTGATCAGCACCACCGAGAACACATTGATCAGCGCCGTGCTGCGACCGAGCACGAGGGTGATGCCCTGTCCGATCAAACCGGCCCCACTCGCCTGCAGATCCGAAAGGCCTTTTGCTATGGCTGTCTCGAGCCCGGGATAGCGGGGCCCGAGCTTTTCCTTCAGGCTTGCCTCGATAATGACGCGCAGGCGCTCGGCTTCTCCGGGCAGCGTGACCGCAAGCTGTTTGGCTTGTGCGGCGATTGTCGGCGCGACCAGGATCAGGGCTGCGATGAAGGCCGTCAGCGCCAGTCCGACGATCAGGAGCGCCGCAAATCCGCGGGCGACGCCGCGTGCTTCCAAGCGATCGACCAGCGGATTGACGAAATAGGCGATCGCGATGCCGGCGATAAACGGCAGCAGAATGTCCCGAAAAATAGCGAGAACGGCGATCAGCAGCACGCCGACACCCAGCCAGAACCAGAGGTGGTGACGGTGCTGAACGGTGGATGGTGGCATGGGCACGGCATATCCCTCAATGTTGCGGCGAAACCTATCAGACCGTCCAAATTGTTACGACATCAGGACGAGAGCCTATCGAGGGTCGGCGCAGAGTTCCAGCATCTGGCTCACCGTCACCTTGCGAGACATCCGTTTTGCGGCGGCTGTGCAGCACTTCTCCCCGGGTTATCCCCACGCTCAACCTGTGACCGTCGGCGGGGCCGCCAACAGCCTCAGTCGCCGTCGCACCAGCTCGATGTGGGTGCGCAATTCGTAGTGCTGATCAGAGAATTCGAGTGGCACCTTGATGGCACGCACACCCGCGTCGATTCGATCGATCTCGGCCATCAGCGCCAGACCGTCACTACCGGCCGGACCATAGTCAAGCCGGCGCTCGAGGGCGCGCAGCGACCCATACCAGCGCAACAGCCGCTGGCGGATCGACCAGCGATACAGCGATGGCGCAAAGCGCAGCATCGGCAGCAGGATCGTCAGTGTCGGGATCAAGGCAAGCACCAGCGGCACGCCATAGGTGCCGATGAATGCCGTCAGCGCAAATGGCAATCCGGCACGCTGGATGGAAGGCGCCAGCGCGCGCAGCAGGATTGGCAGATCGCCCGACTTGTATTGCGCGCGGGCTTCAGTCGCGAGTTCGAACTCCGGGTCATCGGCGCTCGGGAACTGCCCGGGCTTGTGAAACAGGATGGGATCACCAGTCTTGTCGAACGAGGATTTCGGATTGTGGATCACGGCATGGGTCAGCAGCGCCACCAATGAAGGATGCAGGTCGCGCCGCACGATCAGCGCCGTTGATGTGGCGAGCAGTGTGATGTCGGCCGACGGGATTTGCGGCACGAACTCGACCGCGGCCCGGTGCATGACGACCGCCGACAGCGCAGGAAAGCGGCTGGTGTAGGCGGCAGCCTCGGGCGAGGAATCCATCAAGCGGATGTTGGGGACGCGCAGAAGCCGCTGAATGCGATCGCTCTCGGGCGGCAGAATGAGGATGGCTGCGTCGACCGTGCCCCGCTCCAGGCCGCTCGCGTCGTCGCCCAACTCCTGGTCAAGCAGAGTTGCATTGGCGCGTGTCACGCCGTTGGCCCGCAACAACTGCAAGGCAACGCGCCGTGCACCGCTGCGGCTGAGCCCCGTCAGGATACGCTTGCCCACGAGATCGCGCAGCGTGACGATCGGCAGGTCGCCGCGCGTGAACACCCAGATTGGCTCCAGCATCACCCGCCCGAGCGAGCGCGTGCCGGCCATGTCCTTCTCGTGCTCCTCATGCTCGCGCGCATCAGCTGTCCGCCCCGTCAAACTGCCGAGATAGCCGCCTTTGAGCATACCTGCGTCGACGCCCGATTTCGGGTCCTGCAAGGCCTTCAGGAGATCCGGCCCGGTCAGGTCTTCACGAACGCGCAACGTGACGCCGTTGCGCTTGAGGTCGCCAGCATAGGAGCGCGCCAGCGCCACGTAGTTGCCATCAGCCCCGCCGGCACTGAGGACAATGCGCCCTTCGGGTCCATCACTGACGATCAAAGCGAGTGTCGCGGCCAGCAAGAGCACCGCCGACAGGACGACCGCTGTGACTGATCTGGGGGTCCAATGCATATAACTCGTGTCCTCGCCGATTTAAGCGAGTCTGTGCGGCTGCGGTTATCATGACAAGGGCTATCTCAAGGCCGGTCGATCTCAAGACCGCCAGCCGAGGACGTTGCGATCAGCTGCAGTCCGAGGGCTTGACTCTTTTGCGAATGGAATTGTGTGCCGACTAGTCCAACAGGGTGCCCCTGAGCCTTGGCTTGCTCCCGGCCTCAACGTCCAGCAGCTGCAAGCGAACCTCGATGGTGTTGATGCGATCGCGCAGCCGCCTGGTTCGGCCTCGGTAGAGAAGTCCAGCGCAAGGTTGGATCAGCAGCTCGGGCGGCGAACCCGTGCGTGCCACGGCGATGGCGACGCGGGCGCCAACAATCAGGAGGCCGGCAATGAGCAGCAAGGCAGCCGCACTCGACGAGATGCTGATCCAGGCCAAACCGATGAACGCGAAAGTGATGTAAGAGCCTTGAGCGCGGCCATCCCACCAGATCGGGATACGATTGCGAAGTGCGTAGTACCTGCGACGTCGGCGATGCAGACGCTGCGGCGTTTCCCGCTCGATGTTGAAGCTGCGCTTCATGGTGCGATTGGTCCGGCAAGGCGTCGTTGCGACACGCGTGAACCCTCACGGCCGCCAGCTGAGGAAATTTGCGATCAGCTGCAATCCGAGGGCCTGGCTCTTTTCCGGGTGGAATTGCGTGCCGGCAATGTTGTCCCGCCCGACCATGGCCGTGACGGGGCCGCCGTAGTCGGTTTCGGCAAGGATGACAGACCGGTCGGGACTCGCGAGATGGAACGAGTGGACGAAATAGGCGTGGTGGCCGGCTTCACCCGTTGCGATACCCGACAGCAGGGCGTGCGGGCGCGCGACCGACAGCGTGTTCCAACCCATGTGCGGAATTTTCAGCGTGCGATCGGTGGGCTCGATCAGGCACACGTCGCCCTTGATCCAGCCGAACCCCCGCGTGGTGACGAATTCCAAGCCGCGCTCGGCCATCAGCTGCATGCCCACGCAAATGCCGAGAAACGGCCGCCCTTGTTCGATCACGGCGCGCTGCAAGGCGTCACGCATGCCGGCGACGGCATCGAGCCCGCGCTTGCAATCGGCGAAGGCGCCGACGCCGGGCAGCACGATCCGATCGGCGGCTCGCACCACCGCAGGATCGTCGGTGACGAGGATGCGTACGTCCGAATCGCTTTCGCGTGCGGCGCGCTCGAAAGCCTTGGCGGCGGAGTGCAGATTGCCGGACCCGTAGTCGATGATGGCGACGGTGGATGGCATCGGGCGCTCCCTGGTTCGATCCCTCGTTCGATGGGGCGGGGTGTAGTTCGAGACAGCCGATGCGGCAATGGATTTGCGCCAAACCGGGCAAACAGGCGTCTGTTCACAGATGTTCTTGAAGACTGATCGGCATGCGTTGGCGATCCGGTCACAAAAATTCAAGTCTTTTCAATGCCATTTTTCACCCGCATATGGCGAACATGACCCATACGAACCTTCCCCCCTTTTCCATGGGCGTCGAGGAGGAGTATCTCCTCATTGATCCCGAAACCCGTGACCTGACGCAGAGGCCCGAAGGCTTCTTCGACAGCTGTGAGCGGGCCCTTGGCAGCCAGGTCGCGCGCGAGCTGTATCGCGCCCAGATCGAGGTTGCGACCCGCGTCCACACGCGCCCCGAACACGTGCGTGAAGAGCTGCACGAGCTGCGCCACGCCATCGCGACGCTTGCGAGCCGCTATGGCGTCGGCATGATCGCCGCCTCCATGCACCCCTTCGCACGCCAGCTCGAAAACGATGTCACCCCGCGCAAGCGCTATCTTGATGTGCTGCGTGATCTCGCCATCGTCGGCCGCCGACTCGTCGTGTGCGGCATGCACGTGCATGTCGGCGTCGAAGACGAGAACGAGCGCATCGATCTCATGAATCAGGTGCGCTACTTCATCCCGCACTTGCTGACGCTGTCGACGTCGTCGCCGTTCTTTGAAGGCGAAGACACGGGCATGTCTGGTTATCGCCTGACGCTCTATCAGGAGTGCCCGCGCACCGGCTTGCCGCAGCGTTTCAAGAGCTGGTCAGACTATCGCGAGACGATTGCCGTGCTGGTCAAGGCTGAGGTGATCCCGGACGCCACCAAGGTCTGGTGGGACGTGCGCCCGTCTGACCGTTTTCCGACGTTGGAGATGCGCGTGACGGATATGTGCACGCGCGTCGAAGACTCAGTCGCCGTGGCTTCGCTCTATGCCTGCTTGATGCGCATGCTTATGCGCTTGAAGCGGCAGAACCAGAGTTGGCGTGCCTATCCCGAGATGCTGCTCGCGGAAAACCGCTGGCGCGCCATGCGTTATGGCGTGAACGGCACACTGTTCGATCTCGGCCGCGGCGAGTTGGTGCCGTTCCGCTATCTGCTGGAAGAGATGATCGCGCTCATCGCCGAAGACGCCGATGCGCTTGGCTGCACGGCTGAGATCGCGCACTTGCGGCGCATTGTGACCGAGGGCACCAGTGCGGATCGTCAACGTGCCACCTACACTGCGGCGATCGGGGCCGGTCTCGATCACGATGAGGCCTTGAAAGCCGTCGTCGACTATCTCGCGGCCGACACACTCGGCCAGTCGGGGGCGGCGCCCGGTCCGCTTCTTGCCGGTGTGCGCATGCCAGCGGTGACGTCGCGGACGCAGTGATGTGCGTCTGGGGCGATCTCCGGCGCTGCATCTACAGCCAAGGCCGTTCGGCCTTGGCTTTCGCCTCATAGCTGTCGATGGCTTTGCCCTTGGCCATGGTGAGGCCGATGTTGTCGAGGCCGTTCAGCATGCAGTGTTTGCGATAGGCGTCCATCTCAAAGGTGATGACGCCACCGTCAGGGCCGCGAATCTCCTGTTTCTCAAGGTCGACCGAGAGCGTCGCGTTGGCGCCGCGGTTGGCGTCGTCCATCAACTTTTCCAGCTGTTCCGGCGTGACCTTGATCGGCAGAATGCCGTTCTGGAAGCAGTTGTTGTAGAAGATGTCGGCGAAGTTGGTCGAGATCACACATTTGATGCCGAAGTCCATCAGCGCCCACGGCGCATGCTCGCGCGAGGAGCCACAGCCGAAGTTATCGCCGGTCACCAGGATCTGCGCCTTGCGGTAGGCGGGTTTGTTGAGCACGAAATCCGGCTTCTCCTCGCCAGCGTCGTCGAAGCGCAACTCGCTGAACAGGTGTTTGCCGAGGCCCGTGCGCAGAATCGTTTTCAGGAACTGCTTGGGGATGATCGCGTCGGTGTCGACGTTGATCTGCGGCAGCGGCGCTGCAACGGCCGTGAGCTTGGTAAACTTGTCCATGGTGTCCTGCGGCGCTTGATCGGCGGGCGATGTCCATCGCTTCCATAAGGCCATGTGCGCTGACGCTCAAGGCCCGCCAAGCTGCACGGCGCTGAACGAAGAGCTTAACCATCATGCTGCAGCGCAGCGCCACATTGACCTTGCACCGGTTTTTAGCGCCAAGACGGCTTACCTGAGCGCCGCCCCCGAGCCTCGACATGTCCTATGCCGCCCCACTGCCCCGCTATAGCCAGGACACGGCGTCCGAAGCTGCCGAGGGAATCGCGATCTGGCTATTTCTGGTCGCCGGCCTGGTGCTGGTCATGGTCACGGTCGGCGGGGCCACGCGACTGACGGGCTCGGGTTTGTCCATCACTGAATGGCAGCCCCTCCTTGGGGCTATTCCGCCGCTGAACGAAGCAGACTGGATGGTGGCCTTCGACAAGTATCGCCAGATCGCCCAGTACAAACTCGTCAACAAGGGCATGAGCCTGGACGCGTTCAAGTTCATCTACTGGTGGGAGTGGGGTCACCGGCAGCTCGGTCGCTTCATCGGCATCGCCTATGGCCTACCGTTTCTGGCCTTCGCGCTCGCCGGTCGCATCCCGCGCGGCTTGATGCCAAAGTTGCTCGGCCTGTTGCTGCTCGGGGCCGCACAAGGTGCCATGGGGTGGTACATGGTGCAGTCGGGACTGACGAATCGCATCAACGTCAGCCAATACCGCCTCGCGGCTCACCTGACGTTGGCCGCAATCATTCTCGCGGGGCTGCTGTGGGTCGCACTCGACGCGCTCGGCCAAAGGCGGATCCGGCTGAACACTGTTCCGGCCAGGGCTGTATCGCTTTCGGGTGCTCTTGTGGCGCTGATCCTGCTGCAGATCGCACTCGGTGCGTTGGTTGCCGGAACCAGCGCGGGCCTGTCACACAACACGTGGCCTCTGATGGATGGCCGCGTTGTTCCCTCGGGCCTGCTTGCCTTGTCGCCGCCTTGGCTGAACGCGTTTGAGAATGTTGCGACGATCCAGTTCAACCACCGCATGCTCGCCTACCTCATCGCGCCGTTGGCTCTATGGCAGGCGTGGCTGACGTGGACGACGGCGGATGATGAGCATGTGCGCGGCTCGGGTCTGCTGCTGGGCCTCGCGGTACTCGCCCAGATCGGCATTGGCGTCTGGACGCTGCTGGCTATGGTGCCGCTGTGGCTCGGCCTGCTGCATCAGGCGATGGCGTTCGCGTTGCTCGCTATTGCCGTCTGGCATCGCCATGCGATTGCGCGGCCGCAGCAGGCCTACTTCGCCAACTCGCCTACTTCGCCAGCTCCTTGTCGATCTTGTCGAACATATAGGCCCATTTCGCGGTTTGCGTTTCGACGAGAGCCGCCATCGCGGCCCTCAATTCGGCAAGCGCCTTGCAGTCCGCCCCATCGCTGGCCTGCGAGTTGATCTTCATGAGCAGCTGCTCCGAGGTCTCGTCGTAGGCCGCAATCCGTTCATCTCTGACGAACAACGCCCCATCCTTCATGAGCTGATCATTGCTCCAGCCGCGCTTGTCTTTGAGGGCCCGTAGTTTGCCCTGAAATTCGGGCGTGTTCTTCTGCGCCACCTGAACCAGGGTCGCGGAGGCCTGGTCGACCACGGCCTCGAAATCGGCACGCCCGCACGTCTGTGCCGTCGCAATGCCAGACGACACCGCGCACGCCGCAAGCAGAAGCAGGCGCCAGACAACGTCCCTCATCCCATCCACACCTGTGCGACAACCGGCTCGACGGCGGTTAATGGCGAGGGGCGTTACGGGCGTCAAGCCGCCCGCCGATCTCAGCCAGGCAATTGGGTGAAGTTCCCTCTCCCCGTTCTTCAACGGGGCTTCAACAGAGAGAGGGTTAGGGTGAGGGGCGGCATCCGCGCAGTCGGTGATTGAACCGCTGGCAGATTATCGGTTGTGTGCCAGCGGAGCGATCACCATTTTTCCGCGTCATTCCCGACAAGCGCGGCCACTTCTGGCCGCGCTCAGATCCGGAATCCAGCGGATCTGTCCGCGAAGCGGTCGATCTATCGCGTGCTTCGCACACACCCTGCGCTGGATCCCGGCTCGGCGGTCGGCCTGAAGCGGCCTCCCTTGGCCGGGATGACAAAAAATTGGGGTATGTTAGCGCCAATGGCCCCTCTCCTGTAACTAGCTGCAGCGCAGCACGAATGCTGCATCGCAAAAATCGCCGCTGCGCGGCAGCTTGTTTCATAGATCAAGGTGTGCGCCGCACATGGTAACTCACCCCGGCCCTCTCCCCGCAAAAACGGGGAGAGGGAGCAGGATCGCGTTCACGATCGCAGCCCGCGATCCCGGTGCATCAATCCCGGCAGACGCAGGACTTGCCATGCGCCGCTTTGGTCTCGGCAATGGTGGCTGTCAGCAGCGTGTCGATTTCGCCGTACCGGATAGCATATCGGTCGGCATAGAGGCGCGCCTCGTGCAGGCGCAAGGCCGCTATAGCGGCATCGCGGACCTCGATAGCAGGCCCCGTTGCAGGCTTGATGTCAGGGTCGAGTATCGCCTTTTGAGCCCTTGCCAGCATAACCATCGGGTCACGCTCTGCCACAAACTCGGCAACAAGGTTGGCCGGTAACAACGGGCGCAAAGCCTCGCCAACCTGAGACGGCAAGCTGATCACAGCGTAGTCGGTAAGTGTCGCCGGTGTTGCCGGCTTAGCCGGCAGCGTTGGTACGAGCGGCAGGGTCGGCGCAGGTATTGGTGTCGGCGCAGGTGTACCAGGCGGAGCTTTGGCGGCCTCGGCAGCCTGAGCGGCAACGGCCGCGGCATGGGCCTGCTCGGCTTTCGCACGGGCCTGCTCGATCACCTTCACGGCGGCCAGCGCGGCATCGTAGAGGCGGCCTTCGGTGACAGCGATATCGCGTGTGCGGGTCGCGGCAAGTTCGGCGAGCTTTTTGGCTGCCGCCTTCAACTCCTCATGCCGCCGCTTGACGGGCGCGATCTGGCCAGAATAAAATTCGATCAGTTCACCGGCGCCCGCGCACAGCACAGGCGTTGCTGGTTGCGAAACATACAGGCGCAAATCTTGCGCCAATCGCTGCACGAGGAACGTCTGCTTGCCGTTGGCCGACACGTCGGGCACAGCCCCGCGGCCATCGACGACGTCGCTGAGCAACTTCAGATGGCGCAACTCTTCTGCGCCCGGCGGCGCCTTGGTCGTGATTTCAGGAGGTGGTGGCGGCACAGGCTTGAAATCATAGCGTGCGCAGCGCTCTTGCCCGCGCACCTCCTTGGTTTCGACACAGATGCGCTCGGGCTTCGTCTGTTTCTGTGGTTTCGCCTTCTGGAACAGCTGAGCTGAATAGAGCCAGCGCCCTGGTAGGTCGGCCTCGGCCGCACGCACTTTGCGCAGCAGATCGCCGAGCCCCGGCGCTCGGTCTCGCCGCAAGGGCTCGAGCGCCTGATGATAGGATGCGGCGCACTGTGCCGACGCGAGGTCGGACGAGTTCGGCCCCGACGATGTCAAAGGCGGCGGCGCCGGCGGCGCGTTTCGTGGCTGCTGCTGCGCGCCTGTCGCGCCCGCAGAAACCGCCACAAAAAGCCCTGCAAATGCAGCCCTCCGCCCCTTAGTCTGTAAACGTCCCGCGGTCATGCCCGTCCGCCCCAAAACAATGTCGAGCGCTCCGCTTCGCACGCGTCTTTTGCCGGCGCAAGGCGCGCTTTGGCTCGGCCACGTTGACGCCTGACGCGACACCGATGGGAGCGACGACATGGGCCAATTCCAAAGACGTCGCACTGCGTGGGACGTCAGCAATTCTCAATGTGGCGGACAGCGCGTCGTTATGGTGTGTGACCTCGGTCAGACACCCGGCACCATCGGCGCAGATTTGCAGTCAAACCACAGTTGGGGACGTCGAGTACGGGTGTCTGACCGAGGTCAGAGACCAACGTCGGCGTCACATTGAGAATTGCTGGTGGAACGTGAGCCGGGTGGTCAGGCCGGGGCAACGCTGCTAAGGGCGCCGCGCACGACCACACCAGATTGATCATCCGAGAAAGGCGCGCCCCCATGGCCACCCCTGAGAACATCCTCATCATCGAGACGACCAAGGGCAAAGTCACGATCGAGTTGCGCCCGGACCTCGCGCCGGGCCACGTCGAGCGCATCAAGACGCTGGCGAAAGAAGGCTTCTACGATGGCATCAAGTTCCACCGCGTGATCCCGGGCTTCATGGCGCAAACCGGTTGCCCGCAGAGCCAGGGCACCGGCAAATCGAAGTATCCAAACCTCAAAGCTGAATTCAACGCCGAGCCGCATGTGCGCGGCGTCTGCTCGATGGCGCGCTCCAGCATGCCCGACAGCGCCAACAGCCAGTTCTTCATCTGCTTCGATGATGCCGGCTTCCTCGACAAGCAGTACACCGTCTGGGGCAAGGTGACCGAGGGCATGGACGCCGTCGACAAACTCGCCAAGGGCGAGCCGCCCGCCAGCCCCGATGCCATGACCAAGGTGTATGTGCTCGCCGACAAGGCTTAAACAAGCGGGGCCTGATCAGGCTAATTTTCGACCTTTCCCGCATGGGTAAGGCCGAAACTTTCCATCTGCTCAAACGTATCCATTGGCTCGACAGTTTTATTCGGTGCCGCTACCACCGGCTGCCGACGCAGCGCGTGAATATGCCGGGGGACATGACGCAATCGCACACCATGCTTGCCGATGATCTCGCCCGGGTCGCCCAGGGCGACAAAGCCGCGTTCGCGCGCATTTACCAAGCCACGTCGGCGAAACTTTACGGCGTCGTGCTGCGTATCGTGCAACGACGCGATGTGACGGACGAGATCGTGCAGGAGGTTTATGTCAAGATCTGGCAACGGGCGGGAGACTTCGATCGGTGGCGTGCGTCCCCGATCACCTGGATGGCGACGATCGCGCGCAACCGGGCGCTCGACGAGGTGCGCAAGGCCACGCACTTGCGCATCGACGACGCGCCGGAGGCGCTCAATGTGCCCGACGGCGAGCGGCTCGCCTCAGATTGGGTCGAGCTGAATGACGACTATGCACGGCTGTTGGGCTGCCTTGAAGGGCTCGAGCCGATGAAGCGGGACATGGTGAAACTGGCGTATCTGGAGGGGTTGTCGAGAGAAGCGTTGAGTGAGCGGTTCGGCCATCCGGTTGCAACCGTGAAGACGTGGCTGCACCGCAGCCTCAAGAGCCTCAGGGACTGTATGGGGTCATGAGCGAACGCGACGACATTGATGCCCTCGCCGGGGAGTTTGTCCTCGGCACCCTCGACGCCACGGAGCGCCGGGCCGTGGAGGCACGCCGCTTGGGGGAGCCACCCCTCGACGCGGCGATTGCGGGCTGGGAGCGGCGGCTGCAGCCGCTTGCCATGCGCGTCGCACCCGTCGCGCCGCCATCAGACCTGTTTCGACGCATCGAAGCTGAAATTTCCAAGGCCGTAGCCCCGCCATCTGTAGCGACGTCGAACGTCATCAACCTGCAACGCAGCGTGACACGCTGGCGCCGCGCGGCCATCGGCGCCTCGGCACTCGCAGCATCGCTGGGGGTGTTCGCCGTCTTCCGTGATCAGGTGTTGCCGCCGAAACCGCAGACGTTTGTCGCGGCCTTCGTGAAGAACGACGAACTGCCCCAGTTCATGCTGACGGTGGATCTCGCCTCGCGCGCGTTGACCATCCGCCCGATCGGCGCCGATCGCTTGCAGGGCAAGACCTATCAGCTGTGGATCACGTCGGAGCAGATCGGGCCACCGCGTTCGCTCGGTGTGCTCGATGACGGCAGCGGACCATTGCAGCGCAAGTCGCTTGAGGCGTACGACCGCGGCCAGCTTCAAAATGCGACCTTCGGCGTCAGCATCGAACAAGCCGGCGGCTCACCAACGGGCCGTCCCAGCGCCGGTGCGCTGCATGCGAAACTGGTGCCGGCAAAGCCGTAAAACTCGGGCGTGCTGGGCAACCACTGTGGTGTCTTCCGTCAGCCAATTGAACAGTGCAATCGGGTGACGTTCCCTCTCCCCGTACTTCACGGAGAGAGGGCAAGGGGCGGCATCCGCACAGCTGGTGATGGAACAACTGGTAAAACATCGATTGTGCGCCAGCGGAACAATCTCCGTTCGAGCAAGCGGCCGCCCGTCACCCCGGCCCTCTCCCTGTGAAGAACGGGGAGAGGGTGCCGTTCCGCGTTCAGCCGATTGAGGCCGATTGAGAGCCCGATCTGTACCAGCGCCGGCAAACTGGGTAGTGATCCCGGGTCTCCATTTCCGCCCGCAGGACCACCTCATGCCGCTCACCCTCGACGGAACGCTTGTGCTGGCTGGCGCGGGCAATATGGGCGGCGCGCTGATCGCGGGCTGGCTGGCGCAGGGGCTCGATCCCAAGCGCGTGGTCGTGCAGGATCCAGCCCCACATCCGGCTGTCGCGGCTGTTCTCGCCAAGGCGGGGATCGTCAGCGTGCAAGTGGTAAAACTTTCCGCGCCGCCGGCTGTGTTGCTGATGGCCGTCAAGCCGCAGGTGATGGAGGATATCTTCCCGCCGCTCGCCAGGCTCGTCGGACCGCAGACCGTCGTTCTCTCGGTTGCCGCCGGGCGCACCATCGCGAGCTTCGAAAAGCATTTGCCTCAAGGCACGGCCGTGGTGCGCACCATTCCAAATACGCCCTCGTCCGTTGGGCGCGGTATCACGGCTGCCGTCTGCAATGGGTTCGTGACCGACAAACAGAAAGCCCTGTGCGAGGCCCTGTTGCGCGGCGTCGGCGAGGCAGTGTGGGTCGAGCGCGAAGATCTGATCGATGCGGCGACCGCCGTGTCGGGCTCGGGGCCAGCCTATGTCTTTCTGCTTGCTGAGTGTCTCGCCGAAGCCGGGCGCAAGGCCGGCCTTCCAGCAGACATCGCCGCGACGCTCGCGCGTTGGACTGTGGCGGGTGCGGGCGAATTGCTGCACCGGTCCAACCTGCCACCCGATCAGTTGCGCCGGAACGTGACCTCACCGAACGGCACCACACACGCCGCATTGCAGGTGTTGATGGCCGACAACGGGTTGCAGCCCCTTATGGACGAAGCGATAGCCGCGGCCGCGCGCCGCTCGAAAGAGCTGGCGTCGTAAGGGCGACGGTTGACGTGTCGCGCTGTTGGCGGCGGCCTTGGATCGCCGATCGGCCGCACCTGCAACATGGCGCAATATTTCTTGATCCCGCCACGATCAGCGCAACACGCCGCCGCAAAGCGGGAGCATACCCTGTCGTGTAAGCAACTGGTCCGGCACGAACCCAATGTCGCGGGGATCGGCCCCCCAAAACGAGCTCCGCGCTTCTCTCCTCGCGTCGGACCAGCTGCTTCTCTCCATCGGTGCCTCAGGCCCGGTCCGCTGCCAGTGCGGGTCGGGCCTTTTTCTTGTGCCCATTTGTCTTGTGCCAAGTGCGCCAAGCGTCAGCCGCAACGACCGGTGAACGTGATCGGCTCGATCGCACCGCCCGGCAGCGTGACGGCAAGCACCCCATCGGCGGCGACAACCGTATCAACTGGTGTCGGGTGGCCGCGCACGTCGAACCGCCAGCGGCCCGGCGATGCGCCGCTCCAGATCATCTCGCCCGCGCCAAAGCCTTGGGCGCGACCGGCAATCCGGCAGCGCTCGGCGGCAACGTTTGCTATCAGCCAGCGGCTCTCCGTCAGCCACGGGCGGCTCGCAGGTGCCGACGTCAGTTTCAAGGTGACGTTTGGCACAGCCGCGTCGAGGGCCACGTACAGCGAACCGGCGTGCCGCGTGTGACCGATGACGCCGGCACTGCCCGCATAGTCGGGCACAAGCTTCGCGGCATCGTCGAAGCGCAGCGTTTGCAACGCACCGCGATCAAGGACGCGCCATGTCAACGGTGCGACCTCGATGAAAGAGATATCATAGAACGCGTCGGCGATGGCGGCATATGTGGCGGCGGTGATGGGCGCGATGCGGCTGGCGCGCGCGAGGTCGAGGTTTTGTTTGACCGCGGCGAGCGCCTCAGGACGGGTCGCCGAGTACATGTGATAGTAGATGTTGAACGGCTTCAGACGTCGCGGCAATTCCGTGTTGGCAAGGGTTTCCGGCAGCAAGGCAAAGCCGTCGTGCGGGCCGGTCCAGTTGTTGGTGTAGGTGAAATCGTTGCTTCCCGCCGCATAGATCTGCCGCTCCGCACCCACGGGCTTGCCGATCGGCGACACATACGACACCGACGGATACAGCCGATCAAAGCGTGGATCGCCGCCATTCATGTTGCGCACGCCGGCGGCTCGCGTGGCACGGATGAACTCTTCGCCCGGCGACGTGTTGCCGCTCCACAGATATAGCCGCGCGGGCTTGCCCGCCGGCGCAAGTCGGGTCGACGTAGCGAGGGCGCCGCTCACCTCCGCCTCAAACGAAAACGGCAGATGCACCTTCGACCGCGGCAAATCGTAAACCTCGGAGGCTGGCGCAAGCGCGGGCAGCGGGCGCTGCTCGCGCGCGGCGCGCACGACGGCCGCGAGGCTGCGGTCCACCTGGGCGATTTGCGGCTGGCGCTCAACCAAGGACAGAAGCCGCTGTAGCTCGGCTGTTCGGTCGTACACGCTGTAAAAGCCCCACTCGAAGGGATGCGTGTGTGTGTGGCTCGCCACCTCGACCTGCGGCAGTCTGAAGTAGCGCTGGGCGGTTTCGGCCGCACGCGCGTCGCCGCCATGCTCGGGGTCGATATCGCTGCTGATCAATCCGACCGATACAGGCAAGTCTGGATAGGGCTCGACCAGACTGTGCAGGATTGCCTCGCCCGACGAGCGGCCGTCGAACGGATGTCCGGGCAGGTTGGCGCGGCCGTTCCAGGCGTCGCCGTCGATGTGGCTGAAGTATAGCCGCCGGCCTGAGACGGTCGTCGTGTCGGGGATTGGAAAGCGCGCAGGTCCGAGCGCTGCCACAAGAAATGCGAAGGGATTGACGATCCAGCGCTGGCGCTGATCGGTCGGGTCGAAGCGGAGAGCATACCCGGGCGCGATGAAGCCGCCGCGCGGGCTTGTTGCGACCACGGTTGCAGATGACGCCTTGGCCCACACATGTGCAGGGTCGGCAAGCACCAAGTGCCCGCGCACGTCCGCGGTTCGAACCCGGACGACATGATGCGCGAGCTGATCGACTGCTCGTTCAAAACCGATCACGTTCGGGTCGGCAGAGGCGATCGTCGTCTTGGTCGTCTCGCTCACGAAGAAGTCGGCGTAGTCGAGCCCGAGCGTGTTCAAGAAACCGTTTATCGCAGGCAGCTCAGCACTTGCACCGAGTAATCCAGGCTGCTCGATGACGACAGCGCGCTTGCCGCTGCGAACCGCTGTTGCGGCCCAAGCGAGGTACGCGTTGGCATTGCTGGTGGGTTGGGTGAACCAGGTGACAAAAGCAACAGCACCTGCGGTCATCTCTGACGGCGGCGTCCCCTTGGCGATGTCCCAGTAGACAACGCGATAGCCGAGATGATTGAGCGGCATCTCAAGCAGGCGGTGCAGCCGTGTGGCCGCCGGAGTGGCCTCCTGGGCGCTATCGAAAATGCCGATAACATCACGCGCCAGACGGACGGAAGGCGCTTCGGCTGAGCGCACGTTCTGTTGGCGATTTTTGGCCTGCGCACCGGCCGGTTCTGCGGCGACACATCCAAGACCGACCGCCACCAGGAGCGCACACAACCACAGCCACATCAGTCACACCAAAAGACAGCTTTCCCCCCCACCCGCCTATGGGTGACAGCGCTGGCTGGCAAGATGGTCGAACCGTTTACTCTGCCGCCTGTGGCAGGGCTGCGCGCACGCCCTTCGCACTCTCCAGGATGGCCGCGACGCCCATGCCGCCGGCCGTGCACACGGAGATCAAACCGCGGCCGCCGTTCTGAGACAGCAGCTTGGCGAGATTGCCGACGATGCGCGCGCCCGTCGCCGCAAACGGATGACCGAAGGCGAGCGACGATCCCTTCACGTTCAGCTTGGCGCGGTCGATTCTGCCAAGTGGGGCGTCCTTGCCGAGGAAGCGCTTGCAATAGGCCGGATCTTCCCACGCCTTCAGCGTCGACAGCACCTGCGCCGCAAACGCCTCATGGATCTCGTAGTAGTCGAAATCCTGCAGTTTCATCCCAGCGCGATCGAGCATCTTCGACACCGCGATCGTCGGCGCCATCAGCAACCCCTCTCCGTGCACGAAGTCGTTTGCCGAGGTGGCGGAATAGGTGAGGTACGCGAGGATGGGCAGCCCGCGCGCGGCGGCCCACTCCTCGCTGGCGAGCAACACCGCTGCTGCGCCATCCGTCAGCGGGGTCGAGTTGGCGGCGGTCAACGTCCCGCGCTCGGATTTGTCGAAAGCGAGTTTCAGCGCGCCCAGTTTGTCGAGCGCCATATCCGAGCGCATGTTGTTGTCGCGATAGACGCCGGCAAACGGGATCACGAGATCGTCCATGTAGCCCGACGCGTAGGCGGCACTCGCTTTGGTGTGGCTCTCGAGCGCGAGCTGATCCTGCTCGGTGCGCGGGATGTGCCACTCCTGCGCCATCAACTCGCAATGACCGCCCATGGCGAGGCCGGTGCGCGGCTCGCCTGTCGATGGCGGCTGCGCGACGCTCCCGGCTGGTGTCATGGCCGTGCGCAACAGTTGCAGCTTGCCGCCGAATGAGCGTTTGGCAGCCTCTTGGCCTTTCATCAGCGCTTGGGCAACGGAGCGCTTGATGACGATAGGCGGGTCCGATGTCGTATCGGCGCCGCAGGCAATGCCGCTATCGATCTGGCCGGACGCGATCTTGGCGCCGAGGATCATGGCCGCCTGCAGCGATGTCCCGCAGGCCTGCTGCAAGGTGATGCCGGGCGTCGACGGCGCGAGCTTGGTGCCGAGCACGGCTTCGCGCGCGAGGTTCCAATCCTTAGAATGCGAGACCACCGCGCCGCCGATGACCTCGTCGATGTGGGCGCCCGCAAGCTTATGCTTGTCGACCAGCCCCTGGATGACCGCGGTCATCATGTCGAGGTTGGTCGCGTCGGCGTAGAGCGTGTTCGAGCGGCAGAACGGGATGCGCGCGGAGCCGACGATGCAGATGCGGCGGAGGGATTGGGTCATGGGCTTGGCCTTGGCGTCTGGATGCTCAGCAGAGTTTCTGCTATCGTTCTGGATGGAGGCGATCATGGCAGACTTGTTGGTCAGAAATATCCCTGATGACATCGTCCGGACCTATGAGGCTCGCGCGATAGCTTCTGGGGAAGCTCTCGAAAAATATGTCGGCGATGTTTTGGTCGGCAGGCGCCCGGCCGTCACAACAGGTGCCATCGATAGATCGGCGCTGGTTGCGCTGACCCGCAAAAACCTTGCGCGCTTCGACCGCCCGTTGGAGCCGATGGCGCGAGAACAGTTTCGCGAGGGATTCGAGGAATGATGGACTATGTCGTCGATGCATCGGTGGCTGTAAAGTGGTTCGTTGCCGAGGAGGACTCCAAAAGGGCTGTGGACTTTCTTCAGCACGCCGGTCGGCTGATTGCCCCTGAATTGGTTGTGATCGAAGTTGCCACAGCGTTGTCGCGTCGCGAACGCGTCGGCGAAATTCCTCCAGGTCAAGCACAGGCAGACCTTGAGACACTGCCCAACTACTTCGATGCGCTGCTGCCAGCTTGGCCTGATGCGCGGAAGGCATTAGAGATTTCCCTAAATCTGACGCATCCATTTTCGGATTGCCTGTATCTGGCCCTCGCGATGCGACTCGGACATCGCTTCATCACAGCCGACAAGGACTTTGCAACCAAGGTGATGGGAACGCCCTACAACGAGGTTTGGCTGCTCGACGACAATTGGTTGTTGTGATCCAACCGCACTCACTCCGCCGCCTCGGCCTTCGGCCTCAGCTGCGTGACGTTGCTCTTGGGCTCGCCGGCCTTGAAGTGCAGCGGGCCGCCGCGGAAGGGGGCGAAGCCGGTGCCGAAGATGACGCCGGCGTCGATCAGGTCGGCGTTCTCGACGATGCGCTCGTCGCGCACCTTCTCGCACTCGCGGATCAGCGGCTCGACCAGTTCACGGCCGAGCGTTTCGAGCTTCGCGCGCTCAGCTGTGACGGGTGATTTCACGGCCTTGCCGTCCTTCCAGACATAGAAACCCTCGCCGGATTTCTTGCCGAGTTTCTTCGCGTCAACGAGCTTTTGCAGCTTGCTGCCTTCGGCCGAGCGACCGAGCACTTTGCCGACGTTGGCGCAGACATCGAGGCCGACCTGGTCGGCGAGTTCGATCGGGCCCATGGGCATGCCGAAGAAGCGCGCGGCTTCGTCGATCATCTCTTTGCTCTCGCCCTTCTCCATCCGCTCCATGGCCGCCATCATGTACGGGCCGAGCACGCGGTTGACGACGAAGCCGGGCGACGATTTCACCACCAGCGGGAACTTGTCGATCGCGGCGACGAACGCGCAGCCTTTGTCGACTTCGTCCTTGCGGCTGTCGCGGCCCTTGATGATCTCGACCAGCGGCATCGCCGCCACGGGATTGAAGAAGTGGATGCCGATCAGTCGGCCCGGGTCTTTCAAGCCCTTCGCGATGTCCTCGATCATGATCGAAGATGTGTTGGTCGCCATCACAGCGCCGGGTTTCAGTTTAGCTTCGATGTCGGCGAACAGCTTATGCTTGACCTCGACCTTTTCCACGATGGCCTCGATGACGACGTCGGCGCGGCCAATGCCATCGCCTTTGGGATCAGCGATGAGACGTGTTTTGGCGGCGTCCTTCAGTGCCTTGGTCTTGAACTTGCGGCCGAGCAATTTCGCTTGTGCATCGATCCCCTTGGTGATGGCCTCGGGCGAGAGATCCTGCAGCGTCACTTCCATGCCGGAGGCGACGCACCAACCGGCGATGTCGGCACCCATCACGCCCGCGCCGATCACGTGCACGCGTAGCGGCGTCCAGGCGAGATCCTTCGGCGCCTGCGCCTTCAGCATTTCAGACAGGCGGAACACGCGGCGCAGGTTTTTCGACGTGTCGCCCATCATGAGCGGCGCGAAGGCCTTGGTTTCCTCGGCCTTCATCTTGGCGTAGCTGCCGCCGTGCTTCTCGTAGAGATCGATGAGGCGGAACGGCGCGGGGTAGTGGCGCTCGCTGGCCTTGCTGGCTGTCGCCGTGCGCAACTTGCCGGCGACCCAGCCGCGCAGCGGCCACATGGAGACGGCGCGCTTGGTGAAAGACGCTGGCTGTGACCGCTTGCCCTTCTCGATGGCGCGGCGGCAGGCCCAGCGCAGCTGGCTCTCGGTGTCGACGAGTTCGTCGACTAGCCCGAAGCCAAGTGCCGCACTCGCGCGGACCATGTTGCCGGCCAGCATGGTCGGCATGGCCGAGAGCGCACCGGACTGGCGGATGAAGCGCGCCGTCCCGTTGAAGCCCGGGAAGATGCCGAGTTTCACCTCGGGGAAACCAAAACGGGTCGCGTCATCACGCGTCGCGATGCGCCAATGGCAGGCCAGTGCCAGCTCCAAGCCGCCACCAAGGCAGAAGCCGTGAATGCCTGTGACCACTGCGACCGGCAGCTTCTCGATCTCGTCGAGCATGCCGTTGACGGTCTTGATATTGTCGATGACGTCCTGCTCGGATTTGAGCGTCTCGAACTCGCGCACGTCGGCGCCGACGATGTAGCCCTTGTCTTTGCCCGACAGGATCGCGAGGCCGCGGATGCTCTTGTCCTTGGCGCCGGCCGCAACCGCTTTGACGATCTCACCCAGCTCTTCGAGAACACGGCGCGAGAGCGAGTTCTGGCTCTCACCTTGGCGATCGAGGATGGCCCAGGCGAGAGCGAGTTCTGGCTCTCACCTGGGCGATCGAGGATGGCCCAGGCGATTTTCTCCTGGTCGATGGAAAAGCGCCAGTCATGGAGTGTCGGGGGGAGGGACATGGCGGGGGACATGGGGG
Source organism: Hyphomicrobiaceae bacterium (assembly GCA_031374735.1). Lineage (GTDB taxonomy): Bacteria > Pseudomonadota > Alphaproteobacteria > Rhizobiales > Hyphomicrobiaceae > JABFRJ01. The sequence continues at coordinate 2,371 of JANMGQ010000176.1, read as the reverse complement.
TGATCCTTGACGTTTACGTCAACATGTTGCCTCTAATCTAGCGTCAGCGAACACGCAAGTCGAACGTCTTGGGCCAGGCCGGGATCGTCACCACGCGACGTGGTTGCGCCAACTTCGCTCAGTCGGGAGGTCGAGGTCACTCCGGATAACGAGATTTGTTTCGGGTCAGCGGGAGGGGCGGAACGCCTCTCGCCAGCCGCACAGTGCGCGGCATGTCAGGTCAAAAACCGTGCTTGCTTGCGTGGGCCATGATGGCCGCATCAGGAGCATTTCCAGGACCGATCGCCGACTATTGAACTGCAAGAAATGTGCGCATTGTGCGCTCAACGTGATCGCGTTTGCTTTTAACCAAGCCGACGCTGTAGTGGGCGAGGCCCTGCTGCAGGAGCTTTTCAAGTTCGTCATCGTAGGTTTTCGAAAGGCGAACTGTTGTCATGGATTGTTCGCACGATGGCGCGCGAACAGGGCATCCGTGCGAGCGCGGGATTGTTCAAGAGTAACAGTTCGTCCCTCAGCAAAATCAGCCTTGGACTGGACCACGAGCTGAATTTCGCGATCTGAAAGTTGGCGCATCCCACCGGTCATGAACTGGCCTGACATAGATTGAGCCATTTCCGCGAGGGACTGAGCCTGCTCCGCGTTCAGCGCTGATCGAATATCCGGGATATTGACCTGCCGAAGACTTGGCTCAGTCGCATCCTATTGCGCAGGTGAAGATCCCGGATATTTCCGACGCGTGGGGCGCGTCGAAAATTCCGGGACACCGACGCGAAAAAGGAGCGCTTATCGTTGAGCGTGTCCTTAGACGGTACCTGCGGCAAGGATCTCTGAGACGGCAGCGACAATCCGTTGGCGCGCTAACGGTGTGAGAACCGCGACTTCAGCCGTGATCAATGTCGCATAGGCGGTGAACAGTTTGGCTGGGCGCGCAAAACTTGTTTGCCTGAGTGAGCCCGCCAGGAAATCCAGTGCGTCCAGTTTGATCGCCGTGGGGTCGGCGTAGGGATTGCTTGTGACCTGACAAAGTAGCCAATCTCCGTTCCCGGCATCGGCAAGCACAATGGCTGGCCTGAGTTTTGCGGCTGAAAGGTCGGAGAAGGGGAAGCGGATCAGGACGACGGCACCGGCTGTAGATGGGACCATGCAGCGTCTTCCTCCGGCCTGTCCCAATCTCGGGCGAGTGACGCTGAACTCAAGTGAACCGGATGATCCACTGGCATATGCGGTGCCTCATCCAAAACTGTCACAAGGGCACGGCGTGTGCGATCAATGTTGATTGGCGACAACGGTGTAATCGTCCCGTCAGCGCCGATGCTGGCTTCAACGACGATGGGAAACGTTTCCTGCATGCCGCTAGACTAACAGAGACGGTCATGTTGTCCAGTCTGTCATTTTTCGCGCTACGCGTCGGCTGTCTGCTTCAACGATGGCAATGCTGTCCCGGTGGGTCCAGGGCGCAGCCCGGTCGGGGGAGCGGGAGGGGCGGAACGCCTCTCGCAAGCCGTGCGGAGCGCGGCAAGAGCTTGCGCCATATAGCAAAAGAGCCGCCCGGTGAGGGGCGGCATTGTCCTTATCGGATGAAGCCCAACACCCTTGCGCCCGAGCGCGTCACGCACTGACAGTCGTAGCCACGTGCAAAGGGGCGCGGCATGACGCACGAAAATCGGGGCGTCTGGCATACGGACGCGAGTTCTGGAGGCCGCCCGCGCCCCTGCTGTGACTGTGGCGGTGCGGCATAGGGGGCGGATTGGTTCGACATTGACTCCGCCCATGCCGGCAGTGCCGAGCAGATCACCAACACGCTTGCAATAGTGAGACGCATCGACATTCCCATCTCCCGAGTTAGCTGCTCGTAAAACGCAAAAGAGCCGCCAGTGTGGCGGCTCTTTCGCTTGTCGTCTCGTTGCGATCAGAAGCGGATGCGCGCACCAGCCATAACCACATCGATATCTTTGGTAGCACCCGTGACGCATGCAGCCGTCGCAGCCGCGGTGACTGCAGTGACGCAAGCGTTCTTGGCAGTGAAGTTGCGCCAGCCGAGGTACAGGTCCATGGCAGCTGCATCAACTGTCTGCACCATGCCCAGGCCGTACCAGGTCACGCTATCGCCAGCGGCCACAGCATTGAGAGCGCGCGCGTCCTGCCAACCAGCGGCTTTTCCGTACTCAAGGTAGAGTGCGGTCTTGCCGATGCCGAACCAGTTCTGCGAGATACCACCCTGGACGAGCCAGCGGGTCGCATCACGTGTACCCGCGTAGTTCGTCAGGTTGTTCGCGGCAGCAGCAACACCCGCACCGGTGCTGCTGTTCTTCATGTAGTCGCCCTGAACGAACAGACCGGTCGGGACGTGCATGAGGGCCAACGAGCCACC